>DATJWB010000156.1:0-18243 GCA_035501495.1 Bryobacteraceae bacterium | reverse complement strand
GCAGGTGCGCCAGATGGCGGAAGTGCTCAACCGCGCTGCCGCCGGCAAGTTGGGCAAACATGAACTCCCCGGTTTGGCGGCGAAGATGATCGACGCCGGCAAGCCGGAGTTCCGGGATGCCTGGGGTACTGCGCCGGTGTTCCAGAGCATAAACTGGGATGCCAATCGAGCCTACTATATCGTGCGCAGCGCGGGTCCGGACAAGCGCTTCAATACTTGGGATGACTTGAATGTCATCGTAGAGGCCGCCGGCGGAAGCGTTGCAGTCGCCGAAAATGCCAGGTTTGGGTTTGGCGGCGGAATCGGTGCAGGCCCGGGAGGCGGCATCGGAGGCGGCGGCGCTCGCCAGTTCGATGCCGGCCTGCTTGTGGATGGCGTGGCCTTGCAACAGGGACAGCAGGGCCTGCAGGGAGCAATCGCGGGCGGCGTCATTGGCGGAGTCGTCGGAGGAGTGCCGGGGGGCCTTGCCAAGGATGCCATCGAGTTCCTCGGCGATCGAGTTGCCAACAGCAACGCCGTCTTCGCCAGGAAAGACGCCGCCACTTCCTCCGCTCCGCGCGTGCGCTCGTATTTCCCCGAGGCGCTGTACATCAATCCCGAAATCATCACCGACCACAACGGAGAGGCCAGCATCGCGATTCCTCTGGCCGACTCCATCACCACCTGGCGCATGGCGATGATGGCCTCCACAGCCCACGGTGCACTCGGCAGCGGCACCTCCAGCCTGAAAGTCTTTCAGGACTTCTTCGTGGACCTCGACATGCCCGTCACCCTCACCCAAGGGGATCGCGTCTCGATTCCCGTGGCAGCCTACAACTACTCCGGCGCGCGCGGCGACATCAGCCTGCAATTGCAGCCCGACAACTGGTTTCGGCTGGTGGAGGATGTTCCCAACAAGTCGCTTTCGGTGGACGCCGGGCGCGTGGGCGGCTCGCAATTCACCCTCGAAGCGATGCGCATCGGCAAGTTCCGGCTCACGCTTTCAGCGCGCATGGCGGGCGCCGCGAAGCGGGCCGACATCGTGGTGCGCGAAATCGAAGTGGTTCCCAACGGGCGCGAGCAGAGCATCGTGTTCAACGGGCGCCTCGAGCCTTCTGCAGGCCCACAGGGGGCCTCCGGAGCAGACGCCGGCGCGGCGTTGCATTTTCCGCCTGGCGCGATCCCGGATGCCGGCAAGATTTTCGTGCGCCTCTATCCCGGGCCGCTAAGCCAGGTGATCGAAGGCATGGACAGCATCCTGCGCATGCCCGGAGGCTGCTTCGAACAGACTTCCTCCAGCACCTATCCCAACGTGCTGGCCCTCGACTACATGAAGCGCACCAAGAAACTGACTCCCGAGGTGCATGCCAAGGCCGAGGGGTACATCGCCATCGGCTATCAGCGCCTGGTGACCTTCGAAGTTGCGGGCGGCGGCTTCTCCTGGTTCGGTCAGGCGCCCGCGAACAAAATCCTGACCGCATACGGCCTGATGGAATTCTCGGATATGTCGAAAGTCTACGACTTGGATCCCAACGTGATCGCGCGCACGCAGCAGTGGATTGCCCGCCAGCAGCAGGCGGATGGAAGCTGGCAGCCGGACAAGAACTTCATCAACGAAGGCGCAACCAACCGCTACAATTCCGACCTCCTGCGAATCACGGCATACCTGGGATGGTCGCTCGCGAACACCGGATACCAGGGAGCGGCCGTGGAGAAGGCCCGGCAGTTTGTCGAAAAGCAGATGGGCGCCAAGACCGATGCCTACACGCTCGCGGTGGTGGCGAACTTCGCCACCGACGGAAAAGATCGCGACTTCACCCGCCGCGCGGTCGAGGCGCTGCTCGATGCGCGCACCGACCAAGGCGACCAGGTGTGGTGGACGTCGCAAGAGACCGGCGTATACGGCGGCGGAGCCAGCGCCAACGTTGAGACTACCGGCCTGGCTGTACAGGCCTTGCTCAAATCGGGCGAGGCCGCCGCAATCGCGCGCAAGGCGCTCAATTATATCGCCTCGAAGAAGGACGCCTCCGGCACATGGGGCACCACGCAAGCCACCATCATGGCGCTGCGGGCCCTGCTGCTTGCCACCGAAAAGGGATCGGCCGACGTCCGCGGCACCCTGGAGATTACGCTCAACGGGCAGCCCGCCCAGCGCCTCGAGTTGACTCCCGAGAACAACGATCTGTTCCACCAATTCGTCTTGAATCCGGGCTCGGCGGCCGCCAACCAGGTGGACATCCGGTTCGACGGTAAGGGCACCCTCGCCTACCAGGTGGTGGGCCGCTACTTCGTGCCGTGGGATGCGAAGCCGGCCAACGAACCCCTCTCGATTGCGGTGGCCTACGATCGTACTGCCCTCGCGCAGGACGACATCGCGACGGCCACGGTGACGGTGAAGAACAACCTGCCGAAGTCCGCGAACATGGTAATGGTAGACCTGGGGATTCCTCCGGGCTTCGACCTGCTGAGCGAAGACCTCGAAAACTACCGGCAAAAGACCATCGGCCAGCAGAGCGGACGCCTCGAAAAATTCACCCTGACCGCTACTCAGGCCATCCTCTACTTCGATTCGATCGGATCCGGCGGCACGGTGACGATGCAATTTCGCCTGCGGGCCAAGTATCCGATTCGCGCGAAAACCTTCGCCTCGCGAACCTACGAATATTACGACCCCGAGGTGAGTTCGGTGGCCCGCCCGGTACAGTTGGAGGTCAAGAAGAGATAGAGTGTGCGGGGCTCCGTCTGTTTGCGCCGCCGATGTGGCGCGGGCACAGTGTCGTTGCCGACGAAGGGTTTTCGAGGCTGCATCTGGTAAGCCTGGCGATCGCGACTGTCGGTCTTGTTTCCGTTTCAGAAGAGACTGGATTTCTGGGGCAGCGCGATGCCGTGGGCTCCTGGCCGCCCTGGCGAGGACCAGCGCGCTCCCGATCCACTGTCCTATACCTGGACGCTTGGCATATCCTGGTAACATACCTGCGCTTTTCGGCTCAGCCGTAGGGCTGGTGATCGGAATTGGTTGATGCCTGGCGCCTGTGCGTTCGCAGTTTGGGCGAAGGAGTTCGAGAGACGAATGACGAAATCGAAACGGCTGTTGCTCGGGGCGCTGTTCCTGGCGTTTCTGTACGGGCAGAGAATCAAAACGGGGCCGGAGGTCGGCCGGCAGGTCCCCGACTTTTCTGCGAAGGACCAGGAAGGCCGGGAGCAGAACCTGTCATCCCTCATGGGGCCGAAAGGCGCGATGTTGGTCTTCTTCCGGTCGGCGGACTGGTGACCGTTCTGCAAGGTCCAGCTGGTCGAGCTGGAACAGAATCTGGCTTCGATTCGGAAACAGGGCTTGGGTGTCGCGGCCATCAGCTACGACTCCGTTGGCGCGCTGAAGAACTTCGCCGACCGGCAGCACATCGAATACCCGCTTCTTTCCGACCCGGAGTCGAAGATTATCCGCGCGTTCGACATTCTGAACGACACCGTCAAGCCAGGCACCTTCAGCTATGGCATTCCGTATCCGGGTGTGTACATTTTGGATGCGCAGGGTAAGGTGGAGGCGAAGTACTTCGAGGACGACTATAAGGACCGCGTGGCTACGGCGGATATTCTGGCGAGGCAGTTTGGAACACCTGTCGAGGCGGTTCGCGGGGTGGCGGAAACGCGTCATCTTCAGGTCACGACCGCCGCGAGCAACTCCCTGGCGCGTCCCGGCCTCCGCATCGCTCTCAGCCTGGATGTGGAACTGAATCCCGGCATGCACGTCTATGCTCCCGGCGTGCAGGGATATATCCCGATCGACTGGCAATTGGAGGACGGCGGGCCCGCGGCGAAGAAACACGCCTTCTCATACCCGGCCTCGGAGATGCTGCACCTCGACGCGATCGGAGAGACCGTTCCGGTTTATCGGGGCCATATCCGCCTTCGGCGTGAAATCACGTTCGCACAGGAAGGCGCTCTCAAACCATTGGCCGCTCCAGACGGCCAACTGATGGTGAAGGGGACCTTCCGCTACCAGGCTTGTGATGACCGCAAGTGCTATGTGCCGGAACAGGTTCCGCTCGAATGGCATTTCCAGTATGAAGGCTTGGACCGCCAGCGCGCGCCGGCCGAGTTGCAACGCAAGCCAGACTGAAACCGGAGGCGTTATGTCTGAAGTAGTTTACCGTTCCGAAGTGCGCATCGAGCGGGTGAAGGGGCCGGTGCGCAAGGCCTATCTGCCTGCCGAATCCGAGCCGGTGATTTTCGGCGTCCACGGCGCGATCGCGGCACACTATAAGGTTGCCGCGAACGTGGTCGAGCCGCGCGCCACCACGCTCGACTACATTGTGGCCGCGGCTGCGGGTTGACTGACCGGCACCTTTGGAGGCGCGCTGGAGGCGCGTCAAATCGATGCATCCGCGGGACGGCTGGTGGGCGAGGCGGTGGGCGAGATTGAATTGGAGGAGGGAGTGCTGGTGATCCGGCGCATTCACGCCAGGCTGCGGCTCCAGGCCGAGGAAAGGAACCGCGAGACCGCGGTTCGGGTGCATGGCATCTTCGCGGACAGATGCCCCGTGTATCGCAGTCTGCGAGGCACGATTGCCATCACCACCGAGCTTGTCTTTGTGCCGCTGTGAGCCAGTAGCCGTCAGAACGTGAACCGGGCTACCAGCTGTCCGTTGCGCGGCTGCGTCTGCACGGATGAGAAGTTGATATACCCGAACCCCGAGACGGTTGTGCCGCCGGGATTGCAGGTATGGGTGGTCGGGTTTGCCGGACCGTTGGTGCAGGTCTGCGCCCCTTGCGGCCCCGTCACCGTCGGATTGTTGAGATAGATGCGGTTGAAGACGTTGAAGAACTCCGCGCGAATCTCGAGCGACTTCCTTTCCTTGATGCGGAACGTGCGCCCCAGGTTCATCGACTCCTGCGGACGCCGCGAATACCGGAAGTCGCTGTAATACGGCGCGGCGGTCCCCCACTGGCCGGGCGCCGGGTTGGCCCACGCCGCGGGGTTGAGGATGAATTGCTGCGTCGGGTCGATGCAGTGGCAGCTTGGATTCTCCAGGTATAGCGGTTGCCCCGGCACGCGGTTTTCGAGCGTATTCTGCCCGTACCAGCCGGCCATGTTGTTGGACGAGGTCGGGCTCGCGATCGGAAGACCGCTCGAGTACACCAGCAGCCCGCCTACCGTCCAGCCCTTGATCACCGCATTCAGGAATCGGTTGCTGGTGTACTTCTGCAGCTCGTAACTGTAGCCGATCGAAAAGATGGTGGGCTGGTTGAAGCTGGTAATGCTCTTTTGAATCGAGCGGTTGAAGACGTTGTTGATTGCGTTGTTGTTGCCTGGGTTGGACTCGGCTTTCGACCACGTAAACGCCGAGATGATCGAGAGTCCCTTCTCGTAGCGCTTGGTAACCTTCACCTGCAGCGAGTTGTACCAATTGTCGGCCAAAGGCGCCCAATCGACGGTGACGCCGCCGTTCGCCGAGGAGGGGCCGGCCACCTGCGGGAACGGCCGCAGCGCCTGGAGGACCGTTGCGGTCAGCGGGAAAGTGGGATAAGGCAGCGGGACGCCGGAGGCTTTGCCTGCAGCGCTCCCGATTTGCGCGGTGAGAGTCGCTTGCCCCGCGGCAGTCGTCGGGTCAATCCCGTACTTCGCGAACACACCGGGGTTGGGGATGTTCAGCCCGCCATCGAGATTCGTGCCGCCTTGCTCCCACGCGCCGCGGTTGCCCACATAATTGCCCTCCACCACCAGGCCGCGGAGCACCTCGCGCTGCAGCCCGATGCTCCACTGCGGAATGCGCGCGGGGCGCGCGCCGTTGGGGTCGATGTAGAAGTTGAATGTCGCCAGCGAATTCGGGCTCGTGGGCTGGAGTCCCGGATTCAACGACGCGTCATACAGCGCGGCGTGATTGTACTGCAGGCCGCCTTGCAGGGTCACCGCCGGGGTTCCGAAGCCGGTAGCCGTGTTGGTGAAGTTCAACTGATTGAAACCCACGCCCACGATGGCGGCATTGGTTATGTAGGCGTACGTCGCGGGCGCTCCGTAGCTGACCCCGAAGCCTCCGCGCAGAACCGTTTTCGAATCGAGCTGGTAGGCCACACCCAGCCGGGGGCCAATCGCGTACGGATACGGATAGGTGAACGTGCAATTGCAGCGGCCCGGCCCGTACCCTTGGTACACGTATGCGCCGGGGACATTGTTGACGGTGGGATTGGGTATCGTGGGCCCGAACATACTCCACCGGTAATGGATCTCGTGACCTTCGGTCTCCAGGTCCCAACGCAGGCCGTAATCCAGCGTCAGCTTGGGCGTGATCTTCCAGGTGTCCTGCAGATACAGACCCCACGCCTGCTTGCGAAGCTGCGGATCCTGCACGGCATTTACCGACGCGCTGTCCGCCTGGCCAAGCAGGAAACTGGCGTAGGCGTTCCCGATCGACCCCGACACCCCATTCAGGTTGAAGGTGGTGGTCTGCGCGTAGGGAAGTCCGGTCTGATTCTGGCTGAAGGCGAGGATGCCCTGCGACCCTCGCGAATTGCGGTCCGTCCAGCTATTCAGGCGGAACTCGCCGCCGAGCTTATAAGTGTGGTTGCCATGGACCCACGTGGCCGACAGCACCGACGTGAAGGTGCCGTCAAAGTAGCTGTTGGCATTGCTCGGCCCGAGGGAAAAGCTCAGGCCGTTGATGCGCGGGAAACCGGAGGGGTTGGTCGCGCTTCCCACGAAGCCCAGTTGCCCGGCAGCATCGTACTGCAGCGATTGCGGCGGCGAGCTGTCGGGATTATGAAAACGCTGATAACCGACCCCCGCGTGCAGCAGCAACGTGGGGGTAACCGACTTGTCGTAGTTCAACCGCGGAACCGTCCCGTAAATCGCCTGCACGCGGACCGCCGAGAGCGGATACGGCAGCCCGTCCGGCGAGGTGAGCTGATTGGTGTACTGCTTGTTGAAATAGAACGACAGCCGCGAACTGTCGGGCAGAATCTCGTCGATCTTGATGGCGGGAATTTGCTGGTTGAACGGGCTCACGTATTGCTGCGCGAAGTTGTTGGTCGGGTTGCCGTTCGTCGGCGCGGGGATGAGCGCCTGGATTTTCGCCGCCACCGGGTCGAAGCGGCTCTGGGGAATGATGTTGCCGGGGAACATGGTGGTGACAATCTGCCCGTTGGCCAACGGGCGAGCTGAGGCAGGATCGTAAATCCCGCCGTTCAGGATCGGCGCGCCGGAGGGATCGGTGCCGATCTGGTTGCCAACCAAGATCGTCTTGGCGCTGAAATCGCCCGCCCGCATGGCCGCGGTCGGCAGCGAGAGGAACGTCGATCCGTTGGCATACGACTTGTTGCGATAGATCTCTTCGCTGAAGAAGAAGAACGTCTTGTTCTTGCCGTTATACAGCTTTGGAATCCGCACCGGCCCGCCGATCGTCCCGCCGAAATCGTTTTTCCGGCTGCGCGGGTTGGTGTAGGTGAACGGGCGGTAAGCGTCAAGCGCCTCGTTGGTCAGGTATTCGTAGGCCGTGCCGTGAAAATCGTTGGTCCCCGACTTGGTCGTGAAGTTATAGAACCCTCCGGCCACCTGGCTGAACTCCGCGGCGAAGTTGCTCGTCTGCAGCGAGAATTCCTGGATCATATCCACCGAGGCGTGCGATACCGTCGAAGTCCAGTTGGGGTCATTCTGGCTGGTGGTGTCCTGGCCTTCCACCTGAACGCGGAAGGAGCCGCTGGGCAAGCCGTTGATCTGCGCCGTATCGTTGCCCGAGGACGCTACGCCTGGCGAAAGGATATTGAACATGAAGGGATTGCGGATGGTGCCGTTGCTTCCGCCACCGCCGCCGAAATTCAGCGGCAACTGGTTGATCCGGTCGGTCGCCACGATCGTGCTCTGCTCGCCGGATTCCGTCTTGAGAACCGGGGCCTCTGCGTTGACCGTAACCGTATCCGTGGTGGCGCCCACCTGCAGGTGCACATCGACGCGGTTGGTCTGCGCGACCGCCACCTCGATGTTCTCCTGCACGAATCTCTTGAAGCCCGTTACCTCCACGATCAGCCGGTAGTGCCCCGCCGGCAGCGACGGAATCGTGTAGTTCCCGGTAGCGCTGCTCACCGTCTTGGCCTCCGTGCCGTTTTCGACGTTCTGGGCCACGATGACCGCATTGGGAACCACGGCGTTTGCCGAATCCCAAACCTCTCCCGTTATGATTCCGCGATCGTTTTGCGCAAATGCGGAAAATCCAAGGACAATACCACAGAGTAAAGCGGAAACTGGCCGCATCTTGCCCCTCCTGGATAAGCTGGTAGCGACTCCCCCCGAGTGCGCTGAAACAGGGTCAAACATATCACAAAAAATTCGGAACACAACTGGTCTTAAGTAAGGGTCTTTCGTGTTTTTTATGCGGCGCTTTAATGGCCTAAAGAATGGACTGGCGGATTTTACGGCAGACAGTTAACAACTTCGCACCGGATGGGCTATCCGTGCCCGAGGTACATGACCCATCCAATGCCGAACAAGGCCAGCAGGAAGCACACAAAGGTGTATGCGCCGTACTCCAGACGCTCGCGGTCGTTGTTTTTCGTGACTACTCCCAACACCACGGACGTGAACAGCGCGAACAGGAAGGCCGCCTCGAAATGCGACAAATTCATCTTGGGCATCAGTCTTTCCTCCCCGCGGCGATTTCAAATGCGTCTACCATGGCCAGCACGTTCAGCAGTCCGGCCGTCACCAGGAACTTGGTACCGTAGTCGTGCACGTGCCCGGCCATATCCGGAGTGTTGTAACCCAGCCAGACTGCCAGCAGGTACAAGATGCCCGAGCAGATGTCGCCGATGAATCCGCCGGTATTGATCAGGGTGGTCAGCAGATCGCCGCTCTGGGGCTGAAACATCGCCCCCCGCATCATCAGGCCGCAAAGAAACATCGCGGTGACCGAGACCATCAGCAGGACGCCCCGCCCCGTGCGTTTCAGCAACAGATGCCCGCCCCCCGGGATCAGCCAGCCCAGTGCCACAGCCGGCGCCCACGCGCGAATCGGTGGCACAGGGCGTTTCTCTTCCTTAACCTTCGCCATTTTCTATTGATTTTATCAGGTATCCGGTCCGGGAAGCTCTCGTCTCATCGATCAAAACGCGCAGCACCCGAAACAGAGCCGCGATCGTCAGAGTCCGCGCCTGCATCGGTGGGGCAGGCGGTTTCGCCTGCCGGTCTGGATCGGATACGATTTCTTCACGCCGTCTCAGGAAGCGGTTTCGGCGGTAGTGGCACCGAAATCCCCAAAGCGGTTCAGCACCCATTATTGCCGGCGGTAAACCTTGCCGCCCTTCATGACAAAGACCACCCGCCTCACCGCCGTGATGTCTTCCAGCGGGTTGCCGTCGGTGGCCACAAGGTCCGCCTCGAAACCCGGACCCACCGTGCCGATCTCCTTGCCGAGGCCGAGCGCTTCGGCGGAAAGTGACGTGGCGCTGATGAGGGCGTCCATCGGCTTGTCGTGGCCGTCGTTCACCCGGTAGATGAACTCCTCGGCATTTCGGCCGTGCGATCCGGCCACCGCGTCTGTGCCGAAGGTGACCTTCACGTGGTGGGCACGGGCGCGGCGCAAAACATCGATCGTCGGTGCGATCCCTTTTTCCAATGTGGCCAGCGCCTGCTCGTTGAACGTGTAGCTGGCGCGGTTGTCCAGGTAGTTGTGCAGCACCAGAAAATTGGGATCGAAGTAGGTGCCGCGCTGCGCCATCAGATCGAGCGTCGAGTCCTCCAGAAAAGTGCCGTGCTCGATCGAGGTACAGCCGGCCAGTACCGACGCCTTGGCGCCGGCATCGCCGATGGCATGGACCACAGAACGCAGGCCCGCACTCTTCGCTTCGCTGCACACCGCCTGAATCTGCTCGTCCGTCATGCTCTGGTTCCCGCCCGCGCCCAGACCCGTAGTGGCAAAGAGCTTGATGACGTCGGCGCCTTCCGTTTTGGTCCGCTGGACGAGAGCGCGCAGGCCGTCCAGTCCGGCATTCGCGCTGTTCGCGTTGATCTGGCGAAGCGAAGTCAGAATCCGCGGCCCCGGCAGGACGCCCTGATTGATGCGGTCCCGCACCACGCCATCAATCGCCGCCCCGACACTCTGCACCGTGGTGAAGCCGCCTTGGAGCGTCATCCACGCGTCCCCGGCAGTGTACAGCGCGGCGTCCTCCGGCTTGGCGCCCCCGCTCACCGATTTGTGGTTGGCGTCCATGTACCAGTTGATGTGCACGTGGGTGTCGATCCAACCGGGCATCACGGTGTAGGCACGCAGATCGTAGGTCGCCTTCTCCTTGCCTGGAGCGACGGATTGAATCCGCGAGCCCTGGATGACGATTTGCTGGTTCTTGAGGACCCCGCCTTTGCCGTCGAAGACCGTGCCCGCCTGGATCACGATTCTGGCGGAAGGCGTCTGAGCGAGTGCGAGTGTGGCGAGGAGCGCCGATGAAAGAAAACGTGGGAGCATAGGTAGATTCTGACGCGATCACCGGCGAATCGCCAGTGTTCTGCGCGGGGAACGGAAAGCCCAAACGGCGTCCCAGGGGCTCGCCTACTTCCAATACCCCGTTGCGAGCCCGAATCCGAGAGCCACCAGCGCGCCTGCCAGCGGAAATGCCACCAGGGCCATTCCCAGCCGTAAGCCCACCTTCATCGGCCGCGGCCGGAAACTGACAACCGCCTGCATCGACACGATCAGCACCCACGGAATCACGGAAGCTACCGTACCTGATGCGCACCAGGGGCAGTGCCGTGCGCCCGCCATGTGAATGTTGCAGTGCGCATCCGCGCCATTCCACAGCGACACGCATCCGCACCGGAACACGGACGCGCAAAAGTTGATGAAGAACACGCTGCTGACAGCCGCCGCAGCCCCGAAGATGAGAAGGTTCGGCAGCCGCCCGGTCACGGCTTCGCTTGTCCGAAACAGTACAGCCGCCCGTCCTGTGCGCCGATCACCACTCTGCCCTCGGCAATCGCGGGCGACGCCGAGAGCGGCGCCCCGGCCTCGAAGTCCCACACCTTCTTACCGGTCAGCAGATCGAACACATAAAAATGTCCGTCATTGGAACCGATGTAGACGCGGCCGCCCGCCAGTGCCGGTGACGAATCCACCCGCGCGCGCGTCGTGAATGTCCAATACGGTTTGCCGGTCTTGGCATTCAGGCAGTACACCCACTTGTCGCGCCCGCCCAGCACCACGCGGTCACCCGACACCGCCGCCGAAGAATAAAACGGAAACGAACGCGCCGGATTGGTATACCGCCACACCACGCGCTTCGTGGTCAGGTCGGCAGCCACCACGTCGTTGCTGAATGTCCCGTAATACGCACGCTTCCCCAGCACAACCGGCGACGCCCCGGTGTACCCGCCGGCCGGGAACTTCATAACCTCCATCCCGTCGGACAACCGGATGCCGTGAAAAACCTCGTCGCAGCCTCCCAGGTAAATGATGCCGTTGTCGATCGCCGGCGTGGCATGCACGAAGTTCGAAGTGGTGTACTTCCAGATCAGTTTCCCGTCGCGCGCCGACAGGCAGTACAGATTGCCATCGTACGATCCGATCAGCACCCGATCGCCCGCCACCACGGGAGAGGACTTGATCTCGCCCTCCGTCTTGAACGTCCACAGCCCCTTCCCGTCCGTCGCACGCACCGCGTGCAGCAGTCCCGATGAATCGCCGATGTAGACCACGCCATCATGGACCGCCGGCGACGATTCCGCGATCCCTTCCTGCGCGTGGTACTTCCAGCGAAGCTTCCCGGTTTCGAGATCGATGGCGGCGAGATCGGCCGTCTGCGAACCCACGTAGACCGTTCCGCCTGAGATCGCAGCAGACGATTCGATGGAATCGCCAGCCTCGTATGTCCAAAGCAGCTTGAGGTCGGCCGGGACGCCGCCCGCGGCGATACCGGTCAGTTGCGGATTGCCCCGGAACTGCGGCCACTCGTCCGCCGCCAGAAGAAGCGCCGGCACCGCCAGCAAGAGGAGCGATCGCATCGGAATCTCCGGCGCGTTACTTCTCGGCGAGCGCCCAGAGCTGATTCCGGCTCATGATGAACAGCGTGTTGTGCGCCGGCACCGGAGTGGCGTACACGGAACTGCCCATGTTCATCTCGCCGATCAGCTTCTTCTCCTTGGACGCCTCCAGCACCACAATGTCGCCATCTTCGTCGCCCAGGTAGACCTTCCCGTTGATCACCATGGGCGATCCCCAAACCGCGGCCAGCATATCGTGAGTCCAATACGGCTTGCCGGTAGCGAGATCGAGGCAATGCAGGAAGCCGCTGAAGTCCGAGTAGAACAGCAGGCCATTGTAGATCGCGCCGGTGGAGATCGAACGGCGGATCTTGTCGTAATGCCAGATGCGACCCGTCTGCGTGATGTCGCCGCGCTTGGTGGCATCGATCGCGTACAAATGACCCACGCCCTCGCCGTGTTCCGGGTCTTGGCCGTTGGCAATGTACACCTTGTCTTGATAAAGCACCGGCGTGGAGATCACCTCGTTTCGTGTCTTCGGCCACACCGCATCCTTGGGATTCATATCGAATTCCCAGAGCTTCTTGCCGGTCATGGCTTCATATCCGCGCACCCAGCCGTCGCCCTCGCCGATCACCACCTGCACCACGTCGCCGATCTTGCCGACCGCGGGCGACGACCACTGCCCGTGCAGGATCCGCTCGCCGACGTTGTTGACTTCCCAGACCTTCTTCCCGGTGTTCTTGTTGACCGCGATCATCGAGGGCGCGCGCGGCGAAGGAATGTGCACGTGGCTCTCGTCCTGTCCGTTCGAAGTGCTCACGAAGATGAGATCGCCGTACGAAACGGGCGAGGAGTTCGACATGTTGTGCGGCGACGAGCCGACCTCTTCGATCATGTCGTACTTCCAGATCACCTTGGGGCCGCCGTTGCCGTCGCCTTTGGTATCGAGGCAGGCCAGTTCGCAGCGATTGGTGACGTAATAGAGGCGTTCGCCTTCCACGAGCGGCGAAGAGCACACGCCCTGGAACGGCCAGTCCAGCGCACGCCCGGCCGCCAGCTTTACGTTGGCGTGCTGCCACAGGAACTTGCCGTCCGACTCGCGGAAGCACATCAGCACGCCGCGGTCGCCGGGCTCCTTCGGATTGCGCACCAGTTCGTTGTTGGTGCCGGCATACACTTGCCCGCCGGCCACCACGGGATTGCCATAGCTCTGAGAACCCAGTTCGGCCATCCACTTCACGTTCTTTTTGGTCTTGATGTCCCAGGAGACCGGGATCCCGGTCATGGGTGAAAACATGTTGCGGTCGGGCGTGCCGCCCCACATGGGCCAATCGCCGGTCCCGGGGTCGGACGCGAACACCAGCCACATCGAGCCTATGAGAAAGACGGGTAAAACGTACTTCATTGGTTTGGTGTCACTTTCAAGTTATCGAAATACACGCCAAACTGGGCATCGGTGAAAATGCCCGGACTCCCCTGTTTGTTGGGAATGGGGTCGATGCGATCGATCTGCCACGCGTCCGGCTCGGCATCCGCGACGGCCCACGCCTTCCCGCGGATGCGTGTCTTGCCATCGGCAGTGTTTTCGACCCGCAGCTTGAGCCGGTACCACGTGTCGGGCTTAAATTCGAACGGCGCCGAAGCGACGCGAGCCACCTCCGGCTGCCACGAGTTCATCTCGAGGCGCTGATTGTTGCCGAAGGCGAAGAGGGTGTAGCGCTGCGCGATAATCCCGGCATCTCCCATCTGGCGGCGCTTTTCCGGTATGCGGATGTCGGCCTGGACGGTGTAGTTCGACCAGTCGGCCGGCCCCATGAACACGCGCATGCGTTTGAAGAGCGTGTCGGTGGGCACTTTCTCGAGCACCTTGTTGCCCTCCAGTTCCGTGACCTGGAACTTGCCGACCGTCGTGGCGCTCACCCAGTGGGCCGGAACGCTGCCCACGGGATACGAATCGAACGTCTCGTTCCACGGCAGCGGCGGGATTACGCGCGCGCGAGCCTCGCCCGTCACACTACCCACCGTCGCCTTGATGAGTCCGGCCTGCCCCATCGGGCCGCTGGGCGCGGTGTACTTGCCATCCGTGACCGTCCCCGTGAGTCCTTGCAGTGACCACATGGCTTTGTCCTCGCGGAGGAAACGGCCCTTGGCGTCGAACAGGCGTGCGTGCAACTGCACCGATTCGCCGGCCTTCAGCACCAGCTCGGTCGGCGCCACCTGCACCCAGGTCGCGGGCCCTTCGCCCTGCTCCATCACCTGCGTTACCGGCTTCCACGGCTCCGCCTTCGTCTGCTTGGGACCGATGGCGTAGAGGTTGTCGCTGGAGACGAAATAGATCCGGCCGCGCGCCACCGCCGCTCCGGCTACGATCGGCTCCGGGATTTTCTGCGAATTGAGGCCCTGGTCACTCAAGGGCAGCTCCACTTCGCTGAGGATCTCGCAGTGGTCGGAGTGCGGTCGCAGGATAAAGAATTTGCCGCTCTCGGTGCCGACGTAGATCTTGCCATCGGCGAATACCGACGATGCCTTCTGAATGGTGCCGAGATTCTGCTTCCACAACTGGCGTCCCGTCTCCACGTCGAACGCGTACAGGATGGCGCCGTTGTCCACCTGGTAGATCGCGTCGCCGTTGATCACCGGCGAGGAGAAGCCGCCGATGAATCCCTTGACGGCCCACTTGATGCTGTCCATGCCGAGTTTGCCGGTCTTGGTCGCGTCGAATGCGGCGATCATCCCCATCTCGTTGCCTTCCAGGTTCTCGTCTCCGTGAGACAGGATCGCGTACTTGCCGTTGGCCACCAGCCCGGTATTCAATCCGCGCTTCGCCACTACGAGTTGCCATACGGGCTCTCCGGTCTGCGGCTTCATGGCGAGGGCGGACCCGTCGGCGCCGCCGGTAATCATCAGGCGCGTGCCATTGATGTTGACGATGTTGACCGGCGCGTAGCTGGTGTCGTACGGACGGCCGCCGGGGGTGCTGATCCAGATAATGTCGCCGCTGCGCTTGTCCATCGCGATGAAGCGCTGCGTGCGCTGCGCCTGCGATCCCCACGTCGAGGTCGGAGTGCTGACGATCACCAGGTTGCCGTCGATGATGGGCGAAACGGTTCGTCCGCCGTGGGTCGTAAACGGCGAGAATTCTTCCGTGATCGATCGCTCCCAGATCTTCTTGCCGTCCCGCGTGAGAGCGGTCACCAGGTTATTCACACCGAAAGAGTAGACGTTGCCGGTTTCGGGATCCACCACGGGCGAGGCCCAGCCCACGCGGTGCGCCGGCACGTCGCTCTGGTAGATATTGAATTTGTACTCCCAGAGCAGCTTGCCGGTGTCGGCGTTGAAGCACAAGATGCGCTCCTGCTCGGTCTCGCGCGCACCGGCGGTGTTCTCCAGGTATAGACGATCGCCCAGGATGACAGGCGTGGAGCGGCCGCCGTACGGCGCTTTCCACGCGAGGTTGTCGCCTTTAAGCGACCACTTCTCGGGCAGCCCCTTTTCCGGTGAAATCCCGTCGCGATTCGGGCCGCGCCAATCCGGCCAGTCACCCGCGAATATGGTCGGCACCAGGAGCGCAAGCGTCGCCGGGAGGATTGCGAGCAGTGCCTTCGGTCGAATCCTTCTCATTGGAACCCCTCTAGTCGGAACAGTTCGATCATACAACGAGTGGTGAAGGGCGGGGAAACTGCTCCATCGCTCGTCTATTTCCAGATCGGATCAAAGGCGCAGATGCGATCGGCCGCCCTGGCGAGGCTTGGCGAATTCGCAGCGGTTGCGCGGAAGTCCCAGGTCTGCTGTACAAAGATCCTAGACATCCGGTGTAGTCGGGCCCAATTTTGGCCGTGCTGTTCTTTCTGGGAACCAGGCGATCGCGGGTTTCCTCGGACCGGGACCGACGTGCCAAATCCAACAAAGCTGCTTTTGGATCTGCGAGTGGATCCGGGGAGGCAGAAATGAGCCGCTTCGGTATCCTGAGAAACTGCGATAAGCCCCGGGGGTCGGCGATCAGCCACAACTCTATTTCACGAGCGATGCGAAAGAGCAGGTTAGGATGCTCGGCAACGGCGAGCCATTCGGAATCAACTCGGGCGGGCACCTGCCGGCGTCCAGATCGGTGAGAACCACGAACGGCTTGCCTTTCGCGGCGGCATTCCAGCCCTGTATGCTCTTGCGTAAGTAGCCAAAACCTCCTCGCCGATAAGCTGTTCCAACGGCATACCGTTTTGTCGCATTCAAGATCACGCGGCCGGCAGAAGCGGCGAACGCCGCGACCCTCATCTTCATCACGAACTGGTTGGACGATCTACTCAAGCGGGCGCCGGTGAGCCGGTGAGCTTGCCAGCTCACTCCGGCAGCTTCATCAGCCACACCCCGCTGTGGTTCTCCGCCCTTGTGAACACCAGGCCAGGGCCCGCAATCACCCAGTTGTCGTCCCGCTTCCATTCGGCTGCCGACCCCGGCGGGAACTTCACATCGAAGGGCTGCCCAAAGCTGCGAGCCTTGGGGTCGAAGCGCACGCCTACGAGCTTGGAGTCCCGTTCGAAGTAAAAGAAGTTGCCGGCCGGCGTGTATTTCCAGTCGTTGCCGACCGGCGGCGCGGCGATCCACTCGGAAACCGGGACCGGCTCCTCTCTCCACGGGACCAGGTACGGCTTGGAAATCTTCGATCCCAGCGGGTGGACTCCGATCGCGACCCACTCTCCATTTCCGCCAAAACGAACGGCCACGACCGAGTCCGTGGGGTGCTCCAGCCAGGGCTTATTTTTCCCCGATGCCACTTCCAGAAGCCGCACGGTCATTTTCCGTTCGGGACTGTTGAAATCCACGCGAACGTTGGTGAAGTAAAGGACGAAGCGGCCGTCGGGGGAGAACGCTTGGGGGTATCCGCAACCCTTGCAGAGTTCGCGTGCCGCGGCCGCGCCGGCGCCGGGAGAGCCCACCCGAATACTGTAGCTGTCACCGTCGCGCACGCTGTAGGCGATCTGGCGGCCGTCGCTCGAAATCGCCGCGAGGTTGACAGCCTCATCACCACGCGTGCCCACGAGAGTCTGTTTGCCGGTTTCCAGGTTCAGCGCATAGGTTACCCCTCGGCCGCTAAGGGGCGCGTCGAAGTAAGCGCTGCCCAGTTCTCCGGACATTGCGGCCGGAAACTTAAAGCGTCCATCTTGCGTCAGCCGTCGCGCCGTGCCGCTGGCCTGCCCGCTCTTCGGATCGAGCGGCAAGAGGTAGAGGTCCGCGGAGGTCTTGGAGACTTCCACCGCTGCCGTGCCGGTTTCGCTGACGCCGGAAGCCG
The DNA here is from genome assembly GCA_035501495.1 of Bryobacteraceae bacterium. Lineage (GTDB taxonomy): Bacteria > Acidobacteriota > Terriglobia > Bryobacterales > Bryobacteraceae > JAIQFL01. Next base: position 1,012 of record DATJWB010000156.1, on the reverse strand, counting down.
TGGTCGCTTCGGTCCCAAACGTGAGTTGTCGCGGAACGCCTGCCACGCGCCACGAACCAGGGGTTAGATCGATCTCCCAAACGTTGAACTGTTCGCCTTTCTTGCCCGAGAACAGTACGCGATTACCACGCATCACTCTGGGGTCAGCCTCTTCCAACCCGGCCGCACGCAGCGCGGCTCCCGCTCCCGTGGCAATCGGATTCCCCCCGTCCACCGGTAGAGCAAACCACTCCCAGTCCGCGGCGGTGCCGGTCGAGGGCTGTACCTCAATCAGCCACCGGCTATCGGACGTCCAGCCGAGAATGGGCTGAGCCCCAGTGCGAAATGGTTGGAAGTTCGTCAATTCGTGCGGCGTTCCGCCGCTGGCCGGGATGACAAATGCGCGCGGACCGGATGGCGTAAATGATTCATAGAGGACGGAGCGGCCATCCGGAGATATTCCGGTCGTAAATAAGAATCCCGCACTTGCCAGGACCTGCGGCTCCCCGCCGAGAGTCGGAATCGTCTGGATGCTCGAACTCTGGGGAGACGAATCGTGCCGCGTCGCGTACAGAATCCGCGTGCCATCGGGAAAGAACTTGCCGCTATCAACCGGATCGGCGGAGTGGGTCAACTGGATGGGATTGCCGCCCCCGATCTGCTGCAGCCACAACTCCCCATTGCCGCCGCGATCGGAAACGTAGACGACGAATTTGCCATCGGGAGAGATGCTAGGGCTACGGTAGGAATGCCCGTCGTCGGGAGACACGCTCGTCAGTTCCGGCGCCTGGAATGGCGCGGGGCCGCGGTGATGCAGCAAAGCCCAGGCGAGGACCGCGCCGACCGCCACGCATGCGAGCGCCACGGAAGGCAACAGCCATCGGTGTCCGGCGGCTGTCGCCGGGAGAGGGGCCGAGGGCCGCACCAGCTTGCCCGATTCCGATTCGTCGCGCAGTTCTTCCAGCGCCAGTTTCACATCCGCCATATGCTGGCTGCGCCGATTAACGTCCTTGCGCATGCAGCGCGCGATGAG
>DATJWB010000155.1:0-36042 GCA_035501495.1 Bryobacteraceae bacterium | reverse complement strand
GGCAGCATACACTCTCGGTCTGTCTTCCGGCGGACCACAACTCCTTCCCCCTCGCGCACTTCTCGATTGGATTCGGATTTCCGGACCCAATCCAGCCCACAATCTCCCTCCTCCGGGCCGCTTTCACCGCCACGACAGGCCGATCCCCACCTATCACTTCCCGGTGCCGCGCCGCCAGCGACTGTCAGCGTCAAAACATTCTCCAGCGACTCTGATCAATACCCAATCAGCAGCGGCCTCCAAACCGAACCGCCTCTCGGGCCGGCCTAAGCCTGCGGTTTAGTTCACCGAACGGTTTCTTCAGCTTGCGGCCTCGAACCTCACCTTGTTTTCGCCGGCCTTCATGAGCCGCAAGCTGAAGAAACCTTTTTCATTCACCAATCCCGCCGCATTGATTCATCCCTGTTTTCAGCGATTTCCCGGCGATGCCCGCCTGCTTCGCCAGGTTCGCCTGCTACCCTGTGAACGGGCCGGCAGCATGCTGCGAATCCCTCCATCAGCGGGAAACCCGCGCACCAGTGCGATGCAGGCCTGCATCGCCAGTCCAAGACGCTTTGCTTTCGTTTCAACGAGTTGCATTTTTAGGCGATGCAACCTGCATCGCTTACACCCACCACGGGGCGGCAGGCTGCTGGCGGATGACCAGGCCATTCAGGAACGCGGCGGCCTTCGTCAAGCCTTCTTCCGGCGAAAGGATGCTGTCCTCATGCTCGATCGAAAGCACGTAATCGTAGCCGAACATGCGCAAAGTCGAAACGAATTCGCGCCACCACTCCTCGCCGTGACCGTATCCGCAGGTGCGGAAAATCCATGCGCGATTGCGTTCGTCGGTGTAACTCTTGGTGTCGAGCACGCCGGTGAGCGGCAAATTGCGATCGTAGATCTGGGTGTCTTTCGCGTGCACGTGGAAGATCGAGTCCCCCAACACCCGGATCGCCGCGATGGGGTCGATTCCCTGCCAGAACATGTGGCTCGGGTCGTAGTTGCACCCGATCGACGGACCCGCAATCGAGCGCAGCTTGAGCATCGTCTCCGGGCTGTAGACCACGAAACCGGGATGCATCTCGATGGCCACCTTAATGCCGTGATCCGCGGCGTATTTCGCGTGAGAGGTCCAATATGGAATGACCACCTCATCCCACTGCCACTTGAGGATCTCGAGATAATCGGGCGGCCACGGGCACGTCACCCAGTTCGGCCACTTGGCGTTCGGCGAATCGCCGGGACAGCCGCTGAAGTCGATGACCACGGGCACGCCGAGTTTCTGGGCGAGCTGGATGGTCTTGCGGCTGGTTTCCTGGTCGCGGCAGGCGCGGTCTTTGTCGGGATGCAGAGGGTTGCCGTGGCAGCTCAACGCGCTGATGGTGAATCCGTGATCGTCCAGCTTCTTCTTGAATTCGCTCAGCGCGCCCGGATTGTCGAGCATCGAAAGCTTGCAGTGGGCATCGCCTGGATAATTGCCGGTACCGAGTTCCACGGTATCGATCGAATTGCTCTTCAACTTCTTCAAAACATCATCCAGCGACATTTGCGACAGCAGCGGTGTGAAAACTCCGACTCTCACGCGAATCTCCTTGGTTTGGATAACGGCCAAAAACAGAATATCATTATCGGGCATGAAGAAGATGTGTCCGCAGGTTCCGCGGCTCTGGCTTGTGCCCGCGGTCCTGTTGCTCCAGATCCTTCCCTCGCCGGCCGCCGAGCCGCTCTTCGAAGTCTCCTTCGCCGCGCCGGTCCACGACGGGCCGCTCACCGGCCGTATCTTTGTGGCCCTGGCGAAGTCCGACAGTCCCGAGCCGATCCAGCAGATCGGGTCGTATACCGGCAAAACGCCGTTCTTCGGGGTCGACGTCGAGCAACTCGCCCCGGGCCGCACCGCGGCCCTCGACAGCCGCATCCTCGGCTACCCGGCCGGCAGCCTGAAGGACGTGCCCGCCGGAGACTACTATGTGCAGGCCCTGGCCAATGTCTACACGCAATTTCATCGCGCCGACGGGCACACCATCTGGGCGCACATGGACCAGTGGGAGGGCCAGCACTTCAACCGCTCGCCTGGAAATCTGTATAGCGCCGTGCAGAAGGTGCACCTCGATCCCGCCGCCGGGTACGACGTGAAGCTGGAACTTACTAAGTCGCTGCCTCCCCTTACGGTCCCGCCCGACACTGCCTGGGTCAAACACGTCAAGATTCAAAGCCAGCTTCTCACCAGGTTCTGGGGCCATCCGATGTACATCGGCGCGACGGTGCTGCTGCCCAAGGGCTACAGCGACCGCCCCGGCGAGCGCTACGCCACGATCTATATACAGGGCCATTTCGGACTGAACGCGCCGTTCGGATTTACCGATGGAACGCCCCCGGCCGCCGGCGGCCGGGGAGGCGGCCGCGCCGGATCGGCCGAGTTCTCGCAGGCATGGATGTCGGACGACTTCCCGCGCATGATCGCCGTGACCTTCCAGCACCCCACGCCCTATTTCGACGACTCCTACGCCGTGAACTCCGCCAACAACGGGCCCTATGGAGACGCGCTGCTGCTGGAACTCGTGCCTTACCTCGAGGAGCACTTCCGGATGATCCGGGCGCCCTACGCGCGCGTGCTCACGGGCGGCTCCACCGGCGGCTGGGAGTCACTCGCGCTCCAGGTTCTCCACCCCGACTTCTTCAACGGCACATGGACCATGTATCCCGACCCGGTCGATTTCCGCCGGTATCAACTCGTGGACATCTACTCCGACGAAAACGCGTTTGTGGCGCCGGGCTTCGAATACATGGTTCCCGAGCGCCCCATGATGCGCACTCCGGAAGGACAGGTGGTGCAAACCATGCGGCAGATGAGTCAGTTGGAAGAGGTGATGGGAAGCCATGGGCGCTCCGCGCAGCAGTTCGAGGCTTGGGAAGCGGTATACGGGCCGGTCGGAGAAGACGGTTACCCCCGCCCGCTGTTCGACAAGCGGACCGGCAAGATCGACCGGTCGGTGGCGACCTATATGCGCGAGCATGGCTACGACCTGGCCGCCTACATGAAGAATAACTGGGCTAAACTCGGTCCGCAATTGAAGGGTAAGTTGCACATCTATGTCGGCGACATGGACAATTACTACCTGAACTTAGCCGTCTACCTGCTGGAAGACTATCTTAAAAGTTCGGACTCGGACGCGACCTTCGAGTACGGGCGCCCGAAGAAAGGCCATGGCTGGCAGCCGATGACTAACGCCGAACTGGTCAAAATGATGGCCGTGCAGATCGGGCGAAATGAGCGTGGCCGGTAGGTCCGGGCTCGATGGCATCCGAATCCAATCGACGCACCTTTCTGACCGCGGAGTGGCGTTACCTCGCCATGCTGAACTACGCGGTCGATCCGGAACTGCTCGCGCACCGGGTTCCACGCGGTACGGAACTCGATCAGTTCGGCGGTAAGACTTACGTCAGCCTGGTCGCTTTCCGTTTTCTCCGAACGCGCGTCCGTGGAATCTGGATCCCGTTCCATTCTGACTTCGACGAGGTGAATCTGCGTTTCTACGTGCGGCGAAGCCACCAGGACACCGTTCGCCGCGGCGTGGTCTTCGTACGGGAGGTCGTACCGCGGTATGCGGTGGCGAAGGTGGCACAACTGGTCTTTCACGAGAACTACGTCGCCCTCAAAATGAGCCACCGGATCGTGGAGCCGGTGTCGGAGTTTGGCCGCGTGCAAACGGAGTATCGCTGGCGGCATGCCGGCAAATGGAACTCGGTGCGGGTGGAGTGCGAGGGGAAGCCCGCCCGCGCACCCGAAGGGTCGCTCGAGCAATTCATCACTGAGCACTACTGGGGATATGCCGCCCAGCCCGATGGCGGCTCGGTCGAATATGAGGTGGAACACGAACCGTGGCGGGTGTGGAAGCCGGCGGTAGCAAGGTTCGAGGGCGAAACCTCCGGCTTGTACGGGCCTCAGCTCGCCGCTTGCCTGAATCGCGAGCCTGACTCGGCATTCCTGGCGGACGGATCGGCCGTAACCGTATACTCGGGTAACCGGATCGCCTAAGTCGCCGGCGCCTCAGGGTAAGTGCCGATCCGAATCCTGAGTACGATCGGCGGAGGTCGAACTTGTGACCTTGCAGTCAGTCTTCCAGGTGGAGTCAACCAGGTCAACCCATAGGCCGCCGATGAACTGACCTTCTTTTTGAATCGCGTGTTTCACCCACCAGTGTTTGAACTCGTGGATCATGGTGTCGAAGTCATCATCCAGGTCGCTGGTTACCGCGATCTTCACCCGGCTCTGGTCAGTGTCTCCGGAGATCATGATCCCCTGGCTGCGGTTGTACCACTGTCCTTTGTGGTAAAGAATCCTCGGCATGGCCGGCTCGGCCGATTGTTCAGCCAGACTGGGAAAGCGCCGATACATCTCGGTCTTCGCCTGTTCCCAGGCGCACGGAACCAACTGGCTGATCCCCGGATCACCGGGCGGAATCACGCAATCCAGTGTCCCTACTTTCACCTCGTAGGCGCGCCCCCGGTCCGTGACATCCGATCGATCGGCCTCCATCTGAGGCACGGAAGTCTGTGGCCGCACCATCTTGGAACGGGCACACCCAGCCGCCAGGAGTATAGTCAGTATCGCGATCCAGCCTGTTGTTCTGCCTGATCTCACCATCCGCGCCGCCTGAAAAAAGTTCTTCCAATCACTCACGTAACACGCCTGTCACCTCAGGCGATATGAGATTTTGAACGCGGTCGAAAGAGCGGGTACCGGGCGCCACAATCGAGCCCCGACTTCCGCAGCCTGAGACACAACGGTCGGCCGCGTGATGAAGGATAGTGCGCTGCTTCGGACCTTCTGGAGCTGACCACCTGCGATGCCCAAAACAGCCCTGCTTCTGCTGCCATGCCTCTTCTTGATCCTCGCGGCCGGCCTGGCCGACATTCGCGTCAACGTCAACATGACGCTGGTGCCGGTATCGGTCACCGACTCCTACGGACGCAATGTCACCGGGTTGTCGCCCGCGGATTTTCGCGTCTACGACAGCACGCAGGAAGTGCCGATCGCTTCCTTTACCCGCACCGACCAGCCGATCACCGTGGGCCTGGTTTTCGACTGCAGCGGGAGCATGAGAGAGAAATTCCGGATTGCTCGGGAGGCCCCCGGGGAATTATTCAACCAGCTCAGTGCCGACGATGAGAGTTTCCTGGTGACCGTGTCCACCAGGGCGGAATTGAGGCACCCCCTCACGGGAGATTTCGGCGACTTGCAGAGCGCGCTCCTGTTACCCACCCCGACGGAACGACCTCGCTGCTGGACGGTGTTTATCTGGCGCTCGAGCAGGCCCGCAAGTCGCCCAATCGGCAAAAGGCGGTCGTGGTCGTTTCCGATGGCGGCGAGAACAACAGCCGTTACGGTGTCCGGGATCTGGCCCGGCTCGCCGTCGAGCCGGACACCCAGATCTTCGCCGCCGGTCTCTTCGAAAAACCGCAAAGCGAGGAAGAAGAATTGGGTCCTGGCCTGTTGACCCGACTGTGCGCCAAGACCGGCGGCGTGAGCTTCGTTATCCGCAACGTGTCGGATTTGAGCAGTGCGATGGCCAGGATCGGATCTACTCTCCATAATCAATACCTGCTCGGATATTACCCGCCTGATACGAGCCCTCCAGGCAAATACCGCAGGATCAGGGTGCAGCTTCGGTTGCCGCGCGGCCTGCCGGCACTGCAGATCCACGCCAGGACGGGATACTACGTTCCTTCCCGATAAGTGGGCTGGAAGCGCAGGGCTTCGGCCCGGTACCCGTTCACGTTGTGCAATATACCCTAAATCCGGTATTCTCTCCCATTCTATCCCTCCCTTATGATTGAGAACAAGGGAGAGGGACGCTGGCTGGGACGCCTCCACCGGCAGGTTGTTTGCAGGCTCGATTCACATGCCGACCATCACGCCGCCCGAAGGGCGAATTCATACGCTCTCTCCTGAAACCTTCGAAGCGATCCTCCAGTTCGATACCTGCAGCATCGCCAACGCGATTGAAAGCTTCCGGGTCAGATTGCGCAATGAAGGATTTACTCGCCCCGGCTTGTGGTGTGTCACGGGAAAGTCATCGCGCATGCTGGGGTACGCGGCCACCTGCCGGATCCGGTCGGCCGATCCGCCGGTGAGCGGGAGTTCGTTCCTGGACCGCACGGATTGGTGGGGCTCGGTCGGCCTGCTTCCCGTGCCGCGCATTGCGGTGATCCAGGATCTGGAGGCGGATTACGGCTGGGGCGCCGCGATCGGCGAAGTCCATGCCGCCGTGCTGAAAGCATTTCACTTCGCCGGCGCGATCACCGACGGAGCGGTGCGCGATATCGAGGCCGTCAGTGCGATCGGGTTTCCGATGCTTGCCCGCGCGGCGGCCGTTTCTCACGCCTACGCGCACCTGGTAGACTACGGCGAGCCTGTGGAGATCATGGGCTTGCAGATCCGCAGCGGAGACCTGCTGTACGCGGATCATCATGGGGTTCTCTCGGTCCCAGTGGAAATCGCGGAGCAACTTCCGGCGGCGGCGAGTGAAATCCGAAAACGGGAAAGACGGATCATCGAGATATGCCAGGCGCCCGGCTTCACGCCGGAGAAGCTTCTCGCAGTGGTCCGCAGCAGTTCATGAGGAGACCGATGCAGAGAGTAGTTGCCCCCATCGGCGCGGTGCTGTTCGCCGGCTCCGGTATGTTGTTCCTGGCTTCCTGTTCGCGGAGTCCGGGTGTCCAGGCCAGTGACCGGAGCACTTCGGATGCCCCAACCGTCGCGGTGGCCACCGTCAAGGCGGAAGACCTGTCCAGGGCACTGGTCCTGACGGCGGAGTTCCGTCCCTTCCAGGAAGTGGATGTGATGGCCAAAGTGGCCGGATACATCAAGCAGATCAACGTGGATGTGGGCGACCGGGTGAAAGAGGGCGAACTGCTGGCCACGCTCGAAATCCCGGAGATGAAGGATGATCTGAATCGGGCGAACGCGGCGGTAGACCGAAGCAGCGCCGATGTCACGCATGCCGAGGACGAGGTGCGGCGGGCGGAATCGGCGCACAACATTGCCCATCTTTCGTTCCAACGGCTCTCCGCGGTGTCGGAGAAGAAGCCCGGACTGATCGCCCAACAGGAAATCGACGAGGCGCAGAGCAAGGACCTGGAAGCCGAAGCACAGGTGTCCGCCGCGAAGTCGGCGCTGGCTGCGGCCAGGGAGCAGGTGCACGTCAACAAGTCGGACGTGGAGAAGGTTCATACGCTGATGGATTACACCCGGGTCACCGCGCCCTTCACGGGAGTCGTCACCAAACGCTATGCCGACACCGGCTCGATGATCCAGGCGGGCACGGCGTCGCAAACGCAGGCCAAGCCCGTAGTTCGGCTCTCTCAGAACAGCCTGTTGCGGTTGATTCTGCCGGTTCCCGAATCCGCCGTGCCCACCGTGCATATCGGACAGCAGGTCGAGGTGCATGTGCCGTCGCTGAACCGCAGCTTTCCGGGCAAAGTGGCGCGCTTCGCGGACAAGCTTGCTTTGGACACGCGCACCATGGATACCGAGGTGGACGTGCCCAACCCCGACCTGATCCTGATACCGGGGATGTATGCGGAAGTCAACCTGACGCTCATCCGGCGCAACCGGGTTCTGGCCGTGCCGGTGACCGCGGTGGATGTCAGCAGCGAAGAAGCCGGGGAGGCCACACCCGGCAAGGCGTCGGCGAAGGGGCAGGTGATGGTCATCACGCCGAACCATCGCGTGGAGGTGCGGCAGATCCTCCTGGGTCTCGAGACCGCCAACCACGTAGAGGTTCTTTCCGGATTGAACGAGGGAGACATGGTGGTGATCGGCGGCCGCACCGGTCTCCAGCCCGGTCAGGAAGTTCGGCCCAAAGTCACCTCGCTCGCGGCCGGCAAGTCGTAGTCCCGAATCTCTTCTTATGTCGCGTTTTGCCATTCGCAATCCCTATTTCATCGTCGTAGTGGCATTGATCATCTGTGTGATCGGCATCACCAGCGTCAAGCAGATGCCGATCGACATGTTCCCGTCCATGAACATCCCGGTGGTGGTGGTGGCGACCTTCTACTCGGGAATGCCGCCCGAGCAAATCGAGAACGACATCACCAGCCGCTTCGAGCGGTTCTTCACCTTGGGCAGCGGCATCGAGCATATCGAGTCGCGCTCTCTGCCGGGCGTCAGCATCATCAAGGTGTACTTCCAGCCGGGCAGTAATCCGGACTCGGCGGTCACTACCATCTCCAACCTGGCGATGGCGCAATTGAGGCGCCTGCCGCCGGGCACGCTGCCGCCGGTAGTGCTGAAGTTCGACGCTTCGAGCCTGCCGGTCTGCCTGGTCACCTTCAAGGGGCAGGGGCTTGACGAGACCCAGCTACGCGATCTGGCGCAATTTCAGGTGCGCAACCAGGTGGGAAGCGTGCCGGGCGCCAGCGTCCCGCAACCCTTCGGCGGCAAGTACCGCCAGATCATGGTGTACACCGACCCTTACAAGCTGGAAGCCCACCAGCTCAGCCTGATGGATGTGGTGCGGGCGGTGAATACCGCCAACCTGATCCTGCCCGCGGGCGACGTGCAGCTCGGCCCGCTCGATTACAACATCTACACCAACAGCCAGTTGAGCACCGTGCAGGAGATCGACGACATGCCCATCAAGACAGTGGGCACATCTCCGGTGCGCGTTTCGGACATCGGCTACGCGCAGGACGCGCAGCAGATCCAGACCAACATCGTGCGGGTGGACGGCCAGCGGTCGGTTTACATCCCGGTCATGAAGCAGGGCGGCGATGCCAATACGATCGAGGTGGTGGACGGGGTTCGCGACAAGCTGCTCCACCTGCTCGACGTACCCAAAGTGCTGGTCCGGCGGGTGGTCTTCGACCAGTCGGTCTTCGTGAAGACCGCGATTGAAACGCTGGAGCACGAAGGCGCCATCGGGCTGTTCCTCACGTCCGTCATGATCCTGGTGTTCCTGGGAAGCATGCGGGCCACAGTCGCGGTGTTCTTCTCGATCCCGATTTCGGCGCTCACGGCGTTCATCCTGCTCCATCTGGGTGGCAGCTCGATCAACGCCATGGTGCTGGGCGGCCTCGCGTTGGCCTTCTCCCGCCTGATCGACAATTCCGTGGTGGTGCTGGAGAACATCTACCGCCACCTCGAGATGGGCGAGGACCCGGTGATTGCCGCCGAAAAAGGCGGCCGCGAGGTGACGCTGCCGGTGCTGGCTTCCACGCTCACAACGATCGTGGTGTTCTTCCCGGTCACCCTGCTCTACGGGGTCAGCAAGTTCCTGTTTTCGGCACTGGCCCTGGCGGTCGTCCTTTCGCTGCTGGCTTCCTTCACAGTGGCGATGACGGTGGTGCCGCTGTTCTGCTCGAAATTCATCAAGGGAGCGCACGGGGCTCATGCGCAGCACGGCGCCCAGGAAGGGCAGCCGCGCCGGCGGCGGGGGCCGCTCGAGCGTTTCAATGCGTGGTTTGATCCACAATTCGAACGCTTCCTGAATTTCTACGACCGCGTCATCAGCGTGGTGCTGAAAGCGCCTGTGACGGTGCTCTTCTTTCTTACGGGCCTGATCGTGGTGAGCCTGTTCATGTACCCGCTCCTGGATTTCGCGTTCTTCCCCCGCACCGATCCCGGCCAGTTCATGATGAACGTGAAACTGCCTTCCGGCACGCGCATCGGGATTACCGAGCAGGAGATCGCCAAGGTGGAGGACCTGGTTCGCAGCGAGGTTTCGCCCGAAGACCTGGGGATGATCGTCTCCAACATCGGCTCGACGCCCGACTTCTCGGCCATTTATACGCCCAATTCCGGAATGCATACCGCCACCGTGCAGGTGAGTCTGAAGGAAGACCACAAGGTGGGGAGCTATGAGTACATGGCGCGGGTGCGGAAGCGGATCAGCGAAGAGATGCCGGAGCTGCGGGTATACCTGCAGTCGGGCGGCCTGGTGGACGCGGTGCTCGGCATGGGCATGCCTGCCCCCATCGACGTGCAGGTGGGAGGCAGCAATCTGCAGAACAGCTTCCGTACTGCCATGGAACTGTCGAACGAGATCCGCAAGATGCCTGGCGTGGGCGACATTTACATTCCGCAGGATCTCGACTATCCCGCACTGAAATTGGACATCGACCGCACACGCGCCTCCGAGTTGGGACTGAGTCAGCAGGAAGTGGTCGATAACGTGATCACCGCTTTGACGTCGAACACGATGATCGCGCCCAGCTACTGGATCGATCCGCACACCGGCAACGACTACATGTTAACGGTGCAGTATCCGGAGACCCAGATCAAGACATTCAGCGACCTGCGGGCGATCCCGATTCACGGGACCAACGTCAAGGACTCCACGCGGCTGGATGCTGTTTCCGCGATCCAGCGCATCAAGTCGCCGACGGAGGTGGACCATTACGCTTTGCGGCGAACGATCGATATCTATGTGCAGCCGGTTGGGGAGGACCTGGGACGGATCGCAAGGGCGATCGACGATCTCACGGCCAAGACCAGGATTCCCGAGGGGGTGACCGTCCAACTGGCAGGGCTTGTGCAAGGTATGCGGCAGAGCTTCGCACGGTTCGGCATCGGACTGACGCTATCGGTAGTGCTCCTCTATCTGATTCTGGTCGCGCAGTTCCGTTCGTTCCTCGATCCGCTGCTGATTCTCACGGCGGCTCCGCCCGGACTGACGGGCGCGCTGTTGATCCTCTATTTCACCGGGACGAGCATGAACGTGATGTCGCTCATGGGCCTGATGATTCTGATCGGTATGACCGTTTCGGACAGCATTCTGATCGTGGAATTCACGCGGCACCTGCGGGAGGAAGGTATGACGGTACGGCAGGCGGTGGTGACGGCGGCGCGCGTCCGGCTGCGCCCCGTGCTGATGACTTCGCTGGCGACGATTGTGGGATTGTTGCCGATGGCGCTGAAGATCGGAGCGGGCAGCGAGTCGTACGCGCCGCTCGCGCGGGCGGTTCTGGGCGGGATGAGCGTCTCGCTCATGATGACGGTGATCATGGTTCCGGCGGCATACTACGTGGCCTACCGCCGGGACGACTCCCGGCCGGTGGAGGCTCACTAGAATGCCCCGCGCCACATGCGAAAGGATCGTGGAGCAATGAGGGTCTTTGCCGTACCGATCGGTCTTCTTCTCCTGGAGGCGACCCTGTCTGCGCAGCCGGTGATGCGGCTTACGCTGGCCGAGGCGCAGCGGCAGGCGCTCCAGAACAATCCACAGTACTCATCGGCGAAGTTCATCGCGGCGGCCGCATACCAGGTCCCCAATCAATACAAAGCCGCCTACCAGCCGAACATGTTCGGCAGCTTTACCGGCGTGGGCGCCGACAGCGGCAGCCGCCTGGCGGCGGGAGCACTCAACAACCCGGTGGTCTACGACCGGCTCGGCTCCGGCCTTTCCATGTCGCAGATGATCACCGATTTCGGACGTACCAGCAACCTGGTGGCGACCGCCAAGCTGCGGGCGCAGTCGCAGGACCAGGCGACGGAGACGACCCGCGCGCAGATCCTGCTGGTCACCGGGCGCGCCTATTTCAACCTGCTGCGCGCCAACGCGGTTCTGAAGGTAGCCAACGAGACCGTGAACGCCCGCCAACTGGTGGTGGACCAGATCTCCGCGCTGGCGGAAAGCAAGATGCGGTCCACCCTGGATGTGACGTTCGCCAGGTACAATCTCTCGGATGCCAAGCTGCTCGCAGTCCAGGCACAGAACGATGTCAAGGCAGCGGAAGCGGAACTGGCAACGGCCATGGGGCTCCCCGGGGAAACGTCCTTCGAGTTGCAGGAAGAGGCGCTGCCGGCGCCGCTTCCGGACAAAGTCAACGATCTGCTGCGCGAGGCTCTGCAGGATCGGCCCGAGGTGAAAGACTTACGACTGCAGCAGAGCGCGGATGAGCGCTTTATCCGGGCGGAGCACGCACTCTACTTTCCGAGCATCGGAATGGTGGGGACGGCGGGCATCGTGCCATCCGGCGAGGCGGTCATTCCGGGCCGCTACGGCGCGGTAGGCATGAACATCACGATCCCGATTTTCAACGGTGGACTGTTCCGGGCGCGGCAGACGGAAGCCGAGTTGCGGGCCAAGGCGGCGGCACAGAATGTCAGCGACCTGGAGAACCGCGTGGTCCGCGATGTCCGCGAGGCGTACCTCAACGCCAACACGGCGGCCGACCGCATGACCTTGACCCTCGAACTGCTCAACCAGGCCGAACAATCGCTCGACCTGGCGAAAACGCGGTTCGACGCGGGGCTCGGCACCATCGTGGAACTCAGCCAGGCCCAGCTCAATCTGACAACCGCGCAGATCGCCAACGCATCCGCGAAATATGATTATCAGGCGCAACGGGTGGCACTCGATTATCAAACAGGAGCTTTGCGGTAGGCCGACATGGCACGAGAGACAAGATGGGATCTGGCATTAGCTCTGGCCGGGCTGGTGTATCTGGCGCTGGTGTTGTTTATGGGGATCGAGGTGCCGGTAGTGGGGGTAGCGCTGGTCGTACTGGCGGTGTGCGCGCTGATCCGGCCGCACCGGCATTCGCGGCATGAGCGCCAGGACAAGCTGACGGGGCCGGGTCAATAGTGCCAGGCTAATCGACCCGCAGGCCTGTGGTGGGATCAACCCGGGTAGCACGAATCGCCGGCAGCGAGCAGGCGAGCACGGTGACCGTGACAAGCAGCAGCGGGACCAATGTAAAGGTGACGGGATCCAGCGGACGGACACCGAAGAGAAGTCCGCGCATCAGCCGTGTCAGGAAGGCCGCTGCCGGGATTCCGGTTGTGATCCCCAGGAGGGCCGGGCGAAGTCCTCGCAGCAGCACCATCCGGTGCACCTCGCCGCTGTTGGCACCGAGAGCGATCCGGATGGCGATCTCCTTGACGCTTTGGGAGACGCCCCAGGAGACTACTCCGTAGAGCCCAACGCTCGCCAGAACCATCGCCATGCCGGCGAAGGCGGCGAGCAACGTCATCACAAACTGGCGGTCGCCAGTAGTTTCATGGAGCGACTCGTCCATGGATTGGACACCGAACACCGCCAGGTCGGGATCGATCTTTTGAAGAACCGAACGAGCTGCGCCGGCAACCGTGCCGCCCGCCGCCGTATGAAGGATGATACTGACCTCCGTGGAATCGCCATCCAGCAGAGGAAGGTAAAAGGTGGGTTGAGCTGGAGTTTGAGGCCGTTCCAGCACATCGCCGCTGATTCCAACGATGCGGTACCGGAGCACCGACCGCTCCGGATTGTTTCCAACGAACCAATAGAGGGTGATGAAGCGATCGATCGGATCCTCAGTAGGAAAGAACTCCCTGGCAAATGCCTGGTTGATCACCGCGGCGCCCGGTAGAGGATTTTTGTCGTCCACGCCAATTCCGTCGGATGGAGTGAAGGCACGGCCGCGAAGAACCGGGATCCCGGCAGCGCGGAAGAAGTCAGGATTCACCCCGCGATACTGGGCATCCATCGGATGTCCGGCCCTGGGGGCCCGGTGTTCGATCTGAAAAACGGAATCCGGACAGAAGCCGGGCAGTGTAATGGCGGGACAACTGCTAAGTCCGACTCCCAGCACGCCGGGTATCGACTGGAGCTGCGCGGTCAGCTCCTTGAGGAAACTGGAAACCTGAAGGCGTTCATGATAGCGGGTGTCCGGAAGAGACAACCGCATGATCAGGCGGTTTGAGGTGCCCAGACCGAGATTGGTGGTGACCAGATGGCCGAAGCTACGGATGAGCACTCCCGCGGCGGCCAGCAGAATGAGGGCGAGAGCAACCTCGGAGGCAACCAGGATGTCACGGAACCGGTCCAGAGACCGTCCAGGGGTCGCTACCCTTCCGGTCTCTTTCAGATTTCGGGCAAGGTCTGCCGAGGTCGTAATCCGGAGGGCGGGAAGCAGACCGGCGAAGACACCCGCGGCAACCGCCGCACTCAAGCTGAAGAAGAATACCGTGGGGTCGGGGCGAATCGTTACAGCCTGTGGAACCCAGGTTGCGCCGGGTGACCAGTCAACTAAGCGATTGATCAGCTCCAGCGCGAGCAGCATTCCGGCGGAGCCGCCCAACAGAGACAGCACGATACTCTCCATGAGCAACTGGCGGACAATCCGGCCCCGCGCGGCGCCCAGGGCCGTCCGAATCGACACTTCGCGCCGGCGTGCCGCCGCCCGCGAGAGAAGCAGGTTCGCCACATTGACGCAGGCGATGAGAAGGACGCAGCTCACCGCTCCAAAGAGGAACAGGAGTAACTTGCGAACATCTTTCCCTTCGCTATCCGCGAGAGGCACAATCCTGGCGCCGGTTCCCATCACCTCCTCGGGATGCTGCCGCTGGTAGCGGCCGATGATGGCGTCGATCTCCGCATTCGCCTGCGCCATGCCGACTCCCATTCGCAGCCGGCCGATCACCGTCAATACATGGTTGTCATGAGCCTGGAGCACCACCGGCGGAAGCCAGGTCTGGATTGGAATCCAGGCCTGGATGGACCTTGCGGGGTAACTAAAACCAGGAGGCATCACGCCGATTACGGTGTACAGGCGCGAATCCAGCTTGATGACGCCTGACAGCGCGCGTGGAGACCCCTGGAACCTCTGTTTCCACAAATCGTAGCTGATCACGGCCACCGGAGGAGCGTCGGGACGGTCTTCTTCCGGCCGGAAGCCTCGTCCCACGGCCGGCATGGTTCCAATCGTGTCGAACAGGCCGGCGGAGCAGGCACAAACGTCAATCCGTTCGGGAGCGGCGCCGTCCGGCGTGCCCGAGAGATTCAGGCGGGCGTAGCTGATTGCCGCGATTCGATCGAGGGTGGTTGCCTGCTTCTGCAAGTCGAAATAATTGGCTGGAGCGACAGAGTAATCGGAAATCCCGTGGTCCAGGACATTCCGTTCGAAGATGGCAACCAGGTTTTCGGGATGAGGAAACGGGAGGGGATGGAGCAGGATTCCGTTCACAAGGCTGAAGATTGCAGTGTTCGCGCCCAGCCCGATCGCGAGAATGGCGATTACCATCAGGGAGAAGCCGGGCTGCTTTCGGATCATGCGCAGGCTGAAAACGAGATCCCGCCCGAGATTCTCGAGAAACGGAAGTCCGCGGGTTTCGCGAAGATGCTCGTGAAGCTGGGCGATGCCACCGAATTCGCGCCGGGCGGCCAGCCGGGCATCGGCCGGCGACAGGCCCTGGCGCCTGAATCGCTCCTCGAGGAGGCGCAAGTGCTCCTCGATCTCCAGGTGGAATTCGCGGCCAGACGGATCGGGGAGGAAGGCGCCGCGCAAACGCGAAGCCAGAAGGCGGAATCGCCACATGCCTTATGCCCCGGCTTCCATATCCAGGACACGGCCGACCGCGCCGGCAGTCCGGTCCCAGTTCTCCACCTCCCGGCGGAGTTGCCGGCGTCCGGACGGGGTGATCGCGTAGAACTTGGCTTTCCGGTTGTTCTCCGAGGCACCCCAGCTGGCGGAGATCCAGGCTTTCTGCTGAAGACGCAAGAGCGACGCGTAGACGGTGCCTTCGTTGAGGTGCAAAGCATTTGCGCTGACCTGCTCGATGCGCCGCGCGATGCCAAAGCCGTGCATCGCTCCCATCACGTCGAGAGTCTTCAGGACCATCAGATCGAGCGTACCCTGCAATAGTTCAGCCCTGGCTTCATGCATCGACGTGTTCCATTGGCATTGCCAAAGGAAGGATAGCAGCGTTCCTTTGGGGTGTCAATAGGAAAGGGCGGTGCGCGGTTTGAAGAGTCCGGCACGAGTGCCGGGGCGAGGCAGCCTCGAGAGTCCCTTCCTGGGCACTGGCACTGTACACGCCCGACAAGCGCCGAGATGAGTCTCGGCGCGGCAGGCAGGAGTGCCTGCGCCACGTCTGGCAAAATCGTCCATATTAGTGTGAATTCGTACGGTCGGTAAATCCTGAATATTCAAAGAAATCGTAATAATTGACGAGGGTTCGCGGGTTTGAAAACCGCAGAGGTTGCCCACAACCCCCGGATGAATGCAACGCCGGCCGCCGCCGGATCACGATACCACAAGGTGGGATGTATGATGACGGATTCACAACGGTTACCTTCCGATGCGATCGGGCAGTTCGACCAATGGGCGGCCGCGGTTTTCGACCAGTCGTCGCTGGGCATGCTGCGGGTGTCCAAGGATTACAGAGTGGTGGCCAGCAACCGGACGGCTGCCGAGATCCTCGGACTGCCGACCCTCGAAGGCCGGTTGATTCATGAGCTGATTGCCGACAAGAGAGGCATTCAGATTTTACGCAACCAGGCGCAGCACCGCCAGCAGGGGCTGAGCACGGAATACGAAATTGAAGTGCTCCACTTTCCCGAGCGGCGGCACGTGCCCGTCCTGGTGTCGGGCATGCCGATCATCGCCGAAAACGGGGAACACGCAGGCTCTTTAGCGATTGTGCGCAGCGTGGAACTGGAGCGCCGGGTCGAGGAGTTCGAGGAGGTGATTCACCGCGCGTCGGGAGCCGCCGCGATCTTTCGGGCGGTTTGCGAACAGATTCGTCCCTTGCTGGATTTCGATTTCGGCGCCTTCAGTATCTTCAGCAAGAACGGCAGGCACTCCCGCATGATGCTGTCCTACGATCCGGAGCGGCAGGTGGAGAGCCATAAGCGCTGGTATCCAATGTGCGGAGCGCTGGCCCGGTGGAGCCAGAGGCAGGAAATCCAGGTCACCGAGATCGCGCAGTTCGTGGAAGAGTTCCCGGAGTTCCGGGATGACCCGACCGTGCAGAAGTTTCTCAACTCCGGGTTTGTCAAATCGGCGCGGTTTCCGGTGGTGCGGAGCGGCCGGGTGGTCGCGACCTTCAGTTGCAGCAGCCGGAACCCCGACGCGTTCAACGAGCGGCAGATGCGGATTTTGAAGGCCCTGCCGATTGCCAAGGCGTTTCTGATGGCGCTGCATTCGCTCGAAAGCGAGGAGCTGTCGTTTCGCAACGATCTGATCAAGGAGATGTTCATCCGCCGGACGCCGGAGGAGATCGCCGAGGTGGCGGCGAAGAAAATCGCGGAGCAGTATGGCTGGGAGAGCGTCGAGATCTACACGATCGAACAAGGCAGCCGGAGGATCCGGTTATTGAGCCAGTCGTCATCGACCGAATTCCAGGTGGAGGAAGGCTACTCGCAATCCTTCGACAAAGGCGTTCTGGGCTACGTCTGCAGAACGGACCAGGATGTGCGCATCGACAACCTGCCGGCCGATCCGCAGTTCCAGGATGTGTTTGTGGCACTCCAGCGGGCGACGCTTTCGGAGCTGTGCATGCCGATCCGGGTCAACGGCCGGATCTCGGGCATTCTGAATGTTGAGGACAAGCGGGAGAACGCCTTCGCGGATGAGGAGCAGAAGCAGCTCAGGAGCCTGCTCGACGAGATTGGCGGTCTGTTCGGGGCGGTCTGGGACAAAGCACTCATCGAAAGCGCGTTCGAATACACGCCCGCGCTGGTGTTGATTGCGGACGCGGCTAAAACCGTGATCCGGCACAATGCGGCGGCGGTGGAGCGCCTGCTGTTTACGACCCAGGAGATGACCGGCTCTCCGATCGGCAATTACTTCGAGGCGGGCATCGCGAAGCGGCTGTTTGAGGCGCCCCCGCTGGCCGGGATCGAGACGATGATGCGGCGGAAGGACGGCAGTGTTCTGCCGGTACTGGTTGGGTCGCGCGAGCTGGAGGGTTTTGGAGCGTGGGTCATCACCGCCCGAGACCTGACAGCACAGAAGCGGATCGCGGAGTTGGAAGGTTTGCGGCACACGTATCGCGAAATCGCGGCCCAGACCAAGACTCCTCTTTCCCTGGCATACAGTTGGATCCAGCGGCTGCAACGAAAAGCCGAGGAACCGCAGAGCGAGACCGCGGTGGTTTTGAAAAAGGCGCTGGCGCAACTGCGCAAGGTCGATCTCACGTATGAGCGGCTTGCGCTCTACAGCCAGGATCCCGGTTCGCCGGCATCCAAGGAGTATCTGTTGAACGCCGGAGACCTTCTGCGGCGGATTACGGACAGTTTTCCGCAGGACCTGTTATCCCTGGAAGGCCTGGATACGGCTGACCTGTACGTTCGCGGCGATCCGTTCGAAATCGAGTTCGCAGTGGAAAGCACGATTTCTTACCTGCTGCGGTTCCTACCGCCGAACGAAAGAGTCGAGGTGAAACTGGCGTCCACAGCGGATCGGCTGGGGATCGAGATTCGGGGGCCGTTCCCTCCGGAACCCGGATCCACCCGCGAAGACGATGGCGAAGGCGCGCCGCCGGAAGCCATCTGCGAGGTCCTCCACGAGATCTCGCTCGGCGCCGAAACTATCGGCAGGTTCATGCGGCGGCACGGGGGCATGTTCCGGCAGGGCACCTTGCCCAACGGCGATGTCCGGTTTCAGTTGGATCTGCCGCGGGCGCAGGTGGAGGCTTGACATGCGCAAAATTCTTGCAGTTCACCCGGACGCGGACATGCTGGACCTGATGTCCAGCGCGCTCAAAGAGCGATTGCCGGATGTGCTCATGGAGAAGGTCCGCTACGCTTCCGACGCGCAGGAACAATGCCGCGCGCAGAAGGAGGATCCGTTTCGCGTGGTGATCGCGAACCTCAGCATCGCGGCGGATTTTCGGGCCAGGGGCAGCCAGACCGAGAACAAAGGGATGGAGTTTCTGGAGTGGTTGGAGCAAGCGGGCCATGGCGACGCGCAGAAGATCCTGATTGCGGACACGGCCAGCAACGGCCTGCTGGCGAGAACCGAACGCCTGCGGAATTGCCGGCTGCTGCTGATGGACGATTCCACCGGATTCGAAGACGCGTTCGTGGCCGCGGTTTCGCGCGCGATCGAGCAGGCAACCAACGGCAAGCAGGAAGAGGAACCCGGGCAGGTGAAGGTAGTGGTCAGCCTGGACCTCGAGAATCAGCTTTGGAATTACCAACTCAAAGGCGTTGGCGGGTTCACTTACACCAAACCGCCGGTCCCGTTGCAGATGGACTCGCGCACCCTCAAGAGTATCGTGCGCAGGTCGCGTTGGGCCGGCGACAACTCGCAGGATTGGGAAGACGAACTTCTCGATATCGGGCAGGCTTTTGGCAAATTGCTTCTCTACGATAACCCCGGGTTTCTGAGCGAATTGAAAGATGCTCAAAACAAGGTTGGGGGCGAGGAGAGAAAGAGTATCTGCTTCAGCATCGACAAGTCTGTGCATCCGGCCGCGCTGGAAGCGCTCACCCCTCCGTCAGAGGATAGCTTTTGGATGCTGCGGGTGCCGATGTACCGGCAGTTGATCCGCTCGGGGCAGAAAGTGATGGACCGGCCGGTGCTGTTCAACGGACGCGGAAGGGGCAAGGAGCCATTCAACGCGTTGATCATCGAGTCGCCCGCGGAGGGCGTAGTCGGGAATCTGAAGGACAGCGCGGGGCGACCGTTGCAGTTGGACACGCTGGCGAACGTCACGGAGGAGGCCGACGCGGTCGAGAAAATCCTGGCGGGTAAAGCTGTGCGGCTCAGGCGGATCCGTCCACAGGACACGCCCGCGGGATCGACGTTCAAGACGTTCGTCAAAGATGTGCTCGGCAGCGACCAGTGGGACTGGGTGCATTATGCGGGCCACAGCCACTACGACGAGGCCACCGGCAAGGGATACCTGCTCTTTCCGGGCGAATACGTGGATGCGCTCGACATCGAGCTGTTCAACACGTATCTGGATCGCGCGAAGACGCGGTTCCTCTATCTGAGCGGGTGCAAAAGCTCCGAGGCGGGGTTCGTCTTCGAGTTGGCCCGGCTGCAGATTCCCGGAGTGCTGGGCTTCCGGTGGCCGATCAACGACTGGGCAGCGCTGGAGTTCGCCCGAACGTTTTACCAGTGCCTGTTTGAAAAGGGAGGCACGCCGCGGCTGGACAGCGCGTTTCTTTCCACCCGCTGCGCGATTCGGGATGCGTACAAACAAGACAAGATCTGGGCGTCGGCGATGTTGATTTTGCAGGATTCGGACTGAGGGTCAGTATCCGTCCGGGGCTGAGAATTCTTCGCGGCCAAACTCAGGGAATTCAGATTGTTATGGGAGGATCGATGGGCGCCTTCTCCAGTTTTGTGGAAACGGTGATGCACGGGGCGACGGCTCAGAAGGTGTACAGCCGGATTGCGGACGATCATGTTCTGGATGCCGGCTACGGGAGCGCCGGGTTGGCGCCTGACCAGGCGTACTTCACGATTTCCCTCTCCAAGATGTTTCTGGCGGATGCGCGCAAACTCTGGCAGGGATTCGCGCCGATGACGATTGCCGCGGCCGAATTTCAATACGGCGGGCAGAAACAGTCGGTGCCGTACGTGGTGGGCAAGGAACTGCTGGCGAGCATCCAGTCGTATCTGAAGGACCAGAATATCGAGTATCGGAACACCCGGATGTTCGGGCCGTGTCCTTATACCGGCGGCGGGTTATCGCTTTTCATCGGCCTGTTCCGGACGGCGGCGAACAGCGCCAGCACGGAGTTCTTCAGCCTGTTGGCCGACGTTGCGGGCGCGTTCGAGCTGACGGGACTCTCGGGGTACCTGCCGGTGGCCAAGGTCGTGACCTCGGGATTGGGCCGGCTGTTGGGTCTCAGCGAAACGACGCTGCGCATCGGAGCGCGCGACGAGTTTTCCGAGTTTCGCGAGGGCTTCCTGGCGTACGTGAATTGCAGCGCCGAAGAACTCGGAGGCGCGCTTTGGACGAAAGGCGGCGAACTGCTCTCGGGCGCCACAGCCGATTCCGCGCGGCCGGTGACGCGTTACGACCATTGCCTGGTCAGAATCGCATCGCAGACGGAGCGAAATGATTACACTTCTCTGCCGTTCCATGCGTGCTGGAAAAAGACAAGTGACCTGATCTGGGCCGGCCAGGAGGAAAAGGCGCGTTCGGCCTTTCTGGAACTGGTGGGGCAGGTGGCCGGATCCCCGGACCTGACCGCGCGACATCGGGTCGCCCTGCTTTCGGTCTACCGGGGCAATTTCGAGGCGGAATTGGAATTGTATCGCGCCACGACAGGGGTGGGGCAGCCCTCATCGAGTAAGCGGGCCGCGAAGAGTGGCGTGGCGAGTCCCAAGGCAGCGCTGCAAAGCGAAGCTCTGATTGCGCACACCGCGAAATTGGGCGCGGAGGTCGAGGCGACGCTGCGGAGTTTGGCGGAAGGATTTCCGCGGCTCCAGGAAATGCGAGGCGGCAGCCGGGATCTGAATGATGAGGTCTTGAGCAGGCAGATGGGTGTGATGGGCACGTCGGCTGCGGACCCTCAGAAACTGGCGGATGCATTGATGGTGGCTGCATTCCGGAATTCGGGCTGAGGCGTTGGGCAGAGGGGTGTGTGACAGCCTCACCATTTGCGACGGAAGTGCCTGGCGGCCGACAAGTGCCCCGATGAGTCGGGACGCGGCAGGCAGGAGTGCCTGGACCACGTTGAACAGCGCAGCGGCGCTTATGCCGCGGCGGTGCCGGCCAGCGCCCGGTAGAGCGCGGCCTTCCAACGTGCGACATCAATCGACCATACGACTTGGGCGCGGGGGACACGGCCGAGCAGCGGTTTCCAGACCTCGCGATTGCGATCGTTGCCGGCGGCGTTCAGGCGGTCCACTACGGTCATTCCGCGCGTCAATTCGCCGGCGACTTCGACGTCGGTGAAATGCGCGCTCACCGCGGTGCAGACGGCGGGGTCGAGCGCGATCGACATCGCGACCGGATCCGGCAGCGAGATTCCATCCTCGCCGGTCTGTACCCGATACGCTTCCCGCGCGGTGGCATTGCAGTCGATGGCGAAGCGCGCCAGGGGGGTGTTCAGGCTCAAGACGTGGTCGATGTCGGTCTGTCTGAGGACCGCATCGCCGCGGCAGAGGTGCCAGCCGGCCAATTCGATCGGCAGGCCCGACCGCAGCACCATGCGGGCCGCCTCCGGGTCCACCCAGATGTTGTACTCGGCGGCGGGGGTCACATTCCCTTCGCAGCACGGATTGCCGCCCATGATGACACACCGGCTGACATTGGCCACCAACCCCGGGTCGCGGGCCACGGCCATCGCCAGGTTGGTGAGCGGTCCCAGCGTGACCAGCACGAGGCCCGGGTTCGCCGAGACCGTCCGGATGATCGCATCCACGGCGTGCATCCGCTGGGGCGCGCGGCGGGGAGGAGGAAATCCGCGGTCTCCCAGTCCATCCTTTCCGTGAAACCACTCGGCGTGGGCGTACTCGCGCCAGAGCGGCCGCTCCGCCCCGGAATAAACCGGGACCTCGGATCCGCACAACTCCGCGGTATAGAGAGCATTGCGCGTGGCCTGCGCGACCGGGACATTGCCCGCCACCACGGTTATGGCGGCCACCTGTACATCTGGCGCGCGCAGGGCCATGATGAGCGCCACAGCGTCGTCAGAAGCGGTGTCGGTGTCGATGAGGAAGGCGCGCGGCACGAGGATCAGCTTATCACCGGCCACGGATATATACTGGCGAAACAGGAGGACGCGATGAAACGGCGCACGGCGATCGGGCGGGTGGTCATGGGAGCGGCAGCGGCGGCAGCGCCCCAGGCGCGCGCGGCGGGCAAGGAACTGGAGATCTTTCTCGCCCGCTGGGACAAGGCCAAGGTCTTCACTCTGCAGGTGGCCGACGCCATGCCGGCCGACAGCTACGACTTCAAGCCGAAGGCCGAGATGCGCTCGTATGGCCAGCTCATGCAACACCTCGGCACCAACAACGCCTTTTACATTTCGCGATTCAAAGCCGGCGAGATCCCCGATTCCCTCCAACCGCCCGAGAAGTTCGACAAAGAGACGACCCGAAAGTATCTCACCGCAAGCTTCGATTTCTGTGCCGGTGTTCTGAAGGGAATCAGCGAAGCGGACCTCGACAAATCCTACCCCGGCCGGCCGAATACACCGCCGCAAACGGGGTGGGACTGGGTGTTGCACGCGTTCATCCATACGGCGCATCACCGCGGCTACGCCGAGGTTTACCTGCGCGAAAAGGGAATTACACCACCGCGGTACTCGGTATGAGACGGATGCGGCCGGTTCTGCTGGCGTTTCTGTGTCCCGCCGCGCTGGCAGCGCAGACGGCGCCGGCGCAGGATTGGACGATTGTGGCCGGGCTGCGGGTAGGGCCGATTGCCGCCACCGCGGTCCGTGCCGATTTGCCTCGCCTGTTCCCGACCGGCGCGGTGGAAGACGACGAGATCGAGCTGGACGAAGGGATGCTGCAGGCGGCGACGCTGGTTTACAAGAACGATCCCTCTCAGGCCCTGGCGATTTCCTGGGACGGTAAAGGGCCGCAGGCGCACCCCAGGCAGATCTTCATCTGCCATGGCCTGCGGCGCGGAGCGTGCCGCTGGCAGGTCGCCGGGGGAATCCGGTTTGGCACGACGCTCGCGGAGCTGGAAAGCCTGAATGGCGGCCATTTTACCTTGTCCGGCTTCGGATTCAATTACGGCGGCAACGTGACTTCGTGGGACGGCGGCAAACTGGCCAGGCTGGATTGCGGGGGCCGCGTGGTGCTGACCCTGGACGGTGCGCGCACCGGCGGGCGGTATTCCGTCCCCATGACACCGGAGGAGGTGCACGCGGTCCGGGGCGATCGGCCGATCTCGTCGAGCACCCCGGCGATGCAGAAACTGAATCCTCGAGTCGTGGGAATTCTGTTTCAATTCGCAGGCTCCGAGAGCACGAACTGCCGGTAGACGCGCTGTACCTTTTCGCCTGGAGCCGACGTCTAAGTGTCGGGAGGCAACGGAACATGACACACCCGGATGCTGAACGCCGTCCCGGACTGGGTGAGTCCTTCTTCGCGGTGTATGGTGTTACCCGCGGAATGTGTGAAATGAGTGTTTCCAGAAGCTGGCGCGGATTTCTCGCAAAGGCCATGGCCAGTTCGCGAGACCGTATCCGGAATCTGCTGAAACGCCACCGGCCGGAGACCTCCTAGCGTTGTCCACGCCGTCGTTTTAGGCGTGGCCCAGGCGACCGCCGAGTCCCACAATCGAACACTACAGGGCAGTATTTTCAGGCCCTAATTACTGATATTATTGAGACTGCCGAAGCTCGACGCCCGGCAATCGGCTTGCTCCTGCTTCTAGGAATCCAGAGATTGGAAGGAGGCCCCATGCTGCCGTCGATCCGTCAAGCCTTCCGGGTCCTTCGCAAGGACGAAGGCTTCACCGCCGTGGCAATCTGCTCGCTGGCCATCGGTATAGGCGCGACGTCGTCGATGTTCAGCTTCGCCGACTCGATGCTGCTGCGCCCCCTGCCGGTCCAGGAGCCTGGGCGGGTATTGGCCATCAACACGGCGATACCGGCGGCATTCGGCGACAACCCGGCGATTTCCTACCCCGATTACATCGACCTGCGCGACCGCAATCGCAGCTTCGACGGTCTGGTGGCGGCTTCCTACTCGTTCTTCAGTTACAGTCCGGATTCCGATGCCTTGCCGCGCGTCAAATGGGGACTGTACGTGTCGGGCAACTTCTTTCATGTGCTGGGAGTGGAGCCCACCGTGGGACGCGGTTTCAACGCCGAGGAAGACCGGGTGGCGGGGCGCGACCCGGTGGTGGTGCTGGGCCACGATTTCTGGGTAAGCCAATTTGGGGGCGACCCGGGTATTGTGGGATCGCCTATCCGGCTGAACGGCGTCGAGTTTTCGGTGATCGGAGTGGCGCCGGAGCACTTCACCGGCATCGATCTGTTCATGCGGCCCCAGGTGTACGTTCCGCTGACGATGTCGCCGCGCATGGGACCGCGCGATTCCCTGGTGAATCGCGACTTCGGCTGGCTGTTCGTGAAAGGACGGCTGAAGCCGGGCGCCGGTCTGCCACAGGCCCAATCCGATATCGGGGCTATTTCCAAGGATCTCCAGAAACTGCACGGCGCGGCCAGCCGCGATCAGCGTCTGGTGGTGCAGACGGAATTGCAGTTCCGTGCAACGCAGTCCCGGGCCACGATGGAGCTGGTGACGATGCTTGGGCTGCTGGGCATCTGCGTGCTGCTGGTGGCGTGCGCCAACGTGGCGGGATTGCTGCTGAGCCGGGCACGAGCGCGCTCGCGGGAGATCGCGGTGCGGCTGGCCATAGGCGCGGGGCGGGCGGCGCTCGTCCGGCAGTTCCTGCTCGAGAATCTGCTGGTGGCCATAGCGGGCGGGGTGGGTGGCTCATTTCTGGCAGAAGCGCTGGCGGCTTTCTGGAAGCGCATGCCGATTCCCACCGACGTGCCGGTGGTATGGGTGATCGAAGTGGACCGGCGTGTTCTGCTGTTTACGCTTGCCATCTCGGTGCTGAGCACGGTGCTGTTCGGGCTGGCGCCGGCCTTGCGTGCCACCCGACCCAACCTGGTACCGGCGCTCAAAGCCGCAGATGCCGACAGTGGCGGGCGGCGCCGGCTCTGGGGACGAAACACGATCGTTGCCGGCCAGGTGGCCCTCTCGGTGGTGCTGCTGGCAGTCTCCGCCGCCCTGATGCAGGGCTTTCGCGAACAACTGCTCCCCGGACCGGGGTATCGCGTGGATCGCCTCTTCCTCACCACAATCGACACCCGCTTTGCGAACTATACGCCGGAACAGGCGTCGCGATTTTTCCAGAATCTGCTGGATCGGACGCGTTCGGCGCCGGGGGTGCGGTCCGCCGCCCTCACGTTCACGGTGCCCATGATGTCGAACTCCGCGAGGATCAACCTGGTCCCACAAGGGTGGCAATTGCCGCGGGGCGAGCGGGCCATGCTCACGATCGGCACGTACATCAGCGAGGGCTACTTTGAAACCATGAACGTCCCGATTCTGCGCGGGCGCGACCTTCTCCAGTCGGATGGGGAGCACGCACCGCTGGTGGCCGTGGTCAACGAGCAGATGGCCAACCACTATTGGAAGGGAGACGCGGTGGGCAAGCGATTCCACCTGGACGACGCGGAAGGCCCCCTGGTCGAGATCGTAGGGGTGGCCCGGCAATCGAAGGTCGGGTGGATAGTCGAGCCCTTGCTGGACTACGTCTACCTGCCCTACCGCCAGCACGCGTCGCCGCGGCTGTCGCTGGTGGCCGAATCGGCAGCTCGTGATGCCGGCGCCATCGCCCCCGTTGTGCGGGATGCGGTGCGCACACTCGACCGGGACATGCCGCTTTTCGACGTTCGCACCATGCAGGACCTTTATTCGCAGAGAGGCGTGAAGACCTCGAATATGATCCTGCAGAACGTACTGCTCATGGGGTTGATGGGCATGGTCCTGGCCGCGGTAGGCTTGTACGGCCTGGTGGCGTATGCGGTGAGCCGGCGCACCACCGAGATCGGCATCCGCATGGCGCTGGGAGCGGAGCGGCGGGCGGTAGTCTGGATGGTGCTGCGGCAAGGATTGCGGCTGGGAGGCGCGGGAGTCACCGTGGGATTGGCATTGGCCATTTTCGTCTGCCGCGGAGTCGGTTCTACCCTGGCGTTCTTTGCTTTCGGCCATATCAGCGCGATGGCGTATATCGGCGTACCGCTCCTCCTCCTGGTTGTTACGGCGGTCGCGTCCTGGGCTCCGGCACGGCGGGCGTCCCACGTGGATCCGCTCACCTCGCTCCGTGATCTGTGAATGGCGCCGCCATCACCTGCCGCCGAACTGCCCGAACGGAATAGCGTCTTCGATGTGGACCCGGAAGCTCACGACGGATGCCGGGCCGCGGTCCCGGTTGTAGCCCGGGTCGGTGACGTGCTGATAGTCGATGGCGAGCGAGACGCCGCGCCACACGTGAGCCGTGTAGTAGGTCTCGAAGATCTTCTCGAGACCGTAGCGCAAACCTCCATCGCCGAGGATGAAGCCCTGGCCGCCGAGAGCCAGGTACCGGCGGTGGTCGCCCGAGATGGCGTTTGCCACAAAGGCCGCGCCGATCTTATCTTGAGAGCGGTGCCAACGCTTTCCGCGGAGATCGGCGCCAAATTCGGCAGTCCGGTCGATCTCGGTGTAGGCATACGACTCGTTGGCGCCGTCGTTCCATCCCAACCGCCCGAAGGCGCGGATCAGGGGAGTGACTTCCTGCTCAGCGTTCAGCCCAAAACCGTACTTGACGTTGCCTTGCTTCCGGTAGAGCGTGACATCGGGGAGCGGGTCCTTTCCGGACAAGTAGCCATCGATGGCTTCCCGGTAGCTGCCCATGTTGGCGTGATTGACGAATCCGAGCGCCCGCACCACGGTGGCACGTTTCGGAATCCAGGCGGGGTGATATTCGAACTCGAAGTTCTCGCCGCGCGCGCGGGCGATGTTCCAATCGAGCTGAATGCCGTTGGCAACGGTAGGCATCAGCATCTCTCCGAATCGCGCGGCCCAGTTCCTGTCGTAATACTCCATCACCAGGCCATAGGTGTAGCCGCGGGTATCGGCGGCATAATCGAACGCGCCGTTGTTGACGAGAGCCCAGTTCATGAACTGAAGGTGGCTGTCGCTGCCAACGGAGTTGAGGTCGAAGAAATCCACGGTGCTCATTTTGCCCAACCGTAGTTCCAAGCGGCGTTCCGGAACGGTGGAGGCCAGCGAGAGCGGGTTGCGGGTCGTCTCGGCGGTTTCTTTCGAAAGCGGGATGGTGTAGTGCAGCATCACTCGGGAGACATAGGGCGCCTCGCCGAGAGTCGGATTTCGGACCACATCCACATTGGTGAAGCCGGCAACGCCGAGCGCGTTGCTGAGTCCTCCTCCCCCGGCGCTCTCCACGTCACAGAGGATTTCGAGACTGCGGCTGATCTGGAAGCCGGTATATAACGTCTCGATTCGCGAGGTGGCGTGTTCGCGGTCCGGCAGGAAGCTGTTCGGCCCGGAGTAATCTGCCGCGAAGGTGGCATGCTGTTGACGGATGAAGTTGGCTTGCGCGGATATCCAGAAGCGGCTCCAAAACAACAATTCGTCGTCCGACGGAGGCTGCGGTGCCGGGCTCTCTTGAGCGGGCAGGAACTTGGATGTAAGAATGAGGAACAGTGCCAGCAATCGCAACGTCCCTCCATCGTTGGGCAGACCAACGGGCAATGTCAAGAATTCACCCGCGGTCCACCCAATGTTCATGGATTCGTAACATTGGAGCCTTGCGATGGCTGTTCGCAGCGGTGTGCTGCGGCGCTCTGGCTTCGCCGGTGCTTGCGTGGCAGGCTGGGCGGGCCGTTGAAAAGCGGCGGCTTTACGTCGAGCCATTCGCCACCAAAGGAGACGCGGAGAAGTTGCGAAGCGCGTTGGCCGGCGAAATCCGAAAACTGGGCGCGGTATCGCTGGTGGCCGACGCGTCCAGGGCGGACTTGATCCTGGGTGGCGGCGGTGAGATCTGGATTCGAGGATACCGCAGTCTCAATCCACGCTCCGGAAGGCTGCCTGCGAACGGAGAGCCGGTGTATGCGGGGTATCTCTCCGTGGAACTGAGGGATCTCCAGGGAGTAACTCTCTGGTCAGACCTGGTCACGCCGGCGATCGGTTCCGGAGACATTGCGAAAGATCTTTCGAAGCGGATCGTGAAGCATCTGGGTGAGGCCCTGGAGCAGCAACCAGCGGCGCTTAAGACCGTCATTCCTTCACACGCCGCCACGATTCTGAATGGCGCGGGCGCGACGTTCCCACAGCCGGTCTATGCCAAGTGGTTCATGAATTACCGCCGCGAAAACCCGGATGTGGAGCTGAATTACCGCGCGGTCGGGTCGGAAGAGGGGATCCGGGAGCTGGTGGCGGGACGGGTTGACTTCGGAGCTTCGGACAATCCGCAGGCGGTCGACGAGATTACTCCCGGCCAGGAGAGCAAGTATCTGCTGTTTCCATCGGTGATCGGCGCGGTGGTTCCGATTGTCAACCTGCCCGGGCTCCCACATGAGATTGCATTCACGCCGGAGGCACTGGCCGGCATATACCTGGGAAAAATCACCAAGTGGAACGACCCGATTTTGAAGCAGTGCAATCGCGACTTCACCCTTCCCGATCTGAACATCGTGGTGGTTCATCGGGCGGATGGCAGCGGCACGAGTTACGCATGGACGGATTACCTCTCGAAGGTCAGCCCGCGGTGGAAGAGCCAGGTGGGCTCGAGGCTTGCGCCAGCGTGGCCAACCGGCCGGCCGGCGACCGGAAACGACGGCGTGGCCAAGCTCGTGAAGGAACTGGGCGGTTCGATCGGGTATGTGGAGTGGATTTACGCGCTCCAAAACCACCTGAGCTATGGGCGAGTGCGCAATCGGGATGGCGAGTTTGTGGAAGCCAGCCTCGAGAGCATCGCCGCTGCCAGCCGCGCGATCGAGCTACGCGACAATTTCGACGTCTCGATCGTGGACGCTCCCGGCAAAGGCGCGTACCCGATTGCGTCGCTCACCTGGCTGGTGGTTCCCACCTCTATCCCGGACGAAAACAAGCGCCATGCGATCGCCACATTCCTGGTCTGGATGCTCGGGCCTGGCCAGAGGCAGGCCGCGGCGCTCGGATATCTGGCGCTTCCGAAGGACATCGTCACGAGAGAAGAGCGGGCAATCGCCGGGATTCACTAGCAAGTGGGGGACAGGGTTTGGCCGCGGGTAGGATGCGTTGTGGCGGAGTTTACGCTCAAGCCCGGCACCGCCCTATCCAGTGACGAATCTCTGGACCACGCTTCCGGCCGGTGTGGGGTTAGCGGGCTTGTTCACAAGTTATCTGACCTGCTTCAGTGAAGATGGAGCGGGAGGGTCTGCATTTTCGGGCGCATTGGCGAGATACAGCCTCGAAGACCACTTGCGGCCAGCGAACCTGGGGACGTCCTACAAGCGTCCCGATGAGTCGGGACGGCAGGCAGGAGTGCCCGCGCCACATCGTCACGGGTAGATGTTGAGCGTCGCCCGGCATGGCGCCTGCGGAGGCTGGTTCATAGGCCCGGCAGGGCTCGATTGCCGATCGACTCCAACGGCGGATTGCCTGGCGAGCGCAGAGTGCGAATGTCCCGCATCGGCGGCCGGCCAAAGAAGCGGCTATACTCGCGGCTGAACTGGCTGGCGCTCTCGTATCCGACTTCAAAAGCGGCGCTGGCGGCGTCCAGGCCATCCATCAGCATGCGTCCCCGCGCGGCTTGCAGTCGAAGCTGTTTCTGGTATTGGAGAGGACTCATGGCGGTCAAAACGCGGAAGTGATGATGAAGCGTGGAAACAC
This sequence comes from Bryobacteraceae bacterium, assembly GCA_035501495.1. Classification (GTDB taxonomy): domain Bacteria; phylum Acidobacteriota; class Terriglobia; order Bryobacterales; family Bryobacteraceae; genus JAIQFL01. Next base: position 5,979 of record DATJWB010000155.1, on the reverse strand, counting down.
CCATGCCGGCAATCTCCGCGAGATGTTCCACGCGCAGCGATTTGGCGTAGTTGGTTCGGATCCAGCCGATGGCCTTGGCCGTCCGCTGGCTCTGCTCTCCAAGCGTGGCGATCGCCCGCAGACGTGCTCCCTCCGCGCTGCGAAGGATGCGGTAAATGATCTCGCGTTGGATCAAGCCACTGAGAAAGGGAACATCTTGCGGAGAGTCCAGGAGGTCCAGCAGGCGGCAGCATGCGCTCAGGAATTCCACCGTGGTCTCGCCGGTGGCCATGCCAGGGGAGTCCGGCGGCGCCTCGGCCATCTGAATCTCCCCACGGCTGAGCACCTCCCGGACGACGGGCATTTCGAGCTTGAGCGAGAGCGCCAGGCAGGGTGCGGCTTCACTGGCCTGGACCACGCGGCTGACCACCGGCAAATCAACCGCCGTCACGAGGAATCGCGATGCATCGTAGTGAAACGTGCTTCCCCCCAACTCCACGAGCTTTCGCCCCTGCGCGATCACGGTCACACTCGGTTCGTAGGTGACCGAGCACGGCGCCGTCGGTGACGTCCGCCGCACGAGCGTCAGGCCGCAAACGTCGGTTACCCGTTTCTCTTCAGAGCCCATGAACCTGGCAATTTTGCGAGCCAGCTCCGCTCGCAACGCTTCGGCTCGATCCGGCAGCGGAGTGAGCTTTTCTACGCGGTTTTTCATGGTCAAGGTCAGCTCTCCTCTCCCCAGGATACCTGCGCGGTCTGTGCGCGGGTCAACAATGGCAAGAGAAATAGGCAATAAATCGGCAGGATTGAGTTATCGATTTCAAAGTGTTGGATCCTATTCTGAAGAACAGGAAGACAATTCCAAAGGAGAAACGATGCAGAAGCGAAAACTCGGGCAGAGCGGGCTGGAGGTCTCGGCTCTCGGACTCGGCTGCATGGGGATGAGCTTTTCTTACGGTCCGCCCAAGGACAAGCAGGAGATGATTACTCTGCTGCGGACCGCGGTGGAGCGCGGGATTACCTTTTTCGACACCGCCGAGGTTTACGGCCCGTTTCTGAATGAAGAACTGGTGGGCGAAGGTCTGGCTCCCTTCCGCGAACAGGTCGTAATCGCCACTAAATTCGGCTTCGACCTGAATCCGAAGCTCGATCCACGCGGGATGAAGGGCCCGCCGGGCCTGAACAGCCGGCCGGAGCACATCAAGCAAGCCGTGGAGGGTTCGCTCCAGCGCCTCAAGGTGGAAACCATCGACTTGCTCTATCAGCATCGGGTTGACCCGAACGTGCCGATCGAAGACGTGGCGGGTGCGGTGAAGGACCTGATTCACGAAGGCAAAGTGAAGCACTTCGGCCTTTCCGAGGCCGGCGTGCAAACCATCCGGCGCGCCCATGCCGTCCAGCCGGTGACTGCTCTCCAAAGCGAATATTCGCTGTGGACGAGGACACCGGAGAAGGAAGTGATCCCCACGATCGAGGAACTGGGAATTGGCCTGGTCCCCTACAGCCCGCTGGGTAAGGGGTTCCTCACCGGTAAGATCGGAGAAGATGCGAAGTTCGACAGCACCGACTTCCGCAGTACCTTGCCTCGCTTCACACCGGAAGCCCTCAAGGCGAATCAAGCGCTGATCGGGCTGCTGGCCGCCATCGGGGAACGAAAGAAGGCCACCGTTGCGCAGGTGGCACTCGCATGGCTATTGGCCCGGAAACCATGGATGGCGCCAATACCGGGCACGACCAGGCTGAACCGGCTGGAGGAAAACATCGGGGCGGTGTCCATCCACCTCACGGCTGACGATCTGCGGGACATCGATGAGGCGGCGTCGAAGATCACGGTGCAGGGCGCGCGTTACCCGGAACACATCGAGCGGATGACGGGACGCTGAATCGTCTGAGGCGACACGGGAGGAAAGATGAGGCCCCATGTCATCTGTCACATGCTCTCCTCGGTAGACGGCAGGATCGATGGCGCAGCTCTGCGGGAGGTCACCGGGAAGGGTGAGTACGAGGCCCTGGGCGCAAAACTGAACGGCGACGCCTGGATCTGTGGCCGTGTCACGATGCAACAGCACTTTGCGGAGAGCGAGCCCTTCGTCCCGGTCTCGAACCTGCCGGCCGGGCGGCAGTCCGTGCACGTCGCCCGGCACGCCGCATCGTATGCGATCTCGGTTGACACAACAGGAAAGCTCCAGTGGCCGGGCAGCGACCTGGATGGCGATCACCTGATCTCGATCTCGAGCGAGCGAGTCTCTGAGGATTATCTCTCCAGGCTCCGGGAGAAGGGGATCTCCTATATCGTGACCGGCGCTACGTCAGTGGACTTGAAAAGAGCGGTCAGCCTGCTTGGGGAGCATTTCGGAGTTCGTAGATTACTGCTGGAAGGGGGCGGCCACATCAATGGGGCATTCCTCGAGGAAGGTCTCATAGACGAGGTAAGCCTCCTGATCGTGCCGGGCATCGACGGACGTCACGAGATCGCGACCGTGTTCGACGGCGTCAGCCCGGCGAGGAAGACGGCCTTTCCTCTCGAGCTGAAGTCTGTGGAGCGCCGCGAGAGCGATGTCCTGTGGCTCCGCTACGAAGTGCTTCGACCCTGAGCGAAGAACAATCCCGCCGCCAGTGATGTAGGTCCGCCATGGAAGCGACAGTTCGGGCTGTTGGCCCGGAGGAAATCGATCTGCGGCGACCGGCAAGCGCCGGAGTGCTCACGACACCAGCAATTGCGATCGTGACATCGCGAACAATTCCTTAGAACAGTTGGAAGGTCAGTTGCTACACTTTCGCTTCAGGGAAGCATGGCACGCACCATTTTGCCCGGCAAGCCTTACCCCCAGGGCGCCACTTGGGATGGGATGGGGGTCAATTTTTCACTCTATTCCGAGAAAGCCACCGGCGTGGAATTGTGTCTTTTCGATAGCGTTGATTCCGCCGAAGTGGAGAGAGTCTCGATCCGGGAGTCCACCGGATACGTCTGGCATTGCTACCTGCCCGGGTTGAAGCTTGGCCAGTTGTACGGATACCGCGTCCACGGCTCTTATGAGCCCGAGCACGGCGACCGCTTCAATCCCGCCAAGCTGCTGATCGACCCGTACGCCCACGCCCTCGCCGGCGCACTGGACTACGGGGCGCCCGTGTTCGCATACACCCTCGGAGACGATCGCGCGGACCTCTCCTGCGACAACGACGACAGTGCGCCGGGAGTACCCAAGAGCGTCGTGACCACCTCCCATTTCGACTGGGAGAACGACCGTCCACCGCTCACTCCGCTGCACGACTCCATCCTCTACGAACTGCATGTCAGAGGATTCACGGCCTCGCATACTGAAATCCCCGAGGAATTGCGCGGGACTTACGCAGGCCTGGCTCACCCGGTTGCCATCGACTATCTGAAAAAGCTCGGAATCACGGCTGTGGAGTTGATGCCGGTTCACGAGTTCGTAGACGACAAACGCCTCCTCGACATGGGGCTGCGGAATTACTGGGGCTACAACTCCATCAATTTTTTTTCACCGGCCGCACGCTACAGCTCCGCCGGCGCTCTGGGCGAACAGATCGGCGAGTTCAAGGTTATGGTGAAGGCGCTCCACCGCGCCGGCATCGAGGTGATCCTGGACGTCGTCTATAACCACACCGCCGAAGGCAATCAGTTGGGCCCGACCCTCAGCTTTCGCGGTATCGACAACTCTACCTATTACCGGCTGGTTCAAGACAACCCGCGCTACTATATGGATTTCACGGGCACGGGCAATACCCTCAACGTGCGCCATCCTCAGGTGCTCAAACTGATCATGGACAGTTTGCGCTACTGGGTGCAAGAAATGCATGTCGATGGGTTCCGGTTCGACCTGGCGGCGGCCCTGGCACGCGAGTTGCACGAAGTGGACCGCCTGTCGGCCTTCTTCGATATCATCAACCAGGACCCGGTCATCTCCCAGGTGAAGCTGATCGCGGAGCCGTGGGATGTCGGCGAGGGCGGATACCAGGTCGGAAAATTCCCGCCTTTGTGGGCGGAGTGGAACGGCCGCTACCGTGACGTGGTTCGCCGCTACTGGAAGGGTGATGACGGCCAACTGGCCGAACTGGGCTACCGTCTCACCGGGTCCAGCGACCTGTATCAGCGGGACAGCCGCCACCCCACCGCCAGCGTGAATTTCATAACCGCCCACGATGGCTTCACGTTGAACGACCTGGTGAGTTACAGCGAGAAGCACAACCAGGCCAACGGCGAGGACAACCGCGATGGCAGCAATGACAATCACTCGTGGAACTACGGCGCCGAAGGCCCCACAAACGACCCGCAGATCCTGGAGACGCGGGAGCGCCAGAAGCGGAATTTCCTGCTGACGCTGCTCGCGTCGCAGGGCGTCCCGATGATTTGCGGAGGCGACGAGATCGGCCGTACCCAGCAAGGAAACAACAACGCCTATGCGCAGGACAGCGATCTCAGTTGGTTCGATTGGAATCTGGACGACCGCCGCCGATCGCTGCTCGAGTTCACCAGGCAGCTGGTCGAACTGCGGCGGCAGCATCCCAACCTCCACCGGCGCAAGTTTTTCCAGGATCGCCCCATCGACCCCGGAACCGAAGCGCGCAAGGTGAATGGCCACACCGAGCAGGACATCACGTGGCTGCGGCCTGACGGCCACGAAATGACGTCCGAGGAATGGAACAAAGGCTGGGTCCGCTGCATCGGTCTCCAGCTCAACGGCCGGACGCTGGACGATGTGAACGGAGTTGGCGAGGCCATCCGCGACGAGACGTTCATGATCCTGCTGAATCCGCATCACGAGCCGATCCGCTTTTACGTCCCGGAGAAGAATGGCACGGCGTGGGAGGTTTTGCTCGATTCCGGTTATCCGGACAAGTCGGAGAAACCCGTGGTCGCCGGAGGCGGTTATCACGAGTTGATCCCCCGAAGCACCGCCATACTGAGGGAACTCACCGATTGAGCGGCGCCTCGTTTACCATAATGGATTCGATGGCGCGGCTCAGAGAGGAGGACCCGCACCGCGCGTGACCGCTCATGCCCGCCCACAGAAAATATCCGATTGGCGCTGAGCTCCTGGCCGATGGCAGTGTGAGTTTTCGGGTGTGGGCGCCGCGGCGGAAGCGCGTCGAAGTGGTGCTGGAGAAAGGCCCCATTATGGCCCTCGAGCCCGAGCCATCCGGCTACTTCTCCGGAGTATGCCCGGAAGCCGCCAGGGGCGATCATTACCGGTTTCGGCTGGATGGGGGCGACGCGTTTCCCGATCCCGCATCGCGCTTTCAACCGGAAGGCCCGCTCGGCCCTTCCGAAGTTGTGGATCCCGGCGCCTTTCGTTGGAGCGATTCGTCCTGGAGTGGAATTCCCGTCGAAGGACAGGTCGTGTATGAGCTGCATGTCGGAACGTTCACGCCCGAAGGGACCTGGGAGTCGGCCCGCCGCGAACTGCCGGAACTGGCGGCTTTGGGAATCACCGTAGTGGAAGCAATGCCGGTGGGCGATTTTCCGGGACGGTTCGGATGGGGTTACGACGGCGTCGGACTCTTCGCCCCGGTAGCCCTCTACGGCCGCCCCGACGACTTTCGCCTCTTTGTCGATGAAGCACACCGGCTCGGAATCGCCGTTGTGCTCGACGTCGTCTACAACCACATGGGGCCGTATGGCAACTTCCTTTGGCAGTTTTCGGAAGACTACTATTCGCAAAAACACCGCAGCGACTGGGGCGGGGCCCTCAATTTCGACGGGCCGAATTGCGGGCCGGTTCGCGAATTCGTTCTGGCGAACGTGGCCTATTGGGCCCGGGAGTACCATCTGGACGGCCTCCGTCTGGACGCCACGCAGCAGATCTTCGACGACTCTTCGGAGCACATTATCGCGGCTCTCGCGCGGGAGATGCGGGCGGCGGCGGGTGCGCGGAAGGTAGTCATCGTTGCCGAAAACGAACCGCTGGATGCCCGTTTGGTTCGGCCAACCCAATCCGGCGGGTACGGGCTCGACGGTTTGTGGAACGACGATTTCCA
>DATJWB010000154.1:0-23098 GCA_035501495.1 Bryobacteraceae bacterium | reverse complement strand
GGCGAGTTCATCCGCACGGCGCGCGTGGTCAACACGATGGTCGACCAGCTCAATTCCTTCGCGAGCGAAGTCACGCGCGTGGCCCGCGAAGTCGGCACCGAAGGCAAGCTCGGCGGCCAGGCGGATGTGCGCGGCGTGGCTGGAACCTGGAAGGACCTCACCGACTCCGTGAACTACATGGCGGCAAACCTCACCATGCAGGTCCGCAACATCGCCGAAGTGACCACCGCCGTGGCCAAGGGCGACCTCTCCCGCAAAATCACCGTGGACGTCCGCGGCGAAATCCTCGAGTTGAAGAACACCATCAACACTATGGTGGACCAGCTCGGCTCCTTCGCCGCCGAAGTCACGCGCGTGGCCCGCGAGGTCGGCACCGAGGGCAAACTTGGAGGACAGGCCGAAGTCCGCGGCGTCGCCGGCACCTGGAAGGACTTGACCGACTCTGTGAACTCCATGGCGGGCAACCTTACGGCGCAGGTCCGCAACATTGCCCAGGTGACCACCGCCGTCGCCAATGGCGACTTGAGCCGCAAGATCACGGTGGACGTTCAGGGAGAAATCCTCGAGCTGAAGAACACCATCAACACCATGGTGGACCAGCTCAACAGCTTTGCCTCGGAGGTGACACGCGTGGCCCGCGAGGTCGGCACAGAAGGTAAACTCGGCGGACAAGCCGAGGTGCGCGGCGTCGCGGGCACGTGGAAGGGACTCACCGACAACGTCAACTCCATGGCGGCGAACCTCACCACCCAGGTCCGCGCCATCGCCAAAGTGGTCACCGACGTGGCCAACGGCAACCTGAAGCGCAAGCTGGTGCTCGAAACCAAGGGCGAGATCGCCGAACTCGCGGACACCATCAACGGCATGATCGATACGCTCGCGGTCTTCGCCGACCAGGTCAGCAACGTGGCCCGCGAGGTGGGCATCGAAGGCAAGCTGGGCGGCCAGTCGCTGGTGCCCGGCGCCGCCGGAATCTGGCGCGACCTCACCGACAACGTCAATCAGCTCGCCGCCAACCTCACCACCCAGGTGCGCGCCATCGCCGACGTGGCCACCGCGGTCACCAAGGGCGACCTGACGCGGTCCATCACGGTCGAGGCGCAGGGCGAGGTGGCCGCGCTCAAAGACAACATCAACGAGATGATCGTCAACCTGGCCGAGACCACTCGCAAAAACACCGACCAGGACTGGCTGAAAACCAACATCGCCAAGTTCACCGGCATGCTCCAGGGCCAGCGCGATCTGTTGACCGTCGCCAAGCTCTTGCTCACCGAGCTGACGCCGCTGGTGGGCGCGCAACTCGGCACTTTCTACATCGCCGATTCGACCGAAGATCCGCCCTGCCTCAAGCTGCTTGACGCTTATGCTTCTGACGACAGCCGCACCGTCAGGCAGTTCCGCATGGGCCAGGGTCTGGTGGGCCAGTGCGGGCTGACCAAGCGTCGCATCCTGGTCACCGACATTCCTTCGGACTACGTGAAAATCAATTCCAGTTTGGGCGAGGGAACGCCGCTCAACATCGTGGTGCTCCCCGTGCTGTTCGAAGGCGAGGCCAGGGCCGTAGTGGAGCTGGCCTCTTTCCGGCACTTCAGCGACATTCACCTGGCGTTCCTCGATCAGCTCACGCAGAGCATCGGCATCGTGCTGAACACCATCGCCGCCACCATGCGCACGGAGGAACTGCTGAAACAAAGCCAGGCGCTCGCCGAGCAGTTGCAGAAGACCAACGCCGAACTGGAAGAGAAGGCCCACCTGCTTGCCGAGCAGAAGAACGAGGTGGAAACCAAGAATCGGGAGGTGGAGCAGGCCAAGGCGGCGCTGGAAGAGAAGGCCGAGCAGTTATCGCTGACCTCCAAATACAAGAGCGAGTTCCTGGCGAACATGAGCCACGAGCTGCGCACGCCGCTCAACAACCTGCTGATCCTGGCCCAAATGCTGGCCGAGAACACCGAGCATACCCTGACTTCGAAACAGGTGAAGTACGCCGAGACGATCCACTCCTCTGGTACCGACCTGCTGGCGTTGATCAACGACATTCTCGACCTGAGCAAGATCGAGTCCGGCAAGATGGAGGTAGCCGTGGGCGCCGTGCGGTTCAGCGAGGTGCGCGATTTCTGCCTGCGCACCTTCCGCCACGTGGCCGATGGCAAGGGACTCGACTTCTCCGTGGAGGTCGGCGAGAGCCTGGTGGCCGATACCATTGTCACCGATGCCAAGCGCCTCCAGCAGGTGCTGAAGAACCTGCTCTCCAACGCGCTGAAGTTTACCGAACACGGGTCGGTGTGCCTGCGAGTCGAGAAGGCCAGCAGCGGATGGAGCGCCCAGCACTCCATCCTCAATCGCGTCCGGTCCGTGATCGCCTTCTCGGTCGTGGACAGCGGCATCGGTATCCCGCAGGACAAGCAGAAGATCATCTTCGAGGCGTTCCAGCAGGCCGACGGAACCACCAGCCGCAAGTACGGCGGGACCGGACTGGGCCTGTCCATCAGCCGCGAGCTGACCCGGCTGTTGGGCGGCGCCATCCGCCTGCAGAGCGCGCCGGGCGCCGGCAGCACCTTTACACTCTACCTGCCCCAGACCTATGTTCCCGTGGTTTCCTCCGTGAGGAGCGAGATCCCGGCGCCCGCGCTGCTCCCGGTAGATGGAGGCAGCCGACCCACGGATGAGAAGCTCGATATCATTTTGCCCGCTCCGTCCCTGGAACCCGGCACGATGGTCGGCGATATCGAAATCGATGACGATCGCAACCTCATCCAGCCCGGCGATCCGATCATCCTGATCGTGGAGGATGACCCCACCTTCGCGCGCATCCTGATCGATATGGCGCATGATCGCGGAATCCGCGCCCTGGTGGCGCAACGCGGCGCCACGGCCATTCCGCTGGCCCGGGAATTCCGGCCCGCGGCCATCACCCTCGACATCAACCTGCCCGATATGGCCGGCTGGACGATCCTCGACCAGCTCAAACACGATCCCACAACGCGGCACATCCCGGTTCACGTCATTACCGGCGATGAGCATCGGGGCCGCGGATTTGCCCTCGGCGCCATGACGTATCTCGACAAGTCCGTCACCCGCGATAATCTGAGCTCGGCCTTTGAGGAGATCCGCCTTTCGCTCCAGGCGCGCATCCGCAAGCTCTTGATTGTCTCGTCTCAGGAATTCCGCCGTGCGGGCTGGAAGGAAGCCTTGGGCGGCCCCGACGTAGACATCTCCCTGGCCGCCACGGCCGCCGATGCCCTCGCCAGCGTGCGGCACCAGCGGATCGACTGCATTGTGATCGATCTTGGACCCGCCGAAGTTCGCGTGGCGCACCTGGTAGAGGCCATCCAGACCGAATGCGGCCCGCTGACTCCTCCTGTCGTACTCCATGGGAGACGCGGCGCCGGCATCGGCGAGGAAGCGGAGATCATGCGCCTCGCCGGTACCAGCACCATCCGCTTTGTGGATGCCACCGAGCGTCTCCTTGAGGAGACCGTGCTCCTGTTGCATCGCGCCGATTCCGATCTGACCGAGGCACAACGCGAGATCCTCGCCCACCTTCGCCAAAGCGATGCTACCCTGGCAGGTAAGAAAGTGCTGGTGGTGGATGACGACGTTCGCAATATCTTCGCCCTCACCAGCGTCCTCGAAGAGCACAATCTCCAGGTTGTGCACGCGGAGAACGGCAAGGCGGGCATTGAGATGCTGCTGAAAACTCCCGGCATCGACGGCGTTCTGATGGACATCATGATGCCCGAGATGGATGGATACGAGACCACCCGCGCGATCCGCCAGATTCCCGAGTTCCGCACGCTTCCGATCATCGCCGTCACGGCCAAAGCCATGAAGGGCGACCGCGCCAAATGCATCCAGGCCGGCGCTTCCGACTACATTACCAAGCCGGTCGATCTCGACCAGCTCTTCTCGGTGTTACGCGTCTGGCTTGTCGCCGGCCAGGAGGTCTCGTCAGTCGGCCTGACAGCCGCCGGGTAATCCGAAATGTCTGCACCAGCTAGCCGTACGCAGCCCAATCAGGAGTCCGAGGTGGAGCGACGCGTCAAGATCCTGCTGGTTGACGACACCCCCGACAATCTGGTCTCTTTGGAAGCGGCGCTCTTTAGCCTGGGTCAGGAGTTGGTGATGGCCACCTCCGGCAAAGAGGCGCTGCGGCACCTGCTGAACGATGACTTCGCGGCGATTCTCCTGGATGTCCGCATGCCCGAAATGGATGGCTTCGAAACCGCGGAGTTGATCCGCAGCCGCCCGCGCTCCCGCCAGACCCCCATTCTGTTCCTCACCGGATACAAGAACGAAGAACACCTCTTTCGCGGGTACGATCTGGGCGCAGTCGATTTCCTGTTCAAGCCGATCGTCCCCGAGGTGCTGCGCTCCAAAGTGGCCGTGTTCGTGGAGTTGAGCCGCAGCAATTGGAAGCTGAAAGACCAGGCCAATGAATTGCGGCGTCAGGCCGAAGTGCTCAAGAAGGCCGAGCGGAATTTCCGGTCGTTGTTGGAAGCGGCTCCTGACGCCATGGTGATGTGCCGCGAAAATGGCGAGATCACTATGGTCAACTCCCGGACCGAGACTCTCTTCGGCATCGGACGCGAACGGTTGATCAGCCGGAATGTGCGCGAACTGGTGCCCGGCTGGTCATTCCCGGAAGGGTCGGGATGGGAGGGCGTACAGGCTGCCGCTTCCAGGCCGAACCAGGTCCGCACTGAGCTTTACGCGGTCCGTACCGATGGCTCGAACTTTCCGGTCGAAATCAGCTTCAGCCCGCTTCAAACCGAGGAGGGGCTCGTCATCACCAGCGCCATCCGCGACATCAGCCAGCGCAAGAAGAACGAAGAGGAGATCCGCCAGCTCAACGCCACCCTGGAGGCCAGGGTCCTCAAACGCACCGAGGAGTTGATGCGCTCCAATGAGGAGTTGCAGCAGTTCGCATACGTGGCCAGCCACGACTTGCAGGAGCCTCTCAGGACCGTCGCCGTCTACGCTCAGCTCCTGGCGAAACGCTACGGAGGCAAACTGGAAGGCGATGGCAACCAGTTCATCGGCTTCATCGTGGACAGTTCGCGCAGGCTGGAACAGCTCGTCCACGACCTCCTCGATTTTTCGCGCATAGATGCCCGCGGCACCGATTTCTTTGTGCGGACCAGTTGCCGCGACGCTCTGGGCGACGCGATTCGTAACCTTCGGTCGCTTTTCGACGAAAACCACGCGGCGGTGACCTACAACCATCTGCCCAACGTGCTTGGCGATCCGGTGCAACTGGTGCGCCTGTTTCAGAATCTGCTGGTGAATTCGATTCGTTATCGCAGCCAGGATACTCCCAAGGTCGCCGTCACGGCGGAGGAAAAGGGAAATGAGTGGCTCTTCTCGGTGCGCGACAACGGCATCGGCATCGAGCCTCAATATGCGGAGAAGGTCTTCGGTATTTTCAAATGCCTCAATCCGCGGGACAAGTATCCCGGCAGCGGAATGGGGCTGGCCATCTGCCGCAAGATCGTGACCCGGCATGAAGGGCGCATCTGGGTCGAACCCGCGGAGGGACCAGGCACCACCGTCTGCTTCACACTTCCCCGCAACACCTGAGCCGCTGCCGTCAGGTCTCCAGTTGCGCCGGTAGCGTGAAGCAGAACGTCGAACCGGCCCCCGGCTCCGACTCGGCCCACATCGTGCCGCCGTGCCGGTCCACAATCTGCCGGCAGATCGAGAGACCCAGGCCGGGCCCGGCGCACTGCTGTCCACGCAGCCTTTCGAACGGCCGGAAAATCCGTTCCAGATACATCGCTTCGATGCCCGGGCCATTGTCGCGAACGGCGAAGAGCCATAGTTCGCCCTGCCGTTGCGAGCTGATGTGGATTCGCGGAGGTTCTGTATCGCGGTGGCGTACGGCATTTCGCAGCAGATTTTCGAACACCTGCCCGATCCGGTCCGGATCGCAACGAGCCCTTGGCAACGGATCGTAAGTCACGGTAGCTCCGTTCTCCTTCAGTTCCCCGTCCAGCCTCGTCAGCACCGTGCGAAGCAGGACTTCGAGCGGAGCCGGGACGAAAGACGCCGGGTCGATCCGGCTGGCAATCGAGTAGCCGGCCAGGCCATCGGCAAGCAATTCGAGCTTCGCCGTATCCTCCAGAATCACGCCCAGATGCTGCGAGAGATTCGCCGCGTTCCCGCTTCGCCACTCCTTCGCGATCCACTCCGCGTGGACCCGAATCGCGCGAAGGGACGATCTCAGGTCATGGCTGATGTGAAGCAGCAGCTGGCCGGCGTCCGTATCGGGCGCCCCTCCGCCAATGTCCATCCCTTAAGCATAATGGAAACACGCTCCCCTGCTCCTGTAGACTGGACGACAGTACGGCATGAGGATCCATTCGGCCGCGGCTTCGAGTATGTGCCCTCCTCCGGCCACGATCTCCACGTCCCCATCAACGAATGTGGCGCAGGCACTCCTGCCCGTACCCGTGGGCCCCCGCCGGTCCACCGAAATTCGGGAAAACCCGCTCGCCGGACCACGTGGCGCAGGCACTCCTGCCTGCCGCGTCCCTACTCATGGGGACGCTTGTCGGGCGTGTACAGTGCCAGTGGCGGCGATGTGGTTTTCCGAGGCTGCCGCGTCTCATCTCGGCGCTTCTTCGCCGCCGTCGGGGCGGTGCCGAGAGTCGTCTTCAACGGCAGAATGCGTCGGCACACGAGCCGAGGCGGCAGACATGAGTGCCCGCACCACGCTTGGCGCGCCTGTCCTGTGTTGCCTGTTGATGACCCAGGTAGCCGCCGCCGCGACGACCTTCAATCGCGACGTGCTGCCGATCCTGCAGAAGAACTGCCAGACCTGCCATCGCCCGGGGGAAGTTGCTCCCATGTCGTTCCTGAGTTACGAGAGCACGCGTCCGTGGGCCAAGGCCATCAAAGCCGCGGCGTTGACGCGCAAGATGCCGCCCTGGCCCGCCGATCCTCGATATGGCCACTTCTCGAACGACCGAACCCTGAAGCAGAACGAGATCGATGCGATCGTGGACTGGGTGAACGGCGGCGCTGTGGAAGGCGACCCGAAAGACCGGCCGTCGCCAGTCGAATGGCCGGATGGGTGGGCGATTGCTCCCGACGTCGTGGTCTCGATGCCGAAACCGTTCCCCGTTCCGGCGGCCGGCGTTCTCGAACTGACAAGCATCACGATCCCGAGCGGGTTTACGAAGGACACCTGGATCACCTCCATCGAGATTCGTCCCGGCAATCGCAGGGTGGTGCACCATGTCTCGCTCCAGATCGTGCCGCACCGCGACGATGTCGAGTACGGCGTCCCCGAAACCAAGGCGAAGAAGCGCGACGCAGCCGGCGTTGCGGTCCGGAAAATCTCCAAAGCCGACCGTCTTTCCGACAACATCTTCAGCCTGGAGACCACCTACGACCCTGGCGCGGCGCCCGTGGATTATCGCCCGTACCACGCCGGGAAACTAGTCCCCGCCGGAAGTGACTTCGTGCTCCAGATGCATTACACCACCAATGGCACTGCCACCTCGGATCAGACACGGATTGGATTCACAGTGGCCAAAGAACCGCCCGATCGCCGCTTCGTCACCATCGTTCCGACCTCGTTTCGAGATCGCGCGCACTTCCATATCCCGGCCGGCGATGCGAACTGGGAGACACACACCGCGCTGGTCTTCCACGAGGACGTCGAGATCGCCTGGCTGATGCCGCACATGCATCTCCGCGGCAAAGACATGACCTACCGGCTGGTCTATCCGAACGGCGAGTCGCAAACTCTCCTCAGCGTCCGTTGGGACTTCAACTGGCAAATGGGATTCGCACTCGAAAAGCCTGTCGCGGCGCCCAAAGGTTCGCGCCTCGAGGTAACGGCGCACTTCGACAACTCCGCCAACAACCCTCTGAATCCGAACCCCAACACGGATGTCTGGTGGGGCGATCAGACCTGGGAGGAGATGATGGTGCCATGGTTCGGCGTGCTGGCGAATCGCAACACCAATCCGGATGAGATCGCAGCATACCCGCCCGAGATGTCGGCGCTTTCGCATTAACATGCCCGGGAGGCGCGAGTGGCTCGCTGCGGCCCTGGTGCTGGCGTGCGCGGCGGCGTCCGCCGCCATCGTCCATCGCCACGGACCGTGGCTGTCGCCTCCAGACGGAGTTGCGCCTGATCTGACTGCCCCGGAACTACTTCGGCGCGCCGGCTGACCGTGGGTATGAAGCAAGCAGCTCGGGCCAGTTCGCTTTGACGTATCGCTGGTGCTCTCGCTCAGCTTATGCTCGGGGCGCGCGCGCCATCTCGAGCCACGTCTACGAATCCGTTCGTGCAACCGCCGTGGTCACGGTCGCTCTCGCCGAACTGGACGGCCGCCGGAACGTGACGGGCGAGACCACATTTCTGATCGACCGGCAGTTGACCAGACTGTGGGATGCGTTTGCCGGGTGGGAGTCGGACTCTCCAGCGGCCGCGCCCGATCATTTTCGGGGGTCGGGTGCTCTCTCCGGTTTCCGGCATTCCGCCGTTGAGCTGCGCAAAGATCAGCCCACCAAGAGTCCGGGCTGCGCAGCCGAGGCGGGCTTGCTCACCTGCATCGGCTTGGCGATGCGGCCGGCTGAGTACCGCAGGCGCTGCCCGGCACGCCCGCACTCGCACGGAGTCGAATCCACCGCAAACCGGTCCCATGGGATGCGATATCCCAAGACCGAATCTTCACTGCTGAAAATCAGTTGCTGGTCCTCGGCCTCCGGACAACTGGACCCGATGTGCAGGCCGTCGTGGGCTTCGCACTCCCAGCCCACCAGGCGCCCCTCCCCATCCAGCAACAGGGCGAATACCGGAACCTGGAACATCTCCCATAGGACATCGCGCTCGCCATCGCTGAGAAACTGGCTCTCCGGGTAATGCATCACGAAAACCGCCCGCGATGGCCGGACCCCGGATGTCCCCGCGCGGGTTAATTCCTGGTAATTGCCCGAAAGCGTGACGCACTCACTCTTCGCGAGGCGCGTGGGAGTGGCCGCCCAGTCCGGAAAGAACGGGTGGCGCAGCGGAAAGCGAATTCTGAGTTGCATGACGAAACTAGTGCCTCCAAGGCTCCTGAACTCTCAAGTTTGTGAAAACAATCGCTCCAGATTCTCGCCCAGAATGAGACGGGCATCCGAGCTGCTAATCCCCAGGTCCAGCAAAGCCCGGGTCTGGGTTTCGAATACGTCGTGGTTCCAGCCGCGCGGGAAGAAGGAGGAATCGGTGCCGAACAGCAGACGGCCGGCCCCGACCACATCCAGGGCGCGGCGAAAGACCGTCTTCAGATCGAGAGCTTCATAGCGCATCCACGAGTTACTGCTGGAAGTATCTAAGTACACATTCGAACAGAGATCGGCGAGCATCAACGCTTCCCTTAGATAGCCTGCGCCAAAGTGCGGGATCACGAAGCGCACCTTCGGACAGCCCAGCGCTATGGAGTGTAGATCCAAAGGATTCGAGAAGCGCATGTCGAAAGGAGAGGGAAGCCCCAGTTTCCGGCGGAACCCCACCGTCAGCACGCCGCAATGCACAAACACCACACAGCCCTGTGCCGCTGCCTGATCGAGCAGGGCCGCGACCTTGGGATCGTGCATCGAGTAGCGGTGCATGGCCGGAAAGAGGCAAATCGCATCCAGACCGGAAGTCACCGCGGCGTTCTCGGCAAGGGGATTGACCATGGCGAATGCCAGGAACCGCTCCGGATACGCCGCGCGCGCCGCGGTCACCGAATCTTCATCGCCCGGCACACTGGCAATCAACGCCATACGCGAGACGCCATAGCCGCTCAGCTCCGCTGCCCACGTCTCTGCCAGGCCCACGGGATTCTGTGGTGCGAGATCCCAGCCGAGAGCGCCCGCCACCTCGGTAGCGGTCTTGCCGGCTTGCGACGCTACCGCCTCGAAGAACCGGCGCGAAAAGAAGTGCGCGTGCGCATCGGAAACCGGAAACTCACCCCACAGAGTTTGCATCGGGCTTATTCCAATGGGTGATGCCGGCAGCCAGCGCCAACTGCGTCAGCCCGGCTACGTTATTCACCCCCAACTTCTTCATCATGGTCTTGCGATAGCTCCGGACCGTCTGCAGACCCAGATCGAGCAGGACGGCAATATCCTTGCTGGTCTTGCCTTCGGCCACCAGGCGCAGGACCTGCAACTCACGGGGTGAAAGCGATTCGAGAGGGCTGCGGTCGTGAGTCTCCAGGTCGCCCCGCTGGATGCGCGACAGCAGGCGGTCCGATACCTGTGAACTCAGGTAAGACCCTCCCCGCGCCACGGTGCGCAAGGCATCCAGCAGTTCGTTGGAGGAAGCCTTCTTGAGAACGAAGGCGCGCGCGCCGGAGCGGATGGCGCTCACTACGGAGTTCTCGTCATCGTACATGGAAAGCACCACCACCTTCACCCCCGGGCAGTGTCGCAGCAGCTCCGTGGTGGACTCGATGCCGTTCATTCCCGGCAGCCCGATATCCATGAGGACGAGATCCGGAAGCGTCTTCTTGCAAAGGGCCACCGCGTCGGAGCCGTTGTCGGCTTCCCCTACCACCCGGAACTCCGTTCCGCGCTCCAGGATCGTCTTGACGCCATCGCGGACCAGTTTATGATCATCGACAAGGACAATGTCGAACATTACTCGTTTCCCTCAGACTCCCTGAGCCGCGGCCCGCACAGCGGTTCCGGTTTCCCGCGTGCTGGCGATTACCAGGTCTAACCCGGCTTGCGCGGCATAATGCTCCATGCTCAATAACCCGAGGCCCCTGCCCCCTCCCAGAAGGTCGGCCGGATCGAACCCCTTGCCGTTGTCGCGGACCTCCAGAAAAGTACCGGCTCGTGAGGACTTTACCGCGATTTCGATCACAGAGCAACAGGAATGTTGCACCGCGTTCTCCACGGCCTCCTGGGCGATCTGATAAAGAGCCGCGGCGATCTTCTTGTCCAGCTTCAAAGACGGATCGACATTCAGGCGCAGAGTTCCGGTAAACCGGTCGCGGATGCGGGCCGCGAGACGGTCCAGGGCAGGACGCAGTCCCGCCCGCTCCACTGTGGACGGGTTCAGTGTGTAGCTGTATTCCCGCACCTGTTCCATCATTTCTCCCAGGACCTTCTGGATTTCCGCGATCCGCGCACAGCTCTCTGGTGAGACGCTCTCCATGTCCATGCGGATGAGGTCCAACTGCAGGCCGAGGGCCGTGAGGTTCTGACCCACCGAGTCGTGCAGAAACTTGGAGAGCATGTTCCGCTCGAATTCCTGGGCTTTGAGCGCACCCAGCACGGTGTGGCGCAACTCGCGGTCGGCTTTGCCCCACGGCGTGGTTTCCCGGGCGAGGCCGCCGGCGTAGCGGATTTCGCTTTCCATGCGGATGGGGAACACGGACACGTCCCAGGTGCCGTCGCCGCGGCGCTCGCGAAGTGCCAGAGTCTCCCCCTCGAAGACGCGCAGAAACCGGTCCTTCCACGTGCTGGCCAGATCCGGATCGAGGACTTCGCCCAGCGGCCGCCCGGTGAGCGCCGCGGGCGGTTTGCCGAATAACGCGCTGGAGTCGCCGTAAATGGCCTGAAAGACGTGGTCGCGGTTTACGATCCAGTAGTATGCGGGGCTTTGCAACAGCAGCGCTTCCGGAAGACCTGGGGGCATAACACTACTTAGGTCGGCCCAAGGTGGGGGCCCGATGCAGCGGGACGCGGCAGCCTGCAATGCTTCCGCCACGTCGCTGGGGAATACGCCACGCCCCCATAGTTACCGCTTTCGGGCCACGACTTTGCGGGCGGCCGCCGCGATATCGCGGGCTACCAGGCCGTATTTGTCAAGGAGTTCGTCCGGCTGACCCGATTCGGCGTACGTATCGTGGATCCCCACGAACTCCATGGGGCACGGCGATGTTTCCGCAACCACCTGGGCCACGCGCACTCCAAGACCGCCATCCACAAGGTGCTCCTCGGCCACTACGATCGCCCCCGTCTCCGCGGAGGCGCGGTGGATCGACTCGCGATCGATCGGCTTGGCAGTGTGCAGGTCGATGACGCGCACCGAAACGCCTTCGGCGTCGAGCGTATCGGCTGCCAGCAACGCCTGGGCCACCAGCAGGCCATTAGCGATAATCGTAACGTCCGAGCCCTCCGCCACTCCGACCGCCTTGCCGATCTCGAAGGTGTGTCCGCCGTTATAGACGATCGGGGCTTTGGGACGCCCGGTGCGGATGAAGACCGGGCCCACGTGCGCGGCAGCGGCCCGGACCAAAGCCTTGGTGGCAACCTCATCCGCCGGGGCGATCACCGTGAATCCCCCCAGGTTGCAGGCGAGCCCGATCTCTTCGATGCTCATCTGGGAGGGGCCGTCTTCGCCGATGGAAATCCCGCTGTGGGTGCCCACCACCTTGAGATTGACCTTCGGATAGGCGACGCAGCAGCGGAGTTGTTCGAAGCCCTTGTTCATGGCGAACGCCGAAAAGCTCGAGACAAACGGGATCTTGCCGGCGAGCGCCAGCCCGGCGCCGATGGCCGCCATATTGGCCTCGGCGATGCCGCAAGACACAAAGCGCTCGGGAAACTCCTTGGCAAAATACGCGGTCATGGTGGACTTGGAAAGATCGGCGTCGCAAACCACGATGTCGCGATTCTCGCGTCCCAGTTCCACCAGCGCCCGCCCAAAAGCTTCCCGGGTGGACGCGCCCAGCTTGATTTCGAATTTGGTCTTGGCCGGCATGATTATTGCAGCTCCTGTAGGGCACGTTTGACTTCGTCGGGTGTAGGGGCGGTGCCGTGAAACTTGGGATTGTTCTCCATGAACGAGACGCCCTTGCCCTTAATCGTATGAGCGACGATGCAGGTGGGCTTTCCCTTGGTGGCCTCGGCCTCCTGGAGAGCCTGTTGGATGGCAGGGAAGCTGTGGCCGTCGATTTCGAGGGTGTGCCAGCCGAACGCCCGCCATTTGTCGGCGAGCGGGGCCACGTCCATGATGTCCTTGACGAAGCCATCGAGTTGGATGCCGTTGTAGTCCACTATCGCCACCACGTTGTCGAGCTTGTGGAACGGCCCCGCCATGGCGGCTTCCCAGATCTGCCCTTCCTGGATTTCGCCATCGCCTAACATGACATAAGTGCGGAACGGGCGGCTGTCCAACCGCGCCGCAATCCCCATGCCCAGCGCCAGGGACAGGCCTTCGCCGAGCGACCCGGTTGAGGCTTCGAGCGAGGGAATGAAGCGCATGTCGGGGTGGCCCTGGTAAATCGAGCCGAGCTTGCGCAAAGTATTCAACTGGTCAAGCGGGGTGAATCCGGCCTCCGCCATGGCAGCGTAGAGCACCGGACAGGCATGGCCCTTCGAGAGAATGAAGCGGTCACGATCGGGCCATTTGGGATTGTGGGCATCGATGCGCATGTGGTTGAAGTAGAGTTCGACCACCATTTCGACGGCGGAAAGCGATCCTCCGGGGTGGCCCGACCCTGCCGCCCCGATCATGACCACGATCTCGCGGCGAATCCGCCGAGCGATCTCCTGTAATTCCTCTAGCGACTTTGACATGTGGAAACTCCCGATTCTACCGCAATTTGGAAGGAATTCCGCGAGATTGTGACGGGGCCGCGACGGCGGCCTTGCAGACGGGCCGGTTTTAAGGGGGCGAAGGGGATGCGAAGCGGGTGCAACGACGTGGTGCGAGGTCCTTAACTGCTTTCTCTGCTGGCGCTTCTATCGCAATGTTGGCCCCCGGGCATTTTCTTCCAAAAATTCTTCAAGAATACTTGACATTATATGACTCATATTTTATGATCGTTACTAGATGAGGTCGCCAGCGGCCTCCAGAAATCTAGAAATAGGAGCTTTATGAACATGTCTCTCAGCCATTTCGACCCCTTAGCCAATCTCCGTCTGTTTGAAGATGCCTTCACCCGGGCCCTGAGCGAGCCTCAGACCAATCGCCCGTGGGCTCCCTCCGTGGACATTTATGAAACCGGTGATGAGTTGGTTCTCAAGGCCGATGTGCCCGACGTGGACCTGAAGGACATCGATGTCCGCGTGGAAAACCAGACCCTGACCCTCTCCGGCCAGCGCAAGTTCGAGCAGCAGGAATCCGGGAAGGGCTATCACCGGATCGAGCGCAGCTACGGCAATTTCGTGCGCAGTTTCGCCGTGCCCAACACTTTCGACACCGAGAAGATCGCCGCGTCATATAAGAACGGCGTTCTGACCGTCAGCCTTCCCAAGAAGGAAGCAGCCAAGCCGCGCCAGATCAAAGTCGAAGTCAGCGCCTGATGCATCTAAACTGTAGGTAGGACAGACCACCGTCCGTGAGTTCAGAGGGGCCGGGATCTCCCGGCCCCGTTTGTCGTTGGAGTGAATTTCTGGGCAGGCCGAGCGGCCCGTTTCCCAGGGGGGGACCAAATGTTTCGGTTAGACAAACTCACCCAAAAGGCCCAGGAGGCCGTGCAGCAAACCCAGTCGATCGCCGAAAAGAGCGGCAGCCAGGTGATGTTTCCTCTGCACCTGTTGATCGCCCTGGCGGAGGAGAAAGAGGGGATCGTCCGTCCGGTCCTGGAGAAGTGCGGCGTGCATCCGGACGCCATCGTGTCCGAAGCTCGCAACATGATCCAGAACCTGCCGAAAGCGGCCGGCGGGCAGCCCGGGATGTACATTTCGCAGCCGCTCAATCAGGTTCTGGAGCGCGCCTTCGACGAAGCCACTCATTTCAAAGACGAATTCGTCTCCACCGAGCACCTTCTGCTTTCCATCGCCGAAGAGCGCGGCGACGCTGCCGGCCAACTCCTGCTGCGCGCCGGCGCCAGCCACGATGCGATCCTGAAGGCCCTCGTCTCGGTGCGCGGCAATCAGCGCGTGACTGACCAGAATCCCGAGTCGAAATACCAGGCGCTCGAGCGCTACGCTCACGACCTGACGGAATCGGCCCGGCAGGGCAAGCTCGATCCCGTGATCGGTCGCGACGATGAGATCCGGCGCGTGATGCAGGTGCTCAGCCGCCGCACCAAGAACAACCCCGTTCTCATCGGCGAGCCGGGCGTCGGCAAAACCGCCATCGTGGAAGGGCTCGCCCAGCGAATCGTTCGGGGAGACGTCCCGGACCAGCTCAAGAGCAAGAAACTGGTCGCGATCGACCTCGGCTCCATGATCGCCGGTACCAAGTTCCGGGGCGAGTTCGAGGATCGCCTCAAGGCGGTAGTCAAGGAGATCATCGATTCGAACGGCGAGATCATCTGCTTTATCGACGAGTTGCACACCCTGGTCGGCGCAGGGTCGGCGGAAGGCGCGATCGACGCCGCCAACCTGTTGAAGCCCGCACTCGCCCGGGGCGAATTGCGCTGCATCGGCGCCACCACTTTGAACGAGTACAAGAAGCACGTGGAGAAGGACGCCGCCCTGGCACGCCGTTTCCGTACCGTGATGGTGGGGGAACCGAGTGTGGACGACACCATCGCCATCCTGCGCGGCCTGAAGGAGAAGTTCGAAATCCACCACGGCGTGCGCATCAAGGACTCCGCCATTCTGGCAGCGGCCACCCTTTCGCACCGCTACATCGCCGACCGCTTCCTGCCCGATAAGGCGATCGACCTGATCGACGAGGCCGGTTCCGCCCTCCGGCTGCAGATCGGCTCGATGCCGATCGAGATCGACGACTTCGACCGGCGGATGTCGCACCTGGAGATCGAGCGCCAGGCCCTCAGCAAGGAAAAAGACCCCGCGTCTCGCGAGCGTCTGCGCCACATCGAAAACGAGCTGGAGCGGCTGCGCGGCGAGTCGGCGAACCTCCGGGAACGCTGGGCGCGCGAAAAAGGCGCGATCACCCGCGTCCGGGAACTGAAAGAAGAGTTGGATAGTCTCCGCCAGGAAGAGGAGAAAGCCACTCGCGCGGGCGATTGGGAAAAAGCCGCCAAGCTTCGCTACGGCCGCCTAGCCCAGATCGAGAAAGATATACAGGCCGCCGAGCATGAGCTCGAAGCGGTCAAGGAACACGCGCTCCTGAAAGAGGAAATCGACGAAGAGGACATCGCCCGCATCGTGGCCAAGTGGACCGGCATCCCGGTCACCCGCATGATGGAAGGCGAGATCCAGAAACTGGTGCAGATGCCGGAGCGCCTGAAGGACCGGGTGATCGGCCAGGACGAGGCCGTGCGGCTGGTCTCGAATGCCATTCTGCGCAACCGCGCCGGCCTGAGCGACCCCAACCGGCCCATCGGCAGCTTCATCTTCCTGGGCCCGACCGGCGTCGGCAAGACCGAGTTGGTGCGGGCACTGGCGCAATACCTTTTCGACGACGACAAGGCCATGATCCGCGTCGATATGTCCGAGTACATGGAAAAGCACGCGGTGGCCCGCATGATCGGCGCCCCTCCCGGATACGTGGGCTACGACGAAGGCGGCCAGCTTACCGAGCAGGTTCGCCGGCGTCCTTACTCCGTGGTGCTCTTCGATGAAATTGAAAAGGCGCACCCCGACGTTTTCCACGCCCTGCTGCAGATCCTGGACGACGGGCGGCTGACCGATGGCCAGGGCCGCACCGTGAGCTTCAAGAACGTGGTCATCGTGATGACCTCGAACGTCGGTACCGGGATGGTGGAGAAGAACAGCATCGGCTTCTCCGTTCACGCCAAGGACCGGCGCAACGACGATACACGGAAGCGGCTGCTCGAAGCCCTGCGTGCTCAGTTCCGCCCCGAGTTCTTGAACCGGGTGGATGATATTATCGTGTTCAACACCTTGACCCGCGAGAACCTGACGCAGATCGTAGACCTGCAACTGGTCAACGTCGCCAGGATGCTGCAAGACCGCAAAGTGAAGCTGGAGGTCACGGCGAAAGCCAAGGAGCAGATCATCGCCGAAGGCTTTGATCCGCAATACGGTGCAAGGCCCATGCGGCGCGCCGTCCAACGGCTGGTCCAGGACCCGATGGCGCTGAAGCTGATTAACGGCGATTTCCTGGAAGGCGACACGATCCTGGTGGACGCCCGGCCCGATGGCGGCGACCTCGTTTTCAGCAAGCTGACACCCGTCCCGAGCAGCGACCGCGAAGAGGCTATTGCAGGGGAACGCAAATGACTACCAACACTGTAAAAACCGCACTGCTGCTCGGCCTGCTGAGCGCCATCCTCGTCCTCGGGGGTGGCGCTCTGGCAGGCCGCAACGGCCTTTATTACGGCCTGGCTTTCGCCGTCGTAATGAACTTCTTCAGCTATTTCTTCTCGGACAAGATCGCGCTCTCGATGTACTCGGCGCAGCCGGTGAGCGAAACCGAAAACCCGGAGGTGTACCGCCGGGTCGCGCCCATCGTCCAGAGGCTGTGCGAGCGTATGGGCCTGCCGATGCCCAAACTGTACATCATCCCCGAGCAGTCGCCCAACGCGTTCGCGACGGGGCGCAACCCTTCGCACGCATCGGTCGCCTTCACTACCGGCATCCTGCAGATCATGAACGACCAGGAGATCGAAGGGGTGGTGGCTCACGAACTGGGCCATGTGCTCCACCGCGACATCCTCCTGAGTTCCGTGGCCGCGACTCTCGCGGGCGCCATCACCATGCTGGCTCGCATGGCCTTCTGGTTTGGCGGCAGCCGCGATGACGAACGCCGCGGCGGCGGCGCGGCGGCGTTGATCATGATGATCCTGGCGCCCATCGCCGCGATGTTGATTCAACTGGCCATCTCCCGCTCACGCGAGTACGATGCCGACGCGGCTTCCGCCAAATATGTCGGCTCGCCGTACCCGCTGATTCAAGGCTTGCAGCAACTGGACGGCTGGTCGAAGAGAATTCCGATGGAAGCGACTCCTTCGACCGCGCACTTGTTTATCATCAAGCCGTTCGTAGGCGAGGGATTAGGCCGCCTCTTTTCGACCCACCCTTCGACCGAAGACCGGATTCGCCGCCTGCAGGAGATGCGCTAGGTGCTGGCTGCGGCGATGTGGCGCGGACACTCGTGTCTGCCGCGCCGGCACTCATACCGACGCTGGTTGGCCCCCAACAAGTCCGGCCCGCCAAAGGGTTTTCGAGGCTGACGCGCCGCCTATGAATGAGGTTCGCGTCAACCGGAAGGCGGCCGGGCGGATCGCCTCCGGCCACCCCTGGGTCTTTGCGAGCGACATCACCGACCGCGATGGCGCGCAACCAGGCGATGCCGTCAAAGTAGCCGATATCCACGGGCGCGCGCTCGGTACCGCCCATCACAGCTCTACCTCGCAAATCGCCATCCGGATGCTTTCGCGCCAGGTAAAAGAGATCGATCGCGAGTTCTACCTCGCCCGCTTGCGCGCGGCCGAAGCGCATCGCCGCGCAGTGGTGCGTCAGACTGACGCCTATCGCGTGGTTCACGGCGAGGCCGACTTGCTGCCCGCCCTTGTGGTGGACCGATATGCCGAGTACCTGGTGATGCAGACCCTCGATCAGGGAATGGATGCCGCGAAGGCCCTCATCGCGTCGTGTCTGCAGGAAATCTTCGAGCCGCGCGGGATTGCTCTGCGCAACGATGTGGCGGTGCGCTCGAAGGAGCAGCTACCGCTCGAATCCGCGGTGCTGGCGGGGGAAATCCCCGAATCGGTTCCGGTGGAGATCAACGGCCTCCGCATGCGTGCGGACCTGCTGCACGGGCAGAAGACCGGAATCTTCCTCGACCAGCGCGAGAACTACCGGGCGGCGGCACGGTACGCCCGGGGCGGCCGCGCGCTCGACTGTTTCACTTCGACGGGCGGCTTTGCCCTGCACCTGGCCGCGAGGTGCGAAAGCGTGGAGGCGGTGGACAGTTCGTCACATGCCTTGGCGACAGCCCGCGCCAACGCATCGGACAACTCGATCGCGAACATCGAGTTTCGAGAGGCGGACGTCTTCGAACTGTTGGCGGGCTACTCTTCGGCACGGCGGACTTTCTCGATGGTGGTGCTCGATCCGCCTTCGTTCGCCAAGTCGCGACAGAGCCTGGACGCGGCCGTCCGCGGCTACAAAGACATCAACCTGCGAGCGCTCCGCCTGCTGCAGCCCGCAGGCGTCCTGGTGACGTGCTCCTGTTCGCATCATCTGAACGAGGCCACGCTGCTGGAACTGGTGGCGGAAGCGTCGCTCGATGCCAATCGCACGTTGCGCGTTCTGGAGCGGCGGACCCAGGCGCAGGACCATCCGATCCTTTTGACGGTACCCGAAACCCACTACCTGAAGTGCCTCATTCTCGAGGTGCTCTAGTTACTGCTTCTTCTCGGCCGCTTTCCTGTCTTCGGTGGCTTTTCTCTCGGCCGCCTGCCGGGCTTCTTCGGCCTGCCGTTGCTGTTCGGCCTGGCGCTGTTGCTCGGCCTGGCGCTGTTGCTCCGCCTGGCGCCGCTGCTCTGCCTGACGCGCCTGCTCCGCCTGGCGCGCCTGTTGAGCCTGCCTTTGCTGTTCAACCTGCCTTTGCTGTTCGGCTTGGCGCTGTTGCTCTGCCTGCTGCTGTTGCTGGTCCGCCTGCCTGCGCTTGTCCGCCTGTCGCTGCCGCTCGGCTTCCAGCATCTGCTCGGCTTCCTTCAACTGCTCTGCCTGGCGCTGCTGGTCCTGGCGCCGCTGATCGGCCGTGAGAGGCGAGTTGGCGGGCGGCCGCGGCACCTGCAGCTTCTCGCGCGAGTCCGCTGGTTTGGTCCGCTCGGCAACCGGAGCCTCGATGGCGAGGGCGGCCGGCTGTCCGGCGACGCGCCGGCTCACCACCGCTGCCGGCGGCGCCGCAACACCAGACGCAGCCATCGCCGGCCGCGGGCGTAGATCGTCGATGCCGGCGGGCAAGGCCCCGGAAGGAATCTGTACCGCCTCGCGCGATACCTGCCGGCCTCCAATCAACGCCCCGGAAGACACTGCCGTCCCCACCCTGGCGTTGATCAGGTTTTGGGCGCCGCTGGAGGCCAGTCCGCCATTCACTCTCCGAATGTAGGCGTCGCTCACCCGGTAAGGCGGCCGGTAGAGTTCTCCAGGACCAAGTGGGATCCACCCCACCACACCGCTGCCGCTTGCCTGGCGGCCGGCCATGACGCGCGAGCGTACGAACGCGACCATGGCCGGCGCATAAATCGGGTGAACTCCACGCGGCCCCGGTATCCAGGCCCAACCGTTGGCGCCCAGCACCCAGCGGCCATAGTGGAACGGCGCGAACCCCCAGGGTGCATCGTCGATCCAGGTCCATCCCCACGGGCTGATCCATGCCCAATGTCCGAATCGGTACGGCGCCCAATTGGATGCGACACCCGTGGGCATCCACACCGCGCCATACGTTGCATCGTTGACCCAGTCGCCATACTGACCCAAGTCTTCGGAACCGGTCATCTCCGGCGCCACGTAAGGGTCGGTCACCTCCGCAGCGTGCTCCGCGAGTTGGTCGCGGCCCAGGCACCATTCCTCCCACGGATCCGCCGAGTCGGCGTCCACCACATCAATTTCGAGATCGTCCGTGCCCATCACGCGCATGGTCTGACCGGGATGCACGGTGTAAGTGTGGTTTCCGGCCTTCACCTTGGCCTCACCCGACCGCACAGTCACCAGGGTGCCGCTCCCGTCCCCGCTGACGGCAAAACGATAGTCGCCTGTCTGACGCAGCGCAACGGCGCTCGCGGGCGTATCCACCTCGTACACCTGGTCCTCGTCCAGGCGCGGAATGCGGAGATACAACGTCCCCTCAGTCAGACTGACTTGTGCCTGTTTGGCATCGAGATTCAGGATTCCCAAGGCGGTTTCGGCTGCGAGGTGGTATGCCGTCGCGCCGATGCGGAGATCGGCGAAGGCCTCTTTGTCGGTCCAAAGTCGGTCGCCGTTGGTGAGCGGGTAGTTCAGCGCGGCCGGCGTCCAGTCCTGGGAATCGCCCAGGCGGAACGACACGGTGCCGTCCAGATAGCTCAGTCGGGCCACGCGCGACGGCGGGTCGGGCGGCGCCTGGCCCCAAAGGGCCGCCGCGGCCGCACTCAGCACGCAGAGCGTCATCACCCGGGTGGGCAGCTTCATAAGTCTCTCCCGTTACTTCCAGCCCGAGCGTAACTCCGGCTCAGTCTCCAATGCAATAGCACTTAGTGGTCAGTAACTCGCAACGCAGTGCCAGTTCAGTTAGCTCTCAGTTAGGACGTGTCCCCGCACTCATGCCGGTGATGTGGCGTTGCCTCGGCACTTGTGCCTGTACCCATGGGCCCCAGCCGGCCCACAAGAATCCGTGAAAGGCCCGCCGGTCTTCATGCGCGATGTGCGCGGACACTCTTGTCTGCCGTGCCGGGACTCGTTTCGGCGCTTTTTGGCAACTACGAGGCCCGTGCCCGCGAGGGGTTTTCGCCTCCGCGCCTTGGTGATCGCACGCCCTGTCTGTGTCCATCCTGTGCATCCGTGGCTCGCTGATCCTTCCTCAGATTTCAGCTCGGCACTCACTCTCATGAAGCGGCCGGAACCCCCGCCGCGCCGAGATTCATCCGCAGCATCAAATCGCGATACCGCGGATCGCTGCGATACGGCGCGAAGCAGGGTTCCGCATCCATGCGCGTCAGGTAGGGGTTCCGATCCGCAAAGGCGGCATCCAGGAATTCAAGCATCCGGTCCGCCTGCCCCAGGGCCGCCTGGCAGGTGGCGAAGCACACCGGCGATACATCTTGACTGGCGGCCCGCTCCCCGATCTCCTGCATCAGCGCATCCGCGCGCGCCCGGCCGCCCGATCGGATGTAGGCGGCTGCCAAAAAGCCCGCCGCGTGCGTGAATGACGGCGACAGCCGCAAGGTGGTCTCGAGACTGGCAATCGATTCTTCCAGGCGGCCCTGTTGCAGCAATGCAAGACCCATCGCGAAGTGCACCAGCCAGTAGTCGGGATAGAGGTCCACCGCGGCCGCGGCGTGCCGAACCGCATCCTCGTATTGTCCCTTTGAATAAAGAGCAAACGACATGACAAAGTGCACCATCATGGAAAGGGGATCGGTTTCGAGAGCCCTCCGGTACTGCGCCACCGCGTCATCGACCCGCCCGAGCGGCGTCAGGAAATAGAGCCCGTAGCGGACCCGGTTCAGCGGCGGGGCGGGCTCCGCCGCCAGCGCCAATCGATGATGATGCTCCGACAGCTTCCAATCAAAATCCACCGCCCCGGCCAGAGTTCCCAGGATGCTGTGCGCCTCACTCAATCCCGCGTCGATGGTCAACGCGTTTCGCGCAGCGGAAGCGGCCAGCGGAGCCATCTCGGACATTCGCTGGACCCCGAGCGCGCCCATGCCGAAGTAGAACAGCGCCAAACCCGCATACGGCGGGGCGAAAGCGGGGTCGTGCCGGATCGCCTGTTCGAAGCCCTCTCTGGCTTTCGGCAGGCTCCCGCGCGTGTAACGCTGGAACCAGTAAAGCCCGTGAAGATAGTGCTGGTAAGCTTCGACGTTCGAGGTGGGCCGCGTGGTGGCGGCAAGGTGGACTTTCAGGGCATCGGCAATCGCCTGCGAGATCTCGTCCTGAATGGCGAAGATGTCGGTCATCTCGCGGTCGTAGCGGTCTGACCAGAGATGTTGTTCATCGGCCGCGCAGATGAGTTGCGCCGTGACGCGAATCCGGTTGCCCGCGCGGCGAACCGTGCCGTCCAGAACCGTTGCCACGCGCAGCCGCTGGCCGATGGTTCGGAGATCCTGCGCTCTGCTTCGGAACGCAAACGACGAGGTGCGGGCAATCACGCGCAGTTTGGGGACTTTGGCGAGGGCGTTGATGATCTCTTCGGCCAGCCCGTCGCCGAAGTACTCGTTTTCCCTGTCGGCGCTGAGGTTGACGAACGGCAGGACGGCGATCGATGATGCATCCTCACCGGTATCCACGCTCTTTGCTTCGAGGGCCTGGCGTACCTCCGCCATACCGGCGAATCGCTGCGCCGGATCCTTGCGCAGGCACCGGGAGACGCACTCTTCCACCGGGCGCGGCACCGCCGGATTGATGCCGCCGAGCGGCGCAGGCTCTTGGTAGAGAGTGGCGGCGATCGTGGCCACCCAGGAATCGCCAGAGAAGGCGCGTTGCCCGGACAGCATCTCATAGACCACCAACCCGAATGCGAATATATCGGATCGCGCGTCGAGCGGCCTGCCTTGCGCCTGTTCGGGTGACATGTAGGCCGGTGTCCCGAGGATGGTCCCCGGCATCGTGTGCAGCGTCCGGGTCTCAGTCT
>DATJWB010000153.1:0-54376 GCA_035501495.1 Bryobacteraceae bacterium | reverse complement strand
CAGAGGAAGGTCGAGAAAAACAGCGCCAGGCTCCACTTTCCGCTTGTCACGTTTTTGAACCGCCACGCCAGATAGACGAGCAAGGCGGACCGCAAACAAATCCCTATGTGGTGAATTTGCCAAAGCCGGTATGGTCCGGCGCCCGCCGATCCGAAGAGCTTCCGTATCCAGGCGGGCTGTTCTCCCGGTGTCGCGGCCGCCTGGCCGCCGTTCTGCGCCGCCCGCAATAGCTTGCGTGATCCGGAGTCCTCCCTTAGTTCCGCCAGCGCCAGCTTGATATCATCGGCGTGCTGCGAGCGGTGATCCGGGTCCTTGCGAAGGCAGCGCGAGATGATTTTATCGAGTTCAGCGGGCAGATCGGGCGCGACCTCGGTGAGGGGCGGCGGCTCCTTATGCAGGATTGCTGAAAGCGTCGAGATCTTGTTTACGCCTTCAAACGGCCGGCGGCCAGTGACCATTTCGTACAGCACCGAGCCGAAAGAAAAAAGATCGGAACGCGCATCCAGCTTCTTGCCTTCGGCCTGCTCGGGAGACATGTAGGCGACGGTGCCGAGGATCGTGCCTTCCTCTGTCTGAACGTCTTCTCGGGCGGTCATCGTCGCCGTGCCGGCCTCAGAATCGATATCGGCAGCGGCAGTCAGCTTGGCCAGACCGAAATCCAGCAGTTTTACGCGACCGTCCTCGCTAACAATAATGTTGGCCGGCTTGAGATCGCGATGCACGATTCGGGCCGCGTGGGCGCGGGCGAGGGCGTCGGCAACCTGAATCGCATATTTTAGAGTTTCGCTCAGCACCAAGCCGCTTTTGCCGATCAACCGGTCGAGCGTCTTGCCATCGACGAACTCCATGGCGATGTAATCCGTGCCGCCGGAAGAGCCAATGTCATAGATGTGGACGATGTTGGGATGATTCAGAGCCGAGGCGGCCTTCGCCTCCTGTTGGAAACGTCGCCTGCGCTCGGGGCTGGTGGTCGCATCTGCACGCAAGATCTTGATGGCTACCGGCCGGTCGAGATGCGTATCGAAGGCCCTGTAGACCACGCCCATTCCGCCTTCACCGAGCTTTGCTTCAATCCGGTAATGACCAAGCGCTTGGCCGATCATAGCCCATGTTAGGACCTCGCTCACAAGCGAGTCAACGAGTCGCAGCGGGGCTCAACTTGGTGGAAACGCGCGATTCGCCATATTGACCGACCCACCCGCGGCCGCCGGGCACAAGGAAGCGTCGACGATACGCCCGGGTGGACGCAGCGCCACCGAATTGCCCCAGCCCGCAGCGACCCGAAGTGCGTACAGTGCTCCGATTCTGGGTGACCTTGGCTGCTCAACATTGCGGCATTGCTTTGATCTGGCAAGCTTAGTCGAAGATCATGAACAGGTTGACAAACTCGCGATCTACATACCTGGGTTTGCCGCCCGCATCGGACAGGCCGCGGCGGGTCACAATTATGGCGCCGATGAGCCCGCTCTCCACGTCCTTCAAATCCATCGTGTGGGAGTGGTACAGCCCACACCAGCGAACTCGGGTCCTGAGGTCCCGGCTCGGCGCGTTCGGAGATGTCCCACGTGTAGGTGCGAGTCTGGCCGGGCGGAACCCCCATCATCCGCCTTGTCGGCGCCGGAGGTGCCTTCGGCATAAGGGGCGCCTCCGAGTCTTTCTTATAGAACACCCTTCTGGAACACCACTCGAATCGTCTCGCCGACCTCGCCGCGTAAAACGGGGCCCAGCATGCCGAGGTATTCCGAACCTGCCGGGCGCGGCTTCCGAGTGGCGGAACTCCCGTCGGTGTTCTCGCGATAAATTGCCTTCCGGTAGACTGCCCCAATGCGATGCCCCATGTTCGGTCACCACCTTGGTGTACCCTATGAAGTCCACCCCATCATCTTGTCCGCGCGCTCCGGAGTATCATTCCAATCGACTTCATCGGCGGCGACATAATAGGTTTGAACCCTCCCCGATCCCGCTTCAACGACGCCCGCATATCTGCCGGTACAGCCGGTCAGACAAGCCATCAATCCCGCCACGATTAGCCGTTTCAAATGCTCCCTCCCCCACCCGAGACGCCCGATTCGGGAGATAAAGGCGTAAATTTCCAGGCGAAGACCGCCAAATCGAATCATGAAACTTTGTTAACTTAGGCATGGCGCCTGGGGAATGACCTTGATGCAGTTGCTCGGCCACAGGAACATTCGCTCGACCATGCGCGCACAGGGCGGAGGCCCAGCCTGCGCAGAGACTCGCCCCGGCGCTTTTTGGCCGCTGACGAGGCCCTGCGCCCGGGAAGGGGGTTTTCGAGCCGGTCCGGGGAGATCTCGTCTCATCGATCGCTCTCCCTGAGACTGAGACTGAGCTCAGCGAGCGGTTTCGGAGGTAGTGGCACCGAAATCCCCAAAGTGGTTACGGACCCTCCCAGCGCTCCCCGGGGCCGGCAGCCACGCCATTGTGATTAGATAATAGCTGACCCAGTTTCTTATGCCGCGTTTTCCCCCCTTCCCCGCGCCCTCGCGGCGCGGTTTTATTCGTTCCCTCTGCGCCGCGCTTCCGGTCTTCTCCTTCGAACACCTGGCGAGCGCAACGTCTTTGGGGGTCGAATTCGTGAACGTGGCGAAGGAAGCCGGCCTGCACGCCAAAACCATCTTCGGCGGCGAACACAAGAACAAGTTCCTTCTCGAAACCACCGGGTGCGGCTGCGCCTTCATCGACTACGACAACGATGGCTGGCTCGATATCTTTCTCGTAAATGGCACGCGCTTCGAAACCAAATGGCCCGCCGGCACGGCCCCGGTCAGCCGCCTCTACAAGAACAATCGCGACGGCACCTTCACCGACGTCACCGTGAAAGCGGGTGTGGCGCGGACCGGCTGGGGGCAGGGTGTCTGCGCCGGAGACTACGACAACGACGGCTTCGAAGACCTCTATGTGACCTACTGGGGAGACTGCGCCCTCTGGCACAACAACGGCGATGGGACATTCACAGACCGGGCGCCGAAGGCCGGTGTCACCACCAGCCCCGGCAACGGACAACTCCGCTGGAACACCGGTTGCGCCTTCGTGGACTACGACAAGGACGGCCACCTCGACCTCTTCGTTGCCAACTACATCGATTTCGATCCCCAAACCGCACCCCTTCCGGAATCCGGCCCGTGCCTCTACAAGGGCATCATGGTGGCCTGCGGACCCCCAGGCCTGAAGGGCGGCAAGAACATCCTCTTCCACAACAACGGCGACGGCACCTTCACCGACGTCAGCGCCAAGGCCGGTATCCTGGAGACGCCCGGCACGTATGGCCTCGGCGTCCTGGTGGCCGATTTCGACAACGATACCTGGCCCGACATCTATGTGGCCAACGACTCGACCTCCTCCTGCCTGTACCGCAACAATCACGATGGCACCTTCACCGATGTCGGAATCGAGGCGGGCGTAGCCTACAGCGCCGACGGAAAACCGCAGGCCG
Source organism: Bryobacteraceae bacterium (assembly GCA_035501495.1). Taxonomy (GTDB): domain Bacteria; phylum Acidobacteriota; class Terriglobia; order Bryobacterales; family Bryobacteraceae; genus JAIQFL01. The sequence continues at coordinate 50,922 of DATJWB010000153.1, read as the reverse complement.
GCATGGGAGTCTCCGCCGCCGACTACGATTGCGACGGCAAGCTCGATATCGTCAAAACGAACTTCGCCGGCGACACCTCGAGCCTGTATCACAACCTCGGCAAGCTGGCCTTCGATGACGTCACCTACCACGCCGGGCTCGGCAGGAACACCCGCTTCCTGGGTTGGGGCGTGAGCTTTCTGGACTTCGACAACGATGGCTGGGCCGACATCCTCGTCACCAACGGGCATGTGTACCCGGAGGTCGCTGAGACGGCCATCGAGTCGGGATACCGCGAGCGCAAGGTGCTTTACCGCAACCTCGGCAACGGCAAGTTCGCGGACGTCTCCAACGATGGCGGGCCCGGCATTCTTGAACAGGCTCCCGGGCGGGGCTGCGCCATCGGCGACTTCAATAACGACGGCGTGCTCGACGTGCTGGTGAATTGCATCAACGACGTGCCTCAGTTGCTGCATTGCCGGAGCACGCTCAAAAACAACTGGCTTCGCATCAAGACCGTGGGCGTGAAGTCCAACCGCTCCGGAATCGGGGCCCGGGTTTACTGTACGGCAAACGGGCATCGCCAGATGGACGAAGTGCGCAGCGGGTCATCGTATATTTCGCAGAGCGACCTTCGCGTCCACTTCGGCCTGGGAGCCGAGGAGACGGCCGACATCGAGGTCCACTGGCCCAGCGGGATCGTGGACAAGCTGCCCGGTGTCAAGGCCAATCGCGTGGTGACGGTGAAAGAAGGCAGCGGCGGCAGTTAGTTCGGCCCTTTCAGCTCCTGCCACTTCGCCATCTCTTTTTTGGCTTCGTCCACTTTGCCCTCTTGCATCAGCGTCTGGCCTAGCAGGTAGTGCGCCGACAGGTTCTGCGGATCGAGGCGCAGGGCATGACGCAGAACGCCTTCCGCGTTGGCGAACTCCTTGCGCTTCAGGTAGCCTTTGCCCAGCAAAATGAAGGGGCCGCTGTAGTTGGGATTGAGCCATACCGACCGCTCCAGGGGCGCCATCGCGTGCTCCCAGTCCTCGCGCCGGCTGTAGGCATCGCCCAGGCGGTAATGCGCCATCGAGTAACCCGGATTGATGGCGATTTCCTGGTTCAACTCGGTGATCGCTTCATCGAGGTCCGCGTGCCCCATCGCGATCTCTCCGAGCAGGAAATGCGCTTCCGGGATATGCGGGTCGATCTCCAGCGCCAGCTTTGCCTGTTTGGCCGCCTCGGCATCCACGTCTTTGTGCAGCATCATCTGGGCGGTAGTCAGGTGAGCGGCCGCGGATTTGGGTGGTACCTGAAACAGCTTCGCGAACGCCTGGACAGCCCTGTCCGATTGCTGTGTGAGAATGCAGGCGTTGCCCAGCATGTAGGAAGCTTCCGCGAGAGGCGCCTGACCGGAAGTTGCCTTCTCCAGCCACGGAATCGCTTCCGCGTATTTCGACTGCAGAAATAGAGTCTGCCCCAACAGCAGCACCGATTCCCGGTAGTCGGGGCTGTCGGGCTGTTCGGTCTTCAAGGCTTCGGTGAAGTGCGCCGCCGCTTCGGGAAAGCGATGCTGTTTGTACGCCTCGAGCGCGGCCTGGTGTTCTCCCATCTGCCAGAAAAGCAACACCAGCGGCAACATAAGCTCAGTATAATCAAGCAATGTGGCGCAGGCACTCATGCCTGCCGCGTCCCGGCTCATCGGGTCGCTTTTTCGGGCGTTGACATGACATCCTTAACCCTCGTGCTGCTCTCCCTCCCCCTCTCCGCCCAAACCGTCACATTCTCCAAAGACATCGCGCCGCTCGTCTTCGAACACTGTGCGGCATGCCATCGCCCAGGCGAGGCCGGCCCGTTCCCCCTTCTCACGTATGATGACGTCCGCAAACACGCCGCACAAATCGTGAGCGTAACGCAGCGGCGCTACATGCCGCCGTGGCTTCCCGAGCCGGGACATGGCGATTTCACCGGCCTCGGCCGCTTGTCTGCCGGGCAGATCGCGCTCTTCGCGCGTTGGGTCAAAGACGGAACCCCGCTCGGCGATCCCTGGCAGGTGCCCAAGCCGCCGGCATTCACCGACGGCTGGCAGTTAGGACCTCCCGACCTCGTCCTCCACATGCGCCAGCCCTACCAATTGACCGCGGAGCCCGGCGACGTCTTTCGCAACTTCGTTCTGCCCGTCAGCCTCACCCAGACCCGCTACATCCGCGCCATGGAATTGCGGCCGGGCAACAAGCGTGTCGTCCACCACGCGAACCTGATCGTCGATCATGCCCGACAGTTGCGGAAGCGCGACGGCGAGGATGGCCATCCCGGATTCGCCGGCATGGAGGTAATCACCGAAGCCGCGGGCGAATTCGACCCGGATTCGCACTTCCTGTTCTGGAAGCCGGGCTCGACCCCCATGGTGGCTCCCGATGACATGGCGTGGAAGCTCGAACCTGGCGCCGACCTGATCGTCAACCTCCACCTGCAGCCGTCCGGCAAACCCGAGACCATTGACGCCGTGGTGGGCCTGTACTTTGCGAAGCAGCCTCCCCGCCGCTTTCCCATGCTGCTGCAACTCGAGCACGATGGCGCCATCGATATCCCTCCCGGTGCGGCGCGGTTCACCGTCACCGACCACCTCACCCTGCCCGTGGCCGTCGATCTCCTGGCGGTCTATCCGCATGCCCATTACCTCGGCAAAGAGATCGAATCGTGGGCCGAACTGCCGGGTGGCGAGCGCCGCCCCCTCCTGCTGATTCAGGATTGGGACATCAACTGGCAGGCCATCTACACGTACCGGAAACCGGTCAGCCTGCCCGCGGGCGCCACTCTCGCCATGCGCATCGTGTACGATAACTCGGCCGCCAACCCGCGCAATCCGTCGCATCCGCCCAGGCGCGTCGTGTCCGGCAATCGCAGCGCCGACGAGATGGGCCACGTGTGGTTCCAGGTATTGCCCGCGGCTTCCGGCGGCGGCGATCCGCGCCTGGTTCTCGAAGAAGCCGCCATGCACCGCCGGATCGAGAAATATCCCGCCGATTTCGTCGCCTACTTCAATTTGGGCGCGGCCCTGCAATCCGCGGGGAAACACGAAGAGGCGCTCGCCCCACTGGCCAGGGCCGTACAGCTTTCCCCCACGAACGCAGCGGCGCACAACAACCTCGCGGTATCGTTGATCGAAATGGAGCGTAATGACGATGCCACCCGGGAGCTTCGTGCCGCGCTCGCGGCCGACCCGAATTATCAGAACGCCCGATACAATCTGGCGCGCGTGCTCCAATCGCAAGGCGACTCCTCCGGAGCGCTGAACGAACTTCTGACTTACCTGCAGTCATCGCCGGATGACGGCCAGGCCCAGGGCTTGGCTGGCCGCGCGCTTGCTTCTCTCGGGCGGTTCGCCGATTCTCTGCCATATTTCCGAAAAGCCATCGAACTCGAACCGGAGAACTCCGCGATGGAGACGAATCTCGGCGCGGCGCTCGCCATGACGGGCAATCTGCGGGAGGCGATTGCCACATTCGAGCGCGCTCTGGCAGCCGACCCAACCAACCAGGCCGCTCGCGACAACCTGGCGCGCGCCCGGGCCATGCTTCAGGGCCGGCAGTGAGGCACCCATGAATCGCCGTCAGCTTCTCTCGCTCGCCGCCGCCCCGCTGTTCGGCCAAGGCATATCTTCGCGTGGGGTGAAGCCGAGCCCCCGAGGCCAGCCCTCCGGTCTGCCGTTCCAGGCCTCCTTCACCGATGTCGCTGCCCGCGCCGGCCTCACCGCGCCCGTGATCTACGGCGGCCTCGACCGCAAGGACTACATCGTCGAAACCGTGGGTTCGGGAATTGCCTTCTTCGATTACGACAATGACGGCTGGCTCGACATCCTGATTCTCTCCGGCACGCTGCTGAGCGGGCCTCCCAGAGGCGCCACCAACCGCCTTTACCGCAACAACCGGGATGGCACGTTCACCGATGTCACCGAAAAAGCCGGCCTTGCCCGAACCGGCTGGGCCAGCGCGGTCACCATCGGCGACTACGACAACGATGGTTTCGAGGACCTCTTCATCACCTTCTACGGAGATTGCGCGCTCTACCACAACAACGGCGACGGGACCTTCACGGACGTGACCGCGCGCTCCGGCATCCGCGTCACGCCCTCGCAATGGGCGTCTGGCTGCACCTTCGTGGACTACGACCGCGACGGCCGGCTGGACCTGTTCGTTAGCACCTATCTCGATCTCGATTTCCAGAACGCGCCCAAACCCGGTGAGAATACCAATTGCAACTGGAAGGGAGTGCCGGTGAATTGCGGGCCCCGCGGGCTCGCTACCGGCCGCCAGCATCTCTACCACAATAACGGCAACGGCGCGTTTACCGACGTCAGCCAGGCTTCCGGCATTGGCAAGGCCGGCGGCGTGTATGCCATGACCGCGGTGGCGGGCGACTTCGATAACGACGGCTGGCCCGACGTCTATGTGGCCTGCGACTCCACCGCCAGCCTTCTGTTCCGCAACAATCACGACGGCACCTTCAGCGAGGAGGGCCTCATTCGCGGCGTGGCATTGAATGAGGACGGCGCCGAGCAGGCCGGCATGGGGGTAGGAATCGGAGACTTCAATCTCGACGGCAGCCTCGATCTTTTCAAGACCCACTTTGCGGACGATACCAACATCCTCTACCAGAACAACGGTAAGGGGATTTTCGAGGATGTCACGTTACGCAGCGGCCTGGGAGTCGAGACCCGCTATATCAACTGGGGCGCCGGCATCGTGGACCTGGACAACAACGGCTGGCCCGACCTCTTTGTCGTCACCGGCAGTGTCTACCCGGAAGTCGCGCGCGTCCTGCCGGATTATCCGTACAAGTCGCCGCGCCTGATTTTTCGCAGCCTCGGATTGCAGAACGGCGCGGTGAGGTTCGAGGAACTTCTCGATGCCGGCGGCCCTGGGATCGCCGCCCAGCATTCCAGCCGGGGCTGCGCCTTCGGCGATTTCGACAATGACGGCGATCTGGACGTCCTGATCATGAATATGAACGAGCCGCCCTCCCTGCTGCGCAATGACGTTACCGGATCGGGCCACTGGATCAAGGTCCTGCTCGTGGGCACTACCTCGAATCGCAGCGCCATCGGGTCGCGCGTGACGGCGACATACGGCGGCAGAGTGCAGGCTCAGGAGGTCAACGCTCAGTCGAGCTTCTATTCCGTGCATGACCGCCGCCTGCATTTCGGCTTGGGCCCGGCATCCACCGTCGATCTCGCGATTCGTTGGACCAATGGCGCCACCGAACGGATCGCCAACCTGGATGCAGACCAACTGGTGGTGATCAAGGAAGGCGCGGGCGTGATCCGCCACGAAAGGTGGGCCAGGCGGCAACTTTAGAAATCGTCCTCGGTCTTCTTCTTGCGCTTGCGCCGCAAAAAGATGATGGCAATCACGACGATCAGAAGAACCAGCGAAACGAGCCGCACCACGGTAGTTGGGTCCATGAGAATCTACACCCGAACCGGAAGTATAGAACAAAGCGTGCACGAACTTCCACCTCCGCCCAGCCGCGAGCCTACTTGTGCGCGTACGAGTCGGCGCCGAGGAAGTGCAGCGATACGTAAGGCTGGTCGCCGAGCACCCAGCTGTCGTGCCCCGGCGGAATGTAAAACAGGTCTCCGGCCGACATTTCGATAATGCGGCCGTCGTCCATGGCGGCCACGGCGCGTCCCGAGACCACCATCCCGACGTGCTCGACGGGGCAGCTCGTGGCGCCGACAGTGGGCCCCACATGCTCGGACCATTTCCACCCCGGCTCATAGGTGGCTCGTCCCACGGTGACGCCCGGAAATCGAACGATCTCGAATTTGCCTTTCAGGAACGTCCGCACTTCATCGGGCGATTCAAAGCGCTTCAGGATTACGTCGGTCGTCATGCTGTTTCCATTATCTGATTCTCTTTTGCGGATCAGCCACACCGCGGGGCTCGTCTCTTGACTTCCAGCCAACCTTTACCCGATACTCACTCATCGGATGATGTGGATGATGAAGTTGAAGGAGACAGGCAAATGAGCACGCACGGAACGCCCGCGGCGGGAGCGGGAAAAGCGAAAGTTCTGAATATCTTCGGCGACCTGATAACGCCGATGGTGCGCGGCGCGGATGTCGAGGGCCGGTATGCGGTCATGGAGGCCATCACTCCACCGCAAGGAGGGCCTCCGCTTCACCGCCACGCAAGGGAAGACGAATGGTTTGTCGTTCTCGAAGGCGAGTTCGTTTTCGAGGTAGATGGCGAACGGATTCCCCTAGCCGCCGGAGGCACGATCCTGGCACAGAAGGGCACGGCCCACACCTTCCAGAACGTAGGAGCCGCGCCAGGCCGGATGATCGTCATCGTGCGTCCGGCGGGACTGGACAGTTTCTTCGAGGAATTGGCGGGCGCGACTTGGGGCATGGGAGAGCCGGACCTCTCGGTCGTGATACCGATCTTCGAGAAGTTCGGACTCGAGTTTCTTGGCCCGCCGCTCGCAGTGCGCGCCCCGAGTGTCTGAGTGGGATCGGCCGGAAACGGTATCGATCATACTTACCGGCGAGATTAATTCGTCTTATTGTTCTACGGCGGCCGAGTCTTCCGTGATGTGGCTGGGTTGAAGTTATGAGAGCGCATCTACCAAGGAGTTCACCTTGCTCCCAGCCCACGGTTTTCTCAGGCCGTGCCGGAACCAGGCCGTTGCGCGCTGGTTCGCCGCGGCATCGGTCACACTGGCGCTTGCCCAGGCACAGCCATCGAGCCCGGACACGATCCGCTTTCTCGAACAAGCCACGTTCGGTCCCAACGCCGCACTGATTGCGCACGTACAGGCGGTAGGTTTTGAGGCCTTTCTGAGCGAGCAGTTCGCGGCCGCGGCCTCCGGTTATCCGGACCTGCCGCTGCAACCGGCCGCGGTCCCCTCCACCTGCACCGGTACCTGTGTGCGGGACAACTACACGATGTATCCGCTCCAGGTCGCGTTCTTCAAGAACGCGCTGACCGCACCCGACCAGTTGCGGCAGCGGGTGGCATTCGCCCTGCAGCAGATTCTGGTGGTCTCCGGGCTGACCATCACTCACCCGAGCCGGATGGCCCCATATCTTCAGGTCTTCGAGAAAGACGCATTCGGAAACTTCCGCACCCTGCTAGGCGACATCACGTTGAACCCGGCCATGGGAACCTATCTCAACATGGCCGGAAACAACAAGAATGCGTATAACGAGAATTACGGGCGAGAGATCTTGCAGCTCTTCACCGTGGGGTTGAACCTGCTGAACCAGGACGGGAGCCTGATGACGGACTCGCAGGGCAATCCGATCCCGACTTACAGCAATACCAACGTTGACGGCTTTGCCCGGGTCTTCACGGGGTGGAATCTGCAGGCGGCGAAGACATCGCCTGCGCCCTGCACTTCCGCGACACCGTGCGCGGATTACCTCGACCCGATGGCGGTGAACCCCAATAATCACGATTCGGGCGCCAAGACGCTGCTGAACGGCGTCACCCTCCCGGAACACACTCCCGTAACCGCGGCCAGCGCCACCGCCGAACTCAACAGCGCACTGGACAACATTTTCAACCATCCGAACGTCGGTCCATTCATTGTGCGGAACCTGATTGAGCACCTGGTGACCAGCAACCCGACCCCGGCTTACATCTCACGGGCGGCCGCGGTCTTCAACAACGACGGCAGCGGAACTCGCGGCAATCTCGAAGCAGTGGTGCGCGCGATCCTGTTGGATCCCGAAGCCCGGACCACAAGCGCGAGCGCCACCTACGGCCACTTGCAGGAGCCCGTGCTGTTCATCGCCAGGTTCCTCCGCGCCTTCAATACCACGTCGGCCAACACCGATTTTGTGCTCTCGGATTCTTACCTTCCCTCCAATTTGCAGATGTCGCAGGATCTGTTCCGGGCTCCCTCGGTGTTTAACTACTATCCGCCTACTTATGCGATTGTGCCTGCGGCGGGAATCACGATCAACGGACCGGAATTCAGCATCCAGTCCACCGCCACCGCATTGGCCCGTACCAACTTCGTGTCGGAGGTCACTTACCGTACTATGGCTGCCAGCAGTCCGAACCGCCCCACCGGCACCTGGCTGGACCTCTCCGAATTCGCGCCGCTGGCAGCGAATCACGCGCAGTTGATCGACGCGCTCAACACCCGGCTGTTGCACGGACAGGCGTCGCCGGCCCTGATTTCGCTGATTACCAATGCGTTGGCAACCATGAACGGCGCGAGCAATCTGGCTGTCACGCAACGGGCGGTCTACCTGTTCGGGAGCTCCCCGGAATATCTCGTCGAGCGGTAAGAAGGCAAAGACCATGAAACTTTCTCGCAGAGACCTGGTGCGCTACGGCGCTTGCGGATTGCTGGGACGCGCGGCGTTCCTGAGCGGCTTCGAACGCTTTTCGGTGATCGGCGCGATGGCGGCTCCCACCGCGCCGGCCGGATACAAGGCGCTGGTCTGCATCTTCCTGTTCGGCGGCAATGACGCGAACAATACGGTCGTCTCGATTGACAACTATGCGGCCTATGCGGCCAAGCGCGCCAACCTGGCGATCGCGCAGGCGGACCTTTTGCCGATTTCGCCGGCTGGCGGCGGGCACTACGGACTTCATCCCAGCATGACCAGATTGCAGGCGCTGTTTCAGCAAGGGGCATCGCCGCTCGCAGTGGTCTGCAACGTGGGCACTCTCACCGCGCCGCTCGACAAGTCCGGATACCTGTCCGGCGCGTCGCGGCCCTACCAGCTCTTTTCGCACTCGGACCAGCAGAACCAGTGGCAGTCCTCGATTTCGAGCCAGGACTCCTCCAACGGCTGGGGAGGCAGAATGGCGGATGCCACGCAGGCCTCTTCCACGGGCTTTCCGACGATCTGCTCCGTGGCCGGCGTCTCGATCTTCACGGTGGGCAGCAGCACCCAGCCGATTGCGATCGCGCCCGCGCCCACGCCGCTCAATCAGACGCTCGCGCTGGTTCATCCCGACAGCGCGGTCCAGCAGATTCTCACGGCCGATCAGAACACCCAGAACAATCCGTCGCTGCTGGCAGGCGCAGCCGGCAAAATCAGCCAGTTTGCGCTCCAGAACAGCGCTCTGCTGAATTCCAACCCGGTTCTCAAGACGACCTTTCCGAGCACCCCTCTGGGCGACCAACTGGCGCAGGTGGCCAAGGTGATCACACTCAGCTCCAGCCTGGGACTCCAGCGTCAGATCTTCTTCTGCTCCCTGGGCGGCTTCGACACCCACACCACGCAACTGGTCAATCAGGGCAACTTGCTGACGCAACTCAGCGACGCCATGGCGGCGTTTTATGCCGAGACCGTCGCTCACGGAGTTTCGCGGCAGGTCACCACGTTCACGCTCTCGGATTTCTCGCGAACCTTTGTACCGGCGGGAGCGGCGTCCAACGTGGTCGGTTCCGACCATGCCTGGGGCAGCCATCACTTCATTCTGGGCGATTCGGTGATGGGCGGGAAGTTCTACGGCGCCTTCCCCGATCTCAATGTCGGAGGAAACCAGGACACCGACACCGGATCCGGCGCGCGCGGCCGATGGATACCGACGACCTCGGTAGATGAATACGCGGCCACGCTCGCCCAGTGGTGGGGATTACCCGCCAGCGATCTGACCACGGTCTTTCCCAACATCGGCCGCTTCGCGACCAACAATCTCGGCTTCCTGAGCTGACGACGTGGCGCAGGCACTCCTGCCCGCCGCGCCCCGGCTCATCGGGGCGCTTGTCGGGCGCGTACAGTGCCGCTACCCCCGAAGGTCTTCGAAGCTGCCGTGACAAGAGGGCGCTCAACTACTGATCGGCGCCTTCCGGTGGGGCAAGACCGGCCGCAGGTCTACATCGTGAGCGTTACTGGTGCGCAGCCGAAATGTCTCGGCATGAGTGCCGAGACGGCAGGCACGAGTGCCCGCGTCACCTTGCTCAGTGCTTGCTGAACATCGCCTGTGCGTCTTTCCGCAACGAAGCCTGGCTGTCCATGCGGTTGTAGAACATGTGGCCGCCGGGGTACTCGAGCACCGCGACGCGGGTCGGATCACCCATCACCGGCATCTGGTCCACAGTGAGGATCGAGCCCATGAAGGGACAGGAGAGGTCGTTCCATCCGTGCACAATCAGCACGCGGAGCTTGGGATCGGCTGCCACCGCTTGTCTCAAGTCGGGCGCGGCGCCTCTTCGCAGAGCAGCGCTGTCGTGGTCCCACTGACTGTTCACGTCATAGCTCAGAGTGTTGTAGCGGCCCTCTGGCTTCCAGCCCACGATGCGCGTGACAAAATCCACCATCGCCGTAGTGGTCGGCGCGATAATGCCCTCCAGGATGGGATCCGAGCCGCGCTGATAAGGCGCATAAGGGAACGGGTCGTAAGCGGTGACGTTCGAGTCGTAGACGCTGCCGACCTTGCCACGCTCGCGGAAAACTTCGCGCAGATAGGCGCCGATTTCAATGCGCCCGCCGGAGCGCCTCACAAACTCCAGCTCCAGGCCCGTCATCTCGGTGACGTGCTTGACGATTCGCGGAGTTGCCTCCGGATCGGAGCGGCCTTTCAGCAGGTCGGACGCATACTCGCCGCGCGTGTAGGCGATCACGCGCGCCATCGCGTCGGCGGTCATCTTGTGCTCCCGCTCGAGGTGCGCCGCGGCGATCGATGGCAGTGTAAGCATCCAAGGCAGCGGAGAGATCTCCGGATTTTCATTGATGGCGGGATTCAGGTATGGCGAGACCAGCACCACGCCATTCATGGCCACGCCGAGTTGCGATTGCAGGTAGTGGGTGATCCTCGGGCCGCGATAGCCGCCATAGCTTTCGCCGACCAGGTATTTCCGCGCGCTCATGCGGCCGTTCTTCACCAGCCAATCGTAGATGATGCGGGACAGGTAGCGGATGTCGGCCTCGGTGGTGTAGAACTGCTTCTTGGTTTCGTCGGCGGCGACCAGAGATCGGCTGAAGCCGGTGCCGACCGGATCGAGGAACACGAGATCGGTGAAGTCCAGCCAGGTGCCCTGGTTGTCGGTGAGCTTCGCGGGATCCGACGGGCTGTCTCCCTCTTCGCCGAATGTGAGGCGCTTGGGGCCGATGGCTCCCATATTCAGAAAGACCGATGCGGCGCCTGGCCCGCCGTTCAATGCGAAAGTGACCGGCCGGTCCTGGCCTTCGACAATATATGCGGTGTAGACCACCTCGCCGATCTTCTTATTGTTGTCGGTGACGGGCAGAGCGCCTACCATGACGTTGTAGCGAAGCTGCTTGCCGTCCAGTTGGATGGTCTGTGCCACGTGTGCTTCCGGGGGCAGCGCTTCCTTCTCCGGTGTTTTGTCCTTGGCGTCGGCGGGTGGAGGAGTGGCCGGCTTGGCCTCCTGTGCAGGGGCTGATGAAAAGCCGAGCGCCAGCACACACGCGGCAAGCAGGGCGGCGCGCAAAAGCCGGCCGGAGGCGATCGTTGAGTGCGAGATCATGTGAGTACCATACCGTAGACGGGGGGCGGGACGGTTCGGTGCGTGGGGAGCACCCGAATTTTCGTCAGGTGTTTGCCTGATTTCGGAATGTTCCCCTCACAAGGGCGGCACGTCTCGACGTTATTGCCCTTGGGCGGATGCCCTCTCCGGTACGAGAAACTTCGACCAATGATACGGTAACGCAGCGCCCACCGGTTCGCTCGCGCGCGCGACGGCCATCTCCGACACGGCGTCCACAATCCAGCGGAAGTTGTCCTCTCCCACCGACTCCCGCCCCGCGTCCGGCGCCGGATTCATGAAATCGATGGCGTAGGGAATGCCATTCTCCACCGCAAACTCGACGGTGTTCAGGTCGTAGCCCAGCGCCCGGCAGAGCTTCAGACAATCGCTTACGATCCGCTCGCCCAATTCGGGGGACGGCGGAGGATTGCCGGGGACGTATCGCAGATGGTGGGGCTGCGACGGGTCGTAGCGCATCACATGCACCTTCTCCTGGTTGACTACGTAGCAGCGGAAATACTCCTGGAAATTCACCGCGCCCTGCAGAGTCATGCAGAGGTCGCCGCTTTCGTCATACGCATGGAAGAACTCTTCCGGTGAGCTGACCTTGTAGACGCTTTTCCAGCCTCCGCCATCGTGGGGCTTCAGGAAGGCGGGGAAGCCGGTGTACTGGAAGATGCCGTCCCAATTCAGCGGATATTCCAGGTTGCGCATGGAGCGCTCCGTGGTTCCCTCGGGATGTTTCTTGTGAGGCAACAGAACGGTGGGGGGCACGGCGACTCCCAGTTTGGTGGCCAGCGCATAGTTGAAGAACTTATCGTCGGCGCTCCACCAGAACGGATTATTGATCACCCTGGTCCCGGTGAGAACGGCGTTTTTCAGATACGAACGGTAGAAGGGGATGTCGTGCGAGATCCGGTCCACAATCACTCCGTAGCCCGATGGCGCCGCCATTTCCACCCCCCCGGTTTTGAGGTGCTCCGCCACCACGCCGCTCACCTCCATCGCGTTGATGCGATCCACCAGGGCCGGAGGAAACGACTCTTCCATTCCGTAAAGAACGCCGATCTTCGTCATACTCACCCTTTCCACTTCAAAAGAACTTCTCGGCCATCTGGCGCCACCACGGCCAGTCGTGGCCGAAGCCCTCCCAGACATCCAGGATATGCGGTATCTGTTTTACTCCCAGTTCATGCGCCAGGTTCACATTCTGGTCGAATAAGGAATCGTGATTGCCGACGGCCAGAACATACTTGTTCCGCCGCATCTGGTCGAGCATCCACCCCTGGCCGAGATTGGGAAGATAGTCGAGAGGCGCGTGATAGTAGGCGTTCTCATCGTAGTACCCGTCCAGGAACCGATTCGGGATGTCGAATGCTCCCGACATGCTGACCGCATATGCCACGAGGTCGGGATGCCGCAGGCCGAAGTTTATGGCGTGGTATCCGCCGAAACTGCAGCCGGTAGTTCCGAAGCGCGGCCAACTGGTGTGGTTGCGGATGAAGGGCGCGACTTCGAGAACCAGGTACGCGTCGAAGGCGTTCTGGCGGTGCAAACGGTCCTCGGGGCGGGCGCGGCGATTGTACCAGGACTCCTGATCGACGGAATCCACGCAGATCACCTGTAACTCGCCCCGATCGATCTTGAATCGAAGCGCGTTGACCATGCCGCGATCCTCGTATTCGTAGAAGCGGCCTCCGGAAGTCGGAAACACCACCACCGGGAATCCCCGTTCTCCGTAAGCCAGCAGTTCCATGTCACGGTGCAAGGATGGGCTGTACCATTTGATGTAGTCGCGGCGCATGGTAATGATTGCAAAACTCCTGCCGGCGGAGGGCAGGACAGTCCATTCAGCATACCTCACGCCGGCGCGGGCTCACACGCCCATCTCGCTCAGAATCCGCTTCACGTGAATAGCGGTGGTGTCCAGAAATGGTATCCCGCGATCGCCGTCGTCAGACCGTCGATGCTGTCCCGTACTCTCATCCGGTCTACGATTGCCAGGATCGCCTCCCGGGTCTCCGGCCGGATGATGCCCTGCACCAACTCGCCGAGATACCGGTCGTGGATATAGTCTTGCTCCTCCTGGTTGGGCGCCACCAGAGCGATTCCTTCTCTCCGGAACACATCGGGATAGAATCGCCCCTGCATGGTAAAACGGGTGCCGAACAGTCCCAGCCTGCGTAATCCCCGATGCCTGGCGGCCTCGCAGGTGGCTTCGACGATGCTGATCAGGGGGATCGCCGCCCGCGCGTAAAGCTCGTCGAGCACGATGTGCGGCGTGTTGGACGCGAGCACCACGAAATCGGCTCCGGCCCGCGAAAGCCTCGCGATCGCGCCATGAAGGTAGCCGGTGACCGCATCCAGATCGTTCGCCGCAATCAACGCCGGCAACTTCTGGAGGTCGATGCTGTTGATCAGAATGGGAGGATAACTTCCGTCCGGCCGCCGGTTACGATACCCCGCGACAATCTGGCGATAGTATTCGATCGTGGACTCCGGTCCAATCCCACCGGCGATCCCCAGAGTTTTCATCCGCCCACCTTGCTCCATGCTTCCTCGTAGCTGGCGACCGTTCGGACCGGTTTCGCTACACTCACGAATTGGAGGGTTCGCGATTGACCCAGCCCGGGCTCCAGCCAGTAAAGGTGCGGACACTGCCCGATGCCGGACCGTCGGCCCGCACCATCTTCTGGGTCAAGTTCGCGATCTCCGGCGGACTGCTGGCCGGGTTCCTGCTGACGCCGAAATTGTGGCTCAGTTCGCGACTCTATCCACTGGTGCCGGTTTTCCCGTTCCTGCGGCCGCTTCCGCCGCCGTGGGATCGGGCTCTGTTTGCGTCGATGTTGCTCTTGTCAATCTGGATCCTGGTCCGGCCGCGACCGCCGAAATCGATTGCGGCCTTCCTTCTGCTGACCGCCGCGTATTCCCTGTTCGACCAGTCGCGCTGGCAGCCCTGGCTCTATCAGTACCTCTTCATGCTGGCTGCCGTGGGCCTGTCCTATCGGCGCCCGGATGACGAAGACCGGCGCGATTCGGCGCTCGAATCCTGCCGCTGGATCGTCGCGGCCGTTTACTTCTGGAGTGGGGTTCACAAAGCCAACCCATCGTTCGGCGACGTTTCGTTCTCCTGGATGACAGAGCCGTTTATGAAACGGCTGCCCGAAGCCGCGAACCACTGGATTCCGCTTCTCGGATATGCCGCTCCCGTGATCGAGACGTCGATTGGGGCCGGCCTTCTGACGCGGCGGTTCCGGACGGCTGCGATCATCGGCGCGCTCGCCATGCACGCCTTCATTCTCGCGAGCATCGGGCCTCTGGCGCATAACTTCGACAGCGTGGTCTGGCCATGGAACATCGCGATGGCTTTCCTGGTCGTTTTGCTGTTCCGGGCCCCACGGGAGCGGCGCCTCCATTGGTGGGCGGGGACGCCGCTCTTCCAGAGGCTGGTGCTGTTGCTGTTCGGCGTCGCGCCGGTGCTCAGCTTTGTGAATCTGATGGATGCGTATCCATCCTTCGCGCTCTATTCCGGAAATACCAACGCGGCCACGATCTACATGTCGGACGAGGTTGCCGGACGGCTCCCGGACACGCTTCAGGAGCAGACCGACGTGAACGATTCCGGAGTGGATGAGCTGAGCGTCTTCGACTGGTCGTTCGCGGAACTCAACGTTCCCCCCTATGCCGAGCTACGGGTGTACCGGCAGATTGGCAAACAGGTGTGCGCCTTCGCGGGCTTCCCGAGAGACATGGTCCTCATCGTCCAGGGGAAATCTGCCTGGATCGGCCGCAGACAGCAATACACGTACGACTGTGCCGGCTTGGCGAAGTAACTCGCATCGCAGCCTACCGAAATTCATGAAAAGCGGCGCGATGTGGCGCGACAAATCACTGCTCGCGCAATACCGTGACGGGGTCCACGAGCGTCGCGCGCCGCGCCGGCAGTGCGCACGCCGTGAGCCCCACCACTCCGAGCGTCACGATCACTGCCGACATCACCATCGGATCGAGCGGCTTCACGCCGTACAACTGCCCCGCGACTACGGAACGCAGCGCCACCGCACCCGCTCCACCCAGCACCAGGCCGGCGCCCAGCAGCCAGAGCGCTTCGCGGAGCACGAGCGTTACGACGCCTCTAGTGGTACAGCCCAGCGCCGTGCGAATCCCGATCTCGCGCTGCCGTTGCGTCACCAGGTACGCCAGTACGCTGTATATCCCGATCGCCGACAGGAACAGCGCCATGCAGCCGTAGAACATCGAAAGCGTCAACGATCCCTTTCGCGATGCCAGGGCGAGGTCGCCGCGCTCTTCCATGGTGTGCACATCGAACAGCGCCAGGTTCGGCGCAAGGGCTGCGAATCGCGCGCGCACCGCACTCAGCACGGGCCCGGTGTCACCCGAAGTCTTGATCGCCAGCGAGTAGGCCCTGTCCACGTTTTGTGCGAACGGCAGATAATACGACCCTACCGGATTGCCACTGCCTTCCACGTCGGCGGTGTGGACCGTATTGATCACTCCCACGACGGTGAACCAACGGGTGTGCTCGTCCGTCTTCAAGAGGTTTTGCGGATCTTGCGGAAAGTACATCCGGCGGCCGATCGGATCGAGATTCGGCCAGAAGTGGCGAGCCAGCCGCTGGTCCACGATGATGGTGCTGGGAGCAGACTCGCGGTCGCGTTCGTCGAACGCGCGGCCGCGCAGCATGCGGATGTGCATCGCCTCGAAGTAACCGGGAGTCACCGCCACGCGTTCGGGCGAGATGACCGACTCGCCCGGCTTCATCATGTAGCCTTCCGCCAGAATCACGCTGTCGTTGTGGTTGCCGGCCCATGGGATAGTGGTGGTCGCGCCTGCGTAGGTGACGCCGGGCACGGCGCGGATCGTCTCCAGCGTGCGGTCCATCAACCCGATCACATCCGAATCTTTGCGATACATCGACTGCGGCACGCTGGTGGCCGCGGTCACCACGCCGTGGACGTCGAACCCCAGATCCACGCGAAGCACCTGGCGAAAGCTCGCCAGCACCAATCCGGCGCCCGCCAGGAGCACGAAGGCCAACCCCACCTGGGCTACTACCAACATCTGGCGCACACGAGCCGCCCGCTTTCCACCGGTGCCGGAGCGGCTTTCCTCGCGAAGGACTTCATTGGCCGACGCCCGCATCACCTGCACCGCGGGAATCAAACCGATGATGATCCCGACCAGGGCCGCAGTCAGCAGCATGACCAGCACTACGGTGCCATCCACGCGAACTTCGCCCGACCGCGGCAAACGGTCGATTCCGCGGTGGACCATGACTTGCAAAAGAGCCGTACCCAATACCGCGCCCAACGCACCGCCCGCCAGAGACACCAGCGCGCTCTCCGTCACCAACTGCCGCACCAGACGTCCGCCGCCGGCGCCCAATGCCAGGCGCGTGGCGAAATCCTTGCGGCGCAGAGTGGTCCTTGCCAGAACCAGGTTGGCCACGTTCACCGCGCCGATCAGCAGCACAAATGCCGCCCCGCCCCACAACAGATAGAGCGAACCACGGATCTGGCCTACCAGCATGTCCTCCAGCGGGAAGACGATCGTGTGGAAGCCCGCATCAATCAGGAGCGGCTTGAACGACGGGAAAAGGTCGAGGTTGGCGCGATTGATGGCATCCACCTGCGCCTGTGCCTGCTGGAGCGTGGCACCAGGCTTCAGTCGTCCGATATTATTCCAGTTGTTGTTGTGATGTGTCTGTCGCTCCTCGGGACTGAACGCCGCCGGCGTCCACACCCGAACCTCGGGGTCAATGAAGTTGAATCCCGCGGGCATCACGCCCACCACCGTGAGGGGCTGGCCGCCCACGCGGATCTCACGGCCAATCGACGCTTCCGGGCCGGCAAAGAGCTGGCGGCTGAGACCGTCGCTCAGAATCGCCCTCTGGTCGGCGCCGGGCTCGCCCTCGGCATCGGTAAAGGCACGCCCGTAAGCCGGGGTGACGCGCAGCAGCCGGAATAGCGAGGGCGTTGCCTGCATGCCGGTGACGCGCTGCGGCGTGCCTTGAATCTCGATGGTCCGGCCGCCGGTCCGGAACAGCGCCTGGTCGGAGAAGGCATGCGCATCGCGCAGCCGGTCGAAGTAGTCGCCAGAAGCGCTGTTGTACCCGAAGTCCGCGCCGGCCTTGGGGTAGCGGTTTGCCATGATCAGGATGGCACCGGCGTCGGGGACCGGAAGTGGACGCAACAGCACGGAATTCACTACCGCGAAAGTGGCGGTGTTGGCCGCGATGCATATGGCAATCGTGAGGATGACCGTGACGGTGAATCCCTTGTCGCCCAGGAGAGAACGGACTGCGTGTCTCAAACCGAGAGTGAATCCCATGTCAGCTAATACGCTCTGCACCCGGTGGGATGTTGCAAAAAAAAATCGCGGTTTTCCGCTGGCCTGGGAATGGGGTCAAGAGGTTACAGGCCTTGTGGCTTCTTGGCGTGGCCGTTGGATCCTCCCGCGGAGGTGGCGGATGACGTCCTGAAGTTGCTGGTCGGTGCGGCGCTGTGCGTCGCGAAGTTCGCGCGCGGTGGCGCGGTTCTCCTTCTGGAATTAGACCAGGAGTTCCATGCCTTGGGTGATGAGTTTGCGGATAGCGGCAATTTCGCGATCATGCTCCGCAGGCATTTCCCTTGATGTTCAGGGGTAGCAGGCCCTGCCGCCGGCCGGTCGACCCCGGAACCGGCCTGTTATCCTGATAGTTGGCTCAAATCTACCCTTTCCATGCGCTGCGTTACACCGCGAAGGCGGGCGCCCTCGGTAACCTGGTGACGCAGCCCTACGACAAAATCTCCGCGCCCATGCGCGCCCGCTATCTTTCCCTGAGTCCCTACAACCTGGTCCGCATCATCCTGGGAGAGCGCAGCCTGGCCGACTCCGACAGCGACAACGTCTACACCCGCGCCGCCCGGTACCTGAAGGATTGGACCGCCTCCGGCATCCTGGCACGCGACGCCGAGCCCGGGGTCTTCCCCTATTTCCAGGAGTTTACGGTTCCCGATACGGGCGATCGCCTGGTGCGGAAGGGCTTCATCGCTCTGGGACGCGTGGAGGACTACTCGGCCAACGTGGTGTACCGGCACGAGCAGACGCTCTCCGGCCCGAAGAAGGACCGCCTGGAGTTGCTGCGCCTCACCCACGCACACTACGGCCAGTTATTCATGTTGTATCCGGATCCGTCCGGCGCGGTCGACGCATTGCTCGACGGAGCGGCTGCCGGCGCGCCGCTGGCCGAAGTCACCGACGAGTACGGCGCTGTGCACCGCCTGTGGAAGATCGCCGATGCCGCGCCAATCCAGGCGTTGATGGCGGACAAGAAGCTGCTGATTGCCGACGGGCATCATCGCTACGAGACCGCGCTGGCCTTTCGGAACGAGTGCCCCGACCTGCCTGGTTCGGACCGGGTGATGATGACGTTCGTCAACATGTACTCGCCGGGCCTGAAGATTCTGGCGACCCACCGCCTGGTGAACGGCATCGCGGCGGAAGGCTTGCCGGATCGTTTTCTGCAGGCGGCGCAACCTCTCTTTCAGGTGGAAGAGATTGACTCCGCGGCGCGGCTGCAGCAGGATTGGGACGCGTCGCGGGGCCGCACCATCATCGGCGCGGCCATCGGAAGCCGCCTCTTCCGAATGGAGCACAGGGAGGCTCGCGGCGCGCTGGACGTGAGGATTCTGCACGAACAGGTGCTCGGCAAGCTGCTCGGCATTGGAGAGGAAGCCGTGCGCGAAGAGCAGAATTTGCGGTACATCCGCGGGCTCGATGCAGCTTTCGAGGAGGCTCGTAAGGGCGCGGCGCAAATCGCCTTCCTCCTCAAGCCGACTTCCATTCAGCAGGTGTCGGACATTTCCTTCGCGGGCGGCGTCATGCCGCAGAAGTCCACCGACTTCTATCCGAAGCTCCTGTCCGGTTTGACGATTTACAAGATGGAGCCTTAACCCGTCCGGCAGTGCTACATTGTTCCTTTAGCTTTTAACCTGAAGGAGCACCTTTCATGACCCGACGATTTCGTTTGCCGGTGTTTCTGTCTCTCGTGTGCCTGGCGGTATTGAGCCTGTCGATGATTGCCCAGCAGATGAATTCGGGCGGCCAGTTTCCGGACAGCCTGCTGGCAGGATTTGAGTGGCGCGATGTAGGCCCGCTGCGGGGCGGGCGCACATTTGGCGTTGCCGGCCACGCCGACCAGCCCGACACCTTCTATTTCGGCTCGGTGGGCGGCGGCGTGTGGAAGACCGAAAACGCAGGCCACACCTGGTATCCCATTTCCGACAGGGGCATTCCCATCGGTTCGATCGGCGCCATAGCAGTCGCGCCTTCGAATCCGAACATCGTGTACGTAGGGACGGGAGAGCCCGATATCCGCAGCCAGCACTCCTATGGGATCGGCATGTTCAAGTCCACGGATGCCGGCAGGACCTGGAGCCACATCGGCCTCGAGGCCACGCGCCAGATTGGCCGCGTGGTGGTGGACCCGACAAACCCGAACCGGGTGTATGTCGCGGCGCTCGGCCACGTCTACGAGTCCAATCCCGACCGAGGCGTCTATCGCTCGACCGATGGCGGCACGACGTGGAAGAAGGTCCTGTTTAAAACGGACGATCCGAACAACGTCGGCGCGATCGATATGGCCATCGACCCGAAGAATCCGCGGGTGGTCTACGCTTCGCTGTGGGCTACGCGCCGTCCGCCATGGTCGGTCTACGCCCCCACCAACATGGCCGGCGGCGGGCTGTACAAATCCACGGATGGCGGCGATACCTGGAAGCAACTCACCGGAGGGCTGCCCCACGATCAGTTCGTGGGCAAGATCGGGATGGCGGTCGCGCCCAGCAATCCGAATCGCCTGTGGGCGGTGGTGGACGATCTCGGAACGGGTGTTGCGGCGGGAGTCGGCGGCGGGCGCGGAAGGGCAGGAGGCCCGAGCACCGGCGGCGGAGTCTACCTCTCCGATGATGCCGGCGCCACCTGGAAACTGGTGAACAGCGAGAATCGGCTGTGGGGCCGCGGCTGGTATTTCGGCGCAGTCACCATCGATCCGGCCA
Source organism: Bryobacteraceae bacterium (assembly GCA_035501495.1). GTDB lineage: Bacteria > Acidobacteriota > Terriglobia > Bryobacterales > Bryobacteraceae > JAIQFL01. The sequence continues at coordinate 30,442 of DATJWB010000153.1, read as the reverse complement.
ACCCTGACCGCGCGTACGTCATTAACACCGCGACCTACATGACTACCGATGCCGGCAAGACGTTCGTGCCCATCAAAGGAGCCCCGGGCGGCGACGACTATCACCAGATGTGGATCAATCCCAGGGACGGGAACCGCATGGTGTTGAGCAGCGATCAGGGCACGGTGGTCAGCGTGGATGGAGGCAAGAGCTGGAGCACCTGGTACAACCAGCCCACCGCGCAGATCTATCACGTAGCCGCGGACAATCGCTTCCCGTATTGGCTCTACGGCGCCCAACAGGATTCGGGCGGCGTCGGGGTGAGCACCTGGTCGCGCGAGGGCATCCTGACGCTCCGCAACTGGGAGCCCACGTGCCTGGCGGGCGAGAGCAACACCGTGCTGCCCGACCCCAAGGATGGAAACATTCTATACGGCCAGTCAGGCCAGCAGATCGCCCGCTGCGACCAGAACCTGAACATCGCGACTACGGTGGGAGGCCAACTGCCTCCGCCGGACGACGGCAATCCGAACCGCAAGACGTGGACGCTGCCGTTCGTGTTCTCGCAGGCCGACGAGGCGATGTACTTCGCCAACCAGTTCGTGATGCGTTCGCGCGATCGCGGGCGCACCTGGGAAAAGATCAGCCCCGACCTCTCTCGTCTGAAGCCGCCCACGCCGGCGAATCTCGACGCGGTGACGGCCAAAGACATCGACCAGCCGATGTTCGATCATTTCGGAGTGGTATACGCGCTCGGCCCTTCGCCGATACAGGCCTCGACACTCTGGGCGGGCACGGACGACGGATTGATCCACCTGACGCGTGATGACGGCAAAACCTGGAAGGAGGTGACGCCGCCGGGAATGACGCCCTGGAGCAAGGTGTCGCAGCTCGAAGCCGGCCACTTCGATGCCGAGACCGCGTACGCTTCCGTGGACCGGCACCGCATCGCCGACAACAAACCGTACATCTATCGCACGCACGATGGCGGGAAGAGTTGGCAGAACGTGGTGGCGGGCATTCCGGAGGGGGCGTACGTCAACTCCGTGAAGGAAGACCCGCAAACGAAGGGGCTGCTCTACGCGGCCACGGAGCTTCGCGTTTATGTTTCCTTCAACGACGGCGACCGCTGGCAGCCGCTGCAGAACAACATGCCGGTAACCTCCATTCGCGACATCATCGTGCACGGCGACGATCTGGCGATCGCGACCCACGGGCGCGGCTTCTGGGTGATGGACCAGATGAGCGCGCTGCGGCAGATCGCCGCGCAGGGTTCGCAGGTAGTCTCGTCGAACGCATACCTCTTCAAACCCGGTGAGACGTTGGCCATCCGGCAGGGCACAATGAACGGCACGCCGATGCCGCACGAGGAGCCGCAATTGCAGAATCCCCCTTCGGGGGTGGTGGCCTATTATTGGCTGAAATCGGCCCCGTCGCAGCCGGTGAAAATCGAACTGCTCGACAGTTCAGGAGCGGTGCGCGCTTGCGGAGCGAGCGACACGCCCGCGCGACCGCCCGACACCGAGACGCTGAACGTGCAGGCCATCTGGCAACAGCCCGCGCAGCCGCCGTCTGCGGCGGCGGGAATGCATCGCTATGCGCTCGGCGGATCGGCCGGACGTGGCGGCGGCTTCGGCGGCGGAGGCGGTGGTGGATTTGGGCGCGGCGCCGCGGCGCCCACGCCTCCGGATGCGTGCAACCCTGGCGGAGGTCCGGCCCCGGACGCGGCGAATGCGGCTGGTGGCCGCGGCGGCCGCGGTGGACGGGGAGGCGGCGGCTTCGGGCGCGGCGGTGGCGGTCTGAACGCCGGACAATACACCGTACGCCTCACGGTGGACGGCCAGACGTACACGCAGCCGGCCGCGATCAAGCCGGATCCGCGCGGCACGCCTCCGGGCGCCGGCGGCAACTGAACGAATCGCGGCTGCAGACCCGTCGGAGTCAGACGGTTTTTGTCTGTAACTCATTGAAACCAAAGGGGCGCACCCGTCTGACTCCGACGGTTTGCTTTTGCATTGCCGCATTTTCATATCGCGACGACACTACTATGCGGTGAAATCCGCAGCAATCTTGCGGGTGCTTAACCGCTTTGGGGATTTCGGTGCCACTCCCGCGGCTCTGTTTCGGGTGCCGCGTGTTTGTAGTCACTTGCGGAGATGCGACCGTCCGTCTCAGACTCAGGGAGCGATCGATGAGACGAGATCTCCCTGGACCGGTCAATAAGCGCCCTAATCTTGCCCTCCTCCCAACGGGAGACGGGAATGCCGCGTGATAAACTGGGTGGAACGCAGAAACCCAGTCATGAAAGTCCCGAGTATCCTTCTATTCGTTTGTCTGAGCGCCCTCAGGGCCCAGACTCCGCAGACCCAGCCCGCCACGCCGATGCCGGCGCCCCCGCCGAAGATCCCCGATCTTCCGGACGATACGGCAGTCGCTGTCTTTGACGACGGGACCAGGTTCACCGTAGGCGATTTCAAGAAGATTTATGCGGCCCTCCCCCCGGAAAACCAACAGATGGCATTGCGCGAGCGAAGGCTCTTCCTGCAGCAATGGGGACTCATGCGGAAGCTCGCCCAGATGGCCGAAAAGGAAAAGCTCGACCAGGCCAGCCCGGTCAAGGAAAGCCTCGACTATGCCCGTATGATGATTCTGAGCCAGGCTGAGCTGAATGACCAGTTGGGCAAGGGAACCGTGGAACCCGGCGAGATCGTGAAGTATTACGACGTCAACAAAGAGAAGTACAAGGTGGTGAAGGTGAAGGCCATCTACATTGCCTTCAGCGACGATCCGCCCGGCGCCAACAGCAAGGGCAAAAAGCCGCTCACCGATGCGCAGGCCAAGGCGAAAGCAGCCGGCCTGCTCGCCAGGGTCCGGTCCGGCACAGACTTCGTTTCGCTGGTGAAGGACAATTCCGACGACGAAACCTCGCGCAATAAGAACGGGGACTTCATCACTCTGCGGCCCAATGACAACGTTCCCGACGCCGTCCGCACCGCCGTTTTTGCACTGAAGAAGGGCGAGGTGAGCGAGCCAGTCAGGCAGCAGAGCGGCTATTATCTCCTGATGGCCGACGACATCACATACCGGCCGCTGTCGCAGGTACGCGACGAGATCTTCTCCGAGTTGAAGCAGCAGCACTATGCGGAGTGGCTGGACAAAACCAACCGGGACAACAAGGTCACCTTCACGAGCCCGGAATTCCTGGGGCTGACTCCCATGGCGCCGATCACCGTGAAGAAGTAGGCTTCAGCGTCCAAGGGTTGGCCACCGTAGACAGATCGCCGAGTTCTTCCCCGAGGTATTGCTGGCGCAAGAGCCGGCGCACGATTTTTCCGCTCTGCGTCTTCGGCAACTCCGCCACCAGCCGCACTTCGCGGGGGCGGAATGTCGGTCCCAAGACCTCCACCACGGTGGTGCACACGCCGGAGGCGTCCACCGCCACGCCGGGGCTGGCGACCGCGAATCCCACGATGGCTTCGCCCTTCAACTCGTCCGGCACGCCGATCACCGCGGCCTCGGCCACACCGGCGTGCTGCATCATGGCCTCTTCCACCTCGGCCGGCCCCACCTTGCGACCCGCCACGTTCATCGACTCATCGGCGCGCCCGTGCAGGAACCAGTGGCCGTCTTCATCCACGCTGGCCCAATCGCCGTGATACCACATCCCCGGAAACCGCGACCAATAGGTATCGAGGTACCGCTGCGGATCGTTCCAGATGCCCCGCGTCATGGAAGGCGAAGGCCGGGTGCAAACCAGGTAGCCCTTGCGGCCGCGCACCGGCGCCCCGGTCTCGTCCACCACCTCGGTCGCCATGCCCGGCGCGGGGCCGCCCAGCGTGCACGGCTTCATCTCCTGTATCGGCAGGGGAAACAGGAAGCTGCCGACGATTTCCGTGCCGCCCGAAATATTGATGATGGGACAGCGCCGCCGCCCTACGTGTTCGAAGAACCAGAGCCACGAGGCCTCGTCCCACGGCTCGCCGGTGGACCCCAGCAGCCTCAGCGATCGCATGGGCGGCAGATCTTCCACCGATTTTGCGAGGATGCGGATCGCGGTCGGCGAAATCCCGAAAGTCGTGATGCCATGCCGGTCGAGCATTTCCCAAAGGCGCGTTGGGCCCGGGAAGTCCGGCGCGCCGTCATACAGAAAAATCGTGCCGCCGAACAGGTGGTTGCCCACGATCATCCACGGGCCCATCATCCAGCCGATATCCGACAGCCAGAAGAAGCGGTCTTCCGGGCGATGGTCGAAGCCCAGCCAGATCTCCTTGCCCATCTGTGCCAGGCAGCCGCCATGAGTGTGGACCGTGCCCTTCGGTTTGCCGGTGGTACCCGAAGTGTAGAGGATGATGGCGCGGTCTTCCGACGCCATCGAAGCGGTGAGAGCCTCGGTGGACTGGCCCTCGAGAAAATCGTCCCAAGCCAGGTGCCGCGGTTCGAGGTGTTGCCTCGCTGAACCGAGCACAATGGTGTGCTCCATGGTTCGCGGCATCTTCTCGAGCAGGGGAAGAATCCTGCCGCGACGCTCCAGGTGCGCGGCGGTGAACAGGAGGCGGGCTCCGGAATCGGAGATGCGCGTGGCGATCGCGCCGGGTCCGAATCCGGCGAAAATCGGCACCACCGTCAGGCCGGCCTTGAGGCACCCATAAAGAACCGGCAGGATTTCGGGCGCCATCGGGAGGCACAGGGCAACGCGGTCGCCGCGCTCCAGTCCCAGCGCCCGCAGCCCGTTCGCCACGCGATTGGCCTCGGCGCGCAACTCGGCGAACGTGACGGCGCCGGTGCGTCCGTTCTCCGCTTCCCAGATGCAGGCGATTCGTGGAGGTCCGGTGGCCCATCGATCCACGCAATTATGAGCGATGTTGAGACGGCCGTCGAGAAACCACTGCGTCCACTCCGGGCCGCGGCTCATATCCATGATCTGGCGGTAGGGTTCGAACCATTCGACGCGCATTTCGCGCATCAATTCGTCCCAGAAACGATTCGGCTCCTCGCGCGAGAAGCGCAGGAAAGCTTCGCGGCCGGAGAACCCGAGGCGCTGCATCAAGCGCCAGACGTTAGTCTGTTGGATGAACTCGCGCGAGGGCTCCCAGATCATGCCAGGCTTTCGGCCGGCCCCGCCGGCTTACTTACCTTTGAGCAATTCGCGGGCCTTTGCCATGTCGGCATCGGCGCCGTTACCATCCCCCGCCGATCGTTTGGCCGCGCTGCGGTTGGAGTAGGCGTTGGCATAGGCCGGGTTGAGCTTGATGGCCTGGTCGAAATCGGCGATTGCCTGCGGATAATGCCGGAGGCGCAATTGCGCGTACCCGCGCGCATTGTAGGCAAGGATGAGACCCGGATCGAGCTTGAGGGCTTCATTGAACTGCTCGATCGCCTCGGGATAGTGCTCCTCCTGTGACAACTTGCGGCCGCGCGCGTGGAACTCTGCCGCGGTCACGCCTGTACTCATGCCTAACGTCTTCGCGGGCGCGGCGGGCGTAGGCTTGGGAGCCTCGGCTGAGGGCCGGGGGCTCGGCGTAACCGGGACCGGCGGAGTCTCTAGAGGCACTGCCGCCGCGGTAGTCACGGCTGGTTTGGTCACCACCGTGGTGGCCTCGGCGGACTTGGTCTCAACCGGCTTGGCCTCAACCGGCTTCGTTTCTGGCGGCCTGGCTTCCGATACCGCGCGCTCGGGCTCCTTCACCTCCACCGGCTTCGCCTCGGCCAGTTTGATCTCCTCGGGCCTGGTTTCTACCGGCTTGGGTTCTATGGGCTTGGGTTCCGCGGGCTTGGGTTCTACGGCCGCGGTTTCCACCGGCTTGGCCTCCACCGGCTTGGTCCAGGCGCGGGTGGACTCGGCTGGCCTGGTCTCCACCGAGGGTTCGGTCCTGGAGGCAGAGGCTGCCGGTTGAGCCGCGCCCGGCAGCACCATGACGCCGGTATCCTGCACTTTCTCCTGGCTCAGCGCTTTGTGAACGATCTCATCGATCTTCGCCTGCGCCTGCATCGCCAGCCGCGCGGTGTCCTGGTCTGCTGGATTCAGCGACAGGGCATGCTTCAAGTCAGACAACGATTCGTCATACCGGCCCAGCAGGAAATACGCGTTGCCGCGAGCCGTCCAGGCGAGGGCCGAATTGGGGTCGATGGCGATCGCCAGAGTGCGATCCGCCAGCCCTTTCTCGTGATCGCCCAGAAGGTGGTAAGAGCTGCCGCGCGCCACGTATGCATCTACGCTGTAGGGATCGAGCTGCACCGCCTGGTTACGGTCCTGTAATGATTCCTGGAACTTCTTCAGCCGGGCGTACACGGCGCCGCGCGCCAGGTACAGGCGCGCGTCTTTGGGGTCGCGCTGGATGGCGTCGCCGTAGTCGATCAATGCGCCATAGTCGTCTCCCGAGCGCTCCTTCACGGCGCCCCTCGCGCGCGAGGCCCGCAAATCGTCGGGACGCAGTTTGAGTGCCATATTCAGATCTTCGAGCGCGTGCTGGTAGTCGCCGATTCCGGCATAGTCGAGGCCGCGCTCCAGCCAGGCCTCCGCGTAATCCGGTTTACGGCTCAGACAGAGATCAAAATCCTCGATCGCATCGCGGAACTGCCGTTGTGCGGAGCGCGCCATCCCCCGGCCGAAAAAAGGTTCGGGATTGTCGTTCCGCAGTTTGATCGCCTGGCTGAAATCGGCGATGGCTTTGTCGTACTGGCTCAACTGCAGATACGCGTTGCCGCGGCCGGTATAGACTTCCGTGCGATCAAGCTTCAGGCTGATCGCGGTCTCGAAGTCCTGCGCGGCGCGCAAGGAATCCTTCATTGCCAGGAAATAGTCCCCGCGAGCGGCATACGATTGCGCATCGCCGGGCTGAAGCCTCACGGCCTCCTCGAGATCGGTCTTGGCCTTTTCGAGCTGCCCCGCGGCCAGAAGGTCTTTGCCGCGCGCACGCCACGCCGCGGCGTTCGAGGGGTCCGCCTGAATCGCTTCGTCGTAGGAGGCGATGGCTTCGTCCCGCTTGCCAGCCTGCTCGGCGCGAAGTCCGCGTTGATATGCCGCCTGCGATTTCTTTGGATCTGGTTTACCTTCCGCTCCACTAACGGGAAGGAACACCCCCAATATGCCGACGGTAACTACAATCCGCGCAAAAACACAACACTGATTGTGCATGGCCTTACTAAAACAGTGTACACGCCAGCACGAGTGTTGCAACGACTAAATTGGCCGGTAGAAATTCGATTACAAGCCGGTGCTATCCGAAGAGTTATACCGCAAAAATTCGAGTATCGCGAAGGCCTGGCGGTAGGCGTTAGAATCTCGCTAATGATTCCCATCAGTGCCACGACGATTCTGTTTCTGGCCTGCGCGGTGGCCGCATTCGCACAGCCCGAGGTGATGGCCTGGGGCAACCTGACCGGCCTGCGCATCGAGGGGCATCTTCTCGAACTTGCAACCAGCTTATGTGTCGCGCAGTCCGGGCTGGGGGAGTTGACCTGCACCGCCCGCGAGAAACAGCAGAACACCTACTCGCGCCACGGCAAAATCGAAACGGTCGCGATCCAGATGCGGCAGGCGCGCTGGTCGATGAATGCCACCGAGTCGGTTGAAGACACGGGCCCGGGCACTGCCCGGATCGCCGTGGAATTTACTTCGCCCGGGGAAGCGCAGATCGGCGGCGCGTTCCTGGCAATCGATCTGCCGGCCGATGTATTCTCCGGCGGCTCCGTGGATTTCGTCGAGGCGGATCCGGAAACCGCCGGCCACGCGACCCTCGCGTCAGGTGGCCCCGGCCAGACCGAAACTCTGCGAGCTACGGCCAAAGGCGCACGCTTCCTGTCTCGCGCCCGGCAGCTCGAAGTGACATTTGACGAGCGCACAGCGGTCATCGTCCGCCGCGGAAACCAGGGCTTCCAGGCGCTGTTGGCGGTGCTCACGGGCAAGACCGGCAGCGGCCAAACCGGGAAACGGACCTTCTCATTTAAAGTGACCGGCGAGATCGACCAGAACCCGGTAGAAATCACGCTCGACCCTTCGCATCCCGGGCAACTGTTCGATGGTCTGGGCGGGAATTTCCGGCTGCAGAATCCGCGCACGGACCCTCCAGCGATCGACTACAACCTCGAGAACCTGCGTGTGGCGTGGGGCCGTGTCGAGATGCCCTGGAGCCTCTGGCATCCCGAGGAGAATACCGATCCCCTGTCTGATGCCCGGTCCGCCAATGTGAATCCCCAGGTGCGGCAGGCCATGGAGATGGCCCGCAGGCTGGCGCGGAAGGGCATTCCGGTGATCGTCAGCGCCTGGCAGGCACCGCTGTGGGCGGTTCTCAACGCACCGGCGGGAGCGGACGCTGCGCCGCAGCGGAGTCGGCTCAATCCGGCGAAGATGGAGCGTATCCGCGACTCCATCACCGCTTACCTGCTCTTCCTCAAAGAGAAATACGGCGTCGAAGCCGCCATGTTCAGCTTCAACGAATCCGACATCGGCATCAACGTGCTCCAGTCGCCGCGCGAGCACGCCGAATTGATCCAGAACTTCGGCGCCTGGTTTGCCCGGCAGGGGTTGGCCACGAAGCTCGCGCTGGGCGACACCTCCGATGCCAATCCGATCGATTTCATCAAGCCCGCCATGCGCGACCCGGAAGCCGTCAGATACGTTGCGGCCCTGGACTTTCACTCCTGGCGCGGATGCACCGACGAGCGCCTTGCCGAGTGGCGGGATGCCGCCCGGGAGTTGAACGTGCCGCTGGTAGTCGCGGAAGGCAGCACCGACGCCGCTGCATGGCGCTATCCCCAGATCTTCGCGGAGCAGTCGTTCGCGCTCTACGAAATCAATCTCTACCTGCGAATCCTCTCGATCGCCCAGCCCCGGTCGATCCTGCAATGGCAGCTCACCGCCGACTATTCGCTGCTGGCGGGCGGAGGCATCTTCAACGACAACGGACCGCTCCGCCCCACGCGGCGATTCTGGAACCTCAAGCAACTGGCGGCTACTCCGCCGCGCTCCTTTTCCCTGCCCGTTAGTTGCAACCAGCGGCCAAACCTGACTTGCGCGGCCTTCGGCAACCTCGCCGACGGCATCTACACCGTTCACATTGTGAATAACGGCGCCACGCGTCAAGCCACGCTCACGGGCCTGCCCACATCGGTGAAGGAGTTACGCGCATGGGTGACGGATGCCGGGCGCGGCATGGCGGAGTTGGATCGAATCCCCGCGCTGGAGGGCAAGGCCGAATTCCCGTTGCCGGCTACCAGCTACACGACGGTAATCGGCGTCAGCCAGTAAGGCTCCCTCACACGGCATCGCTGATGCTCGCGAGGTTGAAGTCATCCACGACCATGGCCGGCACGATCGACGAACCCGTTTCCGAACCCTGCGCCCGCGAAGGCCGCCCCAACATCCGGGTCTGCTGCAGCACCCGGACCGGGCTCTCGTTCCATCGGAAGTTGGTTACCGGGTCGGTCACCTTGCCTTTCTCCACGAAAAAGACGCCGTCCCGCGTGAGGCCGGTCAATTGCAAGGTCTGCGGCTGTACGACGCGGATGTAATACAAGCGCGTGATGAGCAGACCTCGCTCCACCGAAGCGATCAACTCCTCGAGGCTGTGCGCCTGCCCTTCCAGCACCACGTTGCCCGGCGCGGGAGTCGGCTCTTTGGACGCTTTGGATGCCCAGAAGCGGTCATAATAGAGGTTCTTTACCACGCCTTTCTCGATCCACGAGATGGGCTGGTTGGGCAGGAGCGAGGGGCCCCAGGGCGTGGTGGCCAGCTTGGTATCGAGCGGGTCGCTGCGGAGCGTGATGGATTCCGGAAACATCTTTTCCCCGAGATGCGTGCCGCCGCCCTGCTTGCTGAGAAAGCTCTGGCCCTGTTCGGCGCCGCGTGCTCCGAAATTCCCCGCCAGGAATCCCATGAGATCGCTCACACCCGCGGCTTCCAGGATTACGGTGTACTTGCCGGGATCGAGCTTTCGTTTCGGGGCCGCGCCCCGCACGGCCTTCTCGGTGGAGATGCGTCCCACGATTTCGCCGTTGATGTCTTTCAGGGTGACCGAGGTTTGCGAAGCCCAGCCGGAACTGGTGCCTCCGGCGTTGCGCATGGTATTGGTGAGGCTGCAATCGGTGAAGGTGTGATAGCCGAAGAGGCCGGCCTTATTGCCTACCGCCACGGCGTTCGAGGACCGTTGGATGAATCCGGCGGCGGTCAGTTTCGCCGCCCTGGCGCTTTCGATTACCGCCTTGACGTGAGGGATCATCACGTCGCCGCGCGCCGCCGCTGTGGCGTTGTCGAAATTGCTCAACGTGAGGTACTTCTGCGGACCAAGCGCGGGCATGTCCTCGGGATTCGGCTTCGAGATGCGCGCCAGATCTTCGGCCTGCCCGGCGCCGCGTTTCAGTTCGGCATCGTCCACCTGCGACACCACCGCGCTGCCTTCGCGTTTGTCATCGGTGACGCTGCTGATGGAGATGTTCTGCGTGATGCGATATCCGGACGTGGTGATGCCGTTGTTGGCGAAGCGAATAAAAGCATCCTCGGTCCAGTTGATGTCCACCTGGCACTGCGGCAGGCGGGAGGCGGAGATTACTTTGTCGACGAGATTCTGCGCGTCTTTTCGGCTCAGCATGGTCTCTCCCTGCTAATCGGTCAACAACACGTTCACTTGGCGGAAACGGGCCGGAGAACATCCGTGGCTCACCGCGTTGATCTGCTCCGGCTCGCCCTTGCCGTCGAAGAAGCTGCCGAACTGCTGCCAATAGGACGGTCCGGCGATGCCGTCGCAGGATCGCCAGAAGTCGCTGGTCTTCGATTGGTAAGCCACGCGCGAAATCAGGCCCGCTTTCTTCCCGCCCTTGATCTGCCAGAAGAGGTCCCCGCCGAACTGGAAATTGTAGCGCTGCTGGTCGATGGAGAAGCTGCCATCGCCGTCGATCAGGATGCCGTCATCCACGCCGGAAATCAGCGTGTCGAGCGTGACGTCGCGCGATCCCGCCTCCAGCCAGACGTTTGGCATGCGCTGGAAGGGCACGCTGCTCCACGAATCGGCATAACAGCACCCGCGCGACTCCTTCTCGCCCACCAGGTGAGCCTGGTCTCGTATGGTCTGGTAGTGCTGGAAGATGCCTTTTTCGATGATGGGGAACTTGGTGGTGAGCACGCCATCGTCGTCGTATTTCACGCTGGCGAGGCCGCCGGGATTGGTGCGATCGCCGTAAACATTGATGAGCTCGCTGCCCACGCGGTAGTTGCCCATCTTCTCGGTAGTCATGAAGCTGGTACCCGCGAAATTCGCTTCGTACCCCAGCGCGCGATCCAATTCCGTGGAGTGTCCCAGCGATTCGTGAATCGTGAGCCAGAGGTGGCTGGGAAGCAGCACGAGGTCCTTCTTGCCGGGAGTGACGGGCGGCGCAGCGAGGTGCTCGAGCGCCTCTTCACGAACGCGCGGTGCATTCTCGCCGAGGTTGGCCTTCTCGATGATTTCCCAACCCGCCGTGGCCGGCGGAACCGAATAACTGCGGCTGCGCGAGATGTTCTTCTGCATATCGACCGCGGTGGCCTGCAGCGATGGAAACACCTGCAGCACGTACTGCTGAAGCGAAGAGCCCTCGCTCGAAGCGAAGTATTTGTCTTCCGCGCGGAACGCCAGGAAGCCGAAAGCCAACATGATTTTCGGATCCTTGCGCAACGTCACCGCCGCGCCGTGGATGAGCTCCAGCTTGTCGGCCACCGACACGCGGAAGGGGTCTTTCTCGTAGCTCGACGTCCAGCGCTCGACGTATTTCCGGGTAGGAGCCAGTTGCACCGGGGCGGCTTGCAGCACGGCGTTCGCTTTGGCCACCACTACGGCTTCGCGTGCGATTCGGGCGATCTCCTCGGCGGTAACCAGCGGAGAGGCGGCGAAGCCCCACTGCCCTCCGGCGATCACGCGCACGCCGAATCCGAAGCTGGCCTGGTCGGTAATGAAGGGCACTTCGTCGGTTTTCGTCCCGCCGCGTTCGGGGGACAGGCGATAACCCGAGAATTGCTGGCGGTAGCGATTAATGCGAATGTCGGCATAGCTGGCTCCGGCCTTCTTCGCCTCAGCCAGGGCGACATCCCCGAGCTTTTCCAGTTCGGGGCTGGGCTTCTGCGACTGGTCGGACGACTGACCGAAGAGGCGATCGGCGGCCAGCAGCGAAGCGCCGCTCGCCGCGACGCCCAGAAAATGGCGGCGCGATAGAAACCTCGACGGATTCATATTACCCCTGGTTAGTCTAAGGCTACCACTTCAGTCGTAGCGCTTGTCGGGGCGTGCACACGCCGAAGGCGGCGAAGGGTTTTTCAAGGCTGCCCCGCCCCGTGGGGCGCTGGTGCGAGCCCGGAGTGCCCGCGCCACATTTCATCAACCTCTTGCCGAGCGGATCGCGTCGGCCAGCCGTGCAGCATCCTGGTCGGTGCAGCCTGCCAGGTACGCGGCCAGAAATGGCAGCCAAGCTTCCTGATCTACCGGCACCGCGCCAGCCAACCTCTGCGCAATGGCCTGCGACTCCTTTCCTTTCTTCTGCCGCAAAACCTCCTGGACGGCCGGCACCTCGACGCCGGCGCGATCGGCAATCGCTTCCTCCAAGTCCGCCGTGGTGACCATGTATTCGGAAGGAGCAGGCTTCCGCTCGGTACGCAGTCGAAGCAACTTCTCGCGCTCCTCCTTTTCCTGATCCGCCAGTTCCTTCGCCTTCGCGTGATCGTGCTTCAGGAATGCTTCGGAGATCTGATCCAACAGTTGGCGCCTTCGCTTTTGCGCCTCCAGTTCATCGGGCGGTAGGCGCTGGTGTCTTACTTTGGCCCGCGCGCCGGCCTCGTCGAGCAGATCGAGCGCGCGGTCGGGCAGTTGGCGGTGCGCCAGAAAGCGGCCCGACCCAAACACCGCTGCTTCGATCACGCCTTCGCCGAAGACCACTCCGTGAAACTTCTCGTACTCCTGTTTGAGGCCGTTCACAATCGAGATAGCCTCATCCTCAGACGGCGCCGGCACCCGCACGGCCTGGAAATGGCGCACCAGGAGTGGCGCGGTGTCCGTGGCGCGGCGAAGTCCGGCCGGAGTGCCGGTACCGATGCATTGAATACCACTGCGCGAGAGCACTTCCAGCACATGGGTGGCTTCCACGGCTCCCCAGCCGGGGCTCGCCGCCACGTCCAGCAGGCCATCCACGCAGAGGATGCCGATCGGACCGTTGGTCAGCTCGGCGATCAACCTCTCCGGTCCGTCAGCGGCTCGTGAGCGCCGGCTGGGCGCGACCAGCGAGCTGGCATCCACCGCGAAGATTGGCCGATCCGCCAGGATGGCGGGCACATCGCAATCGGCAATCCTCTGCGCGATGCCCTCCACCAGGGCCGTCTTCCCAACTCCCGGCTCGCCCACCAGGAGGGGGTTGTTGCGCGTGCGGCGCGAGAGGATGTGCAGGATCCGCTCGATTTCCCGATCTCTCCCGATGAGCCGCCCAAGCTTGCCGCTTCGCGCGGCCGCGGAGAGGTTGCGAACTACACTGGCCGGCGTTTCCATCTCAGGTTGTGGCGGAGGAGGCGGTGGAGGCGGAGACGTATAGCGCCGGGGCGGTGTTTCGGCCGCGGGAGGCGGCGAGGAGCGGTCCACCTCTTTCGCCAATCCCTCGGCGGTCACGCCGCTCTCGCGCATCATGAGGCCGCCGAACGATTTTTCCTCCTGGAAAACTCCCCACAGCAGGTGCTCGCAGCCAATGTGCGATTGCTCGCGCTGTTTGGACTCCTCCTTGGCGTAGTGCAGCGCCCGCTTGGCCTCCTTGCTCAGCGGGATGTCCACGGAAGTGGATTGTTTCGCCCTGCCCGCGTACCGCTCCTCGACCTGTTTGCGGATGGCCTCCACCTTTTCAAACGGCAGGCCGAGGCGTTTTCCGAGCTCTCGTTCCATGCGCAGAATGCCGAGCAGCAGATGTTCGGTCTCAATGTAGCCGGCGCCGAACTGGCTGGCTTCGTATCGGGCCATGAAAATGGCGCGGCGTGCGGCTTCGGTGTATTTCTCGAACATACCTGTCGGCAGGATAGCGCGTCCGGAACTGCTGCGCGCCCCCTATGCCGCTGGCGAAGGTCCCACGCGGCCTTTCCACATGCCGCCGCGGCCCCGCCAGTGGGCGATCGCCGAGTGCACCGTCGCGCCGAGGTAGAAGGCCGCGACCAGTGGCAGTGCGGGCGCCCGCAACGGAGATACGCCGTAGTAGCGCAGGACCGGGTAATATGCGATCGACATCGACAGCCAGGCGGCAGCGCCCGCGGCCGCGATCCAACTCGAACCGGCGATCGCGCCGCCAATGGCCAGGACGGGCGGCGCGAGGTAAGTAATCGCCAGCCCCAGGAGCGTTCCGCCGAGCAGCAGTGCCGAGTAGCGAAGCTGCGTAAAGGCAGTCCGCGAGATCATGCTGCCGATTTCGCCGAAGCTGACATACTCGCGGATACTGCGCGTTTCGGGGCTTAGGCCCAGCCAGACGCGGCCTCCGCTCTTTTTCACCCGGCTGGCGAGAGCGCAATCGTCGATGAGATTGCCAGCGATCGAAGCGATACCTCCGATCCGTTCCAACACGGCACGCCGGATCAATATGCAGCCTCCCGCCGCGCCTGCGGTCTGGTGACGCCGGCTGCGGATCCAGGCGGGCGGATACAGCAAGAAGAAGAAGAAGACGAATGCGGGGATGAGCGCCCGCTCGGCCGCCGTACGGCAGCGGAGCGTCGCCATGTAGGAGACCAGGTCGTGTTCTTCCGACGCCGCTCGCGCCACCAACTCCGCGAGGTTAGCGGGGGGATGCACGATGTCGGCATCGGTCAGCAGGAAGTAGTCCGGATCGAACGCCTGTGCGTGGCGGATGCCCTCGGCCACGGCCCACAGCTTCCCGCTCCAGCCGGGCGGCAAAGGCGCGGCGTGGACGACGGTAAGCATGCCCTCCGGTGCTGCCCGGCGCGCCACGGCGTCCGTGCCATCGCTGCTTCCATCATCCACCAGCACGATCTGGAACTCGCCCGCATATTCCTGGCGCCCCAACGATCCGATCGCGTTTCCAACCACCGCGGCCTCATTGCGCGCCGGAATCACCGCCACGATGCGGGGCAGTTTCGCGGGCAGCGTGGCTTCAGGCGGCGCATGTTCCATGCGCCAGAATCCACCGCGTCCCAGGAGCAGGTAGAGCCAGACGGCCAGCGGAACCGCGGCGAGTCCCAGCAGCATCGTTCGATTATCGCGCGAGTTCCGGGGTTGGCCCCGGACGTGCCAGAGGCTAAACTGGGCAGCATCGATGTCCAAATGGATTGGAATCCGGGTGAGCGCGGTTCTCACGATACTCGGGAGCGCGTTGACACTGCTGGCCGCGGCTTCGATGGCGTGGACCGCCTTTCGCGCGCAGGCGGTGGAGGCGCCCGCGGAGCCGCCCTTTCCCGTTAAGGCCGTGCTGGCCGTAATGGCCCTCTTCTTTGCCGCGTGCAGCGTGTGGGGTGTGGCATCGGCGATCGGCATCTTCCGCCGGCGGGGTTGGGCGCGCCTCTCGATGATCGTGTTCGCCTGCCTGCTGGTCGGTATGGGCGTCTCGGCGCTGGCGGCAATTCTTTTCATTCAGATGCCCGACACGCCCAATGTTCCGCCCGCAACCTTGCGGAACATCCGTCTGGGAATCGCGGCCTTTTACGGGTCGATGGCGGTGATTGGCGCCTGGTGGCTGCTGCTGTTCAATTCAAATGCCGCCAAACAATACTTTGCGGATCGGCCGCCCGCGCCGGGAGCCCGTCCTCTGAGCGTAAGCATCATCGGCTGGTATGTCCTGGTGAGCGCGCTCGGTACGGCGGTGGGCGCAATCCTGCAGGTGCCGGCCGTGTTGTTCGGCGTCGTTGTCACTGGATGGGCGGCGGCGGGCGTTTACACGGCGCTCACCGCGGTCCAGATCTACCTTGGCTCGGGTCTGCTCCAACTGCAGGAGCCGGCCAGGGTGGCATCCATGTGCTACTTCGCCATTATTGGCCTGAACTCCGCGGCAATGGGCTTGTTGCCGGGATTCGGCGCCCGCATGCAGAGCTTGCTCGAAGCCATGCCTGCCTTCATGCGCAGCCCCAACACCGTAAACCTGCAGGGATCGGCGGGTCCGATGCTGATGGGCACGCTGTTGATGGCGGTCGCCATCTGGTTCCTGGTGAGGCGGCGCGCCGCGTTTCATGGTTGACCGTCAGGCGAAATGGCCCAGCTTGCCGGTCCATGACAATAGCATGACAATTACCAAGTCCGAAAAGTTGTCAAAACCGATTGCAACCGGGCTGGCGTCTCGGTAAAATACCCGGTACTTTATGGCCTCGGATCCCCAAGGCGACATCACCCGGCTGCTGAATTGCCGGGACGGAGAACCACGGAATTGCGAACGGCTGGCGGAATTGCTGTATAAGGAGCTCCGGCGGCTGGCGGCGCGGGCGATGGTGGACGAGCCGAGCGGGCACACCCTGCAAGCCACCGCCGTGGCCCACGACGCCTACCTCAAGCTGATCGATCAGTCCGACATTTCCTGGCAGAGCCGCGCCCACTTCTTTGCGGTCGCTTCGAGGACCATGCGTCACATGCTGGTGGATTATGGGCGCAAACGCCGCTCGCTCAAACGCGGCGGATCGGAGCGGAGGGTCGATCTGGAAGAGGCCGGAAACGCGACAACCGTGGATTGCGACGAGTTATTAAATCTCGACCAGGCTCTGAACCGCCTGGAAGCGATCGATAAGCGTCAGTTGGCGATCGTCGAGCTTCGGTACTTTGGTGGTCTCACCGAGGACGAAGTCGCCAACGTTCTGGCAATCTCTCCCCGCACCGTGAAACGAGAGTGGAAGTCGGCCCGGCTGTGGCTGCATGCCGAACTGACCCGGCCCCGTTCCTCGTCCGGAACCAGGTCATCCACCCCGGGCCAGACCTGAGTTACTTCGGAGGAATTGTGGTGTGGTCGCAAGTGGTTGGCGATGAGTCATCAGACAGGAACAGCGGTGTCTGGGGAGGCTCACCCCATGTGTCGTCTGGTAGAGGATGCTCTTCGACTTCTTCTAACACGTGATTCATGGTTTGTCGTTTCTCCTTAATCAGCAATTCAAAGCGAACTTTTCGCAGTACCAGGCGTCATCGAAGCGCCGCACGCTGGTAAGCTGTGCGCGCCGGGCGAATACATCGCTATCCAGCATCATGGCCATGGCGGCGGGAAAGGCATTGTAAGCCCGCAAGGCATTCAAGACCCGCTCCACCCGGCCCGAACCGAAATGCACGAACGCCATGCGGACGCGATTGTGAACCAGTGCCGCCCAACAGGAATCGTAGGGAGTGTTTTTCCGAAACAGGTGCCCCACTTCCACTTCCTGAACCACCAGCAGTTCATATCCCAGAAGCCAGAACCGGCAACTGATCTCGTTGTCGTTGCCTCCCAGTTGACGCATACCCGGATCGAATCCGCCGGTGCGCGTGAAGACGTCGCGGCGCATAGCCAGGAAACATCCCGGCAGAATCGGCACGGGGCTGGGATTGCCTCCCTGCCGTTTGCGCCACTGGGTCCTCAGGTCGGGGCCGGTCAGATAGAGGCCGAACCCCTTCTTTTCCGGCTCGGCCAGGCTGTATACACCCGGCGCCACGGCTCCCACCGATTCGGCTCTCAGCGCATCGACTATCGGTTCGTGCCAGCCCGGATGCATCCGCATGTGCGCGTCGGAGAACAGGAGGATATCCCCGGTGGCCTGCGATCCTCCGAAATTGCGGGCGCGGGCCACCCCGATTCCATCGGAGCGCAATAACCGGGCGTCCTGCTGGTGTTCCAGAAAAGCGGCCGACCCGTCGGTGGACCCGTCATCCACTACGATCAGTTCCCGCCGATCGGCCGGAAGAGTCTCCAGAAAGTTAGTTACAGTAGCGTGAAGCTGGTCTCCTTCATTCCGGCTGATAATGACGACACTGATCCGTGGATTCCGGGGAAGAGTGAGATCCGTTTGGGCCGGGGACATGTGTCACCAAGCTTACATCAGTGGAGCGGGTTCTGTCATCAGTTTCTTGGGTCAGTCGAGCGGGAATGCTGTCGAAAAATGAGTTTATTTGGAGCGGTCGCCGTCTTTGCCCAGCCAGACATTGCCGCGGCGGCCGGACAGCATGAAGACCAAAGAGTCGCGCGCCACCGACAGACCGACGTCTCCGGGCAGCATGGACGGGCTTTCGATAACCTGCCGCGCCAGATGAAAATGTTGGACCGCAAAGGGCTCGTTGAGAGGACGGGCGGTGGCAGGATCCACGTGGCGCGCCCAAATACACTGATAGCCGTCGCGGTCGGAAAGAAAGTAAATGGTCCGCCCATCCGGCGACCAATAAGGTTCGATGTCTGAGCCATCGCCATCCGTCACTGGTATCAGGTCGCTTTCCGCGACGGTTCCTGCCGCGCGGACTGGGGTGATCCAGATGTGCTTGGAAGGGACCTCAAACCGGGACCCGGAGAACACCACCCAGCGCCCGTCAGGCGAAAAACGGGCGCCTTGCTGTCTCAAAATCAGCTTATTGTCAGCCCACCGGATCAAGGGGCGCCGCGCCCTTCCCTTAGAACCAATCCAGATCTGGTCGGTCGATTCCATCGATTCAAACAAAACCTGGCTGCCATCGAAATTGACATGAGTCGGGGGACTGCAGTGTTCGCAGATGATTTCCGAACGGTTGGTGGCGATGTCCTCGATGTAGCCGTTCGAGGAATCCGAATAGGCCACCATGGCGCCATTGCCGCTGAGAATCGGCCGCAGGCCAAACAGGTTCTTCATGGTGGCGACTGTGTCCGCCGGTCCCCCGGCGGTATTCATGACGCTGATCGCGAGCAGGTCTGCCAGCCGAGACGCGTAAGCCACTCGCGACCCGTCGCGGCTGATGGAAGGAGAGTAAACCCCGTCCACGCCCGCGATCAGGCGCTTGGGCGGCGCCGCTGCCAACCCCGCCGCATCCAGTTTCACCTGCCAGACGTCCGTGTTGACGGATTGCGCCACAAACGCGAGTACGAGCCGCCCGTTCGGCTCCACCGCCGAAGGTTCGCAGTCGATCGTCGGACCGGAGGTCAGGCGCACCGGGGGACCCGAAATCACGCCGTCCTCACTCAGTTGCACCGACCAGACATTCGTGGCGTCTCCCAACTTGGCGGTGAACAGGACCCTGCCGCCGGGAAGCCAGGCAGAGGGCTTGAGCCAGTACGTTCCAGTCGGCTTGTGGAGCCCCGCTTTGACGAGAACGTCGGTGATGTGGAGGGGACGCGCGTAGGTTCCATCAATGTCTGCGACCCACCAGTCTCCCCGTTCGTCGTTCTTGGCACGTCCCAGGAACAATAAACGGTTTCCGCCGGGAGACCAAACGGGGTAGGCCGCGGCGTCAAAGTCGGGACGGAACTTGCGCGGCACGCCCCCCGAACGAACCGATACCAGATAGATCCCGGCGGAGTTGGTATACAACGCACCGCCCACTGCGCCGGTCCAGTAGGCAATCGTCTGGCCGTCGCGCGAGAACTGGGGCCCTCGTCCTTTGGGGGCTACCAGCCTGTCCTGCCCGCCCAGCGAGGAGATCAGGTACACGCCGCCGCCGGACCGGCTGGAACGGAAGGCGACCTTCGCGCTATCCGGGGAAAACACGGGTTCCGAGTTATTCTCGGGGCCGTGGGTCAGAGGCAACAAACCGCCGTCCTTCAACTGCTGCACCCAGATGTTGAGGTTTCCCGAGCCAGACCTGTCGGAGGAGAAGACCAGCAGCTTGCCATCCGGCGAGAGCGTGGAGGATTCCGTCAAACCCGCGTCGCTGGTCGCCCTGATCAACGTAAACTCGGTCGCGGCTTTCGGCTGGCTGCGAATAGGCCCCCACCACAGCCCCCCTACCAATCCGGCCAGGATGGCCGCGGTCAGAATTCCGTACGAGAACCACGCCGCGGGACGCCGGGCGATTTGGGAAATCCCACTTGGCGGTCTTTTCCCTTGACCGCGTTTGGATTGCTCCAGCCATTCCTGGACCTCCTGCAGGCGAACGCCCGCCTCGGCGATGCTCTGGAACCGGCGCAGCCGGTCCTTCCGCAGGCACCGCCCCACGATCTCCGACAATCCCGGGTCAACCAGCGGCTTCAACTCGGTGAGGTTGGGAGGGTCGTCGCGCAGGATCGACGACAAAACCGAGATATTGGAATCGCCGCGGAAGGCGCGCCGGCCCGCCACCATCTCGAACAGGACCGCTCCAAAAGAGAAGATATCGGAGCGCGCGTCCACCGGCTTGCCCTCCGCTTGCTCCGGCGAGACATAGGTCACGGTGCCCGCGAACCGGCCCTCGACCGTCGTGGGCGCACTGCCCGAATGTGGAACCGCCCCTACATCCTTGGCAAGCCCGAAATCCAGCAGTTTCACTGTCCCCGACTCGGTGATCATGATGTTGCCGGGTTTTACATCCCGGTGCACGATACCTTTGGCATGCGCGGCTTCGAGTGCGGCCGCGATCTGGATGGCATATTTCAATGCCTCCTCGACCGGCAGACCGCGCCGCGGAATCCGATGCCCCAGCGTCTGCCCGGTAATATACTCCATCACCAGGTAGTCGGAGCCGTCATCGGAATTCACGTCGTAGACGGTCACGATGTTGGGGTGTTGCAGCGCGGATGCGGCCTGGGCGTCCCACCACAGCCGCTTCCGCATTTCCGGATCGCCCGCCGCCCGGGCGGGGAGCACTTTGATGGCCACCCGCCGATTCAGTTTCTCGTCGATGGCTGAATAGACCACTCCCATGCCGCCGGAACCGATTTCCCCCGTGATGGGATATCGCCCGATCCGTGCGGGCAGTTCGCGTTTGATCCCGAGGTACCGCTCGGCGGCGGCACGCTCCAGAAAGCTGTTTTGCTGCGTGGGAGCCGCGCGTAACAGCCGCTCCACCTCGCGCCGTACCTTTTCCGGCGGGTTTTTGAGATCCAGCCAGGAATCCAGACTGCGGCTCTTCTGGCCCTCGAACAGCAAATCCTTGATGAGTTCGCGCTCGTCGTCCGTAAATTCCGGCCCAACTCCAGGGTCCGAATCACCCATACTCCGTAATTCTACCCATATCAGCGGCCTATAGGAGCGAAAGAAATCTTTGGCACCTTTTATCGGCCGATTGCGCTTCCTGAGTAAAGGAACTTTGGAAATGCCAGAAACACTTGAAAGACGAAAGCGTCCGGTAGGCAGGCCTCGGCGGAACGCTTCGCACCTCCTGGTTGCGCAATTGAGGAAGGAGGGCTGGAGCTTCCGCCGGATTGCCATAGCGACTGGTTTGGGATACGGAACGGTCCGGCGTACCTATGCCGGAACGAGCGGCGGCGGGAGCTCGCAGTTGGGAAATTGAGCATGAAGTAACTTCAATACAGACAACTATATAGAAGATAATTTATAGAATTTGATTGAGCTTTCTGGGCGTCCGCTTGATGCCTCTGGCTGCGCTGCGGAGTAAGATTGCTTTCATGCAAAGCTACGCTCGTGGCCCGCAAGGCACTATCGTGAGGGTACCCATCGGTGAGGTTTTCCAGGCCACCGCCGCCCGGTTTCCGTCGCGGTTGGCCCTCGTGTCACGCCACCAGGATGTGCGCCTCACTTGGGAGCGGTACCAGCACGAGGCCTTACGAGTGGCCGCTGGATTGCGTACTCTGGGTCTGTGCCCCAGAGACCGGGTCGGCGTCTGGGCCACGAACTGCATCGAATGGCCGTTGCTGCAGTTCGGGTGCGCCTTGGCCGGCATTGTACTGGTGAATATCAATCCGGCATACCGCTCGCACGAGATGTCATTCGTGCTGCGGCAATCCAGAATCAAGGCGCTTTTCCTGCACACCGGGGACCGGCGAACGAACTACCGGGAAGTTCTCGAGGAGTCCTGCGCCGGCCAGCAATTGGCTCTCGAGCACCTCATCTATCTGGATTCGCCGGATTGGCCGGGTTTCCTCCGCGAGCCGGACGGAGTGGTCGCCAGCCCCGATCCCGGCGAGCCGGCCAACATGCAGTACACCTCGGGCACTACCGGCGTCCCCAAAGGCGTGCTGTTGACCCACATCAATCTCGTCAATAACGGCAGATTCATTGGCCAGTACTTGCGGCTGACCGAAGAAGACAGCATCGCGCTTGCGGTGCCGCTGTTCCACTGCTTCGGCTGTGTGATCGGCACGATGACGGCGGCGACGACCGGCGCCGTGTCGGTTCTTCCGGCCCCGACGTTCGACCCGCTGGCGACCCTGGACGCCATTGAGCAGGAGCGCTGCACCGCGATCTATGGCGTTCCGGCCATGTTCATCGCCGAACTCCAACACCCGGAGTTCCCGCGGCGGGACCGTACCTCGCTGCGCACCGGCGTGATGGCGGGTGCTCCCTGCCCGATCGAGGTGATGAGGCGCGTGGTCAGCGAGATGCACTGTCCGGAACTGGTGGTGTGCTACGGACAGACGGAAAGCGCGCCGGTAATCACCATGTCGCGAGTGGACGACAGCGTGGAGACTCGCTGTACGACGGTGGGCTCGCCGCTGCCGGAGACGGAAGTGCGCATCGCATCGCCGGAAACCGCCGAGACGCTGCCGGCAGGCGAACAGGGCGAACTCCTGGCCCGCGGCTACATGGTGATGCTGGGGTATGACGGCGAACCCGAGGCCACCGCAAGGGCCATCGATGCGGACGGCTGGCTGCACACCGGCGACTTGGCCCGCATGCGCCCCGACGGCTACTTCCGGATCACCGGGCGCGCTCGCGACATGATCATTCGCGGAGGTGAGAATGTTTATCCGCGCGAGATCGAAGAATTCCTGTACACGCATCCCAAAGTTTCCGACGTGCAGGTGGTCGGACTTCCGGACGAGAGGTTGGGCGAGGCCGTGCTGGCGTGGATCAAGCTGAAGCCGGGCGAGACGGCCACCGAAGAGGAGATTCGCGGGTTTTGCCAGGCGCGTCTTGCGCACTTCAAGGTTCCACAACACATCCGCTTTGTGGATGCCTTCCCCATGACCTTGAGCGGCAAGGTGCAGAAGTTCAAAATCCGGCAGCAGGAGGTTGCCGAGCGGGGGCTCGAGAAGGTCGCCGGACAAGAGACCGCGTAGTCTACCGCTTCAGGAGCTTGAACGCGAACAGTGCCGAAGCTGCCGGTGGGATAGACATGCTCCACGCGATGTCGCCGGTCTGGTAATCGATTGATGCCCTTCATCCAATTCACCCCCACATACACTCTGGCGGGCAGCTCTCTCTATTGGTGCAGCATCTTCCGCGGCTTGCCGTTGAACGTCCCGTCGAACAGGGCCGGAGTCTCCGCATTGTCCCGGTCATGTGTGTCGCGCAGAGACGGCTGGTGATAGCAGGCCGGCTTGCCGTCCAAAGGTCGGCGCCCAAGCGGCCTTGGCTGCGAACGCGGGATTCGGATTGCCCGGTGCGCCAGTAGATCAAATTCAGACACATGGCCCCGCGAAGGCCAGAAGGTCGAAGTGGAAGATCGGCTGGTGGCATGCGGGCTCCGGGGGTGGTACGGCTGAGGCGGACGCCGAAGAGCGTCCCGATGAGTGGGGACGCGGCAGGCAGGAGTGCCTGCGCCACGCCGCTGGCGCCAGGGTTTTCATGGAGTTCTGTGGGCCGGCGGGGCCCACGGGTACAGGCACGAGTGCCCACGCCACCTCGCCTCATTACTTCATGTGAGGAGCGATGTTGGCTTCGATCGCCTGAAATTCTGCCGCGGTGAGCGGCAATTGCCGAAACCGCATCCAGTACTCGCGTGGGCTATTGCCGGGAATCGCGCCGTCGGACCCGAAGAGCACTCTGCCGAGGCCGATCTGGCGGACGCGGGTGGCAATCAACTCGTCGGTCTCCTTCGATTTTGCGATCGCGGTAAGGGAAATGTCGAAGTACACGTGGGCCATTCGGCGATCGTGATGTGTGATCGCATCGACGAAGACTCCAAGTGCGGCATCGATCGATGGATCGTAGTCACCGGCGCCGCAAAGATGGGCGATCTGTACCGGAACGCGGGACCGGGCAGGCAGCAGTCGGGTCAGGAAAACGCGTGTTTCTCGGGCGCCGAACGGGCGCTGGCGTGTCACAGAAGATCGCATGTGGACCACAATCGCCATCCCGTGACGGTTGGCTTCGTGGAAGACCTGGCGCACGCGCTTCACGTGTGCGGGATTATCGAGGTCCACGTCGGAATTGCCGAAATGCAGCTTGATGCCGGTGCGCAGATGCGGGTCCTGGGCGCAGCGCTCCAGTTCGCGAATCGCATAATCGCGCAACGGGTTCAGGCCGCAGAATCCGCGCAGCCGGCCGGGATAGCGGGCAACCTGCGCGCTGGTCCAGTCATTTTCGGCGCGAACCTTGGCATACTCGTCCTCCACCGCCGGCCGATTCGGGTTGGCAAACTGGTAGGCCACGGACAGCACCAATGCGCGCCGGATACCCGCGGCATCCAGGTACGCGATTAACTCATCGGCGGTCACCGTCGGGGACTCGGGCGCTAATCCGGTGCCGGCCGGGTGAAACAGGTGCTGATGATAATCGATCAGCGGCTGCGCCAGCCCGTTTGCCGCGAGGATGAAGAGCACCGGACCGAGCCATCGCATGGGTCAGAGCCGCTTTGGGGGCATTTACCCTTTCAAATCGCGGAACGCCTCTTCGATTTCCTTCTTTGCCTCGGGCGTCGGGACCGTCAGCGGCAGGCGCGGGGGACCGCCATAATACCCGTTCAGATCCATCGCATACTTGAGGCCGGGCACGCCGTACTTGGTCGTCACCAGCGCGGCTGCGCGGCCGATGCGGTTCTGCCAGTCGAGACCGGCAGCCTCCTCCCGCGTGCGATACGCCTCCCAGATGGCGATCACCGAATATGGCGCCGCGTTGGCATAGGCCAGGATCGCACCACAGGCGCCCATCAGGAGCGATGGCCACAGCGTGGGCGCCGAGCCCACCATGACCTGGAATCCCGGCCGCACTTCGCGGATCATCTGCATGACCTTCTCCAGGTTCCCGGAACTTTCCTTGATGGCGATCACGTTGGGGTGCTCCGACAGCGCCACCACGGCTTCGACCGGGATGTCCACGCCGGTGGCTTGCGGCCAGTTGTAGATGATGAGCGGAATGCGCGCCTGGTCGGCGACCGCGCGATAGTAGAGCATTTGCGCATCGGCTCGATTCACCAGGTTCTTGTAATAGTGCGGCGTGCGCACCATGGCGGCCTTGTAGCCCATTTCAGCGGCCTGGTTGGTGAGGCACACGGTCTCGCGTACGCTCTCCATGCCGGTACCGGCAATGAGCAGTTTGTCCGGCGCGGCGAATTTGGCGACCTGGCCCCAAACGCTGATCTTCTCGTCCGGGGTCAGCATCACGCTTTCGCCGGTGGACCCCATCACCACGTATCCGGAAAGCGACGTCCGATTCCACTTCTCGACGTTGTGCTCGACCTTGGCGGCGTAAATGTTGCCGCTGTGGTCGAAGGGCGTGGTGATGGGCGGAAATATACCCTGCAGTCGTAGGCTCATGGATTTGTTCTTACATATAGCACGGGCATGGCGATCTCAGAATCCCCGCCGCCATCGCTGTACACGAAATTGCTGTGCAGTGTCCACAAGCTGCACACTACAAACGCCTTTTCGATGAAGGGACTTTAACTGCCTGGGACAGCAACTTACCTGCTCGTCTCGTTTTTACTCCATCGAGAGGCGATTGAGGCGGCGGCCGAGATCGCAGAGGAGGAAAAGAAAAATGAGACTCATCGGCACAATGATAGTGGCGGCGGCGGTCACGGTGATGGCCGCCTCAGCGCAGAATGTGGTCAATCAACGCAGAGAGAATCAGCAGGATCGGATCGGCCAGGGACTCCAGAGCGGGCAACTGACCGCGGGCGAGACCGCGAACCTGGAAACCAAAGAGGCGGCCATCAACCAGGAAGTGCACACCGACCGCACTCTGAACGGCGGGAAGCTCACGGGGCAGGAACGCCAGATCGTGAACGGTCAGCAGAACCAGGTGAGCAAGCAGATCTACGCGGACAAGCACAACTCCGTTACGCGGCCTCCCGCCACGACGGAAGTCGGGCAGCGGCGCGTGAATCAGCAGCAGCGGATTGCCAACGGTGTTTCGTCCGGCAAGCTGACCGCGGGCCAGACCGCGAGGCTGGAAAAGGGCGAGGTCGGCATCAATCAGGAAGTCAAGTCGGACCGCGCGTCCAACGGCGGCAAGCTCACGGCTGCCCAGAGACAACAGGTCAACCACCAGCAGAACGTGATGAGCGGCAAAATCTACCGGGCCAAGCACTAGTGGTAGTGCCGGTCGCGCTCCGCGGAGGCGTACGGGGGCATTGCCGGGTCTAACCCGGTTGCCAACACACGGGAGCGCTTGGAGCTCACACCTTGCGGCAGGCTGCCGCAGGTGTGGGCTTTTTTTTTTTGCCGGAGGCGAAGCGTTTCATCCGGCGACAGGTCGCTCAGCGGATCGCTTCCTGCGCCTTCACCAGCTCGGCGTGCTTCTGGCGTTCGGCTTGTGCCGCTTCATGCTTGCCCAAGCGGTCGTAATCGCGCGCCAGCCGGTAGTGGGCTGCGGCATCCGAAGGAGCCAGCTTCACTGCCCGCTCGAATGCCGCTGCCGCGTCGCCAAACCGTTGCAGGCGATCGAGCACGGTGCCCATCTCGAAGTGCGCCGATGCGTCCGCGGAATTCATGGCGATCGACTTCTCCAGCAGGCGCAGCGATACCTCCGGCGAGAGCGACTGCGCGTCCAGTGCTTTGGCGTGGAGCAGGTACGCCGCGGGGCTGTCCGGATGGGCCGCTTCGTATTGCTTGAAACGCGCGGTCACACGAGGCAGCCGGCTCGGGATCTGATCCAGGATCCTGCCGAGAAAGGTGTACGGCCGGTCAGTCTCCGGGGCAATCTCGATGGTGCGGAGAAAGGCATCCGCGGCATCATCGAAACGCCGCAGGCCGTAGTCGGCGACCCCCAGCGCCAGCTCGAGCTGCGCGTTCCCCGGCAGCCGTGCAACGGCTTCCTGAAGAATCGCGGCTGCCTCCATGAATTTCTGCTGCTCGAGCAGCGGCTGGGCAGATTGGAAGTACAGCTCGCCGGCATGCTGGCGGGCAGCAACGTCCGCCGGCATTTTCGCCGAGTAGTTCGCGGCCGATTGCGCGGCCTTCAGGAGCCGCCCGGTCTCCGAGTAATAGATCGTCAGACCCTGCAGCACCGCCGGATCTTCGGGCCCCAGCGAGGCCGCTTTGGCGGCGGCATCGTCAGCGTCGGCGTCACGGTGCAGTCGCCAGTAAGTTTGCGAAAGCGCCACCCACACGCGGCCGTCGCGCGGCGCCAGCCTGCTGGCCGCCTCCAGATTACTTCTCGCTGCATCCAGATCGCCGCGCTGCAAGGCCAGCAGACCAGCCCGAAACGGATCCTCGAAGGGGACCGCCAACAGCAACAGGAGCAGAGCAATCACAACTGCTGCTTCGATCCGGCCATCAGCTTCTCGAGTTGATGGAGCTGATCCTTGACTTGGGCTAGATCCGGCGCGTTGGGAGCGAGCGTCATGAAGGTAGTCAGTTCCGCGGCCGCACCCGCATAATCCTGCTTCTCCACGAGCACCATTCCCAACAGATAGTCGGATCGGGGGTTGGCGTGCCTGGGATCGAGCTTCACCGCGTTGCGCGCGCTCTTCTCGGCCGCATCGTATTTCTTGAGGTTGTAGTTGGCCACAGCGTCGGCGTACCACGCCTGCGGAAAGTCCACCGGGTCGAGCTCCAGCGCGCGGTCCAGATACTTCCCGGATTCCGCCCAATTCGCATCTTTAGCGGCCAGAAGACCAAGTTCCAGGTAAGGGGCTACCAGCTGCGGATCCGACTGCATCGCCTTCATGAACGCGGTCCGCGCCGGCTCGACGGACTGCTGATCCAGGCGCAGTTTTCCCAGGTTCACCCATGCGTCGGCATACTCGGGATATACCGCAACCGCCCTTTCGAAATCCTTGGCGGCGTCTCCCGGCTTGTTTTTCAACATCGACTGCAGCCCGTGCTCGTAAGCTTTTTTCGCATCTTTGGGGGCCTTCATCGAAGTGACGCTGATGGACGACCCGGTCACCCCGGCAACACGGTGCAGCACGATCATCCCGACATCCGGGTTGTCGATCGCACGCCGGTTGAACAGGTTGACCGAGTCCGAGCGGAAGCCCGCCACATACGCCCGCAGCTCGCAATTCATCATGCGGTTGCCGAAGGGATCGACCGCCAGTGCGTTGGCGCCGCCCGCGGACTGCGCGCCGCCAAATCCACCCGATCCACGCCCCGGCCCCGATCCGGCGTCGGAAGCGTCCGCAACTACCAGGTTGCGGTCGCCCCACTGGAAATTGAAGCGTCCCCTGGAATCGGTGAACGCGACTGTCTTGGAAATGCCGCTGCAGACTCGCTGAATCGTGACATTCTCCGGGACGGCCGAGCCGTCTTCCATGGCGACTTTTCCCGAAATGTAGATGGGATGGGAAGCGTCCGGGCCATGGAGTCCGCCACCGGAGCCCAGGCTGGGATTCGCTTGGACACTGGTTTGGCCGCCGTTTCCGGTGGTCGGGCTGGCCCCGCCCATTCCGCCCTGGGCGGCGAGGTTCGCCGCTGCCAGCGCTCCCAGGAGAAGAAATGACGTCGAAGTCTTCACACGCGCGGCCTCCGGGTCACTGAACTTGCCCTTATTATGTCACAGGCGTTTGAGCGCAGAGACGCGGATCAGGTGAACTCTCAGTCGCGGCGGCTCTTCTCGGCCAGGCGCGTGGCGAACTTCGCTTTGTTGATGATTGCCCGCTCGTGCGTGCCTTCGCCAATCATTTCGCTGCCGGTCTTCGCCGCCACCTGGAATAATACGCGGCGGTCCTCCACGGAAAGGATTTCGGAGGTGAACGTCACCACCGACCCGATGGGAGCCGCCGCCAGGTGGTGAATGTTGACCTTGGTGCCGACCGTGTCATAGCCGGACTCCAGAAACGGCAATACCGTGTTCCGCGAAGTCCACTCCATGTAGCGGATCATCTGCGGCGTGGAAAGCACCCTGGCGTTCGGCAGGTCGAGGAAATCGATCGACACTTCAGAAGTAACCAGCAGGCGTTCCTCGCCCCTCGTTCCGATCTTGATATCGGGCATGTTCAGATGGAAATCAGGCGGACGCCAATCCGGCCAAAACTCCGCGCATGTAGCTGAAAGAGCGCTGCATCCCCGGCATCGGATTCTTATCGTTGATCTCGTACTCCAGGTTGACGCACCCCTGATAATTCATCTTTTTCAACTGCTTGAAGATGCCGGGGAAGGGCATCATCCCGTCGCCGCAGTCGCACTGGCTGTCTTTGGAGGTGAAATCCCGCAGGTCTTTGACGTGCATGTCGAACAGCCGGTCGCCCGCTTCGGCAATCGACTTGACCACGTCCACACCGGTGCGCGCGGAATGCCCCACGTCCATGCACAGGCCGCATCGGCGGTCGAGGCTGCGCACCACTTCGAGCACGGACTGCGGCGTGGGGTACTCTTTATCCTCGGGTCCGTGGTTGTGAATCGCGATCCGGATGTTGTATTCCTTCACCAGCCCCTCGATCATCTTGATGTTGTCGTGCTTGGGAGCGCAAACCATCATGGGCATTCCCGCCGCCTTCGCGTACTCGAAGTGCGGGCGGAGGCCTTCCACCGTGTTCTCCTTCATGTCCACGTTTCCGCCGCTCATGATCTTAAAGCCGGCGTCCGTGAAATCCTTGGCGCCCGCGCTGACCAGATTGGCGGCAACGTACTCCTTGGCGCCCGCTTCGATGTCCTTCTTGCTGTTCTTCTGCGCCAGGTGGACTTCCTTGATGCTGATCCATGGCGTCTCGAGTGTCTTCATCATCTCGATGGCCTTGGCCCGATCGAAACTGCGAAGCGAATAGGTGGCGATACCGAGCTTGATGCCCCACGGAGTAGGTTCGATCTTGGCGAAGGAAGGGGTCACACCGGCGGCGCCCAGTCCCACAATTCCGGCGGCGCCCAGAAAACCACGACGGGTAGTTGGCATACGTACTCCTTTATCTGGAACTCGAAATCCAATTCTACCCCTTGTCAGCCCGTGGCGCAGGCCTTGCCTGTCGCGCCGGACTACTCTCAATATGGTTCTCTCAGGGCATTAGTGCATTGGAAGTCGCGCTCCGAGAGCAGAGGCCGCCTGCCAACGGCAATTTCAGACGGTTCCAGAATGCCGGAACGGCGGACTGGGTGGACACTCGTACCGTTTGGGGACAATGCGGCCAATTGACCTTTCGGCCGTACTCCAGGCGGAACAGCTCCAGGCTGAAGCGAAACATAGTAGCCACAGGTCGCCGACCTTAAACGCCCGGCGGCGGAAGTTCGAGCGGGAGGGAGACGTGGAAAACCGCGCCGCCTCCGGTTGCGTTTTCAGCCCAGATGCGGCCCCCGTGGCGCTCAACGATGCGTCTGCAGATCGCAAGGCCCAGGCCGGTGCCTCGCTGGCTCGAAGCCTCTG
>DATJWB010000152.1:0-11872 GCA_035501495.1 Bryobacteraceae bacterium | reverse complement strand
AATCCAACCCCGATTATACATGCGCCGCAGACCGGAGGTTGCGTCGAAAAGTACGTGGCGGCCGGGAATGCGGGTGCGACACACCAGGGACTCAACGTTCCAGCGGTCTCAGTCGTGTATCGTGGTGGCAGACATTCGAGTGGCAGACACGGCATTGCGGATGGCCGAATTGGTGGAACGGGAGAGTCCGGAAGCCCAACTCCTGTCGCGGGCCAAGGCGGGCGACCTGAATGCGTGCGAACAGATCGTCCGGCAGCACGAACGGCGCGTCTTCGGCCTGGCCGTGCGGCTCACCGGAAGCGTCGAAGATGCCAAAGACGCTACCCAGGAGACTTTTCTGCGGATGCACCGCAAGATTGCCCAGGTGGATGCCGCGTGCGAATCTACGAACCCAAATACATGAAGCGGGAGCGCGCCGGGCAGGTGGCCGCTTCGTTCAATCCGTCATCACCAACGTCGTCATCACTTGGGAACCGCTGGTCAATGGCCTCGTCCTGGAGGCCAGAGTCCCGGAAGCACACAGGGCAGTCCGTCGGGTACGCTCGATCAAGCAGAGGCTCTGATCCGGCGCTTCGATGTGCGGGAGCCCGCGCCCCCAACCCGAACGGGAGATCGACATGACCCTGCATCTCGTTCGGGCATACACCGATGCCGCGCGCGTCAAGGGCTCGGTCCCGGCCGAGTTGGCCGACGTGGTCAAGGAGATGAAAGGGATTCTGCCCTACGCTGGTATCAGCCTGCTGGATACCATTCAATTGAAGGTCCGGGACGGATTGGACATCCAGGATGCCTTGCCCCCCTGCACCCTGGAGGCGCCCGGAGCACTGCCGGTCTTCTACAGTGTCAACTTCCACCTTCCGTAGCCGCTGATGGCAAGAGCATGTCAGTGCGCAGTTTTCGGTTCGGGGTCAAAGTGCCCGTGAGCACCATGAGCGCCGCGGGCGGGTTGTCGTACCAGGATGAAAGCATCACCACGCCGTTGACTGTCTACGATGGTCAGAAGCAGGTAATCGGAAAGGTGAAGTTGCGTCCCACTTCCGGAGACGACATGTTTGTGGTCCTGACCAGCCATGTGAAATGAGGGCCTGACCGCCGCATCTCGTCGACGCGATTTTAGAAGTCGTGGAGCTCTTTGGCATTGCAGCCTCGAAAACGGGGGCGACGTTTTCCAGGTGGCGCGGGACAAGCGTCCCGAGGAGTCGGGAGCGGCAGGCAGGAGAGCCAGGCAGGAGAGCCTGCGCCACATGAAACGGAAGTCGCGCCGTATAATTTGCTAAAGATGCGCGCTTCAACCGTTACACTCCTGATCATGCTCTTTGCCCAGCTTGGGGCAATTCGTCCGGCCATCCCCGCGGAACCGTCGTGTTGCGGGCAGATCACGGAACAGGGCAGACGCCTCCTGGCGGTGCTGGATGGCATGAATGTCGAGTCCTTGTGGCTCGCACATGAACATGTCAACTGGGAGACGGGCCAGCCGGACAAAGGAGCTGACTATAGCGGCCCGGGCCAGTCGACGCACTGCAGCGCGTTCGCGGCGGCGGTAGGGAAACGGCTGGGAGTGTACCTGCTGCGGCCGCCGGAACACGGCCAGGTTCTGCTGGCAAATGCGCAGGCGGAGTGGTTTCGTTCTCCGGGAGGCAGGCAGATTGGATGGCGGCCGGTAAGGGACGCTCGGGCAGCGCAGTCGCTGGCGAACCGCGGGAACCTGGTGGTCGTCGTGTATGAGAGCCCCGACCCACACCGGCCCGGACACATTGCGATCGTCCGGCCGGCCGAGCGTCCCACGCGCCTGCTGGACGAGAACGGGCCGGAGATCACGCAAGCGGGTCAGAAAAACCATACCAAGACCTCGACCAAGGTGGGTTTCCTGGCGCACCCGGGGGCGTGGCCGGCGGGCGTGCTGTATTACGCACATTCCATCGATCAATAGCAGCGTCGAGGGATCAGACGCGCCGGCCGAAGCGCGGCCACAATGCTAAGATCACCTGAAGTGACTATCCGGACGGCCAGCGACCGCTCGCTTTTGATTTCCTTCGGCGGCGAAATCTCGATCGAGGCACACCAGCAGGTGAAGCTGCTCACGCAATGCCTGCAGGGAGTTCGCGGGATCCTCAACCTGCATCCCGCATACGCGTCCGTGCTCGTGGATTTCGACCCGCGGCTGCGTGCTCATGATGAAGTGGAGGCCCTGGTCCGCGAGCGCCTGGAATTCGCCAGTCACGCCGAGCCGGTCGCGCCGCGCACCGTCGAGATTCCCGTCCGCTACGGCGGCGAGTACGGGCCCGACCTGCCCGATGTCGCGCGCCACACCGGCCTCTCGACCGAACGCGTGGTGGAGATGCACTCCGCAGCCGAATACGTGGTCTACTTCGTGGGCTTCTCCACGTGCTTTCCGTACCTGGGCGGACTGCCAACCGAGTTGGCCACGCCCCGCCTGTCAGCGCCGCGCAAGCACGTCCCCGTAGGCAGCGTGGCGATCGGCGGCGGACAGGCCGGTGTCTATCCGCTGGCCTCGCCCGGCGGCTGGCGGTTGATCGGCCGCACGGAGTTGCGCCTCTTCGATCCCGACGGCTCGCCCCCGCCGCTCTTGCGAATGGGCGACCGAGTCCGTTTCATCCCAGTCCCGGAGGCCCGCGCCTGAACCACGTCCGCGTGCTTTCGCCGGGGCTGCAGACCACAGTCCAGGACTTGGGCCGTTTTGGTTGGGCGCACTTCGGCGTCTCGGCATCCGGGGCGGCCGATCCGTTCGCATTGCGGGCCGGCAACCTGCTTGTGGGAAATGCGGAGAACGCAGCGGCGCTGGAAATGACCCTCGTGGGAGGGGCTTTCGAATTTGAGTCGGATGCCACCGTGGCGCTTACGGGTTCGGATTTCGGTGCCGGGCTGCCTCTGTGGAGCCCGGTCGAACTGAAGGCCGGGCAGACCCTCCGCTGCGGGCCGACGCGTTCGGGCGCCCGCTGTTACCTGTGCGTGCGTGGCGGCATCGCGGTGCCCCTGGTAATGGGCAGCGCGTCGGTCCACGTGATGACGGGTGTCGGGGGCCACGCATTGCGCGCTGGGGAAATCCTGCCGGTCGGCGAAACCGCCGTGCGCCGCCCGCGCGGTCCCGCCCGCGACATGCCGGAGTACCAATCCGGCGAGACCATACGCATCACGCCTGCCACTCAAGCCGACTGGTTCGCGGACGACTGGCACACGGGGCATTATGTGGTGAGTGAGGAGTCCAACCGCATGGGTTTGCGGCTGCGCGGTCCGGCGATTCCCAGTCCCGGCGGCCACATGCTCACCGAGGGGGTTCCGCTTGGCGCGATCCAGGTACCGCCGGACGGCCAGCCCATCATACTCTTCGTCGAACATCAGACCACCGGCGGATATCCCAAGCCTGGCAACGTGATCTCGGCGGACTTCCGCCGTCTCGGCCAACTTCGACCCCGCGACCAAGTCCGCTTCGAACCGGTCACGCTCGATCAAGCGCTCACCGCCCTGCAAGAACAGGAGAAGTGGCTGTACCGGCTGTAGAACCGTTGCGGCAGAGTGGCTCCCAGCCTTGAATCGGGTTAACCTTGCTGGCCTACCCCATCGGCGGTACTCTTGCGGAATGCGACCCCTTCGGTATTCGATCAACATCACATTGGACGGGTGCTGCGATCATCGTGTAATGTTCGCGGACGAAGACGTGCATCGTCATGCGGTCGAGAACCTCGAACAGGCCGATGCTCTCCTCTTCGGCCGGGTGACTTACGAAATGATGGAGGCAGCGTGGCGGCCACCAGCGCGGACGGGGGTGAGGCCTGATTGGATGGAACCCTTCGCCCGGACGATTGACGCGGCAAAGAAGTACGTCGTGTCGAGCACCCTGGACCGAGTCGATTGGAACGCGCAGCTCGTGCGTGGGGACCCAGGGAAGGCCGTCCAGGAGCTCAAGCGGGAGTCGGGTAAGGGACTGTTCGTGGGAGGCGTGAAGCTCCCGCTGGCATTGGCGGAGCTGGGATTAATTGATGAGTTCGAGTTCGTGGTGCAGCCCAGGCTGGCGGGCCACGGGCCGACGTTGTTCGCGGGGCTGTCGAAGCGTGTCGAGTTGAGGCTCGTGGGCCGGCTGGAGTTCGGCTCGGGGGCGGTGGCGATGCGGTATGAGCCGAGAAGGTAGCCGTTGGGGCTTGGAAACCCGAGTCCTTGCTCCGGGAGTGTCACGCTCAACTCTTACGAGCCCCCGGAAGCAGTCGCGTCGCCGGCCGGACCGCTGTCCGGAATAGGATCCGCCGGGGGCCTTCGCTGTACACCATTTCCGCGGTTATTGCCTTTCACGGTCAAGTGCCGGCTCCGGAGAACGACTGATAGTCGCTGGGTCCGTCTGGCTTCCAACCGGCAGGTCGGTCGTGCTCAGGCAAACAACTTCGTGGTGGGCGAGGCATGTGTCTTTCTGGTCATGCGGGTCGGTTCTCACAGATCGAAGCTTGAAGAGAGCCTTGCTCGCCAAGGCTCTCCCGAGTTGCGAATTCAGCTCGCGATCGCGCACGCTTGTGCATGAATAGATCGCGACAGGCGCGACTGGGCAGGCAGAGAAGCCGTTTTCTCTACGCGTGATTTTTGCGACGATCCCGGAGCCCCAGAGAGTGCCATCACGGGCCGCAGTGAGGGGCAACACGATGCGGCCGTTCGGCGACAGACGCTGGAGCCAAAGGGGGTGAGGATGTGTCACCCCGGCATTGATGAATATGGCGTCGCACTCACCCGGGTCGAACGCCGCGCCATCTCCACCGTGCACAGAGACGTTCGGGTAGGCGGCGAGGTTCGCTCGCGCCCGATCCGCCAACACTCCGTCGACCTCACTGGCGAGGACGCTTCCACATGCGCCAGCTACTTCGGCCAGGATCGCCGTGTAATAACCGACGCCGCAGCCCAGGTGATAAACGCGGTCGCCAGCCTGGAGGTCAAGGGCATCGATCCATCGAGCCAGCGCACCCGGCTGCCCGTTGTTCAAATAACGGGCTGGATCAAGGGCAACCAGAACATTGTGATAAAGGTCTCTCGGATTTTCCGTTGTTGAATAACCTTCGCGCGGCAAGCCCATTAGCGCCATCATGGCCGCATCCGCCGAGGCGATCCGCCACGGTGGTGGTCCCATGAACTTCTCGCGAGGCACGCTTGCGTAGGCCGCCAGAAGCGGCGCCGACTTCAAGCCGGCCGCGATCCCGATTTCATCAGCATAAAACTGGCGGTAATCATCGAGGGTCATGCGGCGGCTCAAGTATCTCACCGGGTCAGGCGGCGCGCAACCGAAGCGCCGATGACCGGGTTGCGGGCGGCGCGTGCCGGCACACGCGCGGCAGCCTCGAAAACCCCTTGGCGGGCACCGGCGCGGAGGCGGCCAAAAGCGTCCCGAAGAGTCGGGGCCCGGCAAAGGAGACAGGGAGGAGCGGCAGGGCAAGGCTTACTTCGCGAGGCGGTTGTACTTTTTCAGGACTTCGGCGAGACGGTCGTGGGGTAAGGCGGTGACCTTGTGGCCGGAGAATCCGGTCATGGTCTCGGCTCCTACCATGGCGTTGACGATGGCTTCTTCGGTTGCCTGCACCGCGCCCTCGAACAGGCCATTCAGGGCATCGTTCGGCATCATGGAGACGTTGGCGGGGCCTTTGGCTTCGGCTGCTTGCGGGTTTGCGGTGGAGAAGGCGATGAAGATATCGCCCGAGCCGTTGCCGGAGGTGGAGCCGGTCCGTGCGAGGCCCATGGTGGCGCGGCGCGCCATGCGTTTGGTCTGATGGGGAAGCAGCGGCGCGTCGGTGGCCACCACGATGATGATGGAGCCGGTATCGTCACGGAAGGGGTGCTGCAGGCTGGCTAACGGCGGATTTTCGGCAATCTCCTGGCCGACCGGCAGGCCGCCGATGCGCAACTGGCGGCGGCTACCGCAGTTGCATTGCACCAGCACACCGACCGTGTAGGCACCCACCTTTCGCGACGAGGTTCCAATGCCGCCCTTAAAGCCGTAGCAGACCATACCGGTGCCTCCTCCCACATTGCCTTCGGGGACGGCGCCGGTAGAAGCGGCTTCGAGTGCGGAAGCGACGTCGCCGGGTTTTACATGAAAGCCGTTGATGTCGTTCAGGAAGCCGTCATAAGTTTCGGCCACGATGGGGTAGGTGTAGAATCCGCCGTCGAAGACGTTGGTACCGGGCTTGCGGTGGTTCTTCACCAGCCAGGCGAGGTAAGCGTCGCGGACCACCCCCACACTGTGGGTGTTGGTGATGAGGACGGGCCCGTCGAGAAATCCGGATTCCTCGAGCCAATGGGTGCCGGTCATGTCCCCGTTGCCGTTCTGGGAGAAGAAGCCGCCGAAGACAGGGTCGGAGGACTGCTTGCCGCGGGGCCAGACGGCGGTGACCCCGGTGCGCACGGAATCGCCGGAGATGAGGGTGCGGTGGCCGACGGCGACGCCAGGGACATCGGTGATGGCGTTGAGAGGGCCGGGCGCTCCTTCCAGAGGCACCCCGAGATCGCGAGCGCGCGGCCTGGTTTGGGCGGCGGCGGAGAGCAGGCTCATGACTATGAGTATGGCCACACGGCGGAATTGCATGGTGTGAGAAATGGTAGCATGGGCCACATGGGCGCTTCGGATCTCGGAGAATTCAGCAATCGGCATTTGGTAAATTGTGAGAAGTGATCCCCACAGCGTCGGAAGCATACCTGGTCATGGAGACCGGGCCACGCCGGTTTCCTCTGTCCAACGGCCAGTCGTGGACCATTGGAAGGGGTGACGGCTGCGAGGTGATGTTGGACAGCCGCTCGGTGTCCCGGCTTCACGCGCTGATTCAGAAGAGGGATACGGGAGATTTCTCGCTGGTAGACCTGGGGAGCCGGAACGGATCGTTCGTCAACAGCCACCGCGTGACGATTCCAGTAGTGCTGAACGACCGCGACCGGCTGCAGTTCGGCGACCAGGAGTTGCTGTTCCACAACCCGGTGCGTTCGACGGCGTCGAGCGGGGGCGGGGGTCTGGACGACCGGAACGCTCCGACCACGCAGATGCACACCAACAATCTGGCGACCATCGTGGTGGTGGACATCAGAGACTTCACACCGCTCGCCCAAAAGGTGCCGGAGGCGTTGCTCTCGCAGACGATCGGCACCTGGTTCCTGAAGGTAGGACAGGTGACGCAGAGGCAGGGGAGTTGGGCACAGAAATACATCGGCGACGCGGTGATGGCGGTCTGGGTGCACGACAACCGCGACTATTTGCAGGGGGACGTGATGAGGGCTCTGCGGGCGGTGCACGAGATTAATCGGGCCACCGCCGAAATCAGCAGCGCCTTACCGCTGCCCGGGCCGTTGCGCATCGGGGCGGGAGTGAACACCGGCCCGGCGATCCTGGGGGGCAACGAATTCACCGCGCTGGGAGATGCCGTGAATCAGGCCTTCCGGCTGGAGGCGGCGACCAAGGTGATGGGGCTATCGGTGGCGCTTGGGGAGCGTACGTATTCGGAGCTGGCTCTGCCGGTGCTGAATCCGTTTTCGCGGCGGGAGGTAGAGCTCAAGGGCCTGGGACTAAAGACGGCGTTCGGGATTTCGTTTGAGGAGTTGCAGGCGTTCCTGGCGGGGCGGGAGTGACATCTCCGGTCGACGCGGCAGCTTCGAAAACCACTTCGCCGCCATTGGCACTGTAGACGCCCGCCAGGCACGAGTGCCCGCGCCACGTCAATTCGAGCCGGGCGCGATCTGTACTGACGCGGCGAGCGGGGTATTCCGCGACGAGCCGCCTACGTGGAACTTGTATTCGCCCGGAAGCAGATCCCAGGCGTCCTTCCCGACGTTGAAGATCGAGAGGAAGAGGGGCTCCACTTTCACCGTGACACTTTTGCTCTCGCCCGCGCCTAACCGGATCTTCGTCCAACCGACGAGGCGGCGCGGCGGTTCGTTGGCCGCCGCGGGCAAAGCCACATAGACCTGGGCGATTTCGGTGCCCTCGCGCCTGCCTGCGTTTTGTACCGTGAAGGTGACGCCGTCGCGCGCGGCCTTCAGGCCCGAGTAAGAGAACGTGGTGTAGGAGAGGCCGAACCCGAAGGGAAAGAGCGGTTCCTTCCTCTCGGCATCGAACCACTTGTAGCCGACCTTCAACCCTTCGGTGTAGGGAATGTCGAAGGGCGGAAGCTGTCCGCCGAAAGGCCCGCCGCCGCGCCCGCCCTGCGGCTGCAGATCGATACCGGGAATCTGGGGATGCGGAAGGTCCTGCTCGTTCTTGGCAAAGGTCACGGGGAGCTTGCCCGAGGGATTGACGTCGCCGAACAGGACGTTGGCGATGGCCTGAGCGCCGCTGATGCCGGGATACCAGCTTTCGAGGATGCCGGCGACCTGGGTGGACCAAGGCATCGAGACCGGGCCGCCGGTTTCGAGCACCACGATGGTGCGAGGATTGGCCGCGGCCACGGCACTCACCAACGCGTCCTGGTTGTCGGGCAGGGACAGCGTGCGAGCGTCGCGGCCCTCACTGGCGGGCTGGTTGACGAAGACAATGGCGATCTCGGACGCCTTCGCCAGAGCGGCGGCCGCGGACGGGTCGGTGCCGGCGTTGTATTCGATCTTCGCCTGGGGCGCCTTGCCGCGGATCATCTTCAGCGGCGAGGACGGGAAATAGACCGGAGCGCCTCCAAACATTCCGCCACCACGTCCGCCCCGTGCGCCAGCAGGCGGCGGTGGAGGCGGCACGGCGTTGCCTCCGGGCGGATCCACTTGCGCCGAGCCTCCACCCGAGAGGACGCCAACGTCGGCATGGGATCCGATGACGGCGATCGAGCGCACCGTGGCCGCATGCAACGGGAGCAGGTTGTTGGCATTGCGCAGGAGGACGATAGCGGCTTCCTCGATGCGTTGCGCGTCTTCGAGCCCTTGGAAGACATCGACTACCCGGGTCGGGGCGGGCGGGGAATCGACGACGCCGACGGCGAACATGGAGCGCAGAATGCGGTGCGCCATATCGTTGAGGCGGGCCATCGGAATTTCGTTGCTTTCGATGGCCTTCTTGAGAGCATCGCCGAAGAAGTTGTTGCCGGGCATCTCCTGATCGAGGCCGGCGGTGGCGGCTTTGTAGGTGCTGTGGGTGCCGCCCCAATCGGAGAGCACCCAACCTTTGAAGCCGAAGCTCTTCTTCAGCACCTGGTTCAGCAGGTAGTCGTTCTCGCAGGCCCAATCGCCGTCCACCTTGTTGTACGAGCACATCACGCCGGCGGCCTGGGAGTCGCGCAGGCCGATCTCGAAGGCCAGCAGATCGGTCTCCCGCATGGCGCGCCTGTCGAGGATTACGTTGCCGATATTGCGGCCGGTCTCCTGATCGTTGAGGGCATAGTGCTTGAGGTCGCCGAGGATCTTCTGGTCCTGAACGCCCTTCATGAGCTGTCCGATGGCTTTGCCGGCGAGGATGGGGTCTTCGCCGAGATACTCGAAGGTGCGGCCGTTGCGGGGCTCGCGGGTGATATCGACGCCGCCGCCGATGGACATGTTGTAACCCTGATCACGCAGCTCGCGGCCGATCACGTTGCCGTAGAGGTAGGCGAGTTCGAGGTCCCAGGTGGCTGCGGCTCCGAGCGCCGAAGGCAGGCCGGTGGAGTACCGGCTTCGCTGGGCGCCGCGGGTGACGCCGACCGCGGAGTCGGCCATGTTCAAGTCGGGGATGCCCAGACGGGGAATGCCGGGAATCCAGCCGGCTCCGCCGTTGGAGCGGTTGGGCTGGCCGGAGCCTGGCTGGCCGAAACCGGTGCCGTGGACGAGCTGAATCTTCTCGTCCAGGGTCATCTCGGCGATGACCAAATCGGCGCGCCGATCGGGCGGCAGGTCTTTGTTCATCCAAGGGCCCTGAGGCGCCTGAGGAGCCCGTCCGGGCGGCTGGGCCAGGGCGGAAGTCGCGGCAATCGCCAGCACGATGATGCCGGCGGCGGAAGTAGATGCGAGCTTAAAGCGGGAGAGCGGCATAAATGGAATCAACAGATCTTCAGATCTGAAGACTGATTTTAACTCAGCTTGTGCATACGTCACACGTAGAGGGCCGGTCACGGCCGTTGTGCCTCCCATCCGGACCGGTGGCCTCGCATTCCTGCAAAAATAAAGGCGGCGAAATGCTGGCGACCGTCGCACCACCAGAGCACCGAGTGATGCTCCATCACATCAGTTGGGAGACCTACGAGCGTCTGCTTGAAGAAAGCGGGGAGGCTTGCGGCACGAGGTTTACATACGATGGAGGAGAACTCGAGATCATGACGGTTTCCAAAGGGTACGAGACGCCCAACCGGAAGCTCGCTCTGATTGCGGAGGTTACCTCGGAAGAAACCGGACGCGCTTTCGAACCCGCCGGATCCACCACGTTCAAACGCAAGGATTTGGCGAAGGGCTTCGAGCCGGATTCCTGTTTTTACTTCCGCCACGCGCGGGCTGTCCGAAGTAAGGAGCAAATCGACCTCGCCGCCGACCCCCTCGGGAACTCATTATCGAGGTAGACATCACCCGATCTTCTCTGGATGGCTTCGTCACCTTCGCAGCAATCGGGGTCGAGGAGATCTGGCGATACGATGGGCAGCGCATCCGCTTTCACGCGCTCGAGGACGGAGTCTATCGCGAGATCGCGGAGAGCCTGGTGCTGAAGCCGATGACCTCCGCCCAAGCAACCACCTTCGTAAAAGCGAGAATCGGGCCTTCGCTCGACTTGGCTTTACTCGTAGCGCAGAGCGACTACCGGATCGAGACGCGCGGCCTTGTTGGCCGGCCAGATGCCGAAGAAAAGCCCGACCCCGACCGACATCAGGATGCCCGCCGCCGCTGCCCACATCGGCACGCTCGCCGGAATCGAGGTGAATACCAGTCGGCTGATGACGGCGATCATCCAGCCGAATGCAATGCCCGCCAGGCCTCCGAGGCCGGTCAGCGAAGCCGCCTCGATCAGGAACTGCATCAGAATGTCGGCTTTGCGCGCGCCGAGCGCTTTGCGAATTCCGATTTCGTAGGTTCGCTCGGTGACCGAGACCAGCATGATGTTCATCACCCCGATTCCGCCCACCAGCAGCCCGATGGAAGAGATCACCACCATGGCCAGCGCCACCGTGCTGATGATCTCGCGGAACTGCGTGATCACACTCTCGGCGCTGGCGATTCCGAAGTTATCCGGATCCGACGGCGCCACGTGCCGGCGGCGGCGGAGAATTTCGGCAACCTCATCCTTGGCTTGGTCCATGCGGCCGGGAAGGGCCAGCACGCAGATGAAATTATCCTGCGCCTCCGGATACAGGCCTTTGAAGCTGTGGTAGGGAATGAAAATCGCCCGGTCGTCCTGGTTGTCGGCCAGGAACGATTTGAACTTGGTGAGGACGCCGACGATCTCCACCGAGTGGCCGTCCACCAGGATGCTCTTGCCCACCGGGTCGGTTCGCGCGAAGAACCGTTCGCGCACGGCGTCGCCGATCACTGCCACGTCGCGGCGGTGCAAGTCCTCCGCTTCGTTAAAAAAGCGGCCGTCGCCGATGGTCGCGTTGATCAGCCGCAAATGGTCGGCGGTCACTCCCACGAACAAGGCATCAATCATTTCCTGGCCTTTGTATCGGGCGGTCACCGGCGGCAGGCCGTACTCGGTCATTTCCGGAAACAGCTCCACCGATACGGTTTCGGTGGAAGGGCTGCGCTCCTTGATGGCCATCGCGTCTTCCCAGCTCAGGGGCTTGCGCAACCGCTCCTCGCGCGTGAGCCGGTGGATGTTGCCGACCTGCAGTTTATACACCCACAGCGTGCGCGTGCCGAACTGCTGCGCGACGTCCACCAGTTGCTTATCCAGCCCCGCGATGATGGACGTGACGGCGATCACCGTGGTGGTGCCGATCAGCACGCCGAGAATCGTGAG
>DATJWB010000151.1:0-5711 GCA_035501495.1 Bryobacteraceae bacterium | reverse complement strand
ACCACCTGCGCGCTGATGTGCCGCCGGATAATGTTCGGAGCCTGCAGCGGGGACGCGATGATCTTCGGGGCCAGGGCTTTTGCCGTGTTGAGTGCGTTGGTTAAGGTCCGCATGTCCCATACTTCGGGATTGCACCTTCGGCTGTTACAGAGTTCGTGAGATTTTTTGACGCTATACTTGACCCAGCAATGCCTGACGGTTCTCGTCCGCACAGCGAGTTCCCGACAACCCGGTGGTCCATCGTGCTCCAGTCGGGAGACCGCGACTCCCTGGAATGGCTTTGTGAACGCTACTGGCAGCCGCTCTACCTCTATACCAGCCGGCGCTGCGGCAATCGGGAACTGGCCCGCGATCTCACCCAGGAATTCATCGCGGTCGTACTCGAACGCCATTGGCTCGATCGCGCCGACCCGGAGCGCGGGCGCTTCCGCGGATTCCTCCTCACCGCCCTCAAGCGGTTCCTGGCCGACCGTTACGATCGCGAGCAAACGCTGAAGCGCGGCGGCGGACGGGTGGACGTCGAACTCGCGGACGAATCCGAAGGCCACTACCAACGCGCATTCGCGGACGAAATCACGCCCGAGCTTCTGTATGAACGACAGTGGGCGATCACGCTGCTCAGCCGGGTGATCGACAGCCTGCGCGCTCACTTCAACCGTTCCGGCGGAGCCGCGCAGTTCGAAGTGCTCCAGCCCTTCCTGACCGAGGGCGAGCAGGATTACCGCACCGCGGCTACCGCTCTCGGCATGAACGAAGGCGCCGTTCGCGTGGCGGTACACCGGCTCCGCAAACAGTTCCGGCAACGTTTTCTCGAGGCGATCTCCGAGACCGTCGCGACGGCCGAAGACGCCGAACAGGAAATTCGTTACCTGTTGAACGTCCTTTCGCAAACTCCCATAAAATAGAATTCTTATGGCGTCGTCCGCCATCCCCAGGGTTTGTCCGAAGTGCGGAGCGGCGGTGGAATCGGAGATCGGCAATCTTTGTCCCGCCTGCCTGATCCGCGGCGCGATGGGGGGTGAAACCACTCTCAGCGACCCTCCCACATCCGATCCCCTCACAGCCCTGGCGGGCGATTCCTTCGGCAATTACAATCCCATCCGCGTCCTCGGGCATGGCGGCATGGGCGTGGTCTTCCTCGCGGAGCAGACGGGCGCC
Source organism: Bryobacteraceae bacterium (assembly GCA_035501495.1). Taxonomy (GTDB): domain Bacteria; phylum Acidobacteriota; class Terriglobia; order Bryobacterales; family Bryobacteraceae; genus JAIQFL01. The sequence continues at coordinate 4,553 of DATJWB010000151.1, read as the reverse complement.
CTGCGCCGCCAGGTGGCGCTCAAGGTGTTGAAGACCGATTTCGACACCCGCGCCATCGCGCAAGGATTCACGCGCGAAAAACAGACCCTGGCGCGCCTGCACCACCCGAACATCGTCCACGTGTTCGATGCCGGTGTGAGCGCCTTTCTCCGTCCCTACTTCGTGATGGAGGTGGTCGAAGGGCTGCCGATCACCCGCTACGCTGACGAGAACGGGCTCACCGTCGGCGAGCGCGTTGCTCTGTTCCTCCAGGTCTGCGATGCCCTGGAGCACGCGCACGCCCAAGGCATTCTCCATCGCGACCTCAAGCCTTCCAACGTGCTGGTGGCGCTCGGCCATGTCAAGGTGATCGACTTCGGCATCGCCAAGATCATGGCGGGCATCGACCAGGGTCTCGCCACGCAGCGCTCTCTGCTGACCAGCGAGGGCAGACTGGCCGGAACTCCGGGATACATGAGCCCCGAGCAGGCTGGATTGCTCGCCGCCGAAGTCAGTCCGCCATCCGACGTCTACTCATTGGGCGCCATTCTCTACGAGTTGCTTGCCGGCAAGCCGGCGCTCGACCTGACACGCTGGACCTCCGGCGATGCATCCGGCTCGATCCTGGCCCTCCTTCAGGCGATCCGCGACCAGGAGCCGCCGCTCCTTTCCGCTCGGGTTCGCGACAACCCCGGGCTCGCGCGCAAACTCAAAGGCGACCTCGAAGCCATCGCCGCAATGGCGCTCGCCAAGGATCCCGCGCATCGCTACCAGACCGTAAGCGCATTGGCCGCCGATCTGAGGGGCTGGCTCGAGCACCGCCCTGTCTCGGCACGGCGTCTTGACCTGCGGTACCGCTTCGACAAATGGCGTCGCCGCAACCGCGTCGCCGCCACTGCCGCCGCGGTCGCGCTGGCCGTGGGTCTCGGCTCCCTGGCTGTTTCCGCATTCCTCTGGAAGCGCCGCCCGTCCGCACCCGCGGCGCTGGCGCCGGTGTCGCAGGTACCGTATTCCACCCTGGATGGCTTCCAGCAGGACCCCACTTTCTCGCCGGACGGCCGCCAGGTGGCCTTCAACTGGAATGGCCCCGACCAGAAGAACTTCGACATCTACGTCTCGTCCGGACCGGGCGAACCGCCCCACCGGCTGACCACCGACCCGCTCGACGACGTCAGCCCGTCCTGGTCGCCCAAGGGCAACGAGATTGCCTTCGTGCGTGCCACCCCCGGTGGCGGCGGCCGCCTCATGGTCATCGACCCTTCCAATGGCCGCGAACAGGAACTGCTGCGCCTGCTTTCACCGCACGGCAGCTTCACCACCTCGCTCGATTGGTCGCCCGACGGACAGTGGATCGTATTCCTCGATCGCCTGCCTGGCGACCCGCAGGATGGCCTGCACCTGTTGAACCGCGCTACCGGCGAGCGCCGCCTGCTTACCCGCCCATCGAAGGGTCTCGAAGACATGCAGCCGGTCTTCTCCGCGCAGGGACAGATCGCCTTCGTTCGCGACGACACAGTCGGCGCTGGAGTGATGGTGCAGAAGCTCACACGCGACATGCGGCCCGAGGGCGGCCCCGAACAGGCGGTCTACAGCGCGACCTTCCCGGCATGGCTCCCCAACGGCGACCTGCTATTCACTTCCTTTCGCGGCGGCGCCACCCGCCTGTGGAGAACCCAGTCCAAACCCGGCGGGTCACCGCAGTTGCTTCCCGCATTTGGCGACCGCATCGTGCAGGCTGTCGTGTCCCGCGACGGGCGGCGCCTGATCACGGTGAAGCGGATTCTGGATATCGACCTGGTGCGGTACACGCTGCAAGCGGACGGCTCGGTGCGCGGTCCCGAACGATTTGCTCCGACCAACGTGGAAGAGTACGGCCCCTGGGTCTCGCCCGATGGCAGCAGGGTGGCGTTCGTCTCCTACCGCGCCGGAGGCTATCACCTCTGGATCGCCAATATCGACGGCACCGGCATCCGCCGCCTCAGCTCCGAACCGGGGGCGGAACTGGTCCGCTGGAGTCCGGACGGCCAGAAAATCTACTACACCAGCCGCGACCTCGGTATGATACACCGCTATTTGATCGACCCGCGCACTGGCGAGCAAACGCCGCAGCCGGAATTTCCGGTCTATAGCGGTTTCTCACCAGACGGCAAATGGGCGCTGGTGGATCGAGACGAGCATCGCAACCCTGGGATCTTCCGAATCGCCATGCCCGGTCCCTCGGCACCACACCCCGCCTTAGAACGCCTGGCCGAGGGTTTCGCCGACCATCCCATGCTGGACCCCGACGGCGTGTGGGTCTACTTCAACAGGGTGCACCGTGGGGCGGGACCGCTATTCCGCGTCCGCTTCGATCACACCGCGCCTCCCGAAGTGTTTCTGCCCGAAGTCTACGCGCCTTGGTTTCTGCCGACACGCGAAGGCGTCTACTTCACGCGCCCGCAAGCGGCCAATCCCGCGCTCCACACCCTGCTTTTCAAACGCTTTGCCGGCGGAAGGATTCTGACGATCGCCGACTTGCCGGCTCCGCTGCCCGGCAACCGTCAGTTTGGGGGGACGCTCGACGGGCGAACGGTGCTCATTCCCCTTCAGGTGAAGCAAGGGGCCGAACTGGTGCTCTGGGAGTTGCCGTAGAGAGGTCGCCCGCCTAAGCAGTCTGTGGGCGCTCGCCTTCGGAGAGGCTGGGCACGCGACGGCCGGCCTCCGGACGGAAAACCTGCTGCACGGCTTCCTCGGACTCGGTTCCGGACGGCGGCACGGGAGGCAGTTCCTGCCCACGGATGATCTGCATCACTTCGTTGCCATCCAGAATCTCGCGCACCAGCAGGGTCTCGGCGATCTTTACCAGCGCGTCGGAGTTGGTTTCGATGATCTGTGTGGCGGTGTTGTAGCCGCCGTCCACCAGCTTTTTGACCTGCTCGTCGATGCGGATGGCGGTCTCCTCGCTGTAATCGCGGTGCTGGGCGATCTCGCGGCCGAGGAAGATCTGCTCGTCCTTCTTACCGAAGCTGAGCGGACCCAATTCGCTCATTCCCCATTCGCAGACCATGCGGCGGGCGAGATCGGTTGCGCGTTCGATGTCATTGCCGGCCCCAGTAGTCATCTGGTGCATGTAGCGCTCCTCGGCGATTCGGCCCGCCATGAGAATCGCCATCTGGGCCAGAAGATAGTCGCGGTTGTAGGAGTGCTTGTCGTCGATGGGCAACTGCATCGTCACGCCGAGGGCCATGCCGCGAGGAATGATGGTGACTTTGTGGAGCGGGTCGGCGCTGGGCAGCAAGGCGGCAACCAGTGCGTGGCCGGCCTCGTGGTATGCCGTGTTGCGCTTCTCGGCGTCGCTCAGGATCATCGACTTGCGTTCGGCGCCCATCAGGATCTTATCCTTGGCCATCTCGAAGTCGAACATCATGACGACTTTGCGATTCTGCCGGGCGGCGCAGAGGGCCGCCTCGTTCACCAGGTTGGCGAGATCGGCGCCGGAGAGCCCCGGCGTCCCGCGAGCCAGCACCGTGAGATCGACGTTGTCGCCCAAGGGAATCTTCTTGACGTGCACGCGCAGGATCGCTTCCCGGCCCTGGACATCCGGACGGCCGACCACCACCCGGCGGTCGAATCGCCCTGGCCTGAGTAAGGCCGGGTCGAGCACATCCGGACGGTTGGTGGCTGCAACCAGGATGACGCCTTCGTTGGTCTCGAACCCATCCATCTCCACCAGCAGTTGGTTGAGGGTCTGCTCACGCTCATCGTGCCCGCCGCCCAGACCGGCGCCGCGCTGCCGTCCGACGGCATCGATTTCGTCGATGAAGATGATGCAGGGAGCGTTCTTCTTGCCCTGCTCGAAGAGATCGCGCACGCGGCTGGCCCCGACGCCCACGAACATCTCGACGAAGTCCGAGCCGGAGATCGAAAAGAACGGGACGGCTGCTTCTCCCGCGATGGCGCGCGCCAACAGGGTTTTTCCGGTTCCGGGAGGTCCAATCAGAAGCACGCCTTTGGGAATCCGGCCGCCCAGTTTCTGAAATTTCTGGGGCTCGCGCAGGAACTCGATAATCTCCTGAAGCTCCTCTTTGGCTTCCTCGACCCCGGCGACATCTTTGAAGGTGACTTTGCGCTGCTGGGAGTGGAGGCGGGCGCGGCTCTTACCGAAGCTGAGTGCCTTATTGCCTCCGCTCTGCATCTGGCGGGCCATGAAAATCCAAAAACCGATCAACAGGAGGATGGGGAGCGAGGCGTTCAGGACGATCGAAAGCCAACCGCCGGAGCTGCTGTCCTTGTAGTCGTAGCGGACCCCTTTGTCCGACAGCATCTTGTAGATTTCAGGGAAGTTGGAGGGAATTTGCGTATGAAAAGTCGTGCCGTTGGAAAGCACCCCGTGTACGTCATCGCCCGCGATGTTCGCTTCCTTGACCTGCCCCTCCTGCACGCGATTCACAAACTCGGAGACCGGAATAGCCAATTCTTTGTTCGCCGGACCCGGTTTCATGAAGGCGTAAACCAGCACCGCCATACCCGCAAGGACTACCCATAAGATGATTGTTTTGCTATTAAAACTCACGAAACCTCCGAAACCCGGGCCG
>DATJWB010000150.1:0-40713 GCA_035501495.1 Bryobacteraceae bacterium | reverse complement strand
CGCCAAAGGACTGCCTGGCGCGGCCGTCGGCGGCGGAGTGGGCGCCCTGGCAGGCGTTCTGCTCTCGCGCAATCAGGACGTGGTACTGCATGCCGGAACCCACGTGGAAATGGTCCTCGACCGCGACCTGGTGTTCCACCCTGAAGAGCTTTCCGCCACCCGGTAACTGTTGGCGGCCGATAATCAACAACCCGCCTGGCTCCTCCTTTCCTCCGTGGGCGCGACGTTTTGGCCGGCCCGGCGTATGTTGCTTATTTCTCCTCAAGCCTCTGCCCTATTCGGAGCCCGGGGAGTTGATCGACTTGCGGGCTGGCGGGGACGGCAGACTGCTGCGGGTGGACCCGGTGGAAGCGCTTCGGGCGGAGTGAATGGCAAAAAGCTGCGCCTCGGCAAAAAGCGTCCCGATGAGTCGGGACGCGGCAGGCAGGAGTGCCTGCGCCGCATCAAGCTACTTGGCGACGGGCTGGACTTCGCTGCCTTCGCGGACGACGTCGCCGGGGTTGGCGATGATGGTCGCGCCCTCGGTCAGGCCGCCGGTCACTTCCAGGCGGTCGCCGTAATCGCGGCCGACTTCGATCTTCTGCAGATGGACCGTGTGCCCGCCGCGGACCACCGCCACCTCGGTGCCTTCGCCGCGCACGATCAGCGCATCGCTGGGAATCAAAAGCGGGGCGTTGGAGCGCGGGCTGGTGAGATCGACGCGGGCGTACATGCCGGGGAGCAACGCGCCATCGGGATTGGGGACGTGCACCTCGACAAGCAATGTGCGGCTGGCGGGATCGAGCGCGCCAGCGGTCCGCGCCACCGAGCCGGAGAACTGGCGGCCGGGAAGGTTGGGGACGCTCAGGCGGGCGGGTTGGCCGGCGCGCACTTCACTGGCGTTCGACTGCGGCACGTTGACGTAGGTTCGCAGGGTGTCGATCTGAGCGATACGGAAGAGCAGGGTGTTGCCGGCGTTCACCAGGGCGCCGACATCCACGTTGCGGAGCGTGATGACGCCGTCGAACGGCGCCTTCACCTGGCGGTAACTTTGCACTTTGTCAAGCCGGGAGACGTTCGCCTCGGCGGCGGCCACGTTGCTGCGTTGCACGGCGAGGGCCTTTTCCAGGGCCTTGGTGGCCGCGGTCAGGGAGCGGTACTCGGACTGGTAGCGGTCGTTGTCCTGGCGTGAGACCACGCCCTTGGTGAGGAGCGCAGCCCAGCGTTCGGCGGTTACCTTGGCGAGGTCTTCGTCGGCCTGCCCGCGCTCGTAGTTGGCGACTGCCTGATCGACGGCCGCCTGCGCCTGCTGCAGGGTGGCCTTGGCCTGGCGGATCTGCTCATCCATCTCGGGAGCTTCGATTTCGGCGAGAAGCTGTCCGTTGCGGACGCGATCTCCAATATCGGCGAGGCGGCGCAGCAGGTAACCGTCGGAGCGGGCCAGGATGGGCGCCTCGGTGATGGGCTCGATGTTGCCGGGCAGTTCGATGGCGCTCTTATCGGAGGCGCGGCGGACCTCGATCACATCCACCTTCTGCAGCGTCTTTTCCTGATCGCGCGCTTCACCGGCGATGAGTTGGCGGCGCTTCTCGAGGGGCCGGTACCCGGCGAGGAAACCCACTACTGCGAGCGCCACCGCCGCCAGGAAAATCGCCCAGACGGTGAGGGCCGAGGGGCGCCAGGTTTGCGGCACGGAAACGGCATGCGGCGCGCCGTTGCCCGCAGTCTTCAGTTCGTGGATCTGCCGCTTGAGTTCCTCGTTTTCCCGCAGCAGATCGGAGAGTCCGGGTTGATCGGGTTCGGTGTGCCTCATCGCGTGTTCATTTCTTCCAGTCTACGCTCATGATCTATCGGCGGCCTGGTGCGCAGATAGGAATAAATGATGGGGACCACAAACAGGGTGGTTACGGTGGCGAACATCAGCCCGCCGATCACGGCCCGTCCCAGGGGAGCATTCTGCTCGCCGCCTTCACCCATGCCGAGAGCCATGGGAAGCATCCCGAGGATCATGGCGGTGGCGGTCATGAGGACGGGGCGGACGCGCGCATGGCCCGCGGCGAGCGCGGCATCACGGGCGACGGGCAGCGTGTTGCGCTCGTCGTTGGCGAAGGTGACGATCAGGATGCTGTTCGCGGTGGCCACCCCAATGCACATCATGGAGCCCATCAGCGACGGCACACTGAACGTGGTGCCGGTGAGAAACAGCATCCAGAGAATGCCCGCGGTCGCACCCGGGAGCGCCATCAGGATGATGAAGGGATCGAGCCACGACTGGAAGTTGACGGTCATCAGCAGGTAGACCAGGATGACGGCGAAAGCCAGGCCCAATCCGAGACGGAAGAACGAGGAGCGCATGGTATCCACCTGCCCGCGCAGGGTGAACGATGTGCCGCGCGGCAGCTTGGGCTCCTCCTCGCGCATGATGCGCATGACCTCCGAGCCCACACCTCCGAGATCGCGCCGGTCCACGTTGGCGAAGACATCGAAGACCGGCCAGACGTTGTAGTGGTTGACGATGACCGGCATGTAGGAGCGCTGGACGGAGGCCAGGTTGGAGAGCAGTTGCGTACTGCCGGCGGCGGCGCCGGGATTGCCGTACGCCTGAGAAGAGCCGTTCGGAGAGGCGCCGACCCAGGATGGGCCGGCGGCGGATGCGCCGGCCATCGAACCCGGGGTGGTGGTATTGACGGCGTTGGTGGCGGCCGAGATCGGGGTGCGCAGCAGGGCGTCGAGGGAATCGATGCGGTACTGCGGCGTCTGCACGCCGATGTTGTAGCTGACGCCGTTGGTCCAGTTCATCCAGAAATTGGGGGCGACGGTGCCGCTGCCGCTGAGGGAGATGAGCATGCTGCTGGTGACGTCGCGCTGGGTGAGGCCCATTTGGGATGCTTTCGCGCGGTCCACGTTGAGCCGGATGACGGGCTGGTCGGCGACCTGGTGGACATGCACGTCCGCGGCGCCGGGGATGGCGGCGATTCGGCGGGCCAGTTTTCCGGCGATGTCGTAGTTGGCCTCGGCGTTGCGGCCGACCACCTGCAGGTCGATGGGAGCGGGCAGGCCGAAGTTCAGGATCTGGCTGGTGATGTTGGCCGGCTGGAAGAAGAAGATCATGTCCGGGAAGCGCTCGTGGAGACGTTTGCGGAGCAGGACTTCGTAGTCGCGGGTGGGCGCGTGCTTTTCCTTGTTGAGCGAGATCAGGATTTCGCCATCGGCGCTGGAGATGGTGGGGATATCGCCCTGGGCGATGGCGGGCCAACTGTTCGGAATGCCGATATTGTCGATCATCATGTCGATCTCGTCCGGCGGGATGACGGAGCGGATTTCGCGTTCGAGATCGGAAAAGCGCACCTCGGTCTCTTCGATGCGGGTACCGGCCGCGCCGCGGGCATGCAGGCGCATCTGGCCGGAATCGACCGCAGGGAAGAAGTCCTCGCCGACGAGGAAGATCAGTCCGAGAGACGCGGTGTAGAAGGCGCCGAAAGCCAGCAGCGTGCGGCCGCGATGGCGCAGCGACCAATCGAGGAGGCCGACGTAGCGGAAGCGCAGGGCCTCGAAGAGGTGGTTGAAGAGATGGTGGGCGCGTTTGAAGATGCTGACGCGCCCGCTTTTCTTCCCGTGCTCCGACTGCAAGAGGTACACCATCATCGGCGGGACGAGGGTGCGCGAAAGCAGATAGGAGGCGAGCATGGCGAAGACCACGGCCATGGCCAGCGGTGTAAACAGGTAGGCGGCGGTCCCGGTGAGCAGCAGCACGGGCACGAACACGATGCAGATGGAGATGGTGGCGACGAAGGTGGGGACGGCGATCTGCGAGGCGCCATCGAGCACCGCCGTGACCAGCGGCTTGTGCATGGCGATGTTGCGGTGGGTGTTTTCGATCTCGACGGTGGCGTCGTCCACGAGGATACCGACGGCCAAGGCGAGGCCGCCCAAGGTCATCACGTTGATGGTCTGCCCCAGGAGACTGAGGAAACAGAGGGAGGTGAGGATCGAGAGCGGAATCGAGATACAGACGATCAGGGTGCTGCGCCAGCTTCCCAGGAACAGGAGGATCATGAGGCCGGTGAGGCCGGCGGCGATCAGGGCTTCGCGCAGCACGCCCGCGATGGAGGCGCGCACGAAGACGGATTGGTCGGCCAGGGCGGTGACGTTCAGCTCCGGCGGCACGTTCGAGAGGATGCGGGGCAGGGCCTCCTTGACGGCGTTGACGATGGCCAGGGTGGAGGCTTTGCCGTTGCGGGTGATGGTGATGAGGCAGCCGCGCGATCCGTTGGTGCGGACGATGTTGTTCTGGACATTGAAGCCGTCGCGCACCTGGGCGACATCCTTGATGTAAATGGTGGCGCCGTTGACGGTCTTGATGGGGAGGTCGTTCAGGTCTTTGAGTTCGATGGGGCTGCTGTTGACCTGCACCTGGTATTCGGTCTTGGCGAGTTTGGCAGTGCCGGCAGGGAGGATCAGGTTCTGCAGGTTGAGGGCGTTCGAGACGTCGATGGGCGAGAGTTGCTTGGCGTAGAGTTCCTCGAGATTGAGGTCCACCATGACGGCGCGCTGCTTGCCGCCGAAGGGGTAGGAGACGGAGGCACCTTGGACGGTGCCGAGCGGGGTACGAATAAAGTTGTTGCCGATGTCGAAGATTTCCTGCTCGCGGAGGGACTTGCTGGAGAGGCCAAGTTGCAGGATGGGGACGCTGGAGGCGTCGTATTTGAGGATGTTGGCGGGGAACATGCCGGGGGGCATCTGGCGGAGGGCGGTGTTCATGGTGGCGGTAGTTTGGGCCACGGCCATGTCGATTTTGACGTTGGGGTGGAAATAGATCTTGACGACCGCGTACCCGGAGTAGGATTGCGACTCGATGTGCTCGATGTCGTTGACGTTGGAGGTGAGGCTGCGCTCGAAGCCGGTGACGACGCGCTTTTCCATCTCCTCGGGGGAGAGACCGGAATACACCCAGAGGACGCTGACGACGGGAATGTCGATATAGGGGAAGATATCGACCGGCATGGTGACGATGGCCGCGCTGCCGAGGATGGCGATGAGGATCGCCATGACGACGAACGTATAGGGGCGGCCTAGGGCTAGCTTGACTATCCACATAGGGCTGAATTACGCGGCACGGCAGGCCGGAGGAGACTCAGGTTCCTGAAGGAGAAGTATATCGTACCCGTGGCCGGGATTGGCTCGGCGGGGCGCGGGGGCGAAAAAGGCGAATTGCCGGAACGAACCCAATTCCGGAGGCGGCGAAAGTTTAGCAATGGCTGGTTAATGAATAAGTTACGGGGTTTCTTGAGGGTCGGGCGGGAGTGCAAAACGAAGCCAATTTCGAGCCAAAAACGATGGATTTGGGGCTCGGGAGGCAGGCGGAATGCCGAATTGGCCAGGAGAAGAAGCCCGCACATCGGAGTTTGCTTCGGGGCGCCCGGAGGAGGCGCTCAATTCGACGGTAACAGACGGGTGGGGCACGATTCGGGAGGGAGGCGCGGAAGCGATTTGGATTCAACGAGAGGAGCGGGGGGTGACGCTGTGACCGGCAGGAGGCTCTGGATTGGTGGAGCTGTCGAACTGGAACCCGGATAGCGAGCCGCCGACGGGAACGCCGCTGCCGAGGGCGAAGTAGTTCAGGTCGTCCACAACACCGGCAATCGGGGCGAAGTCATTCCAGCCTGCAGACGCTTGGATTTTGCTGGTGAAATAAAGGCCGAACAGAGTGTTCGCCCGCGGGATATTGAGACCGATAATGGCTTGCGGATTGTTCACGGTCAAGGTGTAGCGGAAAAGGCCGCCGCTCAGAGACTGATGCGGCGCGTCATCGAACCCCCCGATTTCTCTGAAGGGTGAGCGCGATCGCAGCGCGCCCCTCTTCGCCGGTGCCCGCAAGGGATTCGTTCAGAGTCCCGGAGCTCGAAGGTCACCGCGTCCGGCGTGCTCTGGTCTGGGTAAGGAAAACACGTTGGTCCTTGTTCTTAACAGCATCGGTCGGAGCGTCGTCAGGCTCGAAAACTCCTCGTTGCCACGGCACTGTATAGGCGCGCCACATCGCCCGCACGGGTTTTCATGAATTTGGGTGGGCTGGCGGGGCGCATGGGTACAGGCAGGGCCACGTCAAACAAAAAGGGGCCGGCTTGGCGGCCGGCCCCTGGGGGTGAAATGCAATACAGGGTGGTTAGAAACGGATGCGCAGACCGAACTCCATGTTGCGCGGGGTGTTCGACTGGCCGGTGATCTGGCCGAAGGTGGTCGGGCTAGTCAGACTCATGCTCGCGCCGCCCGGCTGGAAGTGATTGAAGACGTTGGTGAACTGGAAGAACAGCGTGGCTCCCACGCGCTCCTTGTAGATGCCGACGTCCTTGATCACTGCCAAATCGAGATTCCAGGTGGAGAGACCGCGAAGGCTGCCATACGCACCGCAATTGGTGTCCAACCCCAGGACGCAGGGACGGAATTCGCCGTATACCTGGGCGGGGTTCGAGAAGTAATTCAGGCCGTAGGTGCCGGCGGTCTTGGTGCCGACGCTCTGGGTGCCTTGCCAGACGTTGGAACCGGTGCCACCGTAAATGTTGTAGTGGACCGAATTGTCACCGGTGTAGGGCCCGAAGCCGACCGCATATTCGGAGGTCGAACCGACCGCACTGACACCGGGGGTGGTGACTTCGCCGAAAGCCTCGCAGCCGGTGCAGCTTCCCTCGCTGTAGCTGACGGCGATAGGACTGCCGCTCTGCGCCGTGAACAACGGCGAGAAGGTCCAGCCCCCGAGGATATGCCCCAGGACACCGCGCTGTCCGCGGAAGACGTTGGGCTGGTAATACATCGAGAGGTTGTAGAGGAACTTGACGTCGAAGTTCTGCAGGCCGTAGCTGTCGTGCAGGTTGAAGAGATCCAGCGGTGTGGAAGAGCTGTTGTACTGCGCCAATTGCGAAGTACCCAGAGAGCGCCCCCAGGTGAAGTTGGAGATGGCAGTCAGCCCATGCCAGTTGGTGGTGCGTAGAGAGGCAAAGACCGCGTTGTAGTTGCCGTAGCCCAAGCTGGTGTTCATACCGACCGAGGTAGCCTGGCCCACGGTTCCCCCTGGCAGGGCTTGGGAGAGGAGCGTCCGGCCGAGGGTCCAACTGGGCGCCTTGCCCATGGCATTCCACAGGTCGGAAACGGCGGTTTCCTTGATCAGAGCGGTGTTCTTGGAGGCCAGCGCGGCGGTGCAACTTGTATAGCCTTGGCAATACGCCGAGTTCGCCCCGCCCAGAGCCGATTCGAAGAAGGCCTGGTTCGAGACGTTCGCCGGACTGTAGCCGTTGAAAACCAGTTGCTGGTACAGCGCGCCGAAGGCCTGCGCGAAGGACTGGCCGCCGAGGGTGGTCATGTACGGCACGGAATCGAGGTTCACCAGCATGTACTCGTTGCGGATGATCTTGCCGATGTACCCAATTTCGAGGGTGTTGTGCTGGTTGATTTCACGCTGAATGGTGATGGTGAAATTGTCGGTGCGATCGGGGCGGAAGTGCGGGTCCAAAGCGTCAGGGTCAACGGTTTGCGGGTTGGCCCCCACACCGGGGAAGTAGGGTTGGCCGAGCGTCGGAGAGCCAGCCCCGAGAGGAGCCGTCAAGCCGTCCGTGCCGATGCGGAAAGCCGTGGTCGGGTCGGCAACGCCGGTGCCCGCGCACTGGCCGGTCTTGGTGGGGTTGACGCAGGTCACGCCCTGCAAGAGGCCGGGGCCGAGGAGCGGAACCAGCACCAGATCGACGCCATTCAGTCGGCCGAAGATGCGGCCGTAGCCGCCACGGATGACGGTTTTGCCGCTGCCGAACAGTTTGCCCAGGATGCCATCCGTGAATTTCGGATTCCAGGCGACTGAGCCGCGCGGGCTGAACTCGCCGTAAAACGGATTGTACGGGTACTTGAGGCCGGCGCCCACGTTCCGCACCAGGGTGTAGCCGATCTGCGGGGTGTAGGACTGGCCGTTCAAGGCGGCCAGTTCGCGCTGCGCGATGAAGTCCTGCGTATTGATCGGCTGGTTGTTGGAATCCACGAGTTCCACCTGATTTCCGCTCAATTCATATGGGGGCAGCTCGAGATTCCAGCCGATACCGTACGTCAGGGTGAGTGTGGGCCTGAGGCGCCAGGTGTCATAGAAATAGGTAGCGTAGGTGGGGATGACGCTCTTGTCCGTGGCTTGTGTTCCGAGCGGCTGCAGCGCCAGGTTGGCACCGGCACGCGTGTACATCACCTGGGTGGAGCTGAGCATGCCCATTACGTAGGAGTAGTAGGTTTCGTAGCTCGAGTATTGGGAAGAGGGCACGGTGGTGGGGATGTACTGCACCGTGGGCGAGGTCCAGTTGAATCCGGAACTCGTCGAGAGGTAGCTGATCTGGTTGTTCACGCCGGCGCCGTTGTCGGAGCGCGAGTGATAATCGAAGGCGCGCAGGTAGGATCCGCCGAAGCCGAACAGGTGGTTGCCCTTGATCATCGTCAAGTCGTCCTTGAGCAGCTTGTCCTGGCCGTCCCAGAAGCGCTGGCGGACGCTCTGCGAGTTGACGTTGTAGGGGATGAGCGCGGCGGAACTCTCGCCGCCGATTTCCAGGGCGCCACCGAGGCTGGAGAGTTGGGGCGGACCGTTGGCACTGCCCCACTGCCAGAAGGTGCGGGTGTAACCGAACACGAAGGTGTTGGTGGTGGTAGGGCTGATCGAGGTGGTCATGCCGGTCGTCCAGACCGAAGGCTGTTGGGGACGGGGGGCCACCGCGGAGGGGGTGCCCAGCTTGTCGCCCGGAAGCACGCCGCCGATATCCACCTGGTTGCTGGTCAGGTACACCAGTTTGAAATCGCGATAGCTCAGATACCAATGCCACTTGTCACTGAAGTCATGATCGATGCGGCCTACGTAAATATTTGAAGTGATCGGGGTACGGAGTGTTGCAAGAAAGCCCTGCGTATTGTAGGTGTCGCCGCCCAGAGGATTGTTGGGCAACGGCATCTGCTGGCTCCAGATCTGGTTGACCACGGGGTTCAGTCCGACGCCACGCGGATCGCAAAGGCCCGCCGGGCAGGTGGCCGGTGCGTAGGTAGTGCCCTGGTAGGTCACCGGATACGGATTGAGATTGTACGGGGTGTATACGCCGGCCGCATTCGGAACCTGGATGACGCCGAGCCGCAGCAACGGCGAAGGCACGTTCTTCGAATAGAGGTTTTGGTTGGGGAACCGCAAGCCTTCGTAGTTGAAGAAGAAATACCACTTTTTGCCCAACACATCTTTGGGGATGAGCGGGCCTCCGAGCGTGCCGCCGAACCGGTTCCGGTGGTTGGAAATGATCGGCGTATACGGCAGGGAAACGCTGCCGAAGCTGAACGGGGTGTGGTTATTGGACCAGGAATTGGCGGCTCCGACCTTGGTATCGAAATACCACCAATAACCGGACCCGTGGAACTGGTTCGAGCCGCGCTTGCTGACCAATTGGATCTGGGCGCCGGAGGAGTTGTTGAAATCGGACGTCTGGTTGCTGACCGAGACTTTGAATTCCTCGATGCTCTCGATGGGCGTTGGAATCACGCCGGAGGGACTGCCGCCGCCCTGGCTGCCGCCGACGCCCGAGTAGTTCTGCTGATAGCCGATGGTATTGCCGGCCATGTCGTCCGTGATGTTCATGCCGTCGAGGGTGTAGGTGTTGGCGTCGTTATAGGACCCCGCGGTGAATCCGCCCAGCGTGGTCGCGGGCTGGAACACAGCCAGCGTGGTCACATCGCGGCCCATGTTCGGCAGGAGCATCAGCGTCTTGTTGTCCAAGGTGTTGCCGACCGTGGCATTCATGGTCTGCAGCTCCGCCCCGGTGACCGCGGTGACTTCCACAGTGGTAGATGTGGAGCCGATTTTCAGCTTGGCATTGAGCGTCAGCGCCAGGCCAACTTCGACCTTCTGCGTGTTGACTTCATAGGCGGCGAACCCCTCCTTGGTGAAGGTGACCTTGTAGGTTCCGGGATTCACCTGGGGGAAGACGTAGCGGCCCGCTTCGTTCGATAGCGTTGTTTGCACGGCTCCCGTCGAGGTGTCGGTAAGCTTGACGGCAGCGCCCGGCACTGCTGCATTGGATTCGTCGGTGACTTGGCCGGCGACGGTGCCGGCGGTTGATGATTGTGCCCAGACTGGTGAGGTGCCAAGACTTAACAACAGGCAGAGGCTCAGAACACGCAGTCCGGAGAAACATCGAAACGGCAGGAAACGAGTGAGCTTGTCACTCTGAACCATACTCCCTCCATCACGTATACAGAGGCCCTATTAGACACTAAGAGCCTGAATTGGATATGGAGGGGATTGTATGCTTTCCAACCCAATGTGTCAAGGGAATTTTGGCTCACGGAGCGGGAGGGAGAAAGAGGGGTGCGGAAGTGCCAAGGCTACTGGTACCAAATGGATAAGACGGGTCGTGTGGCAAAAGAACAAGGGGCCGGTCCTGGCGGAGCGGCCCCTGGCAAAAACAATCGAAATCGTGACGTCAGAAGTGGAGGCGGATGCCGAACTCCATGTTGCGCGGAGTGCTGGCCGAACCCGTAATACGCCCGAAGGTGGTGGGAGTGGTGAGGCTCAGAGTCGGGTTGCTGAGCACGTTGTGGTTGAAGACGTTGGTGAACAGGAAATGGAAGTCCGCACCCACGCCCTCACGCCAGAAGTTGACGCTCTTCACGACCGAGAGGTCCACGTTCCAGCGCGGCAGCCCGCGCATGGTATAAGACTCGCAGTTGGTGTCGAATCCGAGGATGCACCTGCGGAACTCGCCCAGCACCGAAGCGGGGTCTGCGAAGAAGTTGACGCCGGACGGATTGTTGGTGCCGACGCCGCCAGAGCCAGCCACGTTGTAGTGGGTCGAGGTGCCACCGGAATAAGGACCGGTGCCCTGGGCGCTGGTGATGAACGAAGTGGTGGCCGACGAGGTGGTGCTGACTTCACCGAACGATTCGCAGCCGGTGCATCCACCCTCACTGTAGGATGGGAAGATCGGGGCGCCGCTCTGCGCGGTGAACAACGGCGAGAACGTCCAGCCGCCTAACACCTTGCCCAGAGGGCCATGCTGGTTCCGGAAGACCTTGGGCGAGTAGTACAGCGCAAAGTTGTAGATGAATTTGTAATCGTAACTCTGCGGACCGTAGTCGTTCTGCAGGTTGTAAACATCCAGACCGGTGTTGGAGCTGGTGGCCTGCGATGTGGTGCCCGTGCCGAGTGCACGGCCCCACGTGAAGTTGCTGTTGCCGCTGAAGCCGTGGAATTCGCGCAAGTGATACGACACGAACAGGGCGTTGTAATTCCCGAAGCCGGTAGCCGAGTTCGAAATGAACGTGTAGCCCTGGCTGGTAGTCTGGCCTGGCAGAGGCGCGCTGAGCATCGTGCGGCCCAGCGTCCAGGAGGGCGCCTTGTACAGAGCGGTCCACAGATCCGAAACCGCCGTATTCTTGATCGAGGTAGTATTCTTAGCCGCGACTGCCGCGGTGCAACTGGCGTAGCCCTGGCAGTAAGCCGAATTGGCGCCGCCGAGCGCATTCTCAAAGAACGGTTGCGGCGTGGGCGTGCCGCCGGCGGCGACCGCGAAGTAGGTCTGCGCGAAGGCACTGGCGAAGGTCTGGCCACCCAGCGTCATCATGTAGGGAACCGCATCCAGGTTGAGAGCTTGCAACTCGTTGCGGATCAGCCGGCCGACGTAGCCGACCTCGATGCTTTGCGACTTGGAGATCTGCCGCTGCAGGGTGACGGTGAAGTTGTCGGTGCGCTCCGGACGGTAATGCGGGTCGAGGAAGGTCACATCGCTGGCGCCGGCGTTGCCGCCAACACCCGGGAAGTACGGTTGGGAAAGCGTCTGCGAAACGTTGGGCAGCGGAACCGTATTGCCATCGACGCCGATGCGGAAGACGGTGCTGGGGTCAACCCCGTTGTTGAGCAGGCACTGTCCACCTTTGCTGACGCCGGTGCAGGAGACGGCCTGCAGGAGGCCCGGAGGCAGAAGCGGAACCAGCAGCAGGTTTACGCCATTCAGCCGGCCGAAAATACGCCCATAACCGGCGCGGATAACGGTCTTGTTGTCGCCAAACAACGTACCGAGCAGGCCGCTCGAGTACTTCGGGTTCCAGGCCACGGAGACGCGTGGGCTGAGGCCGCCATAGAAGGGATCGTACGGATACTTCGGGTGTCCCGCGATGTTGGGAGTCAGCGCGAAACCGAAAATCGGCTGGTCCGCCTGCCCTGCCAGTGCCGCCGCGGCGCGTTGTTGCAGATACTGGTCGGCCGGAACCTGGTTCCCATTCTGGTCTACCAGCGACACCTGCTTGCCATTCTGCTCGACTGGAGGCATCTCAATCTGGTAGCTGAGGCCATACGTCAGGGTTACCGTCGGCTTGAGGTGCCAGGTATCGGAAGCATACAGGTTGTAGTAGGGGATCACGCTCTTATCGAATCCCGATGAACCGATTGGTCCGAGGGTCAGGTTCGAACCGGTGCGCGTGTATACCACCTGAGACTGCGCGACGAAGCCCATCACGTACGAGTAATAGGTATTCCAGTTGCTCTGCTGGCTTGTAGGCACGGCACTGGGATAGCTGAAGTTTCCGAAATTCGTGTTGGACGAAGTCACCTGGTAGACGATTTGATTGTTGATGCCCTGTCCGTTGTCGGTGCGCGCGTGGTAGTCGAAGTTGCGCTGATACAAGCCGCCGAACTGGATCAGGTGATTGCCCTTGATCATCGTCACGTCGTCTTTGAGGGTTTTGTCCTGGCCGTCCCAGAAGCGCTGGCGAACACTCTGCGAATTGATGTTGTAGGGGATCAGGGCGTTGGTGCTCTCGCCGCCAATCTCCACCATGCCGCCCAATCCCGGTACCTGCGGGTAGGCGTTGGATGCGCCCCACTGCCAGAAGTTCCGGGTGTAATTGAAGTTCACAGTGTTGGTGATGGTGGGCGAGATGGAAGTGGTCAGGCCGAACACCATAAACGAAGGAAGCTGTGGGCGCGGCGCCAGCGGAGTTGCGGTTCCGAAGGTGTCGCCGGGGAGAACGCCGCCGATGTCCACCTGGTTGGTGGTAAGGTTGGTGATTTTGGTGTAGCGGTAAGTTCCGAAGAAACGGTTCTTGTCGCCGAAATCGTGATCGATGCGAGCCACGTAGCTGTTCTGGTTCAGTGGCGCGCGGATCGTCGTCAGGTAGCCCTGGGTGTTGTACTGGTCGCCGCTACCGTAAATCGGGTCGTTGGGCAGAGGCATTTCCTTCCAGATCGCGGCGATGGTGGGGTTCAAGCCCAAACCACGCGGATCGCAAAGGCCAGTGCCGCAACTGGCGGGCTGATAGGTCACACCATTGACCGTCACCGGAGAGGGGTTCAGGTTGTACGCCTGGTACTTGCCACTCGCATCCGCAACTTGGATGACGCCCGCGCGCAACAGGGGAGTTGGGACCAGCCGCTCATAGGTGCCGACGTTCGGGAAACGGCTGCCTTCATAATTCACGAAGAAGTACGTCTTGCCGCCCGCCAGTTTGGGCAGCAGCACGCCGCCCAGCGAACCGCCAAAGCGGTCACGGTGATTCTTGGGCAAGGGAGTGTACGGCAAGCCAGCCGCCGGCGTGTGATTGTTCACCCACGAGTTGGCGGCGCCGAGGTTAGTCGCGAAGTAGTATCCGTAGGCCGCGCCGTGATACTGGTTGCTACCACGCTTGGTCACCATCTGGATCTGGCCGCCGATCGAACCGGAGAAGTCCGCCGTCTGGTTGAACGTGGAAACGCGGACTTCCTCGACGCTCTCCACCGAAGTGGGGATGATGCCCGACGGGCTGCCGCCGGTTTGCGTTCCGCCTGTGCCGGTGAAGTTCGTGACGTAGCTGGTGTTGTTGCCGGCCATGTCGTCGGAATTGTTTCCGCCATCGAGCATGAAGACGTTCTGGTCGGAGAAGGCGCCGGCCGTCATGCCGTTGGGCGTCGTGCCGGGCTGCAGGACTGCCAGGGTGGAAACGTCGCGGCCCATGTTGGGCAACGACAGCAGCGCGGCCTGGGTCAGAGTGCTGCCCACTGTGGCGTTAGTGGTTTGCAGGTCGGCGCCGATGGTTGCCGTGACCTCCACGGTGGTCGAAGTGGAGCCGACCTTGAGGACTGCGTTGATCGTCAGTGCCGTGCCCACGGCGACGTCCTGAGCAGCCACCTTGAAGACTGTGAATCCCTGCTTGGTGACCAGGATGGAGTAAGTGCCCGGGACGACGTTGGCGAACACATAGCGGCCGGCGTCGTTGGTTATGGTGGTTTGCGAGATGCCCGTTCCGGTGTCCGTCACTTTGACCTCGGCGCCCGGGATCGCGGCGTTCTGTTCGTCGGTGACAATACCGGCGATGCTGGCGTTCGAGGTTGCCTGCGCCCAGACCGGCGTGGAGCCGAGGGCAAGAACCAGAATGCCCAGGCAAATCATCGTAAGCCCGGAGAGAATCCGAGAACTCCTGAAGCGTGTGAGCGTAAAGCTCATGTGTATCCCCTTCCTCATGCGTTTATGTCGCGATTGAACGCTTAACCTCTAACCAATACCGTTACCTGACGGCTACTAGGCCTCGCAGGCTTGCAGTGGGAACTGACCGTGCGCAACCGGGTATAACGGGAAAACCCAGATATGTAGAGCCCCGGGGATCCTCCGTCACTCAACTCAAGACCCCATTCCCGTTAGCCCGATTTTAACGAGATGAGAACAGATAGAATATTGGGAGATTTTAGTAGCTGCAGGTGAGGATTGTCAAGCGAACGGCGCGATTGTTTACGCCCTCGGACGTTTTGCAGCACAAATGTTTTGAAGTATTTATGCACAGCCGTACTGGTAAATCGCGGTTGGAATATTGTTAATTGAATAGCCGGGGATTGTTAATCAAATGTTAATTGCTCAACCGGCCGAAGTCTCGTTTTCAACGATAGCCGGCGATTGCGGCCAGCAACTGCTGCGCATTTGCATACTGAGGATCGCCTGCCGGAATGGTCCGCAGGATATCCCGGGCCTGCTGGTACTCCCGTTGTTGCGCGTGTGCGTAGGCCAGAAAGTACTGGGCCGGAATCTCCGGGTCGAGTTTCAAACTGTTTTCCAGCGCCCGGATCGCACTCAGGGGATCGCCCGTTAACAGGTGGAATTTGCCGGCGCCGAATTGGGAGGCCGGATCGTCCGAATTCAGCTCGGCCCGCGCGCGGAAAGCTTCGCGGGCGCGGGCAAAGCGTTCGCCATCCTCTCCGGGCAGTTGTGACACCCCCAGCCTCACCAGTGAAACGCCCGCGCTCAACCGCACTGTGGCGATCGGATCGCTTAGCGCGTGCGCCAGTGCGTTTACCGCGGCGCCCCGGCCGGCCTCTGAGGGCGCGAGGCCAAGCGCTGCGATCACCCGAATCAAAGGGTCCGGATCGGCGAGGGCGCGCTCCATCGCGGGGTATACTCTCGGATCGTTCGGGAAGCGCGGCAGATAACCCAAGGCATTGGCGCGCGGCAAAGGGCCTTCGGAGGGCTTCGCCAGAATCTCCAGAAGCTTCGCGACGGCCGCCGGGTCGTTGGCGCGGGCCAGGGTGAAGGCGTCGGCCCTGAGAATAAGCTTCTGCCGGGAGCGGCCGCCATACCACGCTCTCATCTGCTGCAATGCCCACGATGCGTCCCGGCTGGTGTGACACACGTTGCAGGCGTTCGGTATGGCGTGAGCGATGGTATTTTCCGGGACGGGAATGCTCATCGAATGGTCGCGGATAGCCGCTTTGATACTCAGGACGGTTCGCGGCATGTGGCACTCCACGCAGGAACTTCCGATGCTGCTCGCGAGATGGTGGGTGTGTGCCGAGACGGCCCGGCCAATCGACTCATGACATCGGGTGCAGAGGGCGCTGGCATCGGGGCGGAGCTGCGCGTTCCTCTCGATTTCGGTCTCATGAGCGTTGACGTGGCAATCGACGCAGGCGACCCCGCCTTTCAGATAACACTCACTCTGCCACAGGCCCAGGGCAGCGTTGGAGAAGCGGCGGGTGCGGCCATCCGGCCAATAGGCCGGGTCCTTGTCGAGCGGCTGGTTGTATTCGAGCACCGGGAAGAAGAAGTCGCAATCATCGGCCCCGGCCCGGTAGCCCTTGACCTGGATATCGCGGAACGAGTGGCACTGGGCACAGACTCCGGTATTGCGCGCAGGAGAGAGGCGCGTCTGCAGCACGATGTCGCGGGGCGGCCCGGCAGGCTTCGCGGCGGCGGCGCTGTAGTGCGCCACGTGTTCGCTGACCGGGCCGTGGCACCGTTCGCAATTGGTGCCGAAGTCGAGCCAGACGGTGTGGTATTGGCCGGTGGCGATGTCGAAATTCTTTTCCTGCTGGCTGACGTGGCAGGAGAAACAGTTCTTGTTCCAGACTTGCACCAGGACTTCGCCGGACTCGTCGGGGTCGCCGATCTCGAAGTTGTGGAACCACTGCTGGCGGAGGACATCCCAACTGGGCGGCAGCACGATGACCCGTCCGCTGGGGAGGGTGGTGAGGTAATGCTGAATGCGCCGGTTGCCCAGCGTGTAATCGACGCGGTGCTCCTGCTGCTTTCCGGTGAGGTACGATTCGGCGATGTAGTAGACGCCATCCTTTTCGCGCAGCCGATAGGGATCGCCGCGCAAGGTGATCGGGCCGCGCGTGAAATCGCCTTTGACGCTGGCGGAAGTGGCGGGCTGCACCATTTTGCTGTGCCGGGACTGCGACCACCGGCGCTGTTCGGATTCATTGCAGCGGGTACAGGCGGCCGCGCCTGGATAGGTTTGCGCGCGGGCCGGCGCCCATGCGGCCACCAGCGCCAGGACCAGCCATACCCCTCGCCGAGGCATAGTGGGTTCATACCATAGCGGCGGCGCACCGGGCAAGGCGGCTCATCGCGGCTTGCGGCGATCAGGTCGAACGTGTGGTTGGGGAAGGGCCGAGCCATCCGGTGGGCTTACAGCCGTGTCGGACAAAGTACGCCGAGGCCCGGGATTACAAGAATTAACCTGACCAATTTCCAAACGATTACGGTCATGGTTCGTTGGTACAGATAGGGTGCAACATGTTTGACGGTACCGCGAGCGGTTCGACTCAGCTGCCAATGCGGACAGGATCTGACCGCAGCGCGCGAGATGATGGCGAGCGAGGCACAGAATCCGCCATGTTGGCGTACGGTATGATGAGGAAAGCGGGGTTCATGACAGTTTCCACTCAGGCTACTATCGACGAATCCACTCTGGTTGCGCAGGCTCGTGAGGGCGATACCCGCGCATTCGGGGAACTGGTGCGCCGGTACGAGGGAAAAATCTTCCGGCTGGCGCAACATGTCACTCAGAACCGCGAGGATGCCGAAGACGTGCTGCAGGAGACGTTTCTGAAGGCTTACGAACACCTCGACCAGTTCAAGGGCGATTCCAAATTTTACACCTGGATCGTGCGGATCGCGGTCAACCAGGCCTTGATGAAACTGCGCCGCCGGAAGACCGACAAGTCGGTGTCGCTGGACGAGACGATCGATACGGGCGAGGACACGATCACGCGCGAAATCGCGGCGTGGGACGAGGATCCGGAGCAGCGGTTTTCGCGCGAGGAACTGGGCGAGATTTTAGATACCGCGGTGGATAGCCTGGAGCCTCCATACCGTTCGGTCTTTGTACTGCGGGATATTGAAGAACTGTCCACCGAAGAGACGGCCGAAGCGCTCAATCTTTCCGTACCAGCAGTCAAAAGCAGGCTTTTGCGCGCGCGCCTGCAGCTTCGCGAGAAGCTGACCCGCTACTTCAAACGCAAGGGGGACGACGCCTTTGCTTACATGTAAAGACTTCCTAAGCGAACTAACGGACTTCCTGGATGAGAATTTGGACGCGGAGGTGCGCGCCAAGCTGGAGAAACACATGGCGGAATGCCCCAACTGTTGGGTGATCGCCGATACAACCAGGAAAACCATCCAGATTTACAAAGGAATGGATCCTTACCCGATCCCCAGCGACGTGGAGTCGCGGCTGATGAAGGCGCTCGAAAGGAAAATGGCCGCGAAAGGCAAGTAAGGCTCGCGGGCACGGCGCTCCGCGCCGTTCCGCCTGACAGGATTCCGGCCAACCTCCTGCTACACTCCGCCGTCTAAGGTCCGTTAGGAGCTATCCTGTGCGGACGATCCTGGAACAGACCACTCAAGATCTCCGGTATGCACTGCGCGTGATCGCCAAGAGTCCGGGCTTCATGGCGCAGGCCGCGATTTCGTTAGCGCTGGGCATTGGCGCCAATACCGCGATCCACAGCCTTCTGGACGCTATTCTGCTGCGCGCCATGCCGGTCCAGCATCCCGAAGCGCTGGCCGTGGTGCAGTATCACACCCGCGAGTTTCCGGCGGTGGCACGCGGATTCAGCGGCAAGCAATTTCCGGGATGCCAGGCGCGGGATGGTGAGCGGGAACATCCCGTTTCCGGCGTATGAAGCTCTTCGTGAGGGAACAGCGTGTTCTCTTCGATGTTCGGGTTCGCCAACGCGGGCCAGTTAGGAGCGGCCCCTCTGGTGGTGGCGAGTTACGCCTATGCGGCGGCGCGTTTCGGGGATGCCGTGAAAGCGGTGGGGCGGCCCGTGCTGCTGAACAACCAGCCGGTCACGATCGCGGGCGTGACTGGCGCGGGCGGAGGCGGCACTCGCGCCGGTTTTCCAGGAGTACATGAGTTCCATCGCCTCGAACGAGAAGGAACGCGCCGATCTTCCGCAGTTCTAAACTACGCTGGTGGCGGCGCCCGCAGTGTTGTTGGTGGCCGCGCTGGCGGCGGGTTGGGGACCGGCGCGGCGCGCGGCGCGGGTGGAGCCGATGAAAGCCTTGCGGGAGGACTGAGGATCGACTCGAAACGCGCGCCGGCCCACAAATTCATGAAACCCGACGGTTCCGGCGCGATGTGGCGCGGACACTCCTGTCAGCGCCACATCGCTCCAGTTGCTATCATCGGAGGTGGAGGTCTCAATGGCGGATGAACTGAATCGCCGGACTTTTCTGAAGACGGCGGCACTGGCGGCTGGGCCGGCGATGGTTTCCGGGCGAGCAGCCAACGATAAAGTCAATGTCGGCTGGATTGGGGTGGGCACGCGCGGCTATGCGGGGCTCGACTGGCTTCACACGGCCGCGGCGAATGAAGTCCAGATCACGGCCATTTGCGATACCTATCAGGGCTACCTCGCGCGCGCCAAGGATCGCATGCAGACCATCTGGGGCACCACGCCCAAGACGTTCGTGGACTATCGCGACCTGCTGGCCGACAAGTCGATCGATGCCGTCTACATCATGACGCCGGAGCACCTCCACCACGATATGACCATCGCGGCGCTGCGGGCCGGCAAGCATGTGTACATCGAAAAACCGCTTGCCCACACCATTGAAGAAGGCTTCGACATCGTGCGCGAATGGCAGAAGTCCGGCAAGGTCGTGCAGGTCGGAACCCAGAATCGCAGTTCCTCACTTTATAAGAAGGCGAAGGAACTCATTCAGCAGGGCATGGTCGGCGACGTGCATTACGTGCGCGCCTTCTGGTATCGCAATGGTTTGCCCAGCGAGCCTTCCTGGCGCTACGTGATTCCGCCCGAGGCGACGCCGCAGAATACGGATTGGGAGCGCTTCCTGGGGACCGCGCCGCAGCACGAGTGGGACCCGCACCGCTATTTCCAGTGGCGGCTGTATTGGGACTATTCGGGCGGTATTTCGACCGACCTGCTGGTGCACCAGACGGACATCGTGAACTTCATGCTCGGCAAGACGACGCCCAAGTCGTGCATCGCGTCCGGCGGGATTTACCGTTGGACGGACCGGACCGACGACCGCGACGTGCCCGACACCCTGAGCGCGATTTACGATTATTCGGACAAGTTTCAGATCAACTATAGCTGCTACCTGGGCAATGAATTCTTCGGCTACGGTGAAGAGGTCTGCGGCAACGAAGGGACGCTCCGCGTGATGAACCGGCAGGATCTCTACTTCGAGCCGGAGATGTACAATTCCCGCCGGCCCAATGCTCCCAACCGCGCGCCCGAGGCGATCAAGGCGCGCGCGGCGCTGCACATCAACGGACCGCAGGAGTACCACGAATCGGACGGCGCCATCAACCACTTCCGGAACTTCATCCAGTCGATCCTCGGGAAGGAGAAGCCCATCGCTCCTCCGCCGGTCGGCCAGCAGGCCGCGATTTCGGGCCACATGGCGACCCTGGCTTACAAGAACCAGAAGATGGTGCTCTGGGACGACGCGGCCAACAAGACGCGCTTCGCCTAGATCGATTCAAGGTGCGGGCGGGATGCCACTCCCGCCCCCCTTTCTGCTATGGCAGCCGCCACCGTTGCATATCCCGTTCGAAGCGCACCCCGATGGATCATCGGGCGGGGCGTGGATTTGACTTTGGTCATCGGCAGCGCCACGGCCGGATACGTCTACCTGCTTCTGTTTGCGGTACTGCACGTTCCGATCACGCTGCTGTGGTGGTTCTGGTCGGTGGGCTTCGACGGCACCCATATCTTTGCCACGGCCACGCGCACGTTCTTCGACAGCGAGGCGCGGGTGCGCCATCGGAAACTGCTATTCGGCAGCCTGCTGGCGTTTTTTTCGCTGGGTCCGCTGATGGTGCTGGCGGGGCAGAAGGGGCTGTTGTATCTGCTGGTGGGCGTTTGGGCGTACTTTCACGTCGTGCGGCAGCATTACGGATTCATGGTGCTGTACAAGGTGAAGAGCCGCGACTTCGCCAAGGTGGACAACTGGCTCGACCAGATTTTTCTGGGGGTGATGTTGACGGTTCCGCCGTTCCATCGCTTCTTCGTGCATCACCCCGAGGAACTCGGCGTCCCGTTCTCGTTTCCGCGAGTCGAAACCGGGATCTGGGTTCTGGTCGCCGCGGTGTGCGTGGTCTACGCCGCCCGGCAGTGGGTCCGATGGCGTGCCGGGTCCCCCGGAGCGATTCCGAAGTATCTGCTGCTCGGAGCGGTAATTCCGCTACACTGGCTCACCTTCGCGTTCATGAGCTGGCAGGCGGCCGTTCCTACTGTCACGATTGTGCACAATCTGCAATACCATGCACTGGTCTGGTTTCACAACCGCAATCGCTATAGCGGAGAGAGCGGGCATGGGTGGATTCCGGCGGCGGTGAGCCGCAGCCTTCTGGCGTACCTCGGTGTGGGGCTGGTCTTCAGTCTGGCTTACCGGATCCCCGGCTTCCAATTGGGCAAGGTGTCCGACCTGGCATTCGGTTTCTTCTGCGGCTTCGGGCTGACGCACTATTATCTCGACAGCAAGATCTGGCGTGTGCGGCACGATCCTGGTTTGCGGGCTGCGCTGCGGATGGCGTAGGGCCGGATCAGGACGGCCTAGTCGAGGCCCAGCGTCTTGCGGAGGCTTGAAAAATCGAAGGCCGCGGCGTCCTGCTTTCCATCGCGCGCCTCGGCATTTTCCATCCCGCGGAGCACCTCCTCGAGTTGGCGCCTTCCCACCTCGGACTTCATGGCCTCGCGTGGCGTCTTGCCGTTGAGTGCCGGCAGCGGCAGGTCCGGCCATTTTTCATAGTGCTCTGCTTTGAGGCGCAGGATGAGCTTGCTTTCCACCCCGGGGGGCAGATTGGAAGGCTCGGCCGGCGGCTTCGAGGGTCCCTCGCGGTTCACCCGGTCTTTGATTTCACGCGCCGACTCGAACGTGTCGCGCTCGTGCGTCAGGAAAGCGCCCGCGTTCTTTTCGAGTAATTGCCGGCCGATGGCGAGCCGCTTGCGGGAGTTGCATTCCAGACGCAACTTTCCGCCGCCCAGTTCGATGTGTCCATACGATCGGCGAGGTCCTTCCACGACACCAGCCTCCAGCCAGCCGAACGTGCGCACGCCCGGGGCCGCGTCCTCCACCGGAGTGTCCTCAAACACCTCGGCCCGAGTCAGGGTAGCCGCGACGGCATCCTCGTCCTGGACACGGTAGGAAGCCGCCGAGAGCACCAGGTCGTCGCCCTCCGCGTTAACGACGCGGAACCGCGCGTCCTGCTCTGCATAGAGATCCTCGAATATCCGATGCATCCGATGGCTGTTTGCCCGGACATAGTCCGCGGGGCTCAGCCCGGACGTCTGGCTCGCTTCTTCGACCCGTTCGATCAGGGCCGGCAGCATTGCCCGGGGAACGATCATGCCATTGTTAGTGAAGATCCATTTGGCTTCATAGTTCTGGACACGGCCGAGCAGGCAGTCCCAATGAACGGCCTCCCGCGATGTGGTGACATCGTGCACGAAGAACTTTTCGCCGCTGAAGACATCTTTCAGCTCCACGCCGATTCCCCGATCGATTCTCTGGACCTCAAACACCCCAAGGCGACAGTTCCGCCACGACTCCAACAGTGCAAGTTCACGCGCCGGAAGCCGGGGGCGCCGGCGGATGTACTCCTCGACAACAGTGCGCCCGGTCCCGCCCGGACGAAAATCGTAAATCATCCAGTCGAAGAAGGCGGCCGCGCCACGGTCTCGCGCGTCGAACTCCTCGGGCTCCTGGTCGAAGTAGAGGCGGTGCGCCTCGCGGATCTCGGCACGGCTTCGAACCTGACGGATCGATTCGAACAACTCATGCAGCAGCGACTGGTATAACCTATCGCTTGCGATTTGCGGTTCGGTTCCGGAGTGGCGCGACCGCGCCGCTTCTTCATCCGCGGCGAGGTGGCACTTCTTGTACTTTTTCCCGCTTCCACACCAGCAGGGGTCGTTGCGGTCGGGCTTCACGACAGGAGGCTGCTCATCTTCCGCCTGGTCTTCATCGAATTCGTCCTCGCTCTGGTACTCAGACGTCATGAACACCCGGTCGAGGCACACATCCTCAATGGTCATCCCGTCGATCTCGGCCTGCACCAAATGAGGAACGAATCCGCCTTCGGTATCGATCAGGTCCTGCAGTATCCGTTTCCCTTTTCCGGAGAGCGTACGCCGGTGCCGATTGAGCAGCAGCTTCGCTTCGTTGTGGTAGGAGAGCTCGGCGAGAGCATCCACCACGACCATTAGGAGGTAGGGGGCATCCGCTTCGTCTGCGAAGGTGGAAAAGTCATCCAACAAACCGGCGAGCACACGGTCCATCCCATTGACTTCCGGCAGCAGATTGATTTGCTCCGCGAAGATGCACCGCACGGATTCAGAATTGTGCGGCGTCATCTCGCGATACTTCGCCAGCACCTCCACCGGGAACCGCTGGCCCAGACGCCAGATGGCCCATTGCGTGTGAAGGAAGAGCTCGCTCTGCCGGAACTCGGAGAGATCCAGAAGATCGTCGAGCACTTCCACGCCGGCAAGCTCGCCCAACCAGGCGATCACCAGCACAATCGCCTCCAGCGAGATGCGCCCGCGGTTCACGAGCCACTCCGGCACGGCCGCCCGAAAAACAGGGACGCAGCGCGAACCATTGTCGGAGATCTTCCGCACCAATTCGGGACTGACCGCGCGGGGCGCCTGGATTTGCAGATCGTTGAGGATGCGATACGGCAGCAGGCGGTCGTCCACTTCGGGCGATGGTTTCACGCGCGCTTTTTCATAGCGTGATGCAATCTCCCGGTAAACCGCCGGGTCTTTGAGGTTCAGATCGGGGTGATCCTCGCCCAGGAATTCCGCCACGTCGTCGGGGACCTCCTGCATGAGTGAGAGCTTCCAAAGGCCGAGCGCCTTGAGGGCACAGCCCATAGGATCATCCGGGTCGCGCCAGAAGCGGATGCTGGAAAGGCTTTTGTACCATGAGTAATTGCAGGGGCTCAGCTCCAATGATCTCCACGACAGCGTTTCCGTGTCAGCGAGGAGGCCGGCTATGGCCGGCTCTTCAGGATCCGATCGCGTAGGTTGCGTCATTTACCTTCAGCGTACAACGCGCGCGCCGGCCGGATTACCATCCTTCCCATACGTAGGCCGAAAAGCGGCGCATGACCTGAAAACCTACGCGCTGGTACAGGGCCACGGCGTCTTCGTTCGCGGCGGTGACGGTCAGGCTGGCGGAGCGGCAGCCCATATCTCGCAAAACGGTCAGCGACTGGCGCAACAATGCGTGTCCGATACCCGTTCCGCGCACCGACGGGGAAACGCAGATCTGGGTGATGTGGCCGCAGTCCGGCGCCACCAGGCTGGCCAGCGAGATTCCGCACAGCCGCCCGTCGGCGGCTTCAAATGCGGCGAACGAAGCCGGGCGGAAAAACGTTCCGCATCCCGGATACTGCACGATGTTGTAGAGGAATTTGCGCGCTCCCGCGGCGCTGCGGTACTGGTCGTTGATGGAGCTGTCGATGTGGCCGGCGTAGGCGTCGGCGATCAGATGCGCGGCGGCGTCCTGGTAGTGGTCGGACCACTTCTCCAGGTACATCGGCCGGCGGACGCGGCCTTCGGTGAGCGGCGAGCGGCGCAGGTCCGCCAGCATGAAATTGCGCTCATAGGTGCTCAGGCAATCGGCATGAGGAAGGCGCCGGGCGGGCGCGTAACTCAGCATCATGAGTTGCGATTCGATGCGGGTGATGGGCGGGCAGGACATCATGGCCTGGAGCGCCCAGTCGAGCAGCAGGTTTTCCCGCTCGGGAGTACGGACCTGGCGGCGGACGTAGAGGTCTCCGAGCAGTCCCTTGTTATCCTCGAGAACGTAGTAGAGGTAGCCGGCCACGCGGCCGTCTTCCACCAGGGCGCAACCGTTGAGCGCGCGAAGATCCACGAAGCGGCGCACCAGGTCGGCCGATTTTTCGAACTCCCACTCCAGCTCCGTGCGCCAGGCGGCGGTTTCCTCCTGCAGCATGGATTCCAGGTCCCGCGCAGAGAGCCGCCGCAGGTCCACGATTTCGGGCCGCTGCGGTGCGGGATATAGCCTGGCTGCCATCGAAATGCTGTTATTGTACCCCGTACACAGAGGCGTAGCTCAACTGCTGGCGGACGACGTCTCGGGGGTATGAGATTTTGACGGAGGTCACCTTGCCGGCGGAATCGAACTGCGCGGTGAGATCGGCATTGATGCCGCACCAGTAGCTGGGGATGTTGAGTTTATCGAATCGTGCGATCACCTGGTCTCGCAGCACGGGGTCGAAGTGCACGGCGTAGCGGTCCACCAGTGCTTTGATGGCGGCGTAATCACCCTCGGCCTTGATGCGCATCAGCTCGGCGAGCAGCATGCCGACGCCCTGGTGCATTTTGTCGAAGTCCTTCAACATCAGGTAGGTCTTGCCGTTGCGCTGGATCTTCTCGATGGCGCCGGTCTTGTCCATCACGTAATTGACGATGAGCTGGCGGTTCCGCTGGTGGTCCTCTTCGATGGTGTCGCCGTGTGGAATGCGCTGGAGCTGCGTCACGACGGTTCGGACCGCGTTGTAGTACATCACCTTGCCGACTTCAGGACTCGAAACGAGACCGAGTTGCCGGACCTTGGGGTCGAACACGCTCCACAACGCCATCAGGTCCGCGCGCGCCTCTTCGAGGGTGGAGAAATATTCTTTGAGATAAGGCTCGGCGCCGCCCTGCAGCCTGGGGCTCAGCTTTCCGGAGCCGTGGCCGATGACTTCGTGGAGGGCGGTCATGAGATCGGAGGCCTCCTCGGTGTACTTTTTGGTGAGGTCGATTTCGGCCTGTGAGGCGGAGAATTCCTCGATGGGCCCGGCGCCGGTGGCCAGCCGCAAAGTGCGGGAACTGCCAGTGAACAGGAAACTCTTACTGCCGTACTTTTCGCGGATTTCGTTCTCGTTGGGCAGATTGTCGCCGACGGTATTCACGTGAAAATCGCCGGTCTCGATCACGGTCTCGACGGCCTTGGCGAGCGGCGGCTTGACGCCCTGTTTCCGGTACTGAGGCGCCCAAGGTGCGTGGTCTTCGAAGTACTGCGCGTTGGCCGCCAGCTTGACCATCAGTTGATTCAGCTTTTGGTCGGTGACGGTGACGAAGCTCTGCGAGGTGCCCTTGGCGGCGCGGGCATCGCGGTAGACCTCGATGAAGCCGTTGGCGAAATCCACGGGCGGATTGTTCTGCACCCAGGCGATGCCGAACCGGATCCAATCGGCCGGGTCGCCGGTCTGGTAATAGTGGATCAGCGAAGCGATCACCTCGTCCTGCGCGGGCTCGGCATAAGTTCGCGCCTTGGCGAGAGCGTCGTTGGCCTTCTTCAGGAATTCGGCATACAAACCCGGCGGCACTTTTCCGTCGGACGTTCCGGCGCGGTAGATCTCTTCCACCAGCTTGCCGTCTTTCGACTTGACCAGGCGCGAATTCAAAGGATGGGTGTCGTGGAAATTCGCGAGGTCGGCCATGCTGACGCCGGAGTAGAAATTGTTGGCGCTGGCCTGCAGGATGTCGAGTTTGCCTTGCGGGCTCTTGGCGGTGATCAGGGGTTGAAACGCGGGGTCGAAGAGCGACGGGCGCAAAGCCTCCAGTTCGCGATCGAGATCGGCCTGACTGTGAATGGCAGGGAGGCCGTAGGGCATGCCACGAAAGCCGCCGCTCCGCAGGGCTGACGATGCGGCCGCCTTGAGTTCCTCGAAGGAGAACTCGGGCAGAAACTTCTGGGCGGTCATTTCGCTGTGATTGCCTCGATTCGACCAGAAGAGCTTCGTGAAGTCGGCGATCTTACGCTGTGCGGGAGAGGCCGGCGCCGCAGGGTGACGCATGATCTCTTCGAGCACGCGCTTTTGGCGCAGGCCGAACGGGGAGTTCTGGTCGTAGTTGATGGGGTCGATGGCAATAGACGCCTGGGTGAGCCAATAGGCAAGCGCCTGCTCACGGGGAGAAAGCTTCTGAAAGCTCTCGGCCTCGAGTTGTACGAAACCGGTCGTTCCGACCCGGTCCACCAGCACGCGGTTGTCTGCGGCAATCGCGGTGAATGAGAGTACGGAATAGATCAAGATGCGCGAAAGCATACCTGTCTTCATGGTATTCCCTGGGGACACGCGAGAGGACTCCGGCGGGACGGCAGCATCGAAAACCACCTGCGGCCAGCGGCACTGTACATTGTCCGAAGAGCTTCCCCATAAGTGGGGACGCGGCAGCCTCGAAAACTCCTTCGCCAGCATTGAACTGGATGGCAGACCAACAAGCGCCGAGATGAGTCTCGGCGCGGCAGGCAGGAGTGCCTGCGCCACATCGCGGCCCGAAGAAGCGGCGGGTTTTCATGAATTTCGGTGGGCCGGCGGGGCCGGTGGGTACAGGCACGAGTGCCTGCGCCACAGTCTAATGCACCTTTCCCGCGGAATTCTCCAGTACGACGTTCGACAATACAGCCGTGTCCACCTTGTCCGGCAGGTGGGAGCAGAACCCGATTCCGGCGTAAAACGGTGCTTCGAGATGCAGTTGGATGGGTGGTCCGAACTGATGCATCGGCTCTCCTTCCAGGCTCACAAAAAGAGCGAAGGAGTCGCCGTGCTTCTGGATGCCGATGCGGCGTGCCATCACCGGCACCAGGCTGTCGGGAGTCGCGCCGCCCGGGCGTCCGCGGCCGCCGATCCGGTATTCGATGTCCTGGATCCGGACGTTCTTATCGGGACGTTGCGCGAGGTGAATCATACCGGCGCCATGCAGCGCGGTGATCGCCTCTTTGGAATCGTCATCCAGGTCCTGGCGGATCACGAGCACCGCTTTGCGGTCGCCGAAGCCATCCTGGCCGGGATATTTGATATCGGCCGCCAATGAAACGTCGCCGGACATCTTCCTCCACAGATAGCGGAACTCGTCGCGTGTGTACCAGATGTTATAGCCGGCGGAGCGGATGGTGTACTGTCGCGTGCTGGTATCATAACTGGCGCTGCCTGCCAGCAGGGGACCGCCGATATCGGATTGGCCTTCGAAAATCCCGATCGGTGTCTGGAAGTTCTGGCTTGGACGGTGAAAATCGACGGGCGGAGCCACCTGCACGTGCGTGGGAGAGCCTGGGAGTGCCCAATCGGGCACAGCCGGTTTGGGCGTTCCCGGCGCGGCGGTCTGGCCGCGAAGAGCAGAAGGTGCCGCGCCAAGCGCCAGGGCTATCAGCGAGGTTAACCAAACTCTGAAACGCATAAACGCTCCCTCTGGCGATCCTCTCAGCGACTACGAGTGCGTTCCATCACCTTCATGGGAGCATACTTCCGATGACCTGTAAAGAGCAGGACGGATAGCATCACTGCCGGGCGAACCGCATCGGCTGGCCATTCGCGGCAGGCGCCCGGAGGCGGTGTCCAACAAATGCCAGCCGGGAGCGCTCTACCTAAGTGTGAGTGACGGTCTTCCTACAGTGGTCATCGTTGGCGGCGGCTTCGGCGGGCTGGCAGCGGCCAAAGCGCTAAAGAACGTGCGGGCGAAGGTCATTCTGATCGACCGCACGAATCACCACCTGTTTCAGCCGCTCCTGTACCAGGTGGCGACTTCGGAGCTGACGCCCGGTCAGATCGGCTCTCCGATCCGCTCGATCCTGCGTGGACAACGAAACACCACCGTGCTTCTGGGGGAAGTAGCCGGAGTTGACAAGGATCAGCGATTCGTCGTGGCCAGTGACGTGGATCGGGTGGGTGTACGGCTGCATTACGACTACCTGATTCTGGCGACGGGCGCGACGCACAGCTATTTTGGACATGAGGAATTCCGAAAACATGCACCAGGGCTGAAGAGTCTGGCTGACGCGGTGGCGGTCCGGAACAAGATCCTGAGCGCGTTTGAGGTGGCCGAGGCGGAGGAAGATCCACGTTTGCACCGCGACCTGCTGACGTTCGTACTGGTGGGCGCCGGGCCCACTGGTGTGGAGATGGCCAGCGCAATCGCGGTTCTGGTACGCAATACGCTGCGACCGGAGTTCCGGCGGATCGATCCGACATCGGCGCGGATTGTGCTGATCGACCAGTCGCCGCACGTGTTGGGGTCGTTCTCGGAAGAGCTTTCCAGCGCCGCCAAGAAGCACCTGGAGGAGCTGGGCGTGGAGGTCTTGAACGGGCGCAGCGTGGAAAAGGTGGACGCGAAGGGCGTGATCGCCGGGGGTGAACGGATCGTCAGCAACACGGTCATCTGGACGGCGGGAGTTACTCCGTCGCCGGCCGCCAAATGGCTGAATGTCGAATCGGATCGCGCCGGGCGGGTGCGCGTTCAAAGCGACCTCAGCGTGCCCGGACACCCGGAGATCTTTGTGGTGGGGGACACAGCGGCCTTCGAGGAAAACGGCAAGCCGCTGCCCGGCGTGGCGCAGGTGGCGATGCAGCAAGGCCGGTATGCGGGCCGGCTGATCGCAAGACGCATCGCAGGCCAGCCGGCTCCGCGCCCGTTCAAGTATTTCGACAAAGGCAACATGGCGGTAGTCGGCAAGGGGTTTGCGGTGCTGCAGAGCGGCCGGTTCCATCTTTTCGGGTTTCTGGCATGGCTCGCGTGGGCCGGTGTGCATCTGGAGTTTCTGGCGCAATCGAATCTTCGCGTGAGTGTGTTTCTTCAGTGGGTTTGGACCTATCTGACGGGACAGCGCGGGGCGAGGTTGATCGTGAATCACCACGGGGCTGAATCAGTCGGCGCCTCTTCGGCGCCCGATCTGGAGCAGATGGTGAAGTAAGAGTAAGCTAGGTGCTCGGGCCTCCTGGCAGCCTCGAAGATCCCTTCGCCGCCAGCGACACTGTGCACGCCCAGAAAAGCGTCCCGATGAGTCGGGACGCGACAGGCAGGAGTGCCTGCGCCACATTGTCCGGAAGGATAGTATCCAAAAGGCGGCCGGATTGCCTACAATTGAACCAACATGAAGGTTCGATTGTTTGTTGCCGCCCTGCTCTGGGTTCCGGCGGGCGCCTTCGCCCAGCCTGCCCCTACATTCAGCAAAGATGTCGCGCCGCTGTTGAACCAGCACTGCGTGACGTGCCATCGGCCGGGCGAGATGGCGCCGATGTCGCTGCTTACTTACCAGCAGGCGCGGCCGTGGGCGAAGGCCATCAAGGAAAAGGTCGCCCTGGGCGTGATGCCGCCGTGGCATTCCGATGCTCCACGGGGCACATTCGTGAATGACCGTCGGCTGACGGACGACGAGAAGTCCACGATCGTCCGATGGGTGGACTCGGGCGCGCCGGAAGGCAATTCCAAAGATCTGCCATCCCCGCCGAAATTCGCGGAAGGCTGGGCAATCGGTACGCCGGATGTGGTTCTGAAAATGGCCACCGCTTTTGAGGTCCCCGCCAGCGGCACGATTCCCTACAAGCTGTTCACGATTCCCACGAACTTCACCGAGGATCGCTGGGTGCAGGCGCTCGAGATCCGTCCCGGGGAGCGAAGCGTGGTGCATCATGTGCTGGCGTTCGTTCACGATCCTTCGGGCAAGCGGGAGCGCGAGGCGTTTACGGTGGTGGTGCCCGAGATGCCGCGGCGGCAGGAGTCGGAGGGAGGCGGTTCGCGCGGCGAAGGCCCGGGCACACTGATTGCGACGACCGCGCCTGGCACGAATGCCATGCGGTTTGAGCCGGGCACGGCCCTGCGGATTCCGGCGGGCGCGACCATCACGTTCCAGATTCACTACACCGCCAACGGGAAGGCAGCTTCCGATCAAACCGCCATCGGCATGGTGTTCGCGAAGCAGCCGCCGCGCGAGGAAGTTCGCACCAGCGCGTTCATGAATCCCCTATTGTCGCTGCCCGCGGGGCAGGCTGATGAGACGGTGCCTTCGGCGATTCAGTTCAACCAGGACGTGCACATCACGGCGATTTTCCCCCACACGCACCTGCGAGGAAAATCCTGGGAATACCGGCTGGTGTATCCGGACGGACGCACCCAGGTGGTTTTGTCGGTTCCCCATTACGATTTCAATTGGCAAACCTACTATATCTTCGCAGCGCCGGTGGCCGCACCGAAAGGGTCGCGGCTGGAAGCCGTGGCGCATTACGACAACTCGGCCAACAACCCGTCGAATCCGGATCCCACGATCACCGTCCGGTGGGGCCAGCAGACGTGGCAGGAGATGCAGTACACCGGGATCAACTATACGGTGGACGGCGCGGCGCCGGCCGTCACCGCGGAGAGACAATAGTCGGTCTTTCGTGACCACCACTCAGTTTTCCGGGGTGTATGGGCTCTGGGCAGCCGCAGCGCTGGCGTGGTACAACATAACGAAATCAAGAGGTGAAGGGCTCGTCCGAGAGGAACGAGAAAGGAGCGTACGAGGATGCCATCCCAACTGGTTGGCCTGATGAGAAAACTGACGTGGGCCAATTTCCAGGGTAATGCGCCCGCGAACTCACCGTGGGCGGCGCAAACCGCTTCGGGATTCCGAGCGAGCCCGCCGACGTTTGACAACAATGGCGGGACTTTCAAGCTTCGGGACCAGGTGACCGTGAACATCGTGTTCGATGCGAATCGGAGTTGGAGAGTCAACATGAATCAATGGCCGACCCAACTGCAGCAAGACCTGCTCGACCACGAGCAGGGTCACTACACCATCTCGGCTTTGAACGCACGAGATCTCTTCATCCGCCTGATGGGCTTGAAGAACAGCACGTACGCCAGCCAGGCCGACGGGATGCGGGATTACAACGACTGGATTCGCATTTTTAGCGACCGCGAGAAGAAGATCCAGGCGGAGTACGACAGCGACACCGGGCATAGCCAGGCGAATGTTTTCACCCCGAGTTCGGGCATGGTCACGCCTCCGCCGCAGAAGAGCAGCACACAGGAGAAATGGGAACGCCTGATTGCGAAGGCATTCGTGGAGTTGCGCCAGTCGGGCGGGGCGGCGCCGGACGGAACTCTGTACAAGAAAGACCTGATCGACGTGCTGCTTCAGAACGGGATCACCTTCGATCCGTAACTCACTTAGCGTTTTCGTGGCTGTCGGAGCGGGAGGTGAGGCAGTCGGAGTACCCGGCCTGGAGGCGGGGACACTGGGCGGTGGGACGTCCGTTGGTTACGGAGCTGATCGGCGTTCGCTTCCCACCGCTGCAGCCCAAGGGCGAGTCCTCCCAGGTCTCCTGCCGTCCGTACACGGTCAAGTCGAGCAACCGGTAGCTGTTGTCCATCGCCTCGACGCCGCGGGCGGTTGCCCAGTTAAGTCTCGAAGACGCAGGATCCTTGTCGCAGGTAGCAAACGATATGCAGCCTGCCCACCCGGCGTCCCGCCAGGAGGGTGTTGAGCGAGTCCCGGGCCGAGTACCAAGGCATCCAGCCCCTGAAGTCGCGGTACCGGGCGCTCTCTTCGTACGAATATCTCCGGGCCATGCGAACGTAATTTGAGAAAGCCGACTCACCGAGAGGGGGAATAAACAGGCGGGTTACGGCATATGGGAATTGCCGTGTGGGCAAAGAGACCGGAAACCAAGTGGCGTATGCGGACCCGAGTGTGAGTGTGGTCCGGGCGCTTGCCGGGGCCAACGAGGAGTTGCCCTTTCTGCTCGCAGCAACGAAGTCGGCACGCGAAGGAAAGTCGATTTTCGATTCGAGCGCCCAACGCCCGACGGTAGAAAGGGAGCTATGCGAGTCATACATCTTAGCCTGTCGGCTGAGGTTTTGAGCAGATGAAGCTGTCGGTCAACGGTGAAATGGATGCTGGAAGGCTACCGTCATCAACAGCCACCATGACGTGAATGTACTTGTCGGTATTCTCCAAGGTGATGAGCGCGGAGGGTTATACCAGGATAGCGCCTGCCGGCGTGGGTCCAGCGGTGTGCGGGTCGGACCAGAATTTCCTCAGGATTTCCACAGCCTCGGCGGGACCTGAAGTGATAACATGAAAAATACAGAAGGAATTGTAATGTTTTTCACGATCCGGAGACACTAAATTGTCATCGATAGCAAGGGTAGCCGTCTCGAATCGGAGAAGCGTCGGTGTTACTCTTGGATTTTAAGGCCCCGAATGAGGGTCAGACGGAGGAAACGAAGTGCCCACAGGACGAGGGACCGATATCGAGCGTTCTTTTGAAGATCCATTAACTTACCTGCCGCGCAAGCCGATACAGGAATTCGCAAAGGGCCGCGTTGTGTATGACCGTCACGAGCCGTCAACCGGGCTCTACCTGGTGATGTTGGGACGGGTGAAGATCAGTACCTCCGATGACGGGTTGATTACGATCGGACGGATCGCGTGCCCGGAAGGGCTGTTTGGAGAATCCGCCCTGATCGGGGGAGAGAACCGGTCGGAATCGGCAGTGACCCTCGACCACGCCAGCATCATGAGCTGGACACGGGCTGAAATCGAACAGCAGATCGAGCGTGAGCCGCGGCTGGGCATCGCGCTGGCGCAGTTCGTGGTGCGGCAATGCATCGAACTGCAGGACCGCATTGAAAGCATGGCCGTGTACAAGACGCCGGAACGCGTGATGCTAGCGCTGCTGCAACTTGCCAACTCCACCGGAACGCTGATGTCGGACGGGGCTACCCGGATCGGCTCGCTCACGCACCATACCATTTCGGAGTACGTGGGCACGTCGCGGGAGATCGTGACGTTTCAGATGAACCGGCTGCGGCGGCTTGGGCTACTCCGCTATTCGCGCCGGCACATCGACATTTTCAGCCCGGCGATCGAGCAGGTGCTGCGCGATCAGGGCATCCGTTGCGGTCAGGCGCAAATCCCGGCCGGCGGACGCGTGGTGGGAACGACCACAATTTAGGCGCTTGCCGCCATCCGGGGCCATCCGGGGATCCGCTCGGGTCGAAATCGTGCCTCCAAAGGAATCGCGCCGGGTGCTGCCGGAACTCGTTCCGGAGTGCAACAATCAGTTTTCCGCGGCTTTTCGTATGGAGGTTGCGGGCGCGCAGAGCCAGCCATAAGCCGAGCGCAAAAGACACGCTGAAGTTGAAGATCCCGGTGGCCAGCAGTCCGAGCGCCGCCCACACCAACCCGCCCCACGGCAAACTTCCGTTCCATGCCAGCGAACTCACGTCGTAAGCGAGGGAAGCGCTCGCCAGGGTAACGTGCCGGACCTCGACCGGAACGCCGGCAAAGACGCTCACGAAGGGGAGCAGGCCCAGCAACAGCCCCAGGCAGACATGTCCCGTCACACCGCTCATGTGATGTTGGATCAGCTCCGAAAGTTCCGCCGCGGTGTCCGCTCCCAATGAGCGCCGGATTCGACGGCACTGCGCAATCGCCGCCGGAAGGCGGCCAGAGGAAGCATCCGGTAAGCGCTCCAAAGGCGACGGTGAACGATCGAAGGGGATGCATGGATTCCAAGCCGTGGAGGGCAGCTTCATAGGAGAGAAACGGATTGCTGGCACGCCACTGATGAGGCCATCGATCAGGATGGCGAGGGGAATCGCACCCAGCAGATTGCCCAGCGTAACGATGGTCTGCGCGCGGGTGATGGCCGCCACCAGCCGCACTTCGGACTGCATCCCATCGTCCTTATGCAATGCGGCGCAAAGCGCTGCCGCGGTCATGGAGGGCATCTTGGACGCGAGCCGCCATCCCAGGAACTGCATCAGGACAAAGCTCGCCGCGTAATTCAGACTTTGCGCCACGCCGATCCACAGACGCGCCAGGCAGCCCATCGCGGCGAGACTGTATTTGAATAAGGCGGTGAAGGCCGTGATGCCACCCGCCCCCAAAGCTCCATAGCCCATCGCGATCCATTCGGATCGCGAGCCTGCAATGTAATGCTCGCCGCTCTTTCCGGTATGAGTTAGGATGTGGCGGGCGAGGCGGTTGACACTGTTACGCAGGAGCCGGCGGACCCCGCGCTCGCAACTGCCCGCAACAGCAGGAAAGCGAACCATCGGCCGTCCTGCCGGCCCCCCATCACACGCAAGATCACGATCACGCGCTCGAGTTGGGCGATCACCAGGTCCAGCCGGAAGACGAGGTCCGCGGAGACGCCGAGTTCCTCCATGCGCGCATGAGCGCGGCCCGCGGACGCGAGGCATCTCGCGATGGTCTCCTGGAGCCGCTTGCGGATTTCCGGCTGTTCGGGCTCGCGGGCGAAGCGTCCCGCCTCCTCGGTTAGCTCGAGGAATGGAGAGTCGTTCGCATACTGGCGCGGCATCAGAGTCATGACGCCGGGGGATAAAGCGGAGCCGGCGGCCCGCAATGCGAGCAAACGGACGGCCACCCGCAAGTCGGAGGCGGAGGCTTTCAGGATGTCCCGCCAGGGAGCCGCGTCCTCATCGCCGAGTTCCGCAACCCACAGGGCATCGCGGGCATCGAATTCGGCGCTCTGCAGGGCGGCGTAGAGGTCCAGGTCGTCCTCGACCCGTGGAATCAGCCGCCTCTTCCAGCGCACGAGCAGTGCCCGGAACAGAGACGTGGCGTCCGGCAGGCCCGCTTCGGAAATCAGCCTGGCGGCGTTCGACGGGGTCCAGATCTGCTGGAATCGCTCCTGGACCGTGCCATCCTTCCGGATTTCATCGGCCAGATATCGCAAACGCCGGCCGCGGTCTTCGGCGGAGAATGCTTCAGCCACGCGAGGATGTCCTGGAGCCATTGCCTTTCCGCCGGCCGGCTATCGAGGGGCAGAACGGCCAGGGCATGCACCGGGTCGTCAGTTGCCCTCTCGGGCAACCCTGCGCGGTCGGGCATGCCGGTTACTCCCCGATGATTTTGATCAGCGCGCGTTTCTTGCGGCCGCCGTCAAATTCGCCGTAGAAGATCTGCTCCCACGGCCCGACGTCGAGCCTGCCGCCGGTGATGGCAACCACGACCTCACGTCCCATCACCTGCCGCTTCATGTGCGCGTCCGCATTGTCTTCGCCGGTTCGGTTGTGCAGGTACTGCGAGGTCGGCTCGTGGGGCGCGAGCTTCTCGAGCCATTTCTCGTAATCGGCATGCAGGCCCGATTCATCGTCGTTAATGAACACGGAGGCGGTGATATGCATGGCATTCACCAGCACCAGTCCTTCCTTAACGCCGCTTTCCCGAACGCTGGCCTCCACCTGTGGTGTGATGTTGATGAATCCGCGCCGTCCGGGAACCTCAAACCACAGTTCTTTGCGAAGGGACTTCACCCTCCCATTGTCGCTTAGTACTGAACCATTGCCGCGTCCGGGGACCGATATACTGGTTCGGTCGCGTGATCGGGAGAGCTTCATGAAAGTCCGATGGCCCTGGAGTGTCCGGGCGCTCTGCACCGCCTGTATCGGAATTGCGGCGTTGGCCGCGGAGGGGCAACTACCCGAGATGGCCGGTCTCCGGTGGCGGAATATCGGGCCGAACCGAGGGGGGCGCTCGCAAGCGGTCGCGGGCAGCGCCAGGCGCCCGCTGGAATACTATTTCGGCGCTACCGGCGGCGGCTTGTGGAAGACCACCGACGGCGGCGTTAGCTGGCGCCCGGTCACCGACGGGCAGATCGGGAGTTCCTCCATTGGCGCGGTCGCGGTTTCGGACTCCAACCCGGATGTAGTCTACATCGGGACGGGCGAAACGGAGCTGCGCGCCAGCGTGATGCAGGGTGACGGTGTGTACCGGTCGGGGGACGGCGGCAAGACGTGGGCGCGCGCCGGTTTGGCCGGCAGCCAGGCAATTGCCCGCATCCGCATCGACCCGGCGAATCCCGACATCCTCTACGCGGCGGTGCTGGGTCATCCCTTCGGAAGGAGCGAAGAACGCGGTGTATTTCGCTCGCGCGACGGCGGCAAACACTGGGACAAGGTTCTGTTTCGGAACGACCGGACCGGCGCCATCGACCTCTGCCTCGATCCTGGAAATCCGCGGGTGTTGTATGCCTCGTTGTGGGAGGTCTACCGCAGGCCATGGATCCTGTGGAGCGGAGGAGATGGCAGCGGACTCTTCAAGTCGAGCGATGGCGGCGATCACTGGATCGAGATCACCCGCGATCCGGGGCTTCCCAAAGGGCTGCTCGGAAAGATCAACGTAAGCGTTTCGGGCGCGGATTCCAACCGCGTGTACGCCAACGTGGAAGCGGACGATGGCGGGCTGTTCCGCTCCGATGATGGAGGCGCCACGTGGACCCTCGCCACCGCGGACCGGAATATCCGGCAGCGCGCCTTCTATTTCAACCGTATTCAGGCGGACTCCAGAAACCGCGACACCGTCTATGCGATGAATGTGGGGTTCTATCGTTCCGAGGATGGTGGAAAGACCTTGCACGAGATCCGCGACACGCACCCGGATCATCACGATCTGTGGATCGCGCCCGACAACCCGTCGCGCATGATCGTGGCGAATGACGGCGGGGGCAGCGTCTCGACCAACGCCGGCCGAACCTGGACCGATGAACGGTATCCCACGGCGCAGTTCTACCACGTTGCCGTGACCAACGACGTTCCCTACCATGTGTGCGGCGCGCAGCAGGATTCGGGCACTGCGTGCGTACCCAGCCAGGCGGGAGCCTCTCTGCTTCCTGAGGGCGACTGGTATTACTCCGCCGGGGGCGGCGAGGCCGCCTACATTGCGCCCGATCCGCGCACTCCGAATATTTTCTACGCGGGCGACCAGGCAGGTGTGCTGACGCGCTACGACCGTTCCACGGGCCAGTTGCGCGACGTGCAGGTGAACCCGTGGATGTTCTCCGGGATGCCGGCCAAGGACCTGCCGGAACGATGGCAGTGGGTCTTCCCGATCGTGTTTTCGCCGGCCGACCGCCGAACCCTGTATACCTCCTCGCAGCACCTTTGGAAGACCACCAACGAGGGTCAGAGCTGGCAGCGAATCAGCCCCGACCTTACGCTGGCCGATCCCGATACACTGGGCGATTCCGGAGGGCCGATCACTCACGATCAGAATGGCCCGGAGATCTACGCCACCATTTTTTCGGTAGCTCCTTCGCGCCTCGATCCGGGTACGATCTGGACGGGATCGGACGACGGCCTGGTGCAGATCACTCGCGATGGCGGTCAGCACTGGCAAAACATCACGCCGCCCGGCCTGCCCAAGTTCAGCCGGGTGAGCCTGATCGAGGCCTCGCCGCACCGGCCGGGGTCGGCATTCGTTGCGGCCCACCGCTACGAGATGGACGACCGCCAGGCTTACATCTTCCGCACGGACGACTACGGCAAGACTTGGAAGAAGATCGTGCAGGGCATCGCGGCGGGCGATTTCGCGCGGGCTGTGCGCGAGGATCCCGCGCGCGAGGGGCTGCTTTTCCTCGGAACGGAGCATGGGGTGTACTGTTCGCTCGATGGTGGAGATCGCTGGGAGCCGCTCTCGCTCAATTTGCCGGATACGCAGGTGCCCGACCTGGCGATTCAGGGCAACGACCTGGTAATCGCGACGCACGGAAGGTCGTTCTATGTCCTCGACGGCATCGATGCGCTGCG
The DNA here is from genome assembly GCA_035501495.1 of Bryobacteraceae bacterium. Taxonomy (GTDB): domain Bacteria; phylum Acidobacteriota; class Terriglobia; order Bryobacterales; family Bryobacteraceae; genus JAIQFL01. Next base: position 2,627 of record DATJWB010000150.1, on the reverse strand, counting down.
TCAGATCTCTCCAGCGGTCACGGCAGACGATTTCCACCTCTTCCAGCCCGCCCCCGCGATGCGGCCGCGCACTCCGGCCAGAATCGATTACCTGCTGAAGAGCGCGGCGCAGAATGTGACGATCAGCATTCTGGATTCGGACGGTGTTTTGGTGCGCAAGCTGGACTCACCCGAACGGAAGGCCGGACTGAATCGAATTGCGTGGGACCTCAACTATCCCGGCCCCACCGGTTTTCCGGGCATGATTCTGCGGGGCGGCAGCCGCAACGGACCCGCCGCTGTTCCCGGGCACTATCAAGTCGAGCTGACAGTGGCCGGTAAGAGCCAGCGGCAGCCCCTGGTCATCGAAAAGGACCCGCGCCTTGCGGATGTCACCGACGCCGACCTGCGGGAGCAGTTCGCATTCGCGATCCAGGTCCGCGATGCCACCAGCCGCACCAACGAGATGTTGATCGGGATCCGCGAGATGAAGAAGCAGATTGGGGAACGGGTCGCCAGGGCCGGTGCTACCAACGCGCGGCTGCTGGAAGTGTCACGGATCGTGGCGCGGGACTTGAGTGACGTGGAGTCTGAGTTGTACCAGGTCCGCAACCAGAGCCCCCGGGATACGCTGAACTATCCGATCAAGCTGAACAACCAGTTCGCGGTGCTGTTGGCCGATATCGAGATGGGCGACTCGCGTCCCACCGAGCAGATGTACGTGGTATTCCGTGACCTCTCCCAGTCTCTGGCGCGGCTCGCGGGCCGGCTGGATTCCCTCGAGAAAGACAACCTGGCACAACTCGACGAGATTCTGCGAAACGCGGGTCTTGCCCCCATCACGCACCCGGCGCGTTGATCTCGGGAACGTCACCTCTACGCCACAATGGCTGTGTAATGGGTGCGGTCCTTGTCAGGCGCGCTCAACCCGCCGACCTGGACCGGTTGGCGGCCATGTGCCATGAATTGTCGCCCGAGACTTCGAAGGAAGAGCACAGCCGGGAGTTGGCGCCGATTCTTCAAGGAAGGCCTCCGGGGGCGCGTCCGCTCGTCATTTTCGTCGCGGGAACGGACGTCGAAGGACTGGCCGGCTTCATTGAAGTGGGTTTGCGCTCCCATGCGGATGGCTGCGACGCTGCGACTCCCGTGGGCTACGTCGAAGGCTGGTACGTAGATGCCAGGCACCGGGGACACAGGATCGGCGCGCCATTACTGGCTGCCGCGCAGGACTGGACACGCGGGCATGGGTGTGTGGAGATGGCTTCGGACACCTGGATCGACAACGTCGTGTCGCAGCAGGTTCACGAAGCTCTCGGGTTCGAGGTGGTGGACCGCTGTGTCCATTACCGGAAGAGGCTTTGAGAATCGGGCGGCGGTCTATTTCACGGGAGCGATGCGAATGGGCCGGTTCCTGGAGCATGTAGTGGGAACCGTGCAGGCCGCGTAGCCAGACCCCTTACCCAGGCAGACGCGGACATCTTGCAGGTTCGCTCCCAGGCAGTGCGGGCTCAGGTTTTCGGGGCGCATCCCGGGGTTGGCGTTCACGAATTTGGTAACCAGGCTGTCCAGGCTCAGGGTCAGCGGCGCCTTGGGGTTGGCAAGCTCGGGCGGCACCTGGATGCTTTCGAAGCGCGCATCCGCTTCCTGGAAATATGCTTGCGGTGTTTCGGAAGGCGCGACACAGGCGCCGTGGGTCTGCCACTCGTGTTGCACGATGCTGCCGGGGACGTGGTGGCTCATCGAGGGCGTCGCCCTGAGGTCAGTCGGACAGTTGTGCGGGAAGTCTCCCGAGTTTTTTTCCGGCCAGTAGCCATGCAGGACGAACCCCAGATGCATTCGGCACTGGGGATCGTTCGGCTTCTGGAGGCAGAATTGCGGCGACCAGGACATCGTCAGAAGGTAGTAGTCGAAGTCACCAGGGGTGCCATGCGGCCTCCGGTCCTGTTGTGCCTGGCACGAAACCGCGGCCGCGAGGATGGCGCACCAAACTAGTCCACGTCTCATGAGTCTGAATCGTATCGCAGCTCAGACGGGCGGTTCCGACGGAGGGTGCTTCGGCCGCAAAATCTCGACATACAGGAATTCTCCGGGCGACGAATTCAAGTTCTCTTCCCGGAAGGTGTCGCCATCGATCCACTGCGTTTCTCCGGTGCGCAGGCGGATATCACGCGAATAGCCGTCGGGAGTGGTCAGTCTCAGATTGACGTCGCTCAGGGCCACCATGAGGCCGGAGCGTTCGTCATGCAGCGGGACTTTTGCAGACCCGGCCAGCCGGGCACGCACCACGCGCACGTCGGAGTTCTGCTCCTGCACCGAAAAGTACCGGGGAGCCACCGTCACCACATCGATGAAGCGATCCAGGACGATTTCCGGGGGGAATTCTTTTCCGATCTGGCTGGTGCCCGGCCGCTGCCGGCCCGGCTGGGCGGTCAGGCTCAAAGCAGCCAGGATCACGGGAAGGCTGAACAGGCGGAGGGGACGAGACATAAGTGAACCTCCTGGCCGCATTGTAGCAGTTGGACGGGTGGCTGGTATCCGGCGCCGGAGAGTCGGGCAGGTCACCGGGCAGGCCTCAACAGGGCGGCTCGATGATTTGTAAGTGCTAACGAGGCTTCGCCTCAGACCGACAAGATGTACCGCGTCGTGAC
>DATJWB010000149.1:0-2826 GCA_035501495.1 Bryobacteraceae bacterium | reverse complement strand
CGGCGATCTTGGCTGCCTGTACATCCACACCACGGACTACCCGATGCACACGTGGCCTCCCGAAGCTCCCGAATCAAAGGAGCATCTGGCACGACTGGACCAGCTTCTCGGCGAGGCGGCGGGCGCCGCTCCCGATGCCGCCTTTCTGCTGACGGCGGACCACGGGATGAACCACAAGACGCGGTGCTGGGACCTGGAAAAGGCCTGCGCCCGCCGCAGCCATCCGATTCGCATCGCAATTTCCGTGGACCGGGACAAGTACCTCAAGCACCATCGCGGTTATGGAGGAGTCGCCTGGGTATATTGCAACCATCCCACGGAAATTGAAGCGGTAGCCGGAGCACTGACCGGCCTCGAGGGTGTCGAATCGGTCCTGACGAGAAGCGAGGCGGTGAAGCGCTACCATCTGATGGCTTCGCGGATCGGCGACCTAGTCGTGCTCGGAGACCGGGATACGGTGTTCGGCGAGCTGGATTCGGAATTCGAGGCGCTGCCTCCCGAGTATCGCGCGCACGGCTCACTGCACGAGATGGAGGTTCCGCTGATGATCTATAACGCGCAACGGATGCCGGCGGCGGAGAACTTCCAGTACAACTGGGAGCTGGCGCGGGGCTTGTACGCGGGTTAGCACGCTACGCGCTCAGGCCGATCTCAGCGATCGTGGCAGGCGCGACTCGAAGAAATCGCCGAGCTTCTCCACGAGGGTCTCGGGCGGCACGCCATCGGCGAGGGCGGCATCGCGCAAGGTCAGGCTCCTGGGAATCGCATCCACTTTCGCCAGCGTGACCAGTCCGTTGGCGATCATGATCCGGCGAGTGGTGGCGTAGCTCGAAACCAGCCAGTAGACGCTCATCCGATCGTTGACCTGTTTGCGGCCGAACCAGGAGGGAACCGGTGTCGCGAGGCTGGCCGCGATATTGAGTCCGAACAACAGCACCGCCGACAACTCGGTGAACGCGGAAACCGGTAGAACCTTCCACGCCGCGTCCACGAGTCCGCCATAGGCCAGGGGTTCGGCGAGCACGCGGAGCGAGCAGCCCGCGGTGATCAGCACCAACGAGAGATGCATCAGGCGGGCACTCCAAAGCTCGCGGCTATTGAGGAACGAGGGCAGGATGCGCGGTCCGACGGCGAAGATGAGAGTTGCGAGGAATCCCACCGTGAAGGCATGACGCGATGCGCCGAGCATGCCGGGCCGGGAAGCGTCGAGGCCGAGCAGCGCAGACACGGCCAGCCATACATAGGCTACCCTGGCGAACCGAGGGTACCGCGGGTAGACTCCGGTGGTCTTCGGTTTTCCCTGTTGTGGATCGAACACCCGCAACCACCGCGCGACGACCGCCACCGCGATGCATGTGCACGCGGCGGCCACGGCGGGCCATTCGAGTGTGAAGCCGGCGGCGGCGGCCAGCAACGCCAGAAGCGCCGTCAGAGCCAGCCGGATTCCCGCCGGACGAGGCGGCGGAGCGCCGATCAGCCCGGGGAACAGCTTTGCGGCGTATCCCGCGACCACGGGGAGGGCGAATGTCCATATCGCCAGCGAGATCAGGATGCGATCGGCGGCGGCGGGAAGGGCGGGCGACGGAAGCGGCTGGCTGGCGATCAGGACCTGCCAAAAGAGCAGCAGCATCAACGATGCGAAGCCCGCGAACACCGGAAACTCCCAGGGCTGAATGACGCGGCGCTTTGGGCCGCGCGCGCTGACCAGCCAGAGGAAGAGAGCGGCGGCGACGACCTCCAGGCCGGCTGCGATGCGAAATTGCCACGGATGGACGGAGTGTTGAACACCCGCGAGCCAGCGCAGCGCCACACCCGCGCTCCACATTACCCAAACGGCCCAGCCCAGGGGGATCGAACGGCACCGTGCTCCGCGAAACTTCGGCAGGGTGTAGAGCGAGATCCCGAGAATAAAGGTCCCTACCCAGCCGAAGAACTGCGCGTGCCCGTGCGCTTGTATCCAGGCCGCGGAAACCGCGGCCATCTCCCGTTGCGAGCTGATGCCGACCAGGTTCCAGACGCCGAGGACCGTTCCCGGCAGGACCATGAAGAAAAGACCGGTGAGGATGAAGGCGGCGAGGAGGCGCGCCAGACGGCGTTCGGGCAGCGGGTCGGGAAACGTCGGCGCCTCGGCCCCGTCGCGGCGGAATGCCTCCTGCCATTCCGCCGGCAGGAGGGAGACATCCATGACTTCAGGATGACCTGTTTTGCGTGCTGCCGCAGTGACCGAGATTACAGGCAGCGGCCGGGTGCCGGAATACCGTTCAGTCGCGATTTCCGGTGTTGATCACAAGAGGCAGAATCCCGCTGACGCCGATCACGTGGACGTCGGTGGGGAGGGAGACGGTGCTGCCGCTGGTGTTGTCGAACACCTCCAGAGTGACCGCCACGCTGCAACGGCCGGGAGCCGACGGAGTCGTAGAGGTGGTGGGAGGGTTGACGATCACAACGCCGCGGATTTGGGAGCGTTGTGCGGTCGGTCCCGAGATATTCGTGGTGGCTGCGTTCAGGTCCAGCGAAGTGGCGGTTTGAGGGGCGAAGTTGGCGACGGTGTTCTGTTTCAGGACATTGTTCTTTGTGTCGACGAATTGCATCTCGACATTGCAGTTCGCAGGCAAAGCCGGCAAATTGGTGGAGACAGGCACCGGGTTCAGATTCAGGACGTTGAGGCGGGCGGTCTGGCTGAGTGTGATGCCGACCATGCCGGTGGTCATAGTCTCCTGCGCCGATAGTGGAACCGCAATCGCGACCGGGGGCAACGACTGCGCCATCAGGTTCGTGGCTAGGAAGGAGGCGGCCAATGCCGCGCAGTACAAGCACTGATTTCGC
>DATJWB010000148.1:0-10956 GCA_035501495.1 Bryobacteraceae bacterium | reverse complement strand
GGGAAGAACCTGCATAGCCACCGCTGGTCCAGCGGTGCCTCCGCTGCTTTTGCCAGCGGAGTCTCAACACTGAGAGCTAATGGCGGACGGTGAGGAACAATGATATTTTTGAATTGCGACTCGGAGGAATCATGAACACCGTAGCCTTAGCTTCCGGCAGCCAGCGCGAACCGGAACTCCTCGGACAAACCGTCGTCGTGATCGGCGGGAGTGCCGGCATCGGGCTCGAAACGGCGCGACGGGCGCGCGCCGAGGGAGCCGACGTTATCCTCACGGCGCGGAACCCCGAGCGGCTGCAGCGTGCCGCGAGCGAACTCGGCGCACGTCGCACCGCGGCCTTTGACGCCAACGATCCGGCTTCGCTCGAGAGATTCTTCCTCGACCTGCCGACTCCAATCGACCATGTGATGGTCACAGGCCCGGGTCCGCGATATTGGCCCTTGATGGAGATCGAGTTCGAGCAGGCGCGCCTCGCTGTCAGCGAGCACATCCTGCTGGCGCTCTGGGTTGCCCGCAATGCTGCCCCCAAGGTCAGGCCCGGGGGCACGCTGCTGTTCATGGGGGGCACCGGCGCCCGCCGCCCGGTTCGCGGGCTCGCGCTCGTATCGGCGGTCACCGCCGCGATGCCCGCGTTCGTCGCCGGCCTCGCAATCGACCTCGCGCCGATCCGGGTCAATCTCATCGCCGCCGGCTTCGTCGACACGCCGTTGTCGGCCTCGCTCCTCGGCGATCATCTCGAAGCGCGCCGCGATCAGCTCCGCGCCAGCCTTCCCATCCGGCGCGTCGTCGGACCGGCCGACGTGGCCGCGCTCGCCGTTCATATCATGATCAACGAGACCCTCACGGGGGCGACCTACGACATCGATGGCGGACAACAGCTCATCGCCGGCTGAAACCGGTCGACGTCCCACCGCTGGCTCTCGATATACTGCTGGATCGTGTCCTCGTCCACCGCGCCCACACCGTGGTGGAGGGCATGCAGGCCTCGCCACGATCGGTGAGCCCCTGGTCAGGCCTTGTTCTTCCGCTGCGGCGGTTGCTTTATAGTTGATGTAAGGCACCAGTATGGGCAAGCGGTCCCTGTTCGAGACCATTGCCGGGTTTAGCTCGCGATGGAAAATCGGGGGCGATCATGAGCACCTCGACGCCGGTGCAGATGATAACTCGAAGCCTCGCCGCTCCGGTCTCATAGGTGTTCCGAGGCCTCGAACACCAATACCCAGTCGGGGTCGCCGGCGCTGTTCTTGCCCGGCGCAGTGAATCGGACCGTGCCCCGAACGGAAAACGGTGAGCCGGCAATATTCCGGAACGTATTGTCGGTGGGGTCGAACCAGCGGGCGGAGATGCCATTCTGAAGCCTTCCCATGGCCACGGTGATCCTCCCACCCTGCGGCAGGTAGGCCACCCCCAGCGCGCCGTCCGGCGTCAAGGCCGCCGTCACATAATCGTTGCCGGCGAATCGTCCTCTGGTTGGCGTAGCCGGCGGGCCGGTGGCAATGAAACTCCCGTAGCCGGCGGTGACAAAGGTGTGCCTCTGGTCGGGCTCCAGGTCATACCACTTCCGAGTCCGGAACAGCTTCGCCATGAACCCCAACTGAACGATGCCGGGTGACTCGAGATGGCTCTTCCACTCCGGCAGGAATCTCCATATGTACTTATTGCCGTAAAGCTGGCCGGTCGCCCCAGAGAGCATGGTCCAGTATTCCTGCATGCGCAGAACGTGGGGCGAGCCGCCGTCTTCGTCGGCGTTTCTCTCATATTCAAAATTGGCTTCGCCCATGAAGACCGGAATCTTGGCCGACTGATTGTAGCATCGAAGTACTTCAGCATAGGTCGCGTAGTAAGTGTAGGCTAGATTCAAGCCGACGATGGGCGCCCAGTTCGGGTCGTCCAACGAACAACTCGCCTGATAGTTCAATTCCACGGTCTGAAGATGTTTCGGGTCTTCATCTTGGATGCCCAGGGCAACCGCGGTGATGACCGCGTCGTCAGCCGGAACGCTCCATGTCTGAAAATCGTTGCCGTTCAGCCACAAGATGTTGGGAAACTCCTTGTACCGATGTCCCAAATAGCGGCCATATGCCCGGCACCGCACGGCACCGTTGGCAAGCGCTGTTTGTAGCCACCCCGCGGTTTCGAGGGGATCAATCATCACCACGATGGCGTCATCGGCCGCGGTCTGAATCACTCGGTCCACGTGGGTAAAGTAAGCTTCATTCGGCGCTGTCAGGTCGTAATAGCGCGTGCCCGGTATGGTTGCCGTGAAGGGCTTCGTTCCGTCCAACAGGCTGCCGTCGAGGCGCCCCTCCACGGGTCTGATGCAAAGCAGATTCACCCACAGCGAATTGACTCCACGCGCTGCCCGGTCAGCCAGATAAGCTGCCGCATCAACCGCTGAAAGGTTGGAGAACAGGCTGTGGGGCGAGTCACCCACCATCAGAAAAGGAACATTGTTGTGATCAACCAGAATGCGCGGATTTGCGCTGCTGATCTTGAGTGGATAGCGGTAACTAGCCGCGTGAAGGGCCCCACAAAGAAACAGACTTACGACGATTCTGCGAAGACTCACCGGAAAATTACCCATAGGATCAATGAACAGACGAACAACACACCGGCCCAGATCCGATAATCCATTCCTCCCAGACCCTGCTTCGCCGCGGAAGCAAACACGGTGCTTTCCACGTTGTGCGCTGGCGGTGTGGTCAGAAGGCTGACCACAACCATCGTGATTGCCGCGAAGAGCCACACCAGGATCGAACGGTGCAGGAACGAAGTCAGATAAGGGTGCGCCGCTAGCCCCCAGCCGAGTGTCTGATCGAGGAACAGGAACAAGCCAAAACCAAATCCTGCCGCGCCTCCGGCAATTGCGCCCGCCGTATTGCCGCGCTTCCACAACAAGCCGACAAAGATCACCGCGCCCAAAGGCACACTCAGGTACGCCGAGATCATCTGCAGGTAATGCCAGATGGTGACCGAGAGTCCCACCAAAGGAGCCGCGAGCACGCCAAGCACGGCCATCAGCACCGTAATCTTGCGCCCGATGGCTACCTGATCCTTCTCCGAGAGTCCCGGTTTCCAGCGCAGGAAAAAGTCGCGCACCACTAGCGTGGCGCTGGCGTTGTAGCAGGCGCTCATCGAGGACATCAGAATGGCGATCAGTCCCGCCAGCACCAGCCCGCGCAGCCCGACGGGGAGCAAGTCACTGACAAGGCGCGGATAGGCCATGTCGGCCTTCGCGAGATGCGGATAGAGGGCATGGGCGATGACACCCGGCAGCACCAGGATGAACGGGATGAGCAGTTTGAGGAAGCCCGCGAAGATAGCGCCCTTCTGGCCCTGGTCCACGGAACGCGCGCCCAGAACGCGCTGCACGTTGGTTTGGTCCATGCACCAGTAGAACATCCCGCCAAACAAGTTCCCGATGAGAAATCCGGTGATGGGAAGCTCGGAATCGAGCGGCTTCACCATGTGGATGAGCCCGGGATCGACACGGGCGGTCAGGCCATGCCATCCACCAACGGTCGCCAGCCCCACGATCGTGAGGACAATGCTGCTGACAATGAGCCACGTTCCCTGCACCATGTCCGCGTAAACCACCGCGCGCAGGCCGCCCTTCATCGTGTAGAAGGCGGTGAAAATCGACAGGCCGATCATCACCGCCATCTGGTTCCACCCAAAGAGCAGGACCAGAAGCAGCGAGCCGGCCCACAGATCAATGGCGTTTTTGGTGAGCACATTCATCACCAGCAAATTGCCGGAGAGGAAGGCGCGCAGGCCCCATCCGAAGCGGCGCTCCAGGAATTCCGGGATGGTATAGATCTTGCTACGCAGATAGAGAGGGGTGAACAGAGAAGCGAGAATGATGAGGCACCAGGCAGCCATCCATTCAAACCCGCCGGTGACCAAGCCGACGCGGTATCCGTCACCCGCCAGGCCGACCACGTGCTCGGCCGAGATATTAGACGCCAGCAGCGAGATGCCGATAAACGGCCAGCGCAGGTCGCGCCCGGCCAAAAAATATTCGGCGTCGGTTTGCTGCTTGCCCGCCGCGCGCAGAACCGCGCCAACAACCAGCGCCAGGCTGATGAAGATGATAATCGAATCGAGGATGTTTAACACGCTCGAAGCTCTCCCTCTGGCCTCAGCCGTACCGTCTGAGGCAGCGTGAGCACGATCGACGCCGAGATCAGCGGGATGAGCCCGAACAGAATGAAGGCGGGCACGAACGAGTAATGATCGACGATCCAGCCCGTGAGCAGGCTGAAGATCATACCCCCGAGGCCCGCGCCCATGCTGGCGAATCCCCAGACCGATCCCACGGCGTTCTTGGGGAATACATCGGCGGGAAACGCGAGCATGTTGGCGAGGCTGCCTGTGTAGCCCAGGGTCGCCAGCGAAACCAGCGCTATCGACAGCCGCACGTCGCGCACCAGGACCGCCGGAATGGCGGACGTCATCAGCAAAGCAAACAGCAGGATCGAGAGCTTGCGCGCGGCCGTCGGCGCCAGGTTCCGCCGCAGGAGCCAGGCCGAAACACCGCCGCCGGCCAGGTTTCCAACGCCTGCCGTAAAGAACGGAATCCAGGCGAACTTTCCGATGGCGGCCAGGTCAAACCCGCGCGCGGCCTTCAGGTATTCAGGGAACCAAAAGATGTAGAAATACCATACCGGATCCATGAACACTTTCGAGAGCGTGAAGCTCCAGACGAAACGGGTCCGCAGCAGCGACAGCGCCGGCGCCGGCCGGGTCGCGGTCTCCTTGCGAACTTCAGGGGGCGTGCGGTAGACGGCCCACCAGAGGACCAGCCACAGGAAGCCGGAACCGCCGACCAGCGCGAAGGCTGGGGGCCAGCCGAACTGCAACACGATCCAGGCGATCAGCGGCGCAGCGATGACCGCGCCGATCGAGGAGCCGCTGTTGAAAATGCCGGATGCCAGCGCCCGCTCCTTCACTGGAAACCACTCCGCCACCACCTTCACGCCCGCGGGCCAGTTGCCCGCTTCGCCCATGCCAAGCAAAAACCTGTAAATCCCCAGGCTCCAGGTGCCGCGCGCGAGCGCGTGCAGGGCGGCGGCTGCGGACCACCAGGCGATCGTGAGCGCGTACCCGAGCCGCGTCCCCAGCCGGTCGAGCAGTGGGCCGGAGATCCCGTTCATGATGGTGTACGCGAGCATGAATGCGAACACGATGCGCGAGTAGCTCGTGTTGCTCATCCCGAACTGGTCGCGCAACACGGGGGCGACCACCGACAGCGTCTGCCGGTCCAGGTAGTTGATCACCGTGGCCAGGAATACCAGGCCGATCATGACCCAGCGGAGGCGGTCTGGGGCCGGATCCGCGGCCGGCGCTTCGGATTCTTGAGCGCGGGCACCGAACGGGCGCACTGACATTGCAGATAGATTACTCCAGAGTACTCATCCTTGTCAAGGTGCCAGATACCTTGAGGCTTGACAGCCGGATGGCGAAGGGCGTATCATTATTCTGATATTTCAGTATCGAGGAGGAAGCTCATGCGCGCTCTTCTGTTGAAGGAGTACCGCCAGATGGAACTCGTCGAGTCCGACCGGCCCCCGGCCGGGGCAGGCGAGGTCCTGATCCGTGTCGCGGCGTGCGGAATCTGCGGCAGCGACGTGCATGGTTTCGACGGTAGCACAGGGCGCCGCATACCGCCACTCATCATGGGCCACGAAGCCGCCGGCGTCGTCGAACACGCTGCTCCGGACGTGGCGGGGTTTGAACCCGGTGATCGCGTCACTTTCGATTCGACGGTCTACTGCGGCGAGTGTTTCTTCTGCCAGCGGGGCCGGGTGAACCTCTGCGACAATCGCCGCGTGCTGGGCGTCTCGTGCGCCGACTATCGCCGCCACGGCGCCTTCGCCGAGTACGTCTCGGTGCCGGCGCGGATCGTCTACCATCTTCCGGACCAGCTCTCCTTCGAGCATGCCGCGATGATCGAAGCGGTATCGGTCGCGGTGCATGCCGTGGGGCTGACGCCAGTCCGGCTGGGAGATACGGCGGCCGTCTTTGGGGCGGGCATGATCGGGCAAATCGCTATCCAAGCGCTGAAGCTGGCGGGCTGCAGCCGGGTCATCGCCCTCGATCCGGACCAGTCCCGCCTGGCTCTCGCCGGCAGGCTGGGGGCCGCGGAACTGTTGAACCCCAATGAAGTGGACGCGCCGGCGGCCGTTCGCGATCTCACGGCGGGACGCGGCTCGGATATCGCGCTGGAAGCGGTCGGCTCTTCCCAGCCGTTCCAGGCGGCGGTGGCGAGCGTCCGCAAAGGCGGCGTTGTTACGCTCGTCGGCAACATCGCTCCCACGGTGGAAATGCCGCTGCAATCCGTGGTGACGCGCGAGATCCGGCTGATCGGTTCCTGCGCCTCCGCGGGCGAGTATCCCGCTTGCATCGATCTGCTGGCGCGCGGCTCCATCAACGTGGAGCCGCTGATTTCGGCCGTTGCTCCGCTGAGCGACGGGCCGGCCTGGTTCACGCGCCTCTATGCCAGGGAGCCGGGGCTGATGAAGGTCATACTGCGGCCGTGAGTTGACGGCGGAAGGAAGGGTTGAATGGCGCAGGGTTTCGATCTTTCGGGCAAAGTAGCGATCGTGACCGGGACCAGCCGGGGCCTGGGCCAGTACTTCGGCCGCGCCCTGGCCCGCGCGGGCGCCGATCTCGTCATCACCAGCCGCGACGCTCGCTCGCTCGCGGACTTCCGGACCGAGATCGAGCAGTTCGGCCGCCGCGCCGTGCCGCTGTCTTTGGACGTGCGCGACTACGCCAGCATCCAGCGGATGGTCGAGGCCGCGCACGAGGCCTACGGCAAAATCGACATTCTCGTGAACAACGCCGGGTGCAACGTCCGCAAACCGGCCCTGGACATCACCTGGGACGACTGGAACCTGGTGCTCGACACCAATCTCCGAGGCACCTTCTTCGTCGCACAGGCCGTCGCCCGCAAGATGATCCCGCGGCGGTACGGGCGCATCATCAATATCGGATCGGTCACTTCTGTTTTCGGGTACGCGGGGCTTAGCCCTTATTGCGCCAGCCGCGGAGGGGTCAAGCAGCTCACCATGAGCCTGGCCGACGATTGGGGGCCGCACGGCATCACCGTGAACTGCCTCGCCCCGGGCTGGTTCAAGACGGCGCAAAATGCGGTGCTGTACGACAACAAGGAATGGGTCGAGTACCTGGTGGACCGCATCCCTCTGAAGCGGCCCGGCCAGCCGGGCGATCTCGAGGGGGCCATCGTCTTTCTGGCCTCCGGCGCGAGCGAGTACATCACCGGCCAGACCTTGCTCGTCGACGGCGGAATTTCAACGGGGGCCACGCGCGCGACAGTGGCCACGAAAGCGCAGGCCTGATATGACTCGCCGCGATTTCGTTCGATTCGGCGCGCTGGGCCTGGCCGGAGTCAGAGCCATTCCGGCGTCCGCAAACCGGCGCCTGCCGGCCACCGACGTTCACTATCGGCGCGTCCGGAGCTACATCGAGGAGCAGCCCGTGCCCGGATATCGCTGGGCCTCGGATGCCGCCTACGAAGGGTTTCGCGACCTCAAGTACGGCGTGCGGCTCCACTGGGGGCTGTACTCGATCTGGGGGCGAAGTGGCGAGTCCTGGCCGTTCCTCAGCATGTCACCGGAGGAGAAACAACAATACCAGCAACTCTACAAGACGTGGAATCCGGCCGGCTTCGATGCCGGCGAATGGATGGACTTGTTCGCCGCCGGCGGCATGAAGATGTTCGCCTTCACCACCAAGCACCACGACGGCTTCTCCATGTTCGATACCCGAACCAGGGTGCGGCAGCGTGTGAACTGGACGGCGCCCGGCGGATGGCGGATCGAGCCCTGCAACCTGGCCTACAGCATTATGGAAACGCCGTTCCGCCGCGACGTGGTGAAGGAGCTGTGCCAAGCCGCCCGGCGCCGCGGAATCAAGATCGACCTCTACTTCTCGCATCCCGACTGGTACGACGCCGACTTCCGCCCCTACGGCTTCCATCCCCTTCAAGTGCCGTCTTCGCCGAAGCTGCTGACCGAGTGGGAAACGGAAACCAAGCCCCGGCTGGGCAACCACATGGTCATGGCGCCCGACCCCACGCCGCAGGGGACCGCCCGCATGATGGCGCGGCACCGCGCTCAGCTCACTGAACTGCTCACCAATTACGGCCCGATCGACATGATGTGCCTCGACCAGTGGCTTGGCCCCGCCGTCTGGCCGCAAGTGCGCGAGACCATACTGCATCTCCGAAAGCTTCAGCCCGACGTCATGCTGCGCGCCCGCGGCATCGGCAACTACGGGGACTACTACACACCCGAGGGGTTCGTGCCGGGGAGCCCGGAGAACACCGCCATGCCCTGGTTCGTCATTCACATGCTCGGGTCGTCGTTCAGCTACGACCCCGTGGCGGAAAACTACAAGGGGGCGGCCTGGATTATCCGCAACCTGCTCGATTCGGTCGCCAAGGGCGGGAACTTCATGGTTGGGATCGGTCCCGACGGCAGCGGCCGGTTTCATCCGGCGGCCATCGCACAACTGCGTGAGGCGGGCGAGTGGCTGAAGATCAACGGTGAGGGAATCTACGCCACCCGGGCCCGCGAGGGCGAGTTGTGGTCGGAGGGCGAACACGTCCGCTTCACACGGACAAAGGACAGCCGGCGCGTTTACGCTTACGCGTTGAAGTGGCCGGGAAAGCAGATGGTGCTCGGCACTGTGCGCGCCCGTCCCGAATCCGAAATCCGCATGCTCGGATATCCCGAACCGTTAAGCTGGCGGCAGGATCCTGAACGAGGAGTCGTGATCGAACTGCCCTCCGTGCTCCAGAACGAGGCGAGGCGGCCCTGCCGATTCGCCTTTGGATTTCGGATCGAGACCGCATGAAGAAAGACACTGGCATGGATCACCGCACAGCCAAGGTTGTTCAAATCCCTAGAGACGCCCGTTCAGGCATGCCGTCCAAACCGCCGCTGGCCGATCAGGCATACTTTCTGGTGAGGGATCGGATCCTCTGCGGCGCGATCCCGCCCGGGGCCGTGTTGTCGCGCCGGCGGCTTGCCGACGAGTTCGGTATGAGCTTTCTACCGATCTCCGAAGCCGTGCAACGTCTGGAAAGCGAAGGACTGCTGGAGAGCCGTCCGCGCGTCGGCACCCGCGTCCGGACACCCACGCCCGACGAGGTTCGGGGCCGATACGTCGTGCGCGAAGCGCTCGAAGCCCAGTCGGCGCGGCTGTGTTGCGAGCGCGCCACCTTTCAGGAGCGCATCGAATTACGGCGCATGGCCGAGCATCTCGATACTCTTTACGCGCGTTCGGCGGCCGGAGAGTGGGAGCCGACGTTCGGGAAGGTTGTCCACCAGAGCCATATGGACGTCCACGTTCGGATCGCCGATTACGCGCGGTGCCCCGAGCTGAAGGAAGCCATTGAAAAGAACCGGGTGCTGATTTTCAATTGGTTTTACGACGTGACGGCCGAGCGCCGCAGTCTGCCGGAACGGTTTCATCGCAACCTTGTGGATGCCGTCACCGGCGACGATCCGCTTGCCGCCGATGCGGCCATGCGTGAGCACATTCGCTACGGTCTCGAGAGCACCGTCAAGGCCGTCGAGCGGTACTCGGCCGCCGACGACTGGCGCCTGAAGCGGTAGCCTCGTGCGGTGTACGTATCAAAGTGTCTCACGACTCGGTATCGTTGTACTGATAGCCGTGGCCTTTCACCGTGCCGATTACCCAAGCGTTGTCGCCCAGTTTTCTGCGAAGGCCTCGAACCACCACATCGACCACATTGCTTCCGCCGAAAGGCTGCTTCCAAACCTCACGCAGCAATTCGTCGCGTGTCACGACGCTGCCGGGACGCTGGGACAAGTAAGACATCAACTCGAACTCCAGTTTTGTGAGATTGAACCGGACACCGTTGCAGGTCGCTAACTGCCTGCGGGAGACATCAAGCTCGACCGGAGGTTTCGAAGAACCAACCGGCTCCCGCGACAGGTCGCTGCCGACGAACTCCAACATCCAACGCATCGGACCCTGCGGCCCAAACGGAAGCACGGCGGCGTGAATGAGCGACTGACCGATCGAGACAGTCAGGCTGGGTTCGAGTTCAAACCCGAGGTCCATTACAGCCTGTGGAACCGACGCAGGTTCGCGGATCGCCGTAAACACCCCCACGGCTCGCGGATTCTCCAGATACGCTCGCTTGGCATCCAACACGCAAGCCGCCCATTCCGGACTTTGGCGTTCTCCCAGGGCGCGTGACAGCAGCCAGCGAATCAAAAGGTAGGGTCGTCGCGGATCGCTCCCACGAGCCTTGACGTAACTCAGCCAAACCTCCAGCAGCGGATCGCACTCAGCCAGAGATCGGGGGATATCCTGGGACCGCGCCATCACGTAGAACCCGACCACTTCTCCAGCGATTCCTCGAACCACCGAGAACATTTGCGCGGCCTGGTTCCACCACTCGGACATGATGGCGGCGTTGCTGTCGCCATCATGGATTCGTACGATGTCCAAAATCGGGTCGCGATCGGCGGGTCTGGCCTTTTCCACGGGTAACGTAGCGCCGGAAGGAAAGAACGCCTCCCGTAGGACCGGGCGCTCCAACAGGAACAACAAGTCGGCTGTATGCCGCCAGGCATCTCGTGCTCCCGCGACCACCAGCTGATCTCGCATCGATTGCCAGGCTGCTCGTTTCAGTTTCCGGCTTCGGACAGGGTCCATCGCCGCCATGCGGGACTCAATCGCCAGGCGAAAGGCATCGTGGAACACCAGCCCGTCGGCCGCCGCCTCGACAAATGAAAGCTGCCGGAGATTCGCGAAAATGCTCTCGGCGGAATGTTCCGGCAGCATCGCTTCCAGAACGGGTCTGGTAACCCGGCGAACGAGAGATGCGGCTTCGATCGCCTCCCTCAGCACGGGCTCGGCGATTTCGTTTACGCACATGAGGGCCAGGTAATC
>DATJWB010000147.1:0-40352 GCA_035501495.1 Bryobacteraceae bacterium | reverse complement strand
TGTCGCTGACCGAGATTTCGCTCTTCGGCCGCGCCAGTTTGCGTCCGGGAGGGCGGCATCGCGGCGGTATCGAAGGATGCTCCGGTGCGCTCTCCGCTCGCCACATTCAGCCAGTGGTAAAACCAGCCATGCTCCTGAGGCGCGCGATCGGCATAATATCGCAGCGTGTTGAGCGCCCGCCGCCGCGCCTCCTCGCGCGCCACCCAGCCATGCTCGGCGCCGATGCGCCGATGCACAGCGCCGTGATGGCGTACCCCGTGGCCCCCGTGCTGCCGACATCGCGCCGCTCCGCGGGAAACGGATCTCCATTCCAGTACGCGTGTTCGCGATGCCGGTGTTCGGGTCCGCATAATCCCAGAAGAACCGGAAGGAGCGCCGCGCGATCTCGTTCACCAGGGCATCGTCTTCGGCCGACAGCGTGAAAGTTCTGGAATCCTGCGGGGCGAATCGGATCCCACCAGAACGGACACGAGCGCGCAAACGATCATCAAGGCCGCCACGGGTCTCATCGCGGCGATCCCGGTTTCTTGACCTTCTCGAGGCCCGCCAAATCCATAGCGCGCTGAATCTCCGGGTTCTTCATAAACCACTTCCACACAAATCCCGTGCGCAGATCCTCCGCGCTGAGGAGCGTGATTCCGACGTCGATACCGATCACGTCCGGCGAGACCCAGCCGTTGTTCGGATTGAAGGCGTCGGTGAAGCCATAGCGCCCCCAGATCTTGTCTCCGTACTCCTTCTTCATGGCATGAAGCGCTGCGAGCGATAGTTCCGGCGTCAGCATCAGGGAGCCGGCCGCGGCCGAAGGCACCACCGTGCCATCGATATTCCTGGTGGCCGGCGGACCTCCCCAGGCTTTGTACCCATGTTCGCTCGAAGAACTGGTAATGCCCCAGATGGTTTCCGAATAACCGGGAAACTGCTGGTGCAGGTCGATGCAGAACTGCCTGTGCGCTTTGGTCGCGGTGATGGCATTTCCCCACCAGTCGGCATGCGGCTCGCGCGCTTCGCGCCGGTCCCGGAAATCGGCCCAGGCAAATGGATACTGGTAGGTCCACAGAAGAGAAACGCCGATATAGTGGTACCCCGCATAGCTGTTGGGATTCCGTTCCCACGCGTACCACGACTCGGGCGGCAGAGGCTTCGCCCCCGGTGCGCCGATCCCCATCAGGTACATCAGCGCCAACTGGCAGTACTTTTCGTAGCGCGCGGCCAGCAAGCCGGTCTCCGGCCGATAGCCGTGCGACATCAGGTACGGGTGGCCGTTGCGGATCCATTCATAATCCACGCGCTGGTAGATCTTCATGGCCAGCCGGCCAATCTCGGGGTCCTCGGAGAAATACTGCCTGGCCGTCAGCGCGCCGGCGAACAGCCAGGTGGCATCGCTCACGGATACTTCGCTGGTGCCGTTGCGCTGGCCGGTGATCACATTGAGAAAATGATAGAACCAGCCGTGCTCATCCTTGGCCTGATCCGCATAGAAGCGCAGCGTATGAAGCACCCGCTCGCGAGCCTGGTCACGGGAAATCCAGCCGCGTTCGGCGCCGATGCACAGTGCCGTCAGCCCGAATCCGGTGGCGCCGGTGCTGCCCACGTCGCGCGCGGCATAATCGTTGGGTTTGCCGTCCAACCGGGTGCGGTCACGCGTGACGCCGGTGTTGGGATCGGACTGCTCCCAGAAAAACAAAAACGAACCGTGAGAGATGTCTTCGAGCAGGGCCTCATCATCGCGCGACAAGGCCGCCGCTCGCGCGGGTTGGGCACACCACATTGAGACGAAAATAAATACGAGGGCAATGTTCCGGCGCATATGCCTCCAATCGTCTAATTATTGTATTTGACTCCCATTTCAAAAGATTTGCTGTCCGGGCGCGACGTGGCGCAGGCACTCTTGCCTGCCGCGTCCCGACTCATCGGGACGCTTGTCGGTGCAGGTACACTGCCGCGGGCGGCGAAGCCTATGGGCCCGCCGCCTGTGCCACACTAAGTCGATACGGAGATTCGAAAACGTGATCCGCCTCCCCTATTGCCTCGTTCTTCTCGCCGCCCCGCTCTTTGCGCAAGACAAGTCACCAGCCGACCTGCTGAAAATGCCCGTGCCGCCCGCCACACAGCGGATTGCCTATGGGACCGACCCCCTGCAGTTCGGCGAACTCCGCGTTCCCGCCGGGCGCGGGCCGTTTCCTGTAGTCACGATTGTGCACGGAGGATGCTGGGTCGCTAAGCTCGGGAACCTGGACGACCGCGCGGTGGCGTACGACTTGCTGCGTCCGATGGCCGCGGCCTTGACGGACATGGGAATTGCAACCTGGAACCTCGAGTACCGGCGCCTGGGCAACGACGGAGGCGGCTGGCCCGGCACATTTGAGGACGTCGCCCGCGGAACCGACCATTTGCGGAAGATCGCGGCCGCCAATCACCTCGATCTCAGCCGCGTGGTGGCCATGGGCCATTCGGCGGGCGGGCATCTGGTCATGTGGCTCGCCGCACGGCCGAAGCTTCCGCCATCGAGCGAACTCTACGTGAAGGATCCGCTGCCGCTGAAAGGAGTGGTCGATTTGGATGGGCCGGGCGATCTGAAAGCCACGCTGTCCATTCAGCAGCGGGTCTGCGGCGCGCCCGTGATCACACAGCTTCTCGGCGGTACGCCGGAGGAACGTCCGCAGCGCTATCGCGAGACGTCGCCGATCGAAATGCTGCCCCTGGGCGTGCGCCAGGAGTTCTTCGCCGGCCGCATGTTCGCCTCCCAGGCGCCGGACTATGAGGCCGCAGCGAAGCGCGCCGGCGACGCGGTCCATGCGTTGGTTTTGAGCGATGCCGGCCACTTCGTGTTTATCGACCCCGAGTCGGCCGTGTGGCGCCAGGTGGCCGAAAGCACGCGGGCCCTGTTGGGCATGAAATAGGCGGGTACCGGTGCTGCGTCCTCAGCCCTTTTCCTTCTGCAGCTTTTGCGCGACCTTCTCGACTTCGCCCCAAACCCGGAGCAGGTTGCCGCTCCACAGCTTGCCGATCTGCTCTTCGGTATAGCCCCGCCGGACCAGTTCCAATGTGACGTTGAAGGCTTCCGCGGCGCTGTTCCAGCCGTCGATTCCACCGCCGCCATCGAAGTCCGACGAGATTCCCACATGGTCGATCCCGATCAGTTTCACGGCGTAGTCGATGTGGTTTACGAAGTCCTTCACGTTGGCGCGGGTGGCCGGCGGGAACCTGGCGTCAATCTCCGCGAGCCGCTTGTCATAATCCGCGCGCCGTTCCGGGGACAGGGCATCCAGGCCCGCGCCTCCGCGTCCTCCCCGCCCGCCGCCACCTCCCCTCCGGCCCTGCGGCGCATCGCCTGTGGCACTCTCCACCGGACACACCCGGGGCGCATTCGCGTCGCCTCCGCGTCCACGCCCCCCGCCGCCTCCACCTCCGCGGCCGCCGCGGCCGCCCGGACCAGCGAGGCCGAACTCTTCGCGAAGCTTCGCCAATGTATCGGTGCGCTCCTTCGAGTCCGTTTTGACGTACGATGCGAACCCGACCACCTGAATCACACCGCCGTTCTTCTTCAGCGCCAGCAACTGCTCGTCGTCCATGTTCCGGCTGACGTCGGCCAGCGCGCGCACTCCCGAGTGCGACGCAATCACCGGCGCCTTCGAAAGCCGGATGGCCTCCAGATTGGCCCCCTTCGAGGGATGCGACAGATCGACCATCATGCCCACCCGGTTCATTTCGGCGATGACTTCCCGCCCCAGCGGCGAAAGCCCGTTGTTGTAGAGGTAGCCCTGCTGTTCACCGGTATTCGAATCGGCGAGCTGGCTGTTGCCGTTGTGAGCCAGAGACATGTATCGTCCACCGCGATCGTAGAACTCCTTCACTCTCTTGATGTCCGTCCCGATGGGATATCCGTTTTCCACACCGATCACAGCGATCCGAAGGTGCTTCTTGTGCAGCGCCAGGACGTCGGCGGGGGTCAGCGCGAGGCCGATCTGGTCGGGCGCGATTTTTTCCGTCAGGCGGTGAACCGCATCGAACTTCGCGATCGCCTGCCGGTACGCGCCGTCGAACCCTTCCGGAGTCAGCGGACCCTGCCCGACATATACGATCATGAACGAGACATCCATGCCGCCTTCCACCATCTTCGGCAGGTTCACCTGCGTGGTCAGGCGCATCTTGTAGTTGCAGTCCGGCGTGAAGTTCGCGGGGTCGATATCGTTGTGAGTGTCGAGCTTGATCACGCGCTCGTGAATGCCTTTCGCCTTGGCGATCAGCGCCGCATCGTTCGGCTGCGCCGGGCTCGTTCCGGCCGTGCTCTGCAGCCATAGCGCGGCAGATAACGTCGTGATGCCGCCTATCGTGAGTTTTCGCTGGACGTCTTTCAATGGCTCCTCCTGCCCCCCGTGAGTCGAAGCGTAATCATACCAATGTCGGCGCGCCGCCCGCCAGAAACCTGCGGCGATTTCGCGAAGTGGCGAAAGAACCGCTCCGAGGATTTCATGGCGCGTCCCGCGGCGCCCCTCATTTCGTCGAGAGGCCGTCCACCAGCATCTTGGCCACATCCGCGATGAGCAGCGACCCTGGATTATTCGGAGAATAGTCGATCTTCGGCATGCCATCCACCGTGATCGCCATGGCGATCCGTCCACCCTTGGAATATACGATTCCGATATCGGAACGAAGGGCATCGAGCGATCCGGTCTTGTTGGCAATCGGCAGGTCGCCGAGACGCCGCCGGATTCCCGAAGCGTCCTGGCAGCGCTTCATCACACCCAGCATGTCGCGCGAAGCTTCTTTGCTCACCAGTTCGCCGCGTTCCAGTTTTTCGAGTATCGCAACCATGTCGCGGGCGGTGGACACACCGAGTCCGTATTTCTCGTTCTCCGGCAGTTTCCCGGCTGCCGAAAAACCGGCGGTCGAGGGCAGGTCCGGACCGTCGCCGCGCACCTTTCGCAACGATCTCGTGGTCGGGATGCCAATCCTGTCGAGGTAGGCGTTCACCGCATCGGTAGGGAAGCGCTGCAGGATCATGTTGGTCGCGGTGTTGTCGCTCAACATGATCATCAGGTTCAAAGCCGTTCGCAAGGAAAACTCGTCCCCGTCGGAAACCTCGCCCGCGAGAATGGCGGATCCGGACACGCGTTCCGTGGCTGTGAGGATGAGCGGGTCGGTCCATTTCGCCTGGCCGCGGGCCACTGCGTCGTACACCGTCGCCATGATGGGCACCTTGATGGTGCTCGCGGTTCGCACCGGTTCGTTGTCGTGGATGCCCACTGCCGCGCCGGTATCCAAATTCTTGGCGTAAAGTGAAACCGTGCCCTGGACCGCATGAATCCGAGTGTGCAGGAGTACCTGCAACGGCTGACAGAATCCCGAAGACGCAGCGAACAGGCCCAACCACAAAGTGGCGCGCATAAGGCTAATGATACCCGACGGGTGGCCGGCGCAGGCACTGACCTCGTGAAGCAGTGGAACATGCGGTGTGCCAACCGCTTTGGGGATTCGGCGCCACTACCGCCGGAACCGTTCCCTCAGCCTCAGGGAGCGATCGATGAGACGAGATCTCCCCGGACCGGTTAGTCACTGGAACATGCGTGAGCCCGCCCATGTGGCGGCGCGTACACTCCGGAGTGCCTCCCGCGTTCCTAAACCGCCGTCGCGGTGAAGCCTGTCTTGGAATCGCGAACGATCCGCGCGAACGGGGTTCGAACCTCGTGCCCGAAACCGCAGCACCAGTTCCCGTCGGCCGCGGCGCCCAGCCAGCGGATCTTGTTCTCGATGCTTTCGAGCGGGTAAAGATCGAATGCCGCCACCCACGTCGGCTGCAGATGCGCCGTCGTAGGAACCAGGTCCGACAGGAAGCAGAACGTTTCCCCATGGCTGGCCGCGGTGATCACCATCATGTCGCGATTGTGCCCCGGCGCGCGGCGCATCCAGATCCCCGGCGCCACTTCCCAGTCGCCGGCCACCAGCATCATCTGGCCCGATTCTACCAGGGGATCATAGTTGGCGTCGATGTAGCTCACGCTGTCGCGCGCCAGGCGCTCGTGAGCGTGCTCCCATTCCGGCCGTGAAGCGAAATAACGGGCACGCGGGAAGGCGGGACGGGCGGCATCTCCGCCCTGCAGAATCGTGTTTCCCCCGCAGTGGTCCCAGTGCAAATGGCTGTTCACCACAATATCGATCGATTCCGGATCGAAGCCGGCACGCGCGATGATTTCGGGCAGCGGGGCGGTCTCGGGAGGCACATCCATGCGAGCCCGCGCGCGCTCGTCCATTTTGTCGCCGCAACCGGTCTCGATCAGAATCGCATGATCGCCGGTACGCAGAAGGTATCCGTTAAAAGCCAATTCGATGCGGTTCAGATCGTCCGCGGCAGTCTTCCGGCTCCACAGAGTTTTGGGGACGACTCCGAATAGCGCCCCGCCATCCCACCGGTAGAGGCCGTACCGAATGTGCGCAATCTCAATATCCCCGAGCACCTGCGTGGTCGCTTGCACCTGGGCCGAGGCCATTGCGGACCGGTCAGCCTCTGACCAGTTTGCGGCCGCGCTCGAACAACTCGGCCGCGTCTTCCACCAATTTCCGCCCGCGCTCAAACATCTCTTTTCCGGCGTCCGCGATGTCCTTGCCGGTCTCGGTCACGGCGTCCCGCCCCTGCTGGGTCTTATCCGAAATGTATTGCCGCGTATCCTTCCCGCTCTTGGGAGCGTATAGCATGGCGATGGTCACGCCAATGATCGCTCCCGTCAGAAACCAGGCGAAGTTGTTGGAACCAGATTCCAGTTCGTCATCTTTTTCATCAGTGTCGGACATGTGTAGGCGTGCCTCCGCGGGAACGCTGCTTTCGGCTGTTCCCTTCACATTCTGCGATATCCTGGAGTCATGGCGCAAGATCCCGAGAACCAGGAAGGCACGCGGGACGAGGGTTCCGTAGACCCCTCGCACGAACTGGACTTGGTGACTCTCTACAGCTCCCAGGGCGTCGATGCCGAAATGGAAGCCGACGTGATCCGCGGCATCATGGATTCCAACGAAATTCCCTCGTTGGTGGTTCGGGCTATGGGCTACCCTCCGCTGGGATTTGAGGTGCGGGTACCCCGATCCAGATTGGAAGAGGCCCGCCGCCTGGTCGCCGAAGCGGAGGCTGCCGGACCGGATGCCGCGGCCGAAGCGGAAGCCGCCACCGAAGAAGGCAGCTAAGCCTCCCTTCAAACCAACCCTTTCTTTCGAGCCTCCCAGGATCTGCCGCACCAATAAAGCGAGCACACCCACGCCGCTGCGGCGCCAAGCAGGAACCAGGAACCCTGCTGATGTTCGGCCAGTCCGATCATGCAACCGAACACCACCTGCCCAACTCCAAATACGAGCCTTCCGCTGGTGAACCGCCAGCGCCGCTGAGGCGTCGGCCGGCTGGTCGAGGGGAAGTGTCCGATGGCCAGCGCCACGAACTCGAAGGTCAGGCCGGGCCCGGGAGCGACCGGTAACACCAGTAGCAACAGAACGCCCAGGTGCGCGATGTCCTTCGCCAGCAGGATCTGCCAGCCGCCCAGGGGCAGCAGACGGTACCGGCTCACTCCCGAATCAGACTCCAGCCCGAAGAGACATTGGGCGCTTGTGCTCAGGGCCAACGCCACCAGCAGCGCCAGGATCGGAAAAGCCTCGGAGTCGGGGTGGGCGGCGAGCACCCGGTAACCCGTGCCCGCCGCGGAGAGCAGCAGCGCCAGATAAGCGTCGAGAAGGCTCAACATCTCGCGTACGTGGATCCGAATCAACCCGCCTAATCGTCCCGGAACCTGCGGGATATGCCGTTGCGGATTCCAGACGGGCGCGCGCGCCGCGACCCGCCCACCCATTACGATCGCCCCTTGAATGCCGGCAGCCAGGGCCAGGAAAGACAATGCCAGGACCGGCGCTGCCAGCACCATAATCGCCACCGTGAGCCACAGGACCGGGCTCAGCGCCAGGCTCGCCAGCCGCAATGCGAATCTCTGCCCGCTATCCAAAGGCCACAAGGCCAGGCGGCCGGACGGTATTCTGTCGAGCGGATCGGACGAGAGCGGAAACAACAGCAGGAAACCGAGAAAAGCCAGAAAGGGCTCGGCGCTTCGAGGCTTCACGCCGCTGACCAGCGCGCCGTAAATCAGCAGTGCCACAAACAAAAAGAAATTGTTGACCTTGACGGATTCGAAGGTAGCCAGGTCGCGCCGCGCCGCCCGCAGCAGCGCCGTGAGGATGGCAAAGACTGCTGATTTGCGTGTGCGGCCGATACCTTTTCGCGCTTCGAGGATCGTGACCGGTTGAGCCAACCTACCATGATGCACCTGGATCACGGTCCTGATTGACTACGCCCGCCTGAAAGTGTTAATACTATTAACGCTATAATATTTAACAGAAAAATGCGGAAGGCACTCGCGCCGCTGGAACAGGTCATCATGGAGTACGTTTGGACGCATCCCGGCACCACGGCCGAGATGTGCCGGGAGGGCGTGTCCGGCCAGCGGCTGCTCAAGGATTCCACCATCCGAACGATTCTCCGGAACCTCGAGGAGAAGGGCTATGTGACCCATGGTGTCGATGGGCGGACCTTCCTCTACACAGCCGTGGACACGAAGCGGAACGTGGCGGTGCAGGCGGCGCAACAGATCATCGAGCGGTTCTGCGGTGGATCCGTGGAGGATCTGCTGGTCGGCCTGGTGGATAACCAGGTCCTGGACGCGAAACAACTGCAGCGCCTGGCGGCAAAGATCGCCGCCCGCAAGGAGAAAAAGGTATGACCGCCGCGAGGCTCCTGGCGTGCCGGCCGCCCCGGGGTTAACCCTCGGCATTTGGACTGGATGGCCAACCATAGCCCTCCGGCAGCCGTCTAACGTCCATGCGGACCTTCCTGCAGGACCTGCGCTACGCGGTCCGGAACCTGTCCAACGCCCGGGGATTCGCGCTGGTGGCGGCTGTCACACTGGCCATCGGCATAGGAGCCAACACCGCGATTTTCAGCATTATCGATACGGTACTGCTTCGCCCGCTGCCGTACCGCAATCCGCAGGAACTGGTGCGCTTGAACGAGACGGAATCGGCGCCCGGCAGGTACCCGTTCGCCGGCCCCGATTTCGTGGACTGGAAGGCCCAGAACAGCACGTTTCAGGACATGGTGCTGTTTGCCTGGCCGCGCGACATGAACCTCAGCGCGGAGGGCAGCCCGGAGCATATTGCGGCTCTTGCCACAGCGACGAATTTCTTTTCGCTGCTGGGCGTCGATCCGCTTCTGGGGCGGACTTGGGCGGTGGGCGAGGATCAGCCCGGAAAGGACGACGTGGCAATCCTCAGCTACGGCTTGTGGCAGAGCCGGTTCGGCGGCGATACCCACATCGTCGGCCGGCCCATCGAACTGAACTCGCGCAAGTACACCGTCGTGGGCGTGATGCCGGCGAGCTTCCAGTTCGTGTTCCGCTCGCAGTTGTGGATTCCACAGCTTATGGACACCAAGACGCTGGGGCGCCGCGGCAGCCACTGGGCGAACGCGATCGGCCGGATGAAGCCGGGGGTCACCGTGCGGGCAGCGCGCGCGGACCTGAAGCTGATCGCCGCTCGGCTGGAGCAGCAGTTCCCGGATTCGAACAACAAGGTGGGCGCGGAAGTCACCTCGCTGCGCGACGATATGGTCGGGAACTCGCGCGACTCGCTGTACCTGATGTTGGGTGCGGTAGGACTGGTGCTGCTGATCGCCTGCGCGAACGTGGCCAACCTCCTGCTGTCGCGCGCGGTGGCGCGGCAGAAAGAAGTAGCCATCCGCAGCGCCCTGGGCGCGTCCCGCGTTCGCCTGCTGCGGCAACTGCTCACGGAAAGCCTGCTGCTCTCGTTGGCGGGGGCGGCTTTGGGATTGCTGCTGGCGTGGGGCGGGGTCCGGTGGTTTTCCGGTTCGAAGAGCTATAGCCTGCCGCAGTTCAACGCCATCCAGGTGAACACGATGGTGCTGGCTTTCACGTTTGCCCTGGCAGTCGCCACCGGCCTCCTGTTCGGCGCGTTTCCCGCGCTGCAGATGTCGCGGCCCGACCTGCACGAGGAGCTGAAAGGCGGAGCGGGAAGCTCCGTGAGCCCCGGACGCCGCCGGCGGTTTACCAGCAACGCGCTGGTGGTGGCGGAGATCGGGCTCTCTCTCGTGCTGCTCGTTTCCGCCGGCCTGTTGCTGAAGGATTTCGCCCGGATGCGCGCCATCGACATCGGGGTGCGTCGGGAAGGGGTGTGGACAGGAGCCATCCAACTG
Source organism: Bryobacteraceae bacterium (assembly GCA_035501495.1). GTDB lineage: Bacteria > Acidobacteriota > Terriglobia > Bryobacterales > Bryobacteraceae > JAIQFL01. Next base: position 30,112 of record DATJWB010000147.1, on the reverse strand, counting down.
CCCGGTGCGCACTACAAGACCGACCGGCAGACGTTCGACTTCGCCGAAGCGTTGCTCGAGAAGGCCCGTCAGATTCCGGCAGTCGATATCGCCGCCGTAAGCGACCACCTGCCGCTGGAAGGCGGCAGCAACTACTACGTGAAGCCGCGCGGACAGACCACCACCATGTCGAACCAGTTGGTGGAGCGTCACACCGTGTCGCCCGAGTATTTTCGCGCCCTTGGCGTGCAATTGCTTCAGGGACGCGTCTTCAACGATGCCGACATGCAAAAGGCCATCGAACAGAATGCTCTGTTGAACAAGCTCTTCGACAGCGACCAGAAGCCTCCTGCGGAGCAGACCGACAGCATCGTCACCCCTTGCGTGATCAATGAGAGCATGGCGCAGCATTTTTGGCCGAACCAGGATCCGCTGGGCAAGATGTTCTCGCAGGGCAACGACAACGGTCCCTGGAGGCAAGTGATCGGAGTCGTGAACGACGTGCGCGAGTGGAGCCTCACCCAAAAAGCCATACCCGAAGCGTACGACCCGCAGAGCGGATCTTCGCGGCTGTTCCTGATTCTGCACACGTCTTTGGCGCCCGCGGGTTTGACCGGTGAGGTGCGCGGCGCGCTCGCTCAGATCGATTCGACGCTGCCGCTTTACCGCGTCCGAACGATGGATGAAGTGGCGGCCGGACAGGCGCAGGGGCAGCAGTTTCTGAGCGCGCTGGTGGGATCGTTCGCCGGTTTGGCGGCTCTGCTCGCCGCAATCGGCATCTATGGCGTGATTTCCTACCTGGTGACGCAGCGCACGCGCGAGATCGGGATCCGGATGTCGCTGGGCGCCGGCCGGGGGCGAGTGCTCGGCGGGGTGCTGCGGGAAGGCATGCGGCTGGCCCTCTTCGGGCTGGTCGTGGGAATTGCCGGAGCGCTCGCAGCAGGGCGGATTCTGGCGAGCCTGCTCCATGAGGTCAAGCCTGGCGACCCGCTGATCTTCGCGGCGACGGCGGGCGTGCTGGCCCTGGTGGCGCTGCTGGCATGCTACATTCCGGCCCGCCGCGCGGCGCGCCTCGACCCGCTGATCGCCTTGCGTTACGAGTAGCGCGCTCCAGGCGGCCAGGCCATCGCATTTTCGACAGTTGATCCGTGGTTTACCAAGCTTAACGGGTGTCCTCCGGGGTCTGGCGCCATAACTTGCGGTACTCCCGCGGTACCGCAAAGTCTGGCGCCAGCCATCCCTCTGTCGGACCATGACAATGGGAGGTAAACCGACTTGACGATCCTCTACCCAGACGGCCGGTCAGTTTCAGGCGTAATTCTATCCCAAACCGAGAATTCGGTCCGTGTAGCCGTCGAAGGCGGCGACGAAGTCGTGGATGTGTACCGGGTGAATGGGTACTGGATCACCTCCGACTGCGATCCGGTCGATATCGAATTTGCCTGGCACAGCCGTACCGTTCCCGAAGTGGTATCGGAGACCGATTGCATTTGTTCGCAGGATTTGGCTTCCCATCTGATGCACCTTCTCCAGGAAGCCGCCCGCGACGATGAGGATGAACTGGGGGCGCCGGTGCGAGTACAACGAACCGCCGCCCGGCACCTGATTGTCTAAGCGGGTACCGCCAGGCTGCTTTCCTCACCTCACTTTGCTACAACCGCTGTCCTCATTGGGCCCAAAAGGGCGAGGACCTGGTTCTTCTCCCGTTCCGGCACCTGGAGTTTGTCGAGCGTGGCCACGAGGTCCGATACCACGGCGTCAAAGGCGGCATTGGTGATTCCGCGGCCCTGATGTGCGGCGGTGATATCGGCTCCCATATATTTGCACGGCCCGCCGGTCGCCTGGCAGATGAAGTCCGCGAGCTTGCTCTTGTAAGCGTCCGCTGCTTCGCGGCTGGACCCTGCGTGTGCAAAATACGTGTTCACGCGGTCGTCCGCCAGAATGCGCGACACCAGATCGTCTACCACCGCTTCGATCGCCGGCCTCCCGCCGAGCCGCTGATACAGACTCGCGGGTCTGTCGCTGTCTGCCGCAGGCAGTCGCGACGCGGCCAAGACCGCGACTCCCGCCACCAGAAGCGTTGCTGTGAGTGTTCTCATGATCGTTCCTTGTCATCCTTCAATGAGTAGGGCGTAAAGGAACCGCGAAATCGATCAGGCCGGCGCGCGGTCTTTCAACGATCGAGCCGGGTGACGAACGCTCCGCCGTCCGACTCCTGCCGGATCTGTTCCGCCAAGGCGTGCGCGCCCTCCAGCGTCGCCTCATCGCCCACTACCACCCGCCACAAGTCGGGCCCTCCTTCACGCAGCAGGATGCGCGCCGCCCCATATCGGGACTTCATCAGGGCCAGGCAGCGCTTCGCGTTGCGCCACATCTGAAAAGCCCCCACCTGGACGCCGAAGCTTCCGGCGGGTTCCCGGGGCATCTCGATCACCTCTACCCGCACCGGGCTGATTCCAGCCGTCTCCATATCGACAGCCCGGGCCGCGGCGCGCGAAAGGTCGATGATCCGCCCCTCAATGAATGGACCGCGGTCGTTGATGCGCACCTCGACGATGCGCTCATTCCTGAGGTTCACCACCCGCACCCGGGTTCCGAATGGCAGGGTGCGATGAGCCGCGGTCAGCTTTTCCATGTCATAGATCTCGCCATCGGCGGCGTGACGGCCGTGATATGGGTAGCCGTACCAACTCGCGATGCCTGTTTCGGGGACAGCGGGGCCCGCAGGAACGGGCGAAAGGTCATCTTCCCTTCCCTGGGCATGGAAAATCGGAAGCAATGCTGCGAGAGTCAGCAGAACAGCTTTCATCATGGGACCGCGGTACCGTATGGCAGTTTGATGGCCCTCCGGAAGTACTTCAGAACAAAGGAACTGTTTATCATGTTTGCGGCAGCACTTTGCCGCGGCGGCATTTTTTTGGCCCGCGGTGGAAAATGCAGGACGCCGCCGTCTCGATTGCTCGATATAATCGGTATTCTTCATGAGCACGATTGCCGTCTCCAGGCCCGCGACGTCGAATCTGCGCTGGATGGTTTGTGCGTTGCTCTTCTTCGCCACCACTATCAACTATGTAGACCGGCAGGTGCTCAGCATTCTGGCCAAGACGCTCGAGACGAAAATCGGGTGGACCGACATCGGCTACGGATATATCACGGCGGCCTTCCAGGCGGCCTACGCCATCGGTCTGCTCTCGGCCGGGCGTCTCATCGACCGCCTCGGCACGCGGTTGGGCTACGCCATCGCGGTGGGCCTTTGGAGCATCGCGGCCATGGCCCACGCCGCGGCGGTCTCGGCTTTCACCTTCGGCGTCGCGCGGGCGTTCCTGGGAGTGGGGGAGGCAGCCAACTTCCCGGCCTGCATCAAAACTGTCGCCGAATGGTTCCCCAAGAGCGAGCGCGCTTTCGCCACCGGCATCTTCAACTCCGGGGCCAACATCGGCGCGGTCGTGGCCCCTCTCGTAGTTCCCTGGCTGACCGTGACCTACGGATGGCAGGCGGCGTTCATCGCCACCGGCGCCCTGGGTTTCGTCTGGCTTGCCTTCTGGCTCCTGATCTACCACACGCCGGAGGAGCATCCCGGCATTTCGGCAAGGGAATTGGGATTCATCCAGTCCGACCCGCCGGACAAAGTCGCCGATTATCCGTGGGTGCGGCTTTTTCCCAAGCGCGAAACCTGGGCCTTCGGTATCGGCAAAGCCCTCACCGACCCGGTCTGGTGGTTCTATCTCTTCTGGTTCCCCAAATACCTGCAGGAGACCTTCGGACTCACGTTGCAGCAGATCGTGCTGCCGACCCTGGTGGTCTACAACATCTGCAGCGTGGGCAGCGTCGCCGGTGGTTGGATATCGACAGGCCTGATGAAACGCGGCCGGAGCGTGAACTACGCCCGCAAAACCGCCATGCTCATCTGCGCCCTGGGTGTGGTTCCGGTGCTCTACGCGCCGTATTGCAAGAGTCTTTGGGTGGTGGTCGGCCTGGTTGGGTTGGCCACCGCATCGCACCAGGGCTGGTCGGCCAATCTGTTCACCACGACGTCCGACATGTTTCCCCGCGCGGCCGTCGGCAGCGTGGTGGGGATCGGCGGCACCATGGGTGCGCTGGCCAGCGTCGTGGTGCAGGTCGGCACCGGCTATATCGTCGAGTGGACCCACAGTTATCTGCCCCTGTTTCTCTTCGGTGGGTCCGCCTACCTGCTGGCTCTCGCCATCATCCAGGGTCTCTCACCGAACCTCACACCCGCGGAGCTGGATTGAGTCCAGGCTTGCGCACGCTTTCTGCGCTCGCGTTCCTGCTGGCCCTCACCATTGGCTATTTCCGCCAACTGACTCTGCAGTCGGGCTACACCTGGCTCGAGAATCCCGACCAGGCCCTGCAGGTCCGGCCGTGGCTCGATTTCGAGGCGCGCGAACTCCATGCCGGGCGCCTGCCGCTTTGGGATCCGTACCAGGTGGGCGGCCAATCGCTCATCGGACAGGTACAGCCGGCCCTCGCCAACCCGCTCAACTGGATCCTCTTCGCCATGCCGTTGCGCAACGGCCACATCCCCTTGGGTGTCCTGCACTGGTATTGGGTGCTGATCCACTGGATGTCAGCGGTCTTCGCCTATGCACTGTGCCGCGAGCTGAAAGCCGGCGCCGGCGCATCTCTCGTCGGGGCGTCGGTCTGGGCGTTCGCCGGCTTCATGGGCCATTCCGCAACGCCGCAGTTCCTGATGAGCGCGCTGTGGATCCCCATCGTCCTGTTGTTCTTCGCGCGTGTCTTTCGCGGCCGGCGCCCGTTTGCCAATGCGGCGCTTTGCGGCGTGGCCATGGGACTCGCTTTCCTCAGCGGCCATCATAATATTCCGATCTACACCGCCGTGCTGATGGGCGGCTTGTGGCTGTGGTACGCGGGTTCCCGTCGCAATCTTCGCGCTGCCGCCCACGTCCTCTCCTTCCTCATCGTGTGCTTCCTCGTTTCGGGACTCCAGATGGTGCCGGCCATCGAGTACGGACGCCGCGCTGTCCGCTGGGCCGGCACGCCCGAGCCGCAGCGCTGGAAAGATCGAATCCCGTACAGCGTTCATGCGGAGTATTCCCTGCATGCGCGCAGCATTCCGGGAATGGTGATTCCGGGTCTGTCGGTTCACGCCAATCCGTTCGTCGGCATCGTGGCGCTCTCGCTCGCACTCTCTGCAGTCTGGCGGCGTTGGCGGGCGCGCCGTGTGCGGCTGATGTCCGCGGTTGCCCTGGCGGGACTGCTGCTGGCGCTGGGCGCCGATTCGCCGGTGCACCGGCTCGCCTACCTGCTGGTACCGATGGTGGAGAAGGCGCGGTATCCGGCCATGGCCGTGGTCATCTGCCAGGCGGGGCTCGCGGGACTGGCAGCGCTGGGGCTGGAAGCGGCACTCCGCCGCCGTACCGGAGGCACACTGCTCATCTTATTCTCCCTTGCCCTATTCGCCATCTACGCCGGACTCACGCTGGCACATCGCGCGCCCCCTGCTCATCCCGCGTGGATCATCGCCGCGGTCGCCTTGGCGTTCGCTGGCGTACTGCGCTGGTGGCCGCGGCGCTGGGGTTTTCCGGCGATCGCTCTTGCCCTGTTCTTAGTCGAGTCCACTACTGTGCCCCTTCCGATTCAGCGGATGAATCAACCTGGCTCACTGCTGAAGCCAGTCGAGGATGAGGCAGACATCGCCGAGTTCCTTCACCGCCAGCCTGGCTGGTTCCGCGTGCAGATCGACGAGGACGCTATTCCGGTGAACTTCGGCGATTTCTACAGCATCGAGCAGTTCGGGGGTTACGTCGCCTCCATGCCCGCCAACCTGTTGGCCATCCTTGGGGATCACCGGACCCCGCGCTGGCTCGGCGTGCAGTTCTATGTTGGCAGGAAGCCCGCCAGCTCCAGTCAGGTCGAGGTCTTCCAATCGCGGACTGGCCTCGAGGTGTACCGAAATCCCGGCATACCCGAGCCTCTCTGGGCAGAGCACGACGTTGCTTGCGACGCAGAGGACGGCGTGCACCTGGCGAGCCGGACCGCAGAGGCGCTGGCCATCGACGTTGACCTCGCGTGCAGTGGGCGGGTCGTCGTGGGCGACCCGTATTTTCCCGGCTGGCGCGCCTGGGTCGATGGCAAACGGATCCCCGTCCAGGAGTATGCGGGAATCCTGCGGGCGGTAGCGGCCGGCAGCGGGCGCCACCACATCGAAATGCGCTACCGGCCCGCTTCCGTGTACTGGGGTGCGGCTCTCAGTATGATTGGCATCCTCGTGGCAGGACTGATGTGCGCACTAGAACCCGGTACCAGTGCGTACCAACACAAGTCGCGTAACACTTCTGTTGCCGCGCCATGAATCCGCCGCTAGAATCAGGGTGCCATGTCTGAAGAGGGAGCGCACAAAACAATTCTCGTCGTAGATGACGAGCCCGAGGTCCGAAAACTGGTGGCCGCTATGGCGGCCAAAACCGGGTACACCGTGATCACCGCCGATAGCGGCGAGCATGCCCTGACCCTGTATAAACACCATAACGCCCCGGTGGAGTTGCTGATCACCGATGTCGTGCAGCCGGGAATGAGCGGACCAATGCTGGCGGACCGTCTGACCGCCCTGCAGCCCGACATGAAGGTGTTATATATGTCGGGCTACGACAACACCATGGTGGTGCAGAAATATGTTGTGGAGCGAGGCCACGCACTGTTAACTAAACCATTTAATAACAGAGAGTTCGAGACCAAGCTCCAGGAACTGTTACATCTCAAGGCCCCGGTGGCGCATTAGCCCGCATGGCGGCCTCAGAGGTTCTTCTCAAAAAGCGCCAGGATGCGTTTGTATTCGTCTGCCCAGCTGGCAGGTTCCACGAAACCGTGGTTCTCCACCGGATAGACAGCCAGCGACCAGTTCTCTTTCCGAAGCTCGATCAGCTTCTGCACCAGCCGTACCGTATCCTGAAACTCCACGTTCGTATCCACCATCCCGTGGCAAATCAAAAGCGCCCCCTTGAGACCCTGCGCAAAGTAGATTGGTGACGACTTCCGATACGCTTCCGGATCGGCCTGCGGAGTGTTGAGGATGTCCGACGTGTATCCGTGATTGTACAGCGCCCAATCCGAAACCGGCCGCAGTGCCGCGCCCGCCGCGAAAACATCGGGCTGGGTGAACATCGCCATCAGCGTGATGAACCCGCCGTAACTCCCGCCGTACACGCCGATCTTCTTGGGATCCACGCCCTGCTCCGACGCCAGGTACTTCGCGGCATCCACGATATCGTCGAGATCCTTTCCGCCCATGTGCTCGTACACGGCCGTGCGCCAATCGCGTCCGTAGCCGGCCGAGCCGCGGTAATCCACGTCGATCACGGTGAAGCCTCGCTCCATCAGAACGTGGTGGAACAGGTATTCGTGGAAGTAGGTGGACCACTTGCGGTCCACGTTCTGCAAGTAACCGGAGCCGTGCACGAACACCACGCCCCTGCCGCCCCGGCGAGCGTTTGCCGGCTTGAAGAGCCGTGCCGGGACTTTCACGCCATCGCGCGCCGTGAACGTCACGATGGGCACATCCAGCCACTTGTATTGCCAGAACTCAGGCGCCGGAGACGAGGTGAGCTTCTTGCTTTGCGCCTGCGCGCTGTTGTCCTGTAGGTACAGCTCGGGCGGCTTGTTGGTGTACGAATACACGTCGGCGATGCGGCGCTCGTCGGGCGAGAGGATCGCCGCATGTTTGCCCGGCGCCGCGGTCAGGCGAGTGAGTGTACCGCCGTCGCCGCTCATTTCGTAAAGGTGCTGTTCGTAGGGCGTCTCCCGATTCGCGGTGAGATAGAAGTGCGATTTGTCCTGGGACTGCCGGACATTGAGCACCTCCCATTTGCCCGACGTGAGCACCCGCGGCTCGCGGCCATCGAACGGTACGGCGTACAAATGCGCGTATCCGGTGCGCTCGGACTGGAAAAAGACTTCGCGATCGTTCTTCATCCAGCCGAGCGTGTTGGCGCCCGGTCCGGCAACCCATGCGTCGTCGTGGTCGGTGGTGAGAACGCGAGTCTTCCCGGTAGCTGCGTCGAGCGCCAGAATCCAGCGGTCTTTATTATCGGCGGCTCGCGCCAGGATCACGGCCTTGGTTCCGTCTTCGGACCAGACCGGCTGGCCAAGCTGCACATCGCGCTCCTGCGGGCTGGGCGGGCGGACCGGAGGAGCCGCGCCTTCGCGGTTGGTTCCCATGTGTTGCGCGGATGCGTCCGGAGGCGTCAGCCTTTGGCCGTGATCCGCCCACTTCACATCCCCGGTGGCCACATCGATGATGGCGAGGCGCGTGCTCGTCTGCGGATCTCCGACGTTGGAGCGCCCCGGGATGTCCTCGGTGTACGCTGACTCCGTGACGTAGTTGGGAACCATCGTGTTTTTCGCGGTTCCAGGGTTCTCCGAAACGGTGGCGGTGACGTACTTCTCGTCGGGCGAGAGCTGCAGCGAGGTTACATTCTGGCGGGCCTGCAAGGTGAAGGGCTTGCGCGGATTGTCCTTCTTGCGCCGCGCCTCCGCTTCTTCGCGCATCGCCGCGCGTTCGCGAATGGTCGCCAACAGTTCCTTCTGCTCTTTCTTGAGATATTCCTGGCTGTCCGTACCTTTAACCGGTTCGCCGGTAGCGGCCGGGGGCGCGGCGCCTCCGCCGCCTCTTCCTCCACGACCTTGGCCCTGTCCCTGTCCAAAGCCGCCCGCTCCCGCTACTGCGGCGCCTGCCGGGGCCGGCGGCGCGGCGGTGCGCACGTCGGTCATCTGCACCAGCGACCCTGTATCCAGCGACATCACGTACAGGTTGTTGGCTCGTGTGAAGGAAATCCGCTTGCCGTCGGCAAGAAAGTGCGGATTCAGTTCGGCATCCGTGGTCTTGGTAAGCTGCTGGGTCTTGCTGGTGCTGTTGTCGTAAACGAAAAGATCTCCGTCGCGCGTGTACGTGATGAGCCGCTTGTCCCTGCTGATGTCCCCAAACGCCGGAGGCGCCAGTTTGGCCTCCTCGTCCGACAGCTTTCGCGGGGCGGAACCGTCGATGCCCACAACGTAAGTGTCGAAGGGCGCTTCCTCCCGGTCGGTGGCCTGCTTCCACTGAAAGTAAATCTGCCGGCTGTCACCGGACCAGCGAACTTGCGAAGGTTCGAAGCCCACCAGCCCCGAGCCGCGCATGATGTTGTCGATCGTCAGGCTGAACTGGTTGGCCGGCTGGGCCTGGAGGATGAGGAAGGTAAGGCCGAAAGGAATGAGGAGTTTTCGCATTCAGAGCAAATCATACCAATATCCCGCGGATGTGCAGCAGGCACTCCCGCCTGCCGCGTTGGCACTCATGCCGACGCTTTTGGTCGCCCCGAACTCCTGTCCCCGCAAATGGGTTTTCGAGGCTGCCGTCCTAAATTTTCCGCGGCTTCGCCGGGTACGCCTGCAGCTTCTTCCACTGCTCCGGTGTCAACACCCGCCGGATCGACCAGAGCAGCCGCGAATTGGCCTTTTCCAGCTCCGCGCGAGCCTGCGCCACACGGTCGATCTGCGCCAGCACCTTGTTATCGTCCGGCGGCTCCGCGCTCACCAGCGGTTCCAGAATCGCCTCCTCCTTCTCCAAGGCCGCATTCAAGTCGATCAGCTTGAGCCGATGCTGTTGGAAGATGTCATCCATCTTCTTGACCTGGTCCGATGTCAAGCCCAGCGCCTCCGCCGTCTGCGGATTGCTCCACCACTTGCCCTTTTGGTTGGGACTCCTGAGCAGAGGCGACCCGCTCAAGTCTTTCAGCGCCCCGTGGAACTGCTGCCCTTCGGGAAACGGCCATGCCGGCGCCGGAATTCCCTTCAGCCACGCCGTGTTCGGGTCTTTGAGGGAATCCAGAAGCGGCTCCTGCGCCCACGCCGTCGCGCCCGTAACGATCACCAGAAGCCCCCATCCCCAAAATCGTCGAATCATCGCTTTTCCTCACTTTTCTCCGCAATCCCAGGTTCGTAACTTACCAGTTCGATCAGCGGCTCCATCGTCTCGGGTACCGTGCGCGAAACGGCTCGATCCACGCGCTCCATCAGCACCGCATCCGCCGCCACCTCTTCGGCCCTCTTCCGCTGCCTGGCGTCCCAGTACACCGGGACCAACACCAGAGTCACAATCGCGGCAGCCGCCAGCAGCCAGCGCGCCGGCTCGCGAGTCGCTCCGCGTAGCAGCAGCGCCTCCTGCCCGCTCGCCCATCCGCTGCTCCAATCTCGCACCGCGCTGCCGAAATGCGCCAGCACCGTCTCGATTCGCGCCACCTTGGCGCCGCATTCCGCACACGCGCCAACATGCTCTGCCTCCGCCGCGCCGCGCTCTCCCATAGCCCATCGGGAGATCTGTTCCGATGACAGATGCCCGTTCATATCTTCTCCCCAACCTGTTCCCGGATCGACTGCAATGCCCGGAACAGGTGCGCCTTCACCGTTCCGATCCTCGTTCCCGTCGCCTCCGCGATTTCGAACAACGCCATCTCCTCCACGAAGCGCAGCAGAAATACGGTTCGCTGCCTCTCGGACAACTTCTTGACCGCCAACCACACGGCCGAGACCCGCTCCTTCACCAGCGCTCGCGCCTCGGGCGAAAGCTCACCATCCGGGATCCAGTCGGCCCGCAGGTCCGCATCCGCCAGTTCCGCTCGCCTCCAGAACTGCAGCCGCCGGCGCCGCGCATAGTCGCGCACCAGGTTGATGGCAATCTGCATCAGCCAGGTCTGGAGGCTCGAATCTCCCCGAAACCGCTCGCGGCCGCGGTAAGCCCTGAGGAAACATTCCTGTGTGAGAGTTTCGGCCGCGTCCCGGTCGCGCGACGACGCCAGCGTGAACCGGAAGATCCGCGGCCAGTAGAGGCGCACAACGGCATCGAAGTCCTGAATCCCCGGGTTCTCCATGTCGGCCGCGGCGACCATCCGCGGGCAGGCGGCACTCGGCTCCATTCACCCGTTGTAGACGAGTTCCCCGCCAAAAGGTTTACTCGCGCCCGGATGGCCTCCCGGCCAATCCCGCGTCGCTTCTGGGAAAATGAAATCGCCTTCGAACGAGCCCTGTCGGGCCACCGAAATGCACGAAAACCGCCTTTCCGATGCTGTGACGCAGGCACTCCTGCCTGCCGCGTCCCGACTCATCGGGACGCCTTTCGCCGCCAATTCCCAACTGCTGAACTCGGTCCGCAAGTGCGCCGCGATGTCCTGCCTCCTTCTCTTGGCCGCGTTCACTTCATGCGGCCATCCTCCCACGGCCAACCTTCCGTCCGTCATCGTCCTGGGTATCGATGGCATGGATCCCGCATTCCTCGAAGCTCATTGGGCCGCCCTCCCGAATCTCGACCGCCTCCGGCGCGAAGGCGAGTTCAAGCGTCTTGGCACCACCATGCCTCCGCAGAGCCCTGTGGCCTGGGCCACCTTCCTCACCGGCAGCGACCCCACGTCGCACGGCATCTACGATTTCGTCCACCGCGATCCCCGCACCTTGCTTCCGTTCTCGTCGATGGGCGAGACTCTGCCGCTGCGCCGCGTGCTGCCGCTGGGGGCGTTTCAAATCCCGCTCTCCTCCCCGCAAATCCGCACCTTCCGCCACGGGCGCCCTTTCTGGGACTCCCTCACCGCACGCGGCATCCCGGTCACGATCCTTCGCATGCCGATGGACTATCCACCGCTCGATTCGGGCGGCGAGTTCCTCTCCGGCATGGGCGTTCCCGACATGGAAGGCACCTTCGGAACTTTTTCCTTCTTCACCGACGACCCGGCCGAAACGACCCACGACGTGCCCGGCGGACGAATCGTCTCCACGCGCATCCACGACGGCCGCGCCCTGCTGCCCATTCCCGGCCCTCCCAATCCGTACCGCCGCGACGGAGCGTTCGCCACTGTCGATCTGCGAGTCGATCTGGATGCCACGGCCCCGGTCGCCCGCTTCACCGTCGCCGGCCAGCCCTTTGTACTGCAGCAAGGGGAATGGTCCGATTGGATCGAGGTCGAATTCCCCTTGATCGCCGGCTGGACATCCGCCCATGGCATGTTTCGCGTCTACGCTCGGCAACTCGTCCCCGGCTTCGAGGTCTATGTCTCGCCGGTGAACGTCGATCCGCGCCGGCCCGAGATCCGGATATCGGCGCCGGCCTCGTATAGTCGAAGCCTGGCCGAATCCGCAGGCCTCTACTACACCCAAGGGATGCCGCAGGACACCGCCGCCCTCCGCCAGCATGTCTTCGACCGACAGGAATACCTTGCACAGAGCCGCATGGTCGCGCGGGAACACCTGGCGCTTCTCCGCCAGGCAGTCATGCACTTTCACGGCGGCCTGCTCTTCTTCCACTTCTTCGCGGTCGATCAGGACTCCCACATGCTCTGGGGCAGATTCGGCCAGGATCTGCTCGACACCTACCGCACCGTGGACGACACCGTGGGCTGGGTGCGCGCTCACGCCGCCGGCGCCACCCTGATCGTGATGTCCGACCACGGCTTCGCGAGCTTCAATCGCGCCGTGGACCTGAATGCGTGGCTGCTCGCCGAAGGCTTCCTCCGTCTGCGGCAGCCGCTCACCCGTGACCGCCACGATCTCGTGTCGAATGTCGATTGGCCGCTGACGCGCGCCTACTCGCTCGGCCTGAACTCCCTCTACCTGAATCTGCAGGGCCGCGAACAGCACGGATCGGTAGCCCGAAGCGACGCACCGGAGGTCGCCCGGCAGATCGCCGGGCGGTTGTCCGCCTTTCGCGATCCCGAAACCGGACGGCCCGTGGTGGCCTCCATGTGGGCGCCGCATCCCCAATTCGACGGCGACATCCAATATGCGCCCGACCTGGTTGTCGGATTTGCCGCGGGCTACCGCGCCTCGTGGGACGGCGCCCTGGGATCCATTGGCCCGGCCGTGGTGGAGGAAAATCGTGACGAATGGATCGGCGATCATTGCATAGATCCGCACGCCGTGCCCGGTGTGCTGCTCGAAACGCGCTCCAGCCGCCTCGAGGATCCGGACCTGAAGGACCTGTCCGCATCGATCCCCACGCTGTTCGGTCTGCCGCCCGCCGGCTCGGGAAGGAAGTTGTACTGAGGGCAACGTATGTTTCAACCAACCGTGAAATTCGAGAAGCCGCTCTGGACCCGGATCGAGCGAGTCGCGGCCGCCGCGGGATACTCGTCGCCGCGGGAATTTGTGCTGCACGTGATGGAGAAGGAACTCGCGCGCCTGGAAGACGCCGGCACCAAGGAAGAATTGCTCGAGAGGTTGAAGGGCTTGGGGTACCTGGAGTAACCGTCGGGTCATGCTTCGGCCTCTCGTTCGCGCGGCGCTCGAGCCCCTGTCGGGGCGCGATCCCATGGGCGCCGCCGCCCTCTTCGGCCTGATCGCCGGTATGGTGCTGGCGCTGTCGTTCCGGCTGTTCGCCAACCGCGCCGCCATCCGCGACCTGCGCCGGAGACTGTGGGGCTGCGTCCTGGAATTGCGCCTCTTCGGCGAGGAGCCCGCGTTGGCCTTCGCCACGCTGCTGCGGACCCTGCGCATCAACGGCCTTCTGCTGGCGCGTGTGCTCCCGCCGCTTGCGGCCGCAGCTCCCCTGCTCGCGCTGGCCGCATTTCAAGGGAACGAATTCTTTGCCCGCACGCCGCTGCAAACGGGCGCCGATGCCGTGCTCACCGTGCGTCTCCGCGGTGCGGGCGATCCTCTTCCACCCGTCGGGTTGCAGACTCCCCCGTGGATCGAAGTGGACGCCCCGCCCGTGCACATCCCCGCTGCCCGCGAAATCAGTTGGAGGCTGCGCGCCACTGCTCCGAAGGTGGGCCTCTGCCAGATCTCGGTGGCCGGCCAAACCGTCACCAAGCAGCTCGATGCGCGCACCGCGCCGCAGTATTCGGCCACCGCGCGGGATGCCCGATGGATGGAGGCGTTGCTCGAACCGGCCGAAAGCCGTCTCCCCGATGGCCCGATCGAACGTATCTGGATCTCGCGCATTCCCGCGCCGCTCTCCTGGGCAGGATTGACCCTCGAGTGGTGGGAGTGGTCCGCCGCCATCGCCGGAATCGCCGCCTGGCTCTTCTCCATCCCCCTCCCGCGCCCATCCCCCGCCCAAACTTGACGCGCCGGAGATGTGACGCAGGCACTCCTGCCTGCCGCGTCCCGACTCATCGGGACGCATTTCGGGCGTGCACAGTATCGCTGGCGGCGAAGGGTTTCGAGGCTGCCTGATTACCGCTGACTGGTCCCTCCGCCGCCTGCACCCTCGTACCCGGATTGTGTGCCGCACATGCGGCCGGCCGATCGAGAACTGCCATCACACCGGCTGGGGCGTGCACGATTGCGCCACCTGCTGTCCGAGGTGTAGTTCAATATGCAGGGTGGCGAGCAACAGGGTGAATGTGGGGGTATAGCGATCGGTGAAATTCTTCGAGCCGTCTCGGCCAAATATCGACCTACGCCGAATTATTGCTCAACTGAGTTCCGTGAGCAGAAGTAGCCGTCAAGACGCTCCTCCAGAGGCTTGTGTATCAAAGCGGAGATGTCCGTTTGTCCGCCACTGCCGATTTAGAGACATCCCCGATCCTTACCTGACGAATGCGCTGGGCGATGACATACCCATGAAGCGGCTCCAGAGCGATCACCTTCAGAACCCGTCTGCCTATTTCAGTTTGCCGCGCGCCGACTGCAGCTCGCGGCTGCACTGCATCGAGTCCGGCGCCATCCCGCAGGCCGTCTGCAGGTGTTGGATGGCATCCTTCAGCAGCCCCAGATGCTCTTCCGCGGTCCCCAGGCCCAGGAGTGCGGTGAAGTCTTCCGGAGCCGCCGCCAGAGCCTTCTGAAACGCCTCCCGGGCCTTGGCGTAGTCCTCGCTCCCGATCCACCAGGCTCCCAGCGCTTCGGCCGCAGGCACGTAACCCGGATCGTACTTCAGCGCATTGCTCCATTCGCGAATCGCGCCGTCCGGCTGGCGCGCGCGCAGGTACGCGTCACCCAGGTAGTAGCGAGCCAGGGAATTGCGGGCATCCAGCGTCAGCAGCTTCTGAAAGTCCGCAATCGCCCCGCGCGGATTACCGGAATACATGGCGGCCAGGGCCTTCTCGTAGAGGTTGTATTCTCCGAGCCGATCCTTGGGGTCCGCCCCGCGGCCGTTCCCCGCCCTGCCCGCTGCGCCCCGGCCGACATACCCGAGCGATTCCAGTGCGCGCCTGGTTTGCGAAGACGTATCGCCCGGCGCCGGAGAGCGTCTGGCGGCGTATGGCGCGAGCAGGCTGCCCAGCCGCGCGCGAAGATCGCGAACCATGGGCGCGTTCTCCGCGATCAAGTTCTGCGTCTCCGCCGGATCGCGATCCAGGTTGTAAAGTTCGGGCTTCGGCGCGTCGATGTACTGGAATCCTCCCACGCGCAGGCCGCGCAGCGGTGCCCACCCGAACGCATCGCGCGCGTACATACTCTCGCTGAACACCGCGCGCCCGTCGTCTTTGCCGCTGCGCGCTGCCGCCAGCAGGCTCGCACCGCGGAACGAAGCCGGCGTCGGCAGTTTCAGGAAATCCAGAATGGTGGGAGCCATGTCGATCAAACCGCCCGGCGCCGCGCAGCGCTCCGGATAGCCCGGCGTCCCGGCGGGCCAATGGATCATCAGCGGCACCCGCAGCGTGCTCTGGTACATGAAGTAGCCGTGGCTCGATTCGCCGTGGTCGCCAAGGCTCTCGCCGTGATCGGAAAGCACGACCACCAGCGACCGGTCCCACCATCCGCCCTGCGCCAGCACCTGCTGGAATTGGCCGAGCAGCCGGTCTACATAGCCGATCTGCGCGTCGTATCCGGCGGTGTTGGGGAGCCCGTCGGGGCTCGAAGCCTGGCTGTACGGCGCGTGCAGGTCGAACAGGTGCAGAAAGGCGAACACCGCCTGGCCGTGGTTTTCGATAAGCCATTGCCGTGCCGCACGCACCACCAGCGCTCCATCGCGCCGCACCCCCGCGGTCATTGGATTCCGAAACTCCTGCGAGCTTCCGTGGAACGGGCTGTCGTAGAAATCGAATCCCTGATCGAGCCCCTGGCTGCGGTCCATGAGTACGCTGCCCACGAACCCGGCGGTCTTGTAGCCGTTGGCGCGAAGCACCGAAGCGAGGGTCACGGCACCCGCGGGAAGCCGCTGGTCGTTCTCCTCGATGCCGTTCTCGAATGGATACGTCGAGGTGAACAGCGTGGTGTGCGATGGCAGTGTGAGCGGAACCTGGGAGTCGATGGCCTCGAAGACCGTCCCCTGGCGGGCATAGGCATCGATACCCGGCGTGGCGATCTTCCGGTAACCGTAAACGCCGAGGTGATCGGCCCGCAGCGTGTCGATCGAGATCAGGATTACCGGCGTCCGCGCTGGCGGCGCCTGTGCGTAAACACCGAGCGCGAATGCCAGGAACAGTGGCGCAGGCACTCCTGCCTGCCGCGTCCCCACTCTTCGGTGCGGCTGCCGGGCGTGCAGAGTGTCGCTGGCGGCGAAGGATCGCGGCTGCCGCCTCGACGCTTGTGTCGAGACTTTTCGGGAGCGCACCTGCCTGCGGGGTAGCCCGAAGAGCGTCCCGATGAGTCGGGACGCGGCAGACACGAGTGTCCGCGGCACATGGCGTGCTGCCGTCACGGCACCGTCGCCTCGACGACTGCCGATCGCTCGCTCTCATTCCCCGCTTTGTCGAAGGCCGTGATCGCATACCGATACTGCTTGCCACTCTCCACGGCGCGGTCCGAATAGGTGGGAATCTGCGAAACCTCCGCGATCTTCTCGAAGTTGCCTCCCGCCGTAGCGCGGTACACGCGATAACCGGCCAGGTCGGATTCCTGACTGCGATCCCAGGACAACTCGACGGAACCCGGCGCGGCGGACGCCCGCAAGCCCGCCGGCGGCGCGGGCGGGAACGTATCTTTCAGCAGTTGCGAAACCGGCGCGGTCGGCTCGCTTTCGGCCTCCTTGTGGACGCCCAGTTTGACGATCCGCTGCACGATGTACGTGTAGCTTTTGCCGAATTCGGCAGCGTGATCCGTCCAGGTCAGCCCCTGCACGTCCGCGACAGGAGCGAGTGTCTTCTCATCCTCCGCGCTCCGGAAGATGCGGTAATCGCCGGCGGGCCCGGTCCACGTCAGCCGCAGTCCTTCGGCGGTGGGCTCCACATCGAGTTTGCCGGGCCGCTCGGGTGGCTGCACAATCGGGGTGGCCTCCAACGCCTCCCAGTTCGATTGTTTGCCGTTGGAGCCGATCACCCGGGCTCCGATCACGACGTCCTTCCCGACCCATTCCTTCGAGGGAATCTCATAAATCGCAACTCCGCTCTGCACATCCCCTGGCGGCACCGGCCGGGCCTGCGCCGCCCACGTCGTGGCGCGGAATGGCCCCTCCGGCGCAACGCCAATCCGCAAATCGAGCTTCAGCGGCGACTTGATGAGCACGCTCTCCGTCGTCATGGTGGGGAGCTTGAAGTGTACGATGATGCGGGCGTCGCGCTGCACCGCGGCCAGGTCGGTGACGGGGGCGGGGACGTTCGCCAGCGGGGGCATCGGGTTGCCGACATACCCACAGCCGGCCATCACGAGAGCCGCGGCCAGCACCTCGGGGAGGGTTCGGAGCATCAAGGACCAGTGTAACGTCCGGCGGCCGGCGTTCCGGTCCGCGTGGCGGCCGTGCCGCCTGCCAGCCTACCAGTCTGCGTAGGGCGTGCCGTCCGTGGCCGTTTTGTCCGACCCGCTCTTGACGTCGAAGATCCCCGGGTCCGACTGGTTGACGCTCTGGCTGGCGTCCTCCATGATGATGCGCCACGTGGTGTTGGAGTGGGTCATCGGGTCGTACGGAACTTCGCGCAGATAGCCCGAGGTCACCAGGTCCTGCAGCGATTGCGGCGCCTTGCCCTTGTCGCCTGTGTAGTTGTCGATCACGGTGCGAAGTGTGAAGAGATTGTTCTTCAGCACGCTTTCATTGGTCCGCCGGATCGTGTTGTTGTAGATCGGGATCGCGATGCTGATCAGGGTCACGATGATGGTGATCACCACCATCAGCTCCACGAACGTGAAACCGCGCTGCCGGAATCGCGCGGCGCGATCTCTCCTGCCGGCGAAAGCATTACCAGTCCGCATATGGTCTCCCATCCGCATCCTTGTCCGTAGTCTTGCTGTAGACGTCGAACACGTTCTGGCCACCCCAACTGGTGGATGTCGGGTCGTCCTGATCACTGCGCAATCCCCACTCGGCCTTGTTGGTAAACGGATCGATCGGGATGCGGCGCAGGAACTTCATGACCTTGCCATCGGCGCTGGCCGCCAGCTTCGTACCTTCGACGAGGACCGTCAGCGACTCGGGGTAGCAGTTGCTCCCCTGCTTGGGGGGGCCGAAGTAACCCATGTCGCAGTTGTCCTTGAACTTGTCAATGGCCCGGCGCATATCGATCAAGTCGTTGAGCAGCACCCGCCGCCGCTCCGCCTCCACCCGCGCGCGCGCCAGCGGGACGGCCATCATGCTCAAAATCAGCATGATGGTGAAGGCCACGATCAGCTCGATGAGGGTCAATCCTCTCTGGTTGCGCCGTCTCATAGGCCCCCTTATTTGACGTTCACCGTCAGTTGCGGGCTACCGGTTGCCAGTACCTGTCCCTGCGAGCCTCTCACCATCAGGTTGGCGACGCTGACGGTGCTGGCGCCTTTGCCGACAGCCTGGAAATTCAGCGTTACCAGCACCCCCGAGCCGTTCACTCCCGGCGTCCCGGGCATGCGGTTAAGCTGGATGGTGGCCGAGCCGGCGTTATCAATCTTCTTGGTGAAGACCACCTGCTGTCCGTCGCTCGAAAGGAAATCGCCGCGGACTACATCGTTCAGGCTCAGGACCTTCGGATCGAACTGGATCTGCAGGGGCGCGGCGGCTACATCGGTTCCGCCTTCCAGTGTCAGGGCCACGGTGAAGCTGGCGCCCGGGGTGGTTTCCTGCTGCGAAGGCGTGAAGTGGACCCGCGCCGAGGGCTTCTGGGCCGCATCCGAGGCTGGGGCCGCGGTCCCTGCCGCCGCAGCAGCCGGAGGCGCAGTCGCAGGCGGCATCAGGGGTGGCGCGCCTGCCGGCGGCGACATGGCGGCCGCCGGAGGAACTCCGACCGGAGCGCCGGGAGCGGCAGCCGGTGCGCCGCCGGGAACCGCGGGCGGTACCGCGCCAGCCGGAGCCGGGGCCGGGCCGGGAGCCGCCTTGGGCCCTTCCGGCATCGGTCTGGGAGCATAGTTCAGCTTCACGGTCGTGGCATTGCCCACCGCGATGGGCCGCAACTCGTCGGCCGTGACCTCGGGCCGCCGGATAATGTGCGGGATCATCACGATCATCAGGTCCCCTCGCTCGCGGTCGATGCTGTCGCCCGAGAATAATTTTCCGAAAATCGGAATGCTCGAAAGGCCCGGAATGCCGGTGATCGTCTTCATGTCCGATTTGGTGATCAGGCCACCGAGCAAGGCCACTTCTCCCTGGCGCATGCGGATGTCCTGCGAGATCTTGCGCTGCCCGATGACCGGCTGATTGATGCCGCCGAGATTGACCGTATTGATAATGTTGGAAATGTCGAGGTCGAGGTGCATGCCCACGTCGCCGTTGTCGTGCACGTGCGCCTGCAGGGCCACATTCACACCTACATCGATGTAGGTAAACTGCGTGTTCACCAGCGGGTTGATGCCGACGCCGCCGATGCCCGGCTGGAAGCTCCCGGTCGCGGTAGGTTCGCGCTGCCCGATCTTGATTTCTGCCTTGACGCCCTCGAGCGTCCGGATCTGCGGCGCCTGCAGGGTCTTGGTCTTGGTGTCGCTCAAGACTGCCTGCAGCAGCCCGCTTGGCAGGGTAACGGTGACATCACCGGTGGCCAGCCCGAGGTTGTTCAGCGCGACCGCGGTCGTGGTGCCGGTGGTTGGAGTGCCGGTCGTCCCCGTACCAGTGTCGGTACCGGTCCCGGAAGAACCGGAACTCGTTGTGGTAACCGGGTTCCTCGGATTCCAGGTGAAGGGCACCGTGAGGCCGGTGGATGCTACCGCGGCAGTAAGCTGGCGGGTGAACGACGTGCTGGCTTCCAGCACCATGATGTCCACCACCACCTCCGATTTGGGCTTATCCAGGTCGTGAATCATCTTCGCCGCGAGGGCCACTTTATCGGCTTCCCCGCGCACGATGATCGCGTTCTGCGAGTTGTACGCCACCACGCGCTGCAACTCTGAAACCGACCGCACCGCGTTGACCACCTCCTGGACC
Organism: Bryobacteraceae bacterium; assembly: GCA_035501495.1. GTDB lineage: Bacteria > Acidobacteriota > Terriglobia > Bryobacterales > Bryobacteraceae > JAIQFL01. The sequence continues at coordinate 9,933 of DATJWB010000147.1, read as the reverse complement.
TCCTGCGCGGAATTCACGTTGGAAAGGTAAAAGGTCTGCGCCACCATCTCCTCGAAGTCGCGGCGCTTGTTGGGATTGTCGTTGGTGATAAGGATCGTGTTGGAAGACAGCGGCTTCCAGAAGGACTTGGTCATCACCGCGAGGTAATCCAGAGCCTCCTCCAGGGTGGAGTTGTCGAAGTGAACGGAAATGGTGTTCCTTTGGGGCGGGGTGTAGTCAGGGTCCCACAGCACGTTGATATTGGCCGTCTTGCACACCGTTTCGAACAGCGTCTTCACCGAGACGTTGTTCATGGTGAGGTTCCGGACCGTCGGGTCTACGGGCTTGAGTTCCGGAACCCCCAGGATGCGCCTCGACTTCTCCTGAATCTCCTTGCGCATCTCCTCGATCGGAGTAAGGCCGCGATCTTCCGCGGGTGTCTGCTTGCCGGTCTCCATGACCCGCTTGCGCTCCCGCTCGATCATCTCCTGGGTGCGCTGGATTTCCTGGAGCGAGACCGTGGATCCGGGGTTGATCGCGTAGGATTTCTGGAACTCCAGCAGGGCTTCGCCGAGCTGGCCCTGGCCGCGAATCTTCAGTCCGGCCTCCACATGGGCTTGGCCAGCCTGCAGGCGGGCCTTAGCGGTCGCCATCTGGTAGACCATCTCCGTGGGATCCTCGGAGAGCGCCTTCTCATAAGCGACCAAGGCGGCATCCCACTCTTTTTTCTCCTCGTGCGCCCGCCCTTCGGCCAGGTAGCGGTCGCCCTTCCTATTGCGAGCCTCCAGGTTCGCTACCGGCCAAAGCATCGCACCGGCCACCGCAAAAATCGCTAAATATTTGAAAAAAGACATGTTCTTCTAACGATCCTGACAGTCGGACGCCCTATGTTAAGATGAAGTGCGCTGCGGCGGTCCGCTGGCATCTAAAGTCATTGACGTGGTTGGGGTTCCGACCGTGTAGGCGATTCCGGGTGGAAGCCGGGGTCCTGGCGGCCGGGACGTCGGGATCTGAAAATTGGCCAACCGAGACGAATCCACCAAAATCCTGAGCGCCAACCGGCAGGCCGGGCACAACTACTTCCTCCTCGACCGGTTCGAAGCCGGTCTTGTGCTCACGGGAACCGAAGTCAAGGCCGCCAAGGACGGCCAGATCCAGCTCAAGGATGCCTACGCCTCGGTGCTCAACAACGAAGCCTGGCTGGTGAATGCCCATATCAGCCAGTATTCGCACGGCAACCGCGAAAACCACGCCCCCGTGCGAAACCGGAAGCTGCTGCTCCACCGGCGCGAGATCGACAAGCTCCTGGGGGCCACGCGGGAGAAGGGCTTGGCCCTGATCCCGACCAAGATGTATCTCAAGAAAGGCCGGATCAAGGTCGAGGTGGCGATGGCTAAAGGCAAGAAACTGCACGATAAGCGCGAGGCCGACCGCGCCCGGACGGCGGAAGACGAGGCGCGCGCCGAGATGCGTCGCCGGGCCTGACCGCCGCATACCAGCCCCACATCCGCCGGGAGTACAATAACCTTCGTGAAGATACCTCGTCGCGATCTGTGGAAATATTCCGCGATGGCTGGCGCGGCTGCCCTTGGGGTGGTCCGGAGCAAGGCCGCCACCTCGAAGCCGGGGATGCCGGGGCCGTTTCCGGGAGTCGTGGTCGGCGTGCAAAATGCCGGCATCATCACCGGCGGAGTCTACCAGGCCGATCCGGTCCGCAAAGTGATGGAAAAGGGGATGACGGCACTGACCGGCGCGCCGGACTGGACTTCGGCCTGGCGGTCGTTCTTTGAGAAGGGCGATGTGGTGGCGATCAAGGTGAGCCCGGTGGGCGGGAAGACGCTCTGCTCAGACGGGACGGTCCTCGCAGCCATCCTGGACGGGCTCAAGCAGGCCGGTGTCACCGGCAGCGACGTGATCGTCTACAACCGCTACCGGCAGGAGACCTTCGAGGCGGGGATCGACAAGTGGGTGCCCAAAGGCGTCCGCATGGAATTCGGCTCCACGGCCTACAACGAGTCGCAGTTGGATATGGAGGGCTACGATCCGGACCACTACATGGAGATGGCGCTGATCAAGCCCGGCGAAAACTGGAGCGATCCGCATTTCCGCCGCTCCTATGTCGCCAAGACCATCACCCGCCAGGTCACGAAGTTCATCAACCTGCCGGTGCTCAAACATCACCAGTCAGCGGGTGTGACCATCGCGCTCAAGAACATGTCTCACGGGATGGTGAACAACGTCAATCGCAGCCATCTGACCCCCACGGCGAACGCCTGCGGAATGTTCATTCCTTCCGTCGTGAGCCTGCCGGTGATTCGCGAGAAAGCCGTTCTGCATATCTGCGATGCGGTGAAAGCGTCGTATCACGGCGGTCCTCCGGCGCGCCCGCAGTTCATGTGGGAGCACAAGACGATTTACTTCGCGACCGACCCGGTGGCGCTCGATAAGACCGGATTGAAGGTGATCGACGCCAAGCGCGCGGAGGTCGGGATGGCATCGATAGCGTTGTCCAAGCCCGATGATGCGAGCCATTACCTGAACTGCCAGGTGGAGCACATCGAGATCGCGGGGTCGCTGGGTCTGGGCATCTTCGACGACAAGAAGATTCAGGTGAAGCGATATACGGTGTAAGCCGAGCCCCCTGCCGGTTCCGCTAACCGAGGGCCCACCCGGAAAGTCTATAGAGCGTGTCCGGCAAACCTCTCGCAGGCATGCTCCTGCTGGTCTTACCGTTCGATTTTCACAACGGCTTTTGGACCAATCTGCATCACTTTCTGCTCGATCGAAGCTCCGCGGCGGCGGAAGGAGCAACGCTTCCCGGCTCCGACCGGGCGGCGTGGACCGAGGCCCTTCGCTTCTACCAGATGCGATTCCGAGAGGACCGTCTGCGCCGCGAGATGGCCACGATCAAAGACGCCATCGAGGACCATGAAAACGACGCGACGCTGGCGGCCGCAGGGCTGGACTCCGAACTGCGCGCCGCGATGGAAAAGGCCGCGCCGGTCTATCGCGCCCACTGGTGGCCGCAGCACTCCAAAACGAACGAGGCGTGGATCGCGGCCGAGACTCCCCTCATCCAGAAATATGCGTCCGCGATCATTCCCCGCCTCGCCGCGGCGTACGAAACTCCGTGGCCCGACGAGCCGATCCGCGTCGATGTCGTCTGGTATGGAGAGCGTGCCAATGCGTACACGACTCTGTTTCCGACCCGCACCGCCATCTCCAGCAGCGATCCCGGGAACGCGGGCCTGGACGGCTTGGAGATTCTGTTCCACGAAGCCTCGCACAGCCTCGTGGCGAAACTCCAGAAGACCATCTCGGACGACGCGCGGAGGAGGGGCAAGCTGCTGCCCCGGCGGGATCTGTGGCATGCGATGTTGTTCTATACGACCGGCCAGATTGTAGCCGACGCAGTAGCCAAGGACGCTCCCGGCCACGTCCCGTATGCGGCCTCGCAGGGCCTGTGGGAACGCTCCTGGCCCGGCTATCCCCAGATCTTCGAGAAGGAATGGCAGCCTTGTATGAAAGGCGAGCGGCGATTCGACGATTGCGCGCAAAACGTCGTGGATGCCGTCCTGGCGGGGCGCTGACGCGCGACTTCCCGGTGTCGGGATATCGCCTCCTGATGGCCCGTCAACACCTGCCTCCGCTCCAGCCGCTTTGTTTCCAGCAGCCTCAAATGGCCGGCCCGTTGCTGGTTCGACGGTGGCAAGGTGTTTCCTGATGAAGAAGCTCGCCTTTTGGATTTCGGCCGCCGCACTTGCCTCCGGAACGGGAGGAGAACGCATGCCCGGTTTGGATGGCGCCGTAACCTGGCTCAACTCTTCGCCGCTGAACAGCAAGTCGCTGCGCGGCAAGGTGGTATTAGTCAATTTCTGGACCTATTCCTGTATCAACAGCCTGCGAGAGCTCCCGTACCTGAGAGCGTGGGCCGAGAAATACAAAGATGCGGGACTGGTCGTGATCGGCGTGCACACGCCCGAGTTCGGGTTCGAGAAGGAGACCGCGAACGTGGAACAGGCGCTGCGCGACCTGCACCTGACGGCTTACGCGGTCCCCCTGGATTCCAATTACCGCATCTGGCAGGCGTTCCACAACGACTACTGGCCGGCGAATTACTTCATTGACGGAAAGGGCAGAGTCCGCTTTCACTATTTCGGCGAGGGCGAATACGAGAAGTCCGAGCGGGTCATCCAGGAGCTGCTGATCGAGAACGGCGCGATCCTCCGCGATCGAAGCTTGATCACGAATTCGGCCGATGGAGTGGAATTGCCTCCCAGCGCGGACGTGCGGTCTCCGGAGACCTATGCCGGCTACGGCCGCACGGAGCGCTTTGCATCTCCCGAGCGATTGTCGCCGGACACCCGGAAGACCTACAGCGCGCCTGCGAGTCCGTCGTTGAATCAGTGGGGATTGGGCGGATCTTGGACGGCCGAAACCGAGAAGTCCGTGCTGCAGGCAGCGCCGGGCAGGATCGTGTTCCGGTTCCACAGCCGCGATTTGCACATGGTTCTGGGGCCGGCGAAAAACGGCGCGCCTATCCGCTTTCGCGTGACACTGGATGGCGCGGCGCCCGGCAGCGACTCCGGGATCGATACCGCGCCGGACGGCTCGGGCGAGGTTCGTGAGCCGCGGATGTATCAGCTCATCCGGCAAAAAAGACCGATTGGGGACCGGACCTTCGAGATCGAATTCCTGGATCCGGGAGTCCAGGCATTTTCGTTCACGTTCGGGTAGCGCCTGCTTTACGATGTTTTCATGGCCTTTTCGCGGCGGGCGTTTCTGGGAACATCGGGGCTGGTGTTGGCGGGCTGTGCGGCGCGGCGGGTTCCGATCGCATCCCGGCCGGCAGTCCCGGCGCTGGCGCGCGTGAACGTATCGCCCGCGCGGGTGATCCGCACCATCGTGGGATTGCGGCCGTTCCGGCCTTCGGGGTTCGTGGTCCGCGGCGAGAAGCTCGGCGATAAGACCCTCATTCACAACTACGGCCACGGAGGCGCGGGCATCACGCTGTCGTGGGGGACGGCGCAACTGGCAGTGGACGAAGCGGCCCGGTCGGAGGCGCGGGATTGCGCGGTGATCGGGTGCGGCGTGGTGGGCCTTTCGACCGCCAGGGTGCTGCAACAACGCGGCTACAGTCCGGTGATCTACGCGCGGGAGATGCCGCCGTCGGTGACCTCGAACGTGGCGGGCGGGCTGTGGGACCCGGTGACGGTTTACGATTCCGACAAGGTGGCGCCGGAATTCCGCCGCCAGTTCGGAGAAGCCAGCCGGTTGGCGTTCCGGCGGTACCAGTCGATGACGGGAGACTTGTACGGGGTCCGCTGGATGCCGCTGTACTCGCTGTCGCGGGACGGACCGCGGAGAGAGGCGGGGCCGGACAGCCCGTATGCCGCGGTGCAGGTGCTGTATCCCGAGGCCAAACAGCTCGCGCGGGAAGATCATCCTTTCGACGTGCCGTTCGTCTACCAGCGGTATTCGATGCTGATCGAGCCGGCCATTTACCTGAATGCTCTGATTCGAGATTACCAGTTGAGCGGGGGCCGGATCGTGATCCGCGAGTTCCAGGCACGCGAAGAGCTGATGACGTTGCGCGAGAACCTGCTCTTCAACTGCACGGGACTGGGCGCGGGCAAACTGTTCGGTGATGGCGAAGTGACGCCGATCCGCGGACAACTGAGCTTCCTGCTGCCCCAGCCCGAAGTCGGGTACATGACGGTGGGGCCGGGCGACATCTACATGTTTCCGCGCCACGACGGCATTCTGCTGGGCGGGAGCCACGAGCGCGGAGACTGGAACACGGAGCCGGACCCGGCGACGACGGAACGGATCGTGCGCGAGAACGCGGCGCTGTTCCGGGGAATGCGAGGCTGAATGCGCGGCATGGGCGAGCAGGCGATGGTGGATCTGACCATGCGCCTGATCGCGATCGACTCGGAGAACCCGCCGGGCAGCCGCTACGAGGACTGCGCCCGCACGTTGTGCGAGGAACTGGAGCAGCTCGGCTTTGACGATATAAGGCGCGAAGGCGCATGTGTCCTGGCGTCGGTTGGGACGGGCGGGCGAACGCTCTATTTCAGCGGCCACTATGACGTGGTTCCGGCGCAGAGCCGCGAACAGTTCGAGCCGCGGATCGAGGGCGGCAACCTGTTCGGCCGGGGCTCTTCGGACATGAAGAGCGGCCTGGCGGCGATGATCTACGCGGCAGCCGCGGCGCGCGACAAGGGACTCCTGAAAAATGGCCGGATCGGGATCGTGTTGGTGCCGGATGAAGAGACTGCCGGGCCGCACGGGTCGCGCTACCTGCGGGCGCGCGGGCTTCTGGGAAAGGACGCGGTCGGGATGTTGACGCCGGAGCCCACCGGCGGCTTGATCTGGAACGCCAACCGCGGAGCGATCTCGCTGCGCGCCACGATGCGGGGCAAGGCGGCGCATGTGGGCCGGCAATTCGAAGGGGTGAACGCCTTCGAGCGCGCGCTGCCGGCGATAGCGCGGCTGGCGGCCGTCAAGCAGGAGGTGGAACTGCGCGAGACGCGGCAGAACATCGCTCCGCCGGCGGCGAGAAGATCGATACTGCTGATTGGAGGACGGGTCGAGGCGGGCACGAATTTCAACGTGACACCGGATTTCTGCTCGTTCACAGTGGACCGGCGGACGAATCCGGAGGAGAGCCTGGAGGAAGAGAAGCGGCGGCTGCTCGAGGCGCTGGAGGGGTTCGAAATCGAGACCCTGCAGGAGGAGGCGGGAGCGGCGACTTCCGCGGAGGATCGGCTGGGCGTCATCCTGGCGCGGCAGATTGCCGGGGTGACGGGGAAAGACGCGGCATTCGAGATGTGCCCCGGGCTGCTCGAGACGCGCTTCTATGCGGCTCGCGGGATACCGGCATTCGCGTACGGACCGGGACTGCTGACGGTATCGCACGGGCCGAACGAGTTCGTGCCGATTCGGAAGATCACGCAGTGCGCGGAGATCTATGCGCTGACGGCGGCAGAGGTATTGGTTGGTGCGTAAGAGCCTTTCGCAGCCTCGAAAACCGAGAAGTATCTGCGCCCTCACGTTTTCCTCACTTCGGGAATCTTCTGCAGGTGTCGGATTGGCGAGAAGATCAGCCACAGCGTCGAGAGCAGGTAACAGAGCGCGCCTGAGAGCAGCGTGTACCGGATCCCGATGACTTCCGCGATCGCGCCCGCCACCAGCGCTCCCGCAGGCACAAGCCCCCGAAACAGCAAGTGCATTGCGGAATTCACACGGCCCAGCAAATGGTCTGGCGTGACCGCCTGGCGCAAGGTTATCTCGTTGATGTGGTAGATGGGCCACGCCAGGTCGAACAGCTGTGCCGTGCCGAGGACCGCCGCCGCGAGCGCCACCGGTCCTCGCGAGAGGGCCGGCAGCAGAGTCGTAACGCCCGTCACCACGGCGGCGCCGATCATCGTCCGTCCTAAACCGAACCGGCTCACCAGCCGCGGCGCGACAAACGCTCCGGCCAGACTGCTGGCGCCTCCGACGGAGATGATCGCGCCGAGAAGCCCCGCGCTCAAGCCCAGTTCGCGGATTCCAAAAACCATGTAGAGAGCGGCAAAAGAGCCGAGAGAGAAGGCTGCCGTGGCGGTTCGCAGCACCAGCGCCCGCAAAATCGGATCGTGCCAGGAAGCGCGCATCCCCTCCACGATTTCCCGGCCGAGATTCCCATGCGCGCTGTGCCCGGGAGGAGGCTCGGGCTTGCGAATCGACGCAATCGAGAGTGCCGACACCAGGAACGACACAGCATCGAAGAGGATGGCCATCGGCGCGGTGATCCACTGCACCAGCAGGCCGGTGAGACCCGGACCACCGACGTCGCCGGCCGACTGCGCCAATGCCAGCTTGCTGTTGCACTCCACGAGATTCTCGCGCTCCACCAGCGACGGCAGATACGCCTGGTAGCTGACCTCGAACAGTGTGGTCAGCAGGCTGGCGGAGGCCGCCACCAGGTACAGTTGAGCGATACTCAGACGGCCAAGTGCGGCGGCCAGGGGGACCGTCCCCAGAATCGCGGCGCGGCCCAGGTCGGCCGAGATCAGAATCGGGCGGCGCCGAAGACGGTCCGCCCAAGCACCCGCGAAAAGGCCAAATACCAGGACGACGACCGCTCCCACTCCGCTCAGCAGACCCATCTGAAACGGCGACGCCTTCAGGATCATGATGGCGGTGAGCGGCAACCCCACATCGGTAATCGTGGATCCCAGGTGGGAAACCGCCTGGCCGCCCCAGAGCTTCAGAAAATCCGGCTCACCCCAGAGCCCCTTCCGGCGCATTCTCTTAGAATGGCACGCAACCGCCCGGTATACTGACTCCATGAGCCGGCCAAGACCGATCGAAGGCGACGCCGCGGCCGCCGGCGGCCATTACGATCGCACGATCGAGGCGGAAAGCGCGCGCCTCGAACGATTCTGCCCGGTAGAATATGCGATCACGCTGCGGTACCTGGAACGCTTTGTGCCCCAGGGGTCCGAGGTAGCCGAAGTCGGCGTAGGCGTCGGGCTTTATTCCGGATTCCTAGCCCGCCGCGGCTGCCGCCTGCATCTGGTTGACGTCTCCGAAGGCCTGCTTCGAGCGGCCCAGGCGCACCTGTCGAGTACCGGAATGGCGCCGAACATCGCCAGTGCCCATCACGGCTCGGCCACCGATCTGCCCCTGCCGGATCGCTCGGTGGAAGCCGTTTTGTTGCTGGGCCCGCTCTACCATTTGCGCGAATTGCGGGAACGGCAAAAGGCCGTAGACGAAGCCTGGCGCGTGCTGAAGCCGGGAGGCATCGTGGCTGCCGCCGGAATCAATCGGATCACCTGGCTCCGCGACATGTTCCGCTCGCCCGATCCGTATTCGGCGAAGTTCTTCGCCGCGGAATTCGAGGCCGCGCAGCAACGGGTGTCGGTGACGGATGAGGCCGGGGAAAACTTTCTGGAGCGTTTCCTGGCTACCGGCGCGCTCGACCCGGAACACGCGCCGCCGCTCGGCGTGGCCCACCTGACGACGATCGCGGAATTTCGGGAGCTCATGACGTCCCGTTTCCAGGAATCCGTGCTCACGGGCGCGGAGTCGTTCACCTCACCCTGGCAGGACGAATGGCGATCGAAATCCGCGAACGACCAGGCAGCCTGGCTCGACCTGATCGATGCCACCGGAAAGACAGTCGAAGGCATGGCGTATTCGGATCATTTCCTGTTCATCGGCACCCGCGGCGACTCGCGCTAACTTGACTGAACTAAAGCGCGGCTGGAGCGGTCTCCCCCCTCGCAGCGATCTTCCAACCGTGTTATGCCTCCAGGACGCGAAGAACGTCCTCCGCGGTCGCCGCGAGCTTGGGCGAGCCGAGGGCTTCGATGATTTCGTCGGGAAGACTCGCGGCAACTCCCGGGTCAGCCACGATCGGCGGAGAGCCCGGTCCGAATAAGAAGAACGACCCCATGCGGAGCAACGAAACCAAGGCTTGCCACAACCGCAGATCGGCGCAGGGCTTGTCCACGTATAGGCCATTGATCGCCTCCGGGTTCGAGGCAATCGGAGTCACGCCGGCGTCGCAGGAGTTCCGCTCATCGTAGCGCACACTCCAGCAATTCGCTTCCGATTTCTCCTCGACCACCGGGAACAGCAAGCGCACCTCAGCTCTGGATATCCCCGTACGCTTCGTCTCGCCAAAACTCTCCACATAAACAGCCCAACCCATTCGTCACCTGTGTGAGCTCTGATTGTACTCGGTACCAGGACCGTTGCGAGCGAAACTGCGAGGGAGCGATGCCGTATGCCGCCTTGAAGGACGGCGGAAGTGAGAATGATTCGCGAAACCGCAGGCCAGAGCGATCCCGGTGAGGTCCATATTCTTGCGGAGCAGCACCGCCTCGGCGTGCTGGAGACGGATCTGCCGATGGCAGGCACCGACGGTGGTGCCGAAATGGCGGCGAAATCCCTGGCTACCTG
>DATJWB010000146.1:0-3422 GCA_035501495.1 Bryobacteraceae bacterium | reverse complement strand
ACGCTCAGGCCCTCCAGGGACATGTGCCCGAAGAAATCCCGATACCGGGCGAGGTAAGCCTGTCCGGCTGCGGGTAGGGCCGGGGGCAGATCCTGGTGGCCGGTCCTGAACAGGCCGTCCGGGTTGAACCTGGAATGGGTGAGGTCTTCGGCGCCGAGTCTCTCGCGCACGCTCTCGACGGAGGCTGTAATGGGGGCCTCCTGTTCCTTGAGTAACTCGCCGGCAGAGGTATTCAATTTGTAACCGTTGCGGTTGAACGGGATATGGCTGCCGGTGACCATGATGCTGCCCCTGCCCCGGCTCAGTGCGAAGTAGGTGAGTGCTGGGGTCGGGATGGCGCCCAGGTTCACCGGCGTCAGGCCGGCGTCGCGGATGGCGGTCTCGACGGCCTGGCAGATTTCGCCTCGCTGCGGCGTGCCGGCGACGAAGCACGTGGAACTGGGGCGCAGGTCGTACGCGAAATAGAACTCCTCGCCGGCCACGATGCCGCCCTCGCCCGGAGGAAGCCGCAGGAGGTACTCCAGCTCGCCGAGAACATTGGTGTAGATTTCGAGCTGGCTTAGGTGGATGACTTCTCCCCGGCGTCCACTGGTGCCGAAAGCGAGCGGCTTGGGTTCGTAAGTAAGGTTCGCCCCGAGGCTGTTCATCGAGTTCTACCGGCCCTCCAGCGCCCGCGAGACCAGTGCCTGGGCCTCGTGCTGCAGCGCCCTCAGGTGTTCGATACCGGCGAGGCTTTCCGCGTAGAGCTTGTAGACGTTCTCGGTTCCGGAGGGACGAGCCGCAAACCAGCCGCGCGACGTCACGACTTTCAGTCCGCCGATGGGCGCATCGTTGCCGGGAGCCTTAGTGAGCATGGCGGTGATCGGATCGCCTGCGAGCTCTTTCGCCATGACCTGTTCGGGCGAAAGCTTGGCAAGCTTGGCCTTTTGCTCCGGAGTAGCCGGTGCGTCGATTCGCTCGTAGACCGGAGCGCCGAACTGCTCAGTCAGTTTCTGATAGGCGATGCCTGGATCGGATCCCGTGCGCGCCAGGACCTCCGCGGAAAGCAGGCCCAGTATAATGCCATCCTTGTCGGTAGTCCAGACGGAGCCGTCGCGGCGCAGGAAACTGGCGCCGGCGCTCTCTTCGCCGCCGAAGCCCAACCCGCCATCGAGCAGGCCGGGGACGAACCATTTGAACCCCACCGGGACTTCCACCAGGCGGCGCCCCAGGTGAGCGGCCACGCGATCGATCATGAGGCTGGACACGAGCGTTTTGCCGACGCCCGCGGCGCTGTTCCAGCCGGGCCGGTTGACGTACAGATACGAAATGGCGACGGCCAGGTAATGATTTGGATTGAGGAGTCCGGCGGAATGCGTGACAATGCCATGACGATCATGATCCGTGTCGCAGGCAAAGGCAACGTCGAATTTGTCCTTCAGCGCGATCAGGCCCGCCATGGCGTGCGGCGAGGAGCAATCCATGCGGATCCTGCCGTCCCAGTCGACGGTCATAAATCGGAAAGTCGGGTCGACGTGATCGTGCTGGATGGTGAGATTGAGCCGGTACTTGTCGGCGATGCGCGCCCAGTAGGCCACCCCGGCGCCGCCGAGCGGATCGGCGCAGAGCTCGAGGCGGGCGTCGCGGATGGCGTCCATGTCGACGACGCTGGCGAGGTCGTTGACGTAGCTTGAAACGTAATCGTAACGGTGCGTCTTGCCGTGCACCGCGGGGCGCTGGAGTTGTTTATCGCCCAATAGAGCGTTGGCGCGATTCTGGATCCACTGCGTGGCACTGGTGTCGGCTGGGCCGCCATCGGGCGGATTGTATTTGAAGCCGCCATCCTCCGGTGGATTGTGGGACGGCGTGATCACGATGCCGTCGGCGAGTTCCGTGGTGCGGTGGCGGTTGTAGGTGAGGATCGCGTGCGAAAGGGCAGGTGTGGGAGTGTAGCCGCCCTGGAGGTCGGTCATGACCTCGACGCCGCGGTGGAGCAGCACCGCGACCGCGGTTTCGAACGCCGGTTCCGAAAGGGCGTGAGTATCTCTTGCGAGGAAGAGAGGGCCGTCGGTGCCTTGCGCGGAACGGTAGTCGCAAATGGCTTCGGTGATGGCCAGGATGTGGCGTTCGTTGAAGGTACACTTCAGCGAGGAGCCGCGGTGGCCGGAGGTGCCGAAACTCACGCGCTGATTTTCGATGCCCGGATCGGGTTCCTCCACGAAGTAGGCGGTGATCAGCTTGGGAATATCCGCCAGCATTTCGGGCGTGGGCGCCTTGCCGGCCATGGGATGCAGTGCCATCGGTTCTAAGGTAAGCTCGTTGCCCTGCTTTGCGCAATCATGATACGGTCTAGTTTAAATAGATCGGGTCCGAAATTTTCGCATCTTACCATTCTTAAGGAGAAGAATCACATGCCACTAGTCTCGATGCGGCAGCTCCTCGACGAGGCAGCCAAGGGCGGTTATGGTGTTGGCGCGTTCAACGTCAACAACATGGAACAGATCCAGTCGATCATGGAGGCGGCGCGGGAAACGCAGTCGCCGGTCATCATTCAGGCGAGTCGCGGCGCGCGCGCGTACTCTCAGGACCGTTTCCTGTATCACCTGATGCTGGCGGCGACGGAGATCTACCCCGAGATTCCGACGGTCCTGCACCTGGACCACGGCAACAGCGTGGCCACCTGCAAGAGCGCGATCGAGATGGGCTTCACCAGCGTGATGATGGACGGCTCGCTGACGGAAGACGGCAAGACGCCTTCCAGCTTCGAATACAACGTGAAGGCGACGCGCGAAGTGGTGGAGATGGCGCACGCCAAGGGCGTGACGGTGGAAGGCGAGATCGGCTGCCTGGGCGGAATTGAGGACGGACACGGCGCCGGCCTGGATGGTCTCTCGCATCTGACCGATCCCGACCAGGCGGTGGAGTTCGTGAAGCAGACCGGGCTGGACGCGCTGGCGATCGCGATCGGCACCAGCCACGGCGCGTATAAGTTCAGCAAGAAGCCTACCGGCGAGACGCTGAAGATGGAGCGGCTGATCGATATCCACAAGCGGCTGCCGAACGTGCACTTGGTGATGCACGGCTCTTCCAGCGTGCCCAAGGATCTGCAGGACATCATTAACCAGTACGGCGGAAAGCTGAAGCCGACCTGGGGCGTGCCGGTGGAAGAAATTCAGCTCGGCATCAAGAACGGTGTCCGCAAGATCAACGTGGATACGGACAACCGGCTGGCCATCACGGGGGCCATCCGGAAGGTGTTCGCGGAGAAGCCGGAGGAGTTCGACCCGCGGAGCTACCTGAAGCCGGCGCGCGAGGCGATGAAGAAGGTGGTGGCGCTGCGCATGACACAGTTCGGGCAGGCGGGGCACGCGAAAGACTACGCGCCCATCCCGCTGACCGAGATGGCAAAGAGATATCAGCGGGAAGCGGTTACGGTGTAGGGT
>DATJWB010000145.1:0-24475 GCA_035501495.1 Bryobacteraceae bacterium | reverse complement strand
TGCGTCGCGAGCCGTCCCAGGGTCATCGATTTCGGGTGGGGCTGGTAATCGAATTTGCCATCCGGCACACATTCGAGCAGTTTGCGGGTATTCTTCATCTCTTCGTCGAATTCCGGTAGAAGCGATTGGCTAAACGGCATTTTTGTCCTCCAGGTGGTCGAGTGGTTTAACGATCCAACGATACGCTTGATTGCGGACAGGTTCAGTCCGCAATCTGTGCCAGACTGAAAAAATGTTGGACACCTCGGCCAGGTTGCTGCGCCTGTTGGCGCTCTTTCAGGCGCAGCGTTACTGGGCCGGCGCGGAGCTTTCGGCGCGGCTCGAGGTGACCGCGCGCACTCTGCGACGGGATGTGGACCGCCTGCGCAGCCTCGGGTATCCCGTGAATTCGACCTCGGGAGCGGCGGGCGGGTATCAACTGGGCGCGGGCGCGACGCTGCCTCCGTTGCTGCTGGATGACGAAGAGGCGGTAGCGGTGGCGGTCGGTCTGCGGACGGCGGCAAGCGGTACCGTGTCGGGGATCGAAGAAGCTTCGGTGAGCGCGCTCTCCAAGCTGCAGCAGGTGCTCCCGGAGCGGCTGCGGCGGCGGGTCACAGCGCTGCATTCGTCCATCCTGCCGCTGGAGAACACCGGTCCCACGGTGGATGCCGAATCCCTTTCCGTGATCGCCTCCGCCTGCCGAGACCATCAGAAGCTGATTTTCGATTATAGGAGTCGCGACGGCACACTCAGCCGCCGCGAGGCGGAACCTCACCGGCTTGTGCCGACCGGCCGGCGCTGGTATCTGGCGGCCTGGGACGTAGGACGCGACGACTGGCGCACCTTCCGTGTGGACCGGATCGACGCCGGCATCACACCGGGCCGGCGGTTCACTCCGCGGCCCGCTCCAGGGGGCGATTTCGCGGCCTACGTCACCCGCAGCGTGTCTTATGCGCCGTATCCGCATCGGGCGCAGGTGGTGCTGCACGCTTCGGTGGATGCAGTCGCGGAACGGCTGCCGACGGCCGCGGGTACGTTGGAGGCGCTCGACGAGCGCACCTGCCTGCTGCAGACTGGCGGGTCCTCGCTGGACATGCTCGCCATGTGGCTGGCGATGATCGGTTTCGAGTTCGAAGTTCGCGAACCGCCGGAACTGGTCAAGCGAATTCGCACTTTGGCGGAGCGATTCGCACGCGCAGCCGGTGAGGGGTGAATGTCGAAGGCGAGAGGCTCAAGCGTTTCCGGCCTGGCGTGGTACACTCCGCCTTATGAAATGGCTGTGCACTCTGCTGGTCTGTACTTTTGCCGCCTTCGCGCAGGATGATGCTCCCGCTGGCGCCGCCCGCACCAATGCTCCTGCCACCCCACCGCCGGGACGCGAACAGGCGCGGTCGATGATCGTGACGCGCTTCGGAATCGTGGCTACCTCGCAGTTTCTGGCGTCACAGGCGGGAGCCAAAATGCTGGAGTCGGGTGGCAACGCCATCGATGCCGCCATAGCGGCCAATGCGGTGGTGGGCGTGACCCAACCGTATGTCAACGGCATGGGCGGAGACCTGTTCGCCATCGTCTACGAAGCGAAGACCGGGAAAGTCTACGGGCTGAACTCCAGCGGGTGGACCCCCAAGGCGCTGACCATCGACTACCTGAAGGAGCGCAAAATCGACAAGCTCGATCGCTTCAGCGTGCACGACATAACCGTGCCGGGCTGCGTGGCGGGATGGGACGCGCTCCGCAAGCGATTCGGCACCAAGCCGTTCCCCGAGCTTCTGGCCTCCGCCATTTTCTACGCCGAGAACGGATTCCCGCTTCCCGAAATCGGAGCGCGCTCCTGGATCACGCAGGCACTGCTGAAGCAGCCTGGCTATAAGGAGACCTACATGCCCACGGGCCAGCGGCCGGAGCTGGGCGATGTCTTCAAGAATCCGGCGCTCGGCGAGTCCCTGCGACAGGTGGCCGCGAAGGGCCGGGACGGTTATTACAACGGCAAGCTGACCGAAGTGATGGTGAAGTTTCTGCAGGCGCAAGGCGGCGCGCATACCCTGGAGGACTTCGCGGACTTCCAGCCGGAATGGGTCGAGCCGATCTCCACCACCTACCGCGGATGGCAGGTCTACGAGCTGCCTCCCAACGGCCAAGGCGTGGCGGCGCTCTCCATGCTCAACATCATGGAGAATTTTCCGCTCCGGGATTACGGCCACAACTCGGCCGCCGCGCTGCACGTGATGATCGAGGCCAAGAAACTGGCGTATGCCGACATGGCGCGGTTCGTGGGCGATCCGCGATTCGGTCCGGTGCCGGTGGCCGAGATGCTGTCGAAGGACTTGGCCAGGCGGCGCGCGGCCACGGTCGATATGGAGAAGGCCTCGTGCAAAGTGCTCCCGTCGGACATCAACGAGACCCTGGCGTCGCACGGGAATGAGACCATTTACATGTCCGTGATCGATAAGGAAGGCAACATCGTATCGTTAATTCAGAGCAACTACTCCGGTTACGGCACGGGGTTCGTTGCGCCGGGAGCGGGCTTCTCGTTCCACAATCGCGGTCAGGGATTCGACCTGGTACCGGGCAAACCAAATTCCCTGGCGGGACACAAGCGGCCGCTCCACACCATCATTCCCGCCTTCATGCGCAAGGGCGACATCTCGATCGGCTTCGGCATCATGGGCGGCTGGAACCAGTCGCAGGCACACGCGCAATTTGTGGCCAACGTGGTGGATTTCGGCATGAATGTGCAGATGGCGCTGGAATCGGCGCGATTCACCAAAGGGACGTTCGACGGCTGCGACGTGCAGATGGAGTCGCGGGTGCCCGAGGCGATCCGCCAGGAACTTTCGCGGCGCGGCCATATCATTACCCCGATGGCGGGATTCTCCGGCGCCATGGGCAATGGCGAGGCCGTCATGCGCGATGCCCGCCGGGGAGTGAACTTCGCGGGCTCCGATCCCCGCACCGATGGCGCGGCGATTCCGGAGCAGCCGGCACTGGCAGCGGCAGGTGCGCAACGATAGTCGAGCCAACGGATTAGTTCAATTTGGCCAGTACTGGTGGTGCTGTGTTCGCCAACACCCTCATTTCAGTTGCATCTGCCCCTCTTTGGGGGGAATTGTCAACGAAAGTTTTCGAACCGGACAATGAAAGTACATGGAAACACCAATCGCGCGTTTCGGGACAGAACGTGCGAAAGATATTCCGGGGCGAAAAGGCGGGACCATCGTGGTCGTCGAGGACCCGTTCATTCAGAAATACGTGAGGAGTCTTCTGTCCCGCCACGGCTGTCAGGTGGCCGCTTCCGATGTGGCTGGTGCCCTCGAAATGCTGCGTTCGAAGACCGAGCCGGTATCCTTGGTCATTACCAACACTCCCCGCGACTTCCTGGCTGTGGCGGACTCCGTTCCGGTCTTGTATATTGCCGCCGCTCCCGATTACGAGCTGGCTACTTTTTTCCTGGCTTGCCGCGTCCTGCGGAAGCCCTTTCATCCCAACCAGTTGGTGGAATTGGTCAAAGAACTGACTGCCCCGGTGTAACATGGGGCCGTGGGCTTCTATCTGTGGTTTGACGAGGGACTGGCTTGGGCGCAAGGCACCTATGAATACCGCCCCATGGGAACGGCGGTTATCGCTGCCTGCGATCTGTTCCGGCGCCGGGACTTCGATCCTCGCCGCAAACCGCCCATGCCACAGGCCGCGGAGTTCGCCGGCCAGTTCGCATCCCTGGGA
The DNA here is from genome assembly GCA_035501495.1 of Bryobacteraceae bacterium. GTDB lineage: Bacteria > Acidobacteriota > Terriglobia > Bryobacterales > Bryobacteraceae > JAIQFL01. The sequence goes on along the minus strand of DATJWB010000145.1, from coordinate 20,776 downwards.
CAGTTGAACGCCCAACTGCAGAAGCGGCGGAGTCGCGGCCAGCGCCGATGAAGTCCGCATCCGATTCCGGTAATGTGGCCGTGCTGGCCGAGAAGCCCGCGGTGGGCCGTGATATCGCACGCGTTCTCGGCGCCAACCATCAGGGGGAAGGCTACCTGCACGGCAACGGCTACGTGGTGACCTGGGCGATCGGCCACCTTGCCTCGCTGGCGCAGCCTCACGAGATCAATCCCGACTGGCGGCAGTGGCGGCGCGACCGCCTTCCCATGCTGCCGAGCCAGTGGCCATTGGTGGTCTACGAGAAGACCAAGGATCAATTCGAAGTGGTGCGGCGGATTCTGACCTCACCGCGGATCGCCGAGGTGGTCTGCGCTACCGATGCGGGCCGCGAGGGTGAGCTGATCTTCCGCTACATTTATGAAGCCGCGCACTGCAGCAAACCGGTGCGGCGGCTGTGGATCTCGTCACTCACTGAGGACGCCATTCGCAAAGGCTTCGAGACCCTCAAGCCGGGCAGCGAATACGATCCGCTGGCCAACGCCGCGCGCGGCCGCAGCCGGGCGGACTGGCTGGTGGGGATGAACCTCTCGCGCGCCTACTCTTTGGCCTACGGCGAGGATCTCTCCGTGGGAAGGGTGCAAACCCCAACCCTCGCCATGCTGGTGGAACGCGAACTCGCTATCCGGAATTTCGTGCCGGAGGATTACCGCGAGGTGGTGGCCACGTTTCACCCGGCGGGCGCTCCCAAAGAACACACCTACCAGGGCACCTGGTTTCGCGAGCGCCAAGCGGCCGAGGAGAAGGAGTCGCTGCAGCAAAGCATGCGGCTGCCCGCCGACGGGGACGAGGCCAGGCGGATTGGGGCTCGGGCGCGCACCGGCGAGGCGGAGATCGAATCGATCGAAGCGCAGACGCAGCGCATGGCGCCGCCGCAGTTGTACGACCTGACCGAGTTGCAGCGCCACGCGAATCGTCTTTATGGCTTCAGCGCGCAGAAGACCCTGGATACGGCCCAGGCGCTTTACGAGCGCCACAAGCTGATCAGCTATCCGCGCACCGACAGCCGCCACCTGTCGCAGGATGTGGCCCGCACGCTGCCGCGCATCGTGCAGGCAATCGAGGCGCCGTATCGTCAACAGCTTGCCCCGGGGACCGGCGAGCGTCCGCTGGGAAGACGCTTCGTGGACGATTCCAAGGTCACCGATCACCATGCGATCATCCCCACCGCCACATCGCCGGAGAAGGCGTCGCTCACGGCCGAGGAGCGCAAGATCTACGACCTGATCTGCCGGCGGCTGCTCGGCGCCTGGCATGCGGACCACATCTGGCTGGTCACCACGGTGATCACGGCCATCCGCAACCCCGGCGTCGTGGACCGGTATCACACCTCAGGGAGCGCGGTGCAGCAGGTCGGGTGGAAGGTGCTCGACGTGGCGGCCCCGGTGAAGGCGAAGCGAAGCCGCGGCGGCGCGGAGGAGCAGAACGCAGAGCAGGCGCTGCCGCCGGGGCTGGCGAAGGGGCAGCGGCAGGATGTGATGGCCGTGGAAATTCTGGAGAAGAAGACGCGGCCGCCCAAGCGTTTTACCGAAGGCACGCTGCTCACAGCCATGGAGACCGCGGGCAAGACGCTGGACGAAAAGGAACTCTCGGACGCCATGAAGGAAACCGGCCTGGGCACGCCGGCCACCCGCGCCGCGATCATTGAAATCCTGCTCAAGCGGCAGTACGTCACGCGCGCCGGCAAAAGCCTGGAAGCCACCGACAAAGGCGTGCGGCTGATCGAGGTGGTCCACCCCGAGGTGAAAAGCCCGGCGATGACCGGGCAATGGGAGGCCTACCTGCATCGCATCCATCGCGGTACGGCACAACTCAAGCCCTTTCTCGAGGGCATCGAAGAGTATGTGCGCGAAGTGGTGGGCAAGGTAGGACAAGTGCACGCGCCGCCACAGAAGCCGGGCAACTCAGGAAATCACGCTCCTCCCGGAGATCCACACCTCCCCGACGGCCGCGGCTCCAAAGTACTCACCGGGCCGCGGCCTCCAGGCAGCGGGGGCTCGGAAGCAGTTGCAGAGCCGCAAGCGACTGCAAGCGGCGGCCACGATCCGCCGCCTGAGGAACGTCCGAAGGGTGACAACGGGCCCGGCGAGTTGTCCCGCCTGCTCCACCAGTCTTTCGGCTTCGCGAGTTTCCGCGCCAACCAGGAGACCGTCTGCCGCACCGTGACCGGCGGCCGCGATGTCTTGTTGGTGATGCCGACGGGCTCCGGCAAATCGCTCTGTTACCAATTGCCGGGCCTTGCACGAGGCGGCACCACGCTGGTGATCAGCCCGCTGATCGCTCTGATGGAGGACCAGGTTCGCAAACTGCAGCAACACAATCTCCGCGTCGAACGGATCCACTCCGGGCGCGACCGGCTGGCTTCGCGGCAGGCCTGCATAGACTACCTGAACGGGACGCTCCAGTTTCTGTTTATTGCGCCGGAGCGCCTGCGCGTTCCGGGGTTCCCCGAGATGCTGGCGAAGCGCAAACCCTCGCTGGTGGCGATCGACGAGGCACACTGCATTTCGCAATGGGGCCACGACTTCCGCCCCGATTACCGGATGCTCGGACAGTATCTCCCGACCTTCCGGCCAGCGCCGGTAGTGGCGCTGACCGCCACGGCGACGCCGCTGGTGCAAGACGATATTGTGCAGCAGTTGGGCCTGGTGGAACCGGGGCGCTTCATACAAGGCTTTCGCCGCGAGAACCTCGCGATCGAGGTGGTGGAGGTTGCCACGTCGCGGCGGCAGGACATGGCCGCCGAACTGTTGTTGGATGCCGAAGCGCGTCCGGCGATCGTCTATGCGCCAACGCGCGCGCAGACCGAGATTATGGCGGCAGCACTGGAGAAGCACTTTCCCGCCGGGGCGTACCATGCCGGGTTGGACGCCGCCCACCGCAGGCAGGTGCAGGAGCGGTTCATGAAGGGCGAGATCGAGGTTATGGTGGCGACCATCGCCTTCGGCATGGGCATCGACAAGCCGAACATCCGCACCGTCATCCACACCGCGCTGCCGGGAAGCCTGGAGGCCTACTACCAGGAGATCGGGCGCGCGGGGCGCGACGGCAAGCCCAGCCGCACCATCCTGATGCACTCTTATGCCGATCGCCGCACGCACGACTTCTTCTTCGAACGCAACTATCCGGACATCAGCTTTCTCGAAGGCATCTTCAACCTGTTGCGCGACGAGCCGGTGCACCGCGAGGAATTGCAGGCCGTCAGCCGGATCAGTGTGGATGACTTCGACCGCGCGCTGGAGAAGCTATGGATCCACGGCGGCGCACAGGTGGATTATGCGGACAACGTGAGCCGGGGGCACGATCGCTGGCGCGAATCGTACCGCGCGCAGAGCGAGCAGAAGCAGCGCCAGCTCGACCTGATGCTGCGGTACGCGGAAGGCCACGGTTGCCGGATGGCTGCTCTGGTTCGCCATTTCGGCGATTGGGCCGATGCGGACAAGCCTTGTGGGATCTGCGATTATTGCGCGCCTCTCGAATGCGTAGGCCAGGGGTTTCGTCCCCTGCTGGAGGAGGAGAGGGCCACGCTCGAGCGAGTGGTTGCGACCCTGCTGGTGGAGGGGACCAACACGACCGGAAGGCTGCACGCGGAACTCTTTCCGAAGGGCGAGATGACCCGCACGGATTTCGAGGAACTGCTCGGCGCCATGGGCCGCTCGGGATTAGTGCGTTTCACCGAGTCGGTCTTTGACAAAAACGGCAAGTTGATTCCGTACCGGAAAGTGAGCCTGACTCCAGCGGGGCACGACCTGAAGGAGACAGCAGCGCTTCTGATGAAGGATGGAGCCGCGCTGCGGGAAGGCCCGGGAAGAAAGAAGAAGAAATCCAAACGGAGAGCGCGGAACGGGGCCGCGCGGGAAGCGGGCAAAGCGAAGGCCGCGGCTCCCGACCGGGCGCCCGAGTCCGCGCCCAAGGAGGTTCGGCAACCAGTCGCGCAGCAGCCTGCCGCGCCTTTGTCGAGCAGCCTGGAAGCGGCTCTGCGCAACTGGCGCACGGCCGAAGCCAGGCGCCGAGGGGTGCCGCCGTTCAAGATCCTCAGCGACCAGTCGTTGAAGGCCATGGCTGCAAAGCGTCCCGGCACGGCGAGCGAACTCCTCCAGATTCCCGGCATCGGCATCAGCACGGTGGAAAAATACGGCGCGCAACTCTATCGGATCCTGCACGAGCGGCCTCGAAGCTGAAGCGCGGCAACTCGTGTCTGTCCCATCCGTCCCGCCGACCTGGCGCGGGCACTCCTGCCTGCCGCGTCCCACTCATGGGGACGCTTGTCGGGCGCGTACAGTGCCAGTGGCGACGGGGCTTTTCGGGGCTGCCGCGTCCACGACTCACCGGGGCCTCTGTTGGCCCGGTGTTTTTGCGCGTAGTCGATTCACCATTCGCTCTACGGGTGGGCAGTCATCCGCAATGCGACGTGAACGATTCCAGCGGTTGGCGTGAGGTTGATGTGGATGACAAATCTCCCCGACGCGCCGAAGCTCCGTACACCTTCCACCACAGCCGGCCGGCCCGGAGGGGTAACGGGGCTGCTCTCCATGGTGACCCGATACCCGTTGGAGTTGAGCAGGCCGGAGTAAAAGCGCTGGATCTCCGGTCTCTCTTGGGCCGAATCGAACTCCGATGCGAGGTATCGCAATTTGAAGCGGTCCACACCGCTTTGGACCATGAGCGTCACTGCATCGCAGGCGGTCAGCCACGGCGGCCATGTCAACGCCGGAAGAGGCGCCTTGGGGCTGGGATAGACAGGCCGGTCATACTTCTCCATCGCCTGCCGGACATCCTGCTCCGTGATATGGGGGATTATCGGCCTTTGGTTCGCCGTAACCGATACGAAGGTCCTGCCGTTCATCCTGCGGATTTGGATGGTGATACCGCACCCGGGAACCTGTCCCTGAATCACGGCAGCCGATCCGTACATCTGGGGATTGAACGGTACGCCCTGAGCAGTGAACAGCTCGTTGAAGTGGGCGATCACATCCGCGAGCGAAGCCGATGTCTGGTAGGTGGCGGTCGCGCGGTCGCGGGTGGCGTTGGTCTCCACGCTCGCGCCCGGGTAGGGCTCGAGCCACGACGGAATGGAAAACTGCGTTTGACCCGCCAGGTGCCCCATTCCGGCCAGGAGAAAGACAAGCAACGCAGATTGGGCGGAAGCCATGCTTACCGGCTCAGCCCGGGCGAACCCTTGTAGTCGAAGGTCGTAAAGCGGATCCTCACGGAGATCGGCTCATTCACGTAGTTGCGGGAGAAATCCACCCGAATCTCGATGCGGGGGCCGGGAAAGCCGTCGGGGTACACACTGCCTTCGACCGAGCCCAGGGCATTCTGCTTGACGCCCGACTGGGTCCGCCCGGTCTGCACCGTGCCGCGGTTGATCTGATAGCCGTTGGCCTGAAGCAGTTCCTTGTAGAACGCGAAGATCTGGCTCATCGGGACGCTGGATACATACTGGGCTTTCAGCATGCCGTTGCCCGCCTGGTCGGAGCCCCTTTGAACAGCGGGCACACCGCCCTGCACCCGTTCCAGCCAGGTTGGCCACTCGAGTGGTGGTGCGGGCGCGGCGGGCCGCGCGCGGCCTATGCCCATCTCGGCCGCGGCCTGCCGATGCATCTCCAGCATGTTGGCGACGTCCTGTGGATAGTTGCCGGTGGACTTCGCGACTCGCGGCTGTAACTTCACGCCGCAGCTCAGGCGCACGGCCGAACCGCTTCCCCTGCTCGAAATCGAAATGGAGAGTTCACCGCAGTCGGCGGTGGCTTTAATGCCAGCGCCGAAGCGATTGGTCGACGGCGAATAAGACAAGCCCTGCTCTCCGAACAACTGCTGATAGTAATCGAAGACGGATTGCGGTGGATCGTTGGTGGTGAATGATGCCGCGGACATCGCCGACAGATTCTGTCTCGTGACGTTCGCGCCTGGATAGCTTAACAGCCACGCCGGCAAAACCGGCTGGCAGCGGAGGCAAGCCGGAGCGACCAGCATGGCGATGCCCGCTAGAAAGACCTTCATCCCTATCGATTGTGGGCCGCGGACCGGGCGCATCTCAAGATTAGCGATGGTTAACGCCGCCGTCGCGGCCTGATCGTTCTGCCGGCGTTCTTGCGCCTGTGGTAGAGGAGGCAGAAACACAGATCGAGGACATATGAGCAGACTCTTCCACCTGGCGGCATCCTGCTGCCTGGCCACAGTTCCCCTGCTGGCCGACACCATCCTTTACCAGCAGCCCCCAACCTACATGGGGACTTCCGGCGGCTTTCAATCCGGCTACACCAGCGACCTGGCGGCCGGCTTCACTGGCTTCCGGGTCTTTGACAACTTCACCGTCGCATCAACGGGCGCGGTCATTCAGGCGCAGTGGGATATGTTTGCCTGGTACTACGAGGATCCCACCGTGAATCCCGTAGCTCCGGCGGTAGACACCTGGGACATCTCGTTCTACGCCAACAACGGCGGCATTCCTGGCGCCAAGATCTATGATGCCGTGGAGCCGGCCTCGTCGGTAACCGCTACCTTGTTGGGGACCGCGCTGATTAATGGAAATGCGCGCGTCAATGTCTATCAGTTCGATGCCACGTTGCCCAGCCCGTTCAATGCCACCGGGGGCACCGAGTACTGGTTCTCGCCGCTGGCTTTGCAAAACACGAACAGCATCGTGGAGGTTTGGATCGACGGCACCGGCGGCAACAACGCGTCCTATCAGGAGGGGCTGGACGCCAGCGGCATGGAGGTCAGTGGCGTGGTCCACACAAACGATCGCGCGTTCACGCTGCTGGCGGCTCCAGAACCCGGAGGCTTCCTGCTGATCGGCACCGGTCTGCTGGGAGTCGGATGCTGGCGAAGACGAAGCCTCGGCGATCGTCTGCGCCGGAGACCGAGGCCGGATGCTATCGCGGCCGATCGGGCGTGTTGATTCCCTTCCAGGGGTCCATCTCCTCTTCTTTTGATGGCGTCCGTGCCGCTCCAAATTCGTTTGCAGCCTGAAAGATCTTCATGCCGGGCGCCATCGAGAGAAACACGTCCGTCCCCGGCCATGCTACGTTGTCGCGCAGCGATACGCCCTTCGCCCGATCGAGCCGCATACCGGTATTCCGGACTTGGGATTGCGCGTCTGGACACCGTCGAGGTCGAGTTCCGAGGAATCGCGGATCAGGAAAGGGATTGCGTCATCCGGGTTGATGCGTCACGGCGGTCTGGCAGCGGTTGATGGTTATGTGGCTGATCGCGATGTTGCGGAATACCGGGGTCCGCACGGACACCGGCTCCGCGGGCGCGCGCGTGTAGTAATTGGTCACCTCGATGGCCGGGTAGGGCGTGTCCTCGATCACCCAGTTGTCAAACCCGATATTCTCGATGACGCCGCCACGGCCGCGGGTGCTCTTGGTGCGGATTCCCCGGTCGGCTCCCTGCGAAACGATGTTGCTCGCGACCACGTTGCGGATTCCGCCCGACGTCTCGCCAGCACGACCGCTCCGTGGCCGCGATGGATCGTGCAGTTGGTGATCGCCACATCCTCGGCCGGGCGATTGACTCGCAGCCCGCCGGCGTCCTTGCCGGACTTCAGGCGGATGGCGTCGTCGCCGGTATCGAAATACGAATCCGAGGTGCGGACGTGCCGGCTGGAATCGACGTCCACTCCGTCGGTATTGGCGCCCGGGAAGCTCTCCACCACCACGTTGCGGATCACCACGTTTTCGCAGTAGAGGATGTGAAGCACCCACATCGCGCGCCTACGATGTGAATCCCTTTGATGAGGCTGGCGCGTTAGGGACAAGTTGTCCCACGCACTCCGGCGCCTGCATTCCAAACAAAGGAATTAGCTGACACTGTGGGACATGCTGTCCCAGTTCTTCCGTGTCCCGAGGATTACGGCAACGAAATGAACGGCACCTTCGCGGCGTTCATCGCGTCGTTGAATTTCGAGACCTGGTCGCGCAGGCGGTCCACGCTTTGCCCCGCCTGCGCAACCGCCGTCCGCAAGATGGCGATCTGCTTCATCTGGCTTTCGCTTGGCGCGGCGGCGAACGTCTCCAGTCCCTGAATCTGCGACGAGATCCGCTGCATCAGCGCCGGCAGGACGAAATCCGGCTCGGGCTTCAGCAGTTCCGCTTTCCGTTCCTCGGGCGGCGGCGGCTCGAAGAAGTTCCGGGTGACGAAGTTCGGCCGGATGTCGTCCAGCGTCTTCTTCAACGCATCGGCCATCTTCTTCACATCGTCGGGGACCTTCGGAGCGTCGGGACGCTTCCAGGCGTTCTGCAGTGCGGTGAGACCCGAATCGGCGGCCGTGAAGCGCTTCCGGATGCCGTCGGCCTGTTTGGTCATGGCCACCAGTTCGTCGATCGCCGCGCGGCGCCTGGTGCGATCCGCTGCGGAGAACCATGTGATCCGGGGATCCTCCTCTACTTTGAACTTCTTCACCACCTTGTCGGAGCCGATCGAAATCTCCACGGAGTAGTCTCCCGGGTCCACCAGCGGGCCGCCGGTCACCGGAGCGTCACCTCCGGCGGCGGCAAATCTCGCGGCCATGGCTTCCTCCTGTGCCGTCAGCGGCACGGGACGGTCGGTCCTCAGGCCCCACACTACGCGATTCACTCCCGCCTCGACACTCGCCGGCTTCACCGTCGCGATCGACTTTCCGGCTGCGTCCAGGATCGAGATCTTGACGTCCTTCAGATCCGGCTTGTTCTTCACCCAGAAATCGATGATCGCGCCGGCGGGCGGATTCGCTCCGACGAAGACGTCGTGCGCATCGAAATCCCGCTTGCGGGCCAACCGCCACATCGTCGCGGGCCGGATGTCGAAAGCCTGCAAATTGCTCTCCGCGACCTTGGCCGTCATCTGTTCCAGCGAGGAGATGCTGTCGAGGATCCAGACCGAGCGGCCGTGCGTTGCCAGAATCAAGTCGCTATCGCGCGGATGGATCTGGATGTCGTCCACCGGCACGCGCGGCAGGTTGTTCTTCAACTCCTGCCAGGTTTCGCCGCGGTCGAACGAGACGTACAGCCCGAATTCGCCGCCCGCAAACAGCAGGTCGCGGTTCTTGGGATGCTCGCGGATCACGTGCAGCGTTCCGCCATTCTTGGGGATGCCGCTGGTGATCGACTTCCAGGTCTGGCCGAAGTCTGTGGTCTTGTACAGGTAGATGTTGAAGTCGTCGGAGCGGTGGCCGTCAAACGCTACGTAGGCGGTGCCGGCGTCGAATGCGGACGTCACCACGCGGCTCACGTAGGTGCCCTTCGGCACGCCCGGGACGTTGCCCACCACGTTTTTCCACGTCTCGCCGTCCTGGCTCACGTGCAAGTTGCCGTCATCGGTGCCGGCCCAGAGAACGCCGGCCCGCATCGGCGACTCGGTCAACGTGGTAATTGTGGGGAACGCGGCCACGCCGTCATTGCGCGAAAGCATGGTGCGGTCCTCGACCTTCTTTCCCATGATGCTGAGCGTTTTGCGGTCCACGCCCGAGGTCAGGTCCGGTGAGACCCGCTTCCAGTTGTCGCCCTGGTCCGTGGACTTGAACACGAAATTCCCGCCGTAGTAGATCGTCTTGCGGTCGTGCTTCGAGATCATCAGCGGCGTGTTCCACTGGAAGCGGTAGCGCGGCATCTTGTCGTCGTCCTCGCGGGGGCGTATGTCGCGAGCCTCGTGGGTTCGCAAGTCGCGCCGCGCCACGTTGCCATCCTGCGATTCGGCGTACACGATCCAGGGCTCCTGCGGGTCTACCTGCGCGTAGAAACCATCGCCGCCCTGTACGGTGTACCAGTCTTCGTTGGTGATGCCACGGGCGTTGGCCGTGGCGCTCGGACCGCACCAACTGCTGTTGTCCTGCAAGCCGCCGCAGACCTTGTACGGCTTCGCCATGTCGTACGAGATCTCGTAGAACTGGCCGATGGCGATCTGTTCGCGGGCGTCCCAGGAGCGTCCGCCATCGCGGCTGAAGTGGATGCCGCCATCGCACCCCACGACCATGTTGTCGGAGTTCGCGGGGTCGATCCAGATGGCGTGGAAGTCCACGTGGATGCGCTGCACGCGGTTCGTGACGAAGGTTTTCCCGCCATCCTCCGAATACGCCATGTTGACGCCCGCCTCCCAAATCCGCTGGTCGTTATTGGGATCGATGCGCACCTGGCTGAAGTACATCGGGCGCGCGTTGGTGTTGCTCATCTTGGTCCACGTCTCGCCCTTGTCGTCGCTGCGATAGATCCCGGACTCCTCGCTCTCCACCAGCGCGTAGACGACGTTCGGATTGCGGCGATAGACGTCGAGCCCGATGCGGCCCATGTCGGTCTTGGGCAGTCCGTTGGTCAGTTTTTTCCAGGTGGCGCCGCCATCGGTGGTGCGGTAGATGCCGCTGCCCGGACCGCCGCCGTTGAAGCCGAACGCCGTGCGGCGCCGCTGATACGCCGAGGCGTACAGCGTGTCGGGATTCATCGGGTCGATCGCGAGGTCATTCACTCCCGTGTCGGGGTTGATGTACAGCACCTTCGACCAGGTCTTGCCGCCATCGGTGGTCTTGAAGACGCCGCGCTCTTCATTGGGTCCCCAGAGCTTGCCCTGCGCGGCGACGTAGACGATGTTGGCGTTCGAGGGGTGGATCACGATGCGCGGGATATGCGCGGTCTCGCGAAGGCCCATGTGCGTCCACGTCTTGCCTCCATCGGCGGACTTGTAGACGCCATTGCCCCAGGAGGAACTCTGACGGTTGTTGGCCTCGCCGGTGCCGACCCACACGACATCGGGCTCCGACTGGGAGACCGTGACGTCACCGATGCTCGATACCGGCTGGTCGTCGAACACCGGCTTCCACGAGATGCCGCCGTTCACGGTTTTCCACACACCTCCCGAGGCTGTGGCGACGTAGACGATGTTGGTATTGCTTTCGACCACGGCGAAATCGTCGATGCGCCCGCCCATGTTGGCGGGGCCAATCTCGCGGAATTTGAGATTCTTCAGCAGATCGACTTTGGGCCCGGACTGGGCAAACGCCAAAGCAGAAAGGAACAGGGCAAGAGAGAGAGAACGCATCATAGGTTGTACCCGATTCCTAACAGTGTAGTCTGTTCCTCAAAGTGAGGAGACGTGTGGGGCGGCCAATCCTGGCCGCCCCACATTCAAAAATGAACCGGCTGGTTCACGCGTCTGAACAGAACCGTTCGTCCAGGCGCCTCGATCATTAACGAAGTTCCATATTTACAATTACTTACAGTTTGGCATCGAGGTTGCCATAGTGAGGCCCGTAAGACAAAATCAAAGCCGGTCCCGGACAGGGCGGCACCGAAGGAGAGACGACAATGACAACTACGATGACTCGTTTGATGATCGCGGCGGCTGCCCTGGTAGTCGCTGCCGGAAGTGCTTCCGCACAAACCTACAGAGCCGAAGTCCCGATGACTTTCAGCGCCAGCGGCGCCGTCATGCAGCCGGGCTCCTACCTGATTCGAGAGATGCATGGCGTCGCGCCAACGTTCTACGTGCAGAATCTCGAGACCAAGCGGGCGGTCCTGGTGGTCGCGGGATCGCAGAGCGATACCCCCAAAGCCTGGAAGGAATCGGGCGATCCCAAGATCGCGTTTGCCTGCTTTGACGACGGTTGTGCGCTGAGCAGCTTGTGGAATGGCCGCTCCGCTACCGCGCAGCAATTCAACTACAAGCAGTCCACGACGCTGGCGTACCGGCACACCGAGATGGTCACCGTGGCAATGATCAAGGTCCGCTGACGCTCACTGCATCATCAACCGGACGGTCGCGGCTGAAGTCTGAGCCGCGACCGTCAGCGTTTCCAGGCACGGACGGCGGTCTTCTCGCTGCCTTCCGTCAGCTCGATGGTCCGATTCGCGGCCACTCCCGTCCACGACTGCGTTTCGCCGGCGGGCCAGCGCACATCGATGCGATCCACCTTCTCCCATTTCCCCAGCCCGAAGTGGAGCGTGAGGGAATTCTGGGAGAAATAACTGCCTCCGCTGACCACCTCGGCCGTCTGCTTGCGGCCGCCCGCCTCCACCGTGCAGCGCGCGCCGATGGCACTGCGGTTGGAGCGCGTCCCGGTGAGCGTGATCGCAATCGCGTTCTGCCGCGGCCCGACGTTTTTCAGCAGCGAGGGCTTGTCATTCATGTTGACCACCACGACCTCCGGCCGTCCGTCGCCGTCGATATCCCCGATGGCAAGCCCTCGCGACGGGCGGCGCGGCGCGAATCCGGGACCCGCGGACTCGGTAATATCCGCGAATCGCCCATTCCCGAGATTGCGGTAGAGCAACGTTCGCTGGCGGTAGGTTTCGCCGATCGGCGTCCGGTCGATCTCGGGATAGACGTGCCCGTTGGCGAGTACGAGGTCGGGCCACCCGTCTTCATCGACGTCGAGAAACGCGATGCCCCAGCCGAGAAGCTGATTCCGACCCAGGCCGGCCATTTCGGAGACGTCTTCGAAGAACTTTCCGTCTTCGTTCCGGTAGAGGGAAGGGCGGTCACCCGAGAAATTGGTCTTGGCGATATCCAGAAAGCCGTTGCCGTCGTAATCGGCCACCGCGATACCCATACCTGCCTGCAGACGGCCATCGGCGTTGTAGGCCACGCCCGCGCGATCGCCGATCTCTTCGAAGGTCCCGTCGTGGCGATTGCGGTAGAGCATGCTGGGCGTCTGGTCGCAGGCAACATAAATGTCGGGCCAGCCGTCGTTATCCAGATCGGCCGAGACGGCGCCGAGGCCGTAACATCCGCCGGGGGCGAGGATCCCGGCCTTCTGGGAGACGTCGGTGAACGTGCCGTCTCCGTTGTTGTGATAAAGCGCGTGATGCGCCTGTGGCAGACCGTGCGGCCCGCACCACACCGCGATTCCCTTCCACTCGCAGTTTTTGCTGCTGCCGGGCTTGGGCACCTTGGCGAGGTCGAGATCCACGTAATTGGCGACGAAGATATCGAGCAGGCCGTCGCGGTCGTAATCGAGCAGCGCGCATCCCGAACCCCAGCGCGTACCGGTAACAGGCAGGCCGGCGCGCTCGGTGACATCCTGGAATTTGCCGTTGCCGAGATTGCGGTAGAGGCTGTTGTGGCCGTAGTAGGTCAGGAAGAGGTCGGGGTGCCCGTCGTTGTCGATGTCGCCGACACAGGAAGCCTGCGCCCATCCGCTGCGCGTCAGGCCCGCCTGCTGGCCGACTTCGGTAAAATGCCCGGTGCCGTCGTTCCGGTACAACTCGGAGCGCGAGGGCGGCCCGTTGGCGATGAAGACGTCGTTGGCGCCGTCGCCATCGAAATCGAAAATCGCGACGCCCGTGCCGGTACTCTCGAGGATCGACTCCTTGGTGTCTTTGCCGCCGAAGGTGTTGACAGCCGTGAGGCCCGATTCCGCGGCGATATCGACGAAGCGGACCGTGGGAGCTTCCGCCGCGGCTGCGAGCATTCCGGCGAGCATCGCGGCGAGGCAGAGGGGTCGAACCCTTTGCGGCCAGCGAAACTGTGGACGACCGGCCAGCGCCGAGACGAGTCTCGGCGCGGCAGCCTCGAAAACCCCTTCGCCGCCACTGGCACTGTACACGTCCGACAAGCGCCCCGATGAGTCGGGGCGCGGCAGGCAGGAGTGCCTGCGCCACGCCGCTGGCGCAAAGGTTTTCATGGAGTTCTGTGGGCCGGCGGGGCCCGTGGGCAGCGGCAGGAATGCCTGCGCCACATCGCGTCCGTGGGTACGGCGTAGCATGGCTAGCGGATTCCCAGGTCCCGTAGCGCCTGCGCCGCCTGGCGGGCCACCGCTGCATCCTGGGCGCCCGCCGCTTCGCGAAACTGCGCGGCCGCTCCATCTTTGTCGCCTTGCGCGGCCAGCACGGTCCCGAGACGGAGATGGACGCGCGCCAGGCCGGGATTCAAACGCAGCGCCTCGGTGTACTCGCGGGCGGCTTCGGGAAGCTCTTTCTTGCGCGCATGCAGGCCGCCGAGCAACTCGTGCGCCTCGGCAATTGCCGGGTCCGTGCGCAGGGCCACTTGGGCCTTGCTCTCGGCATCGTCGAAGCGGTCGGCGCGCACCAGGGCGAGCGCGTAATCGTAGAGGTAGTGGGCATCGGGGCGCAGCTTGACGGCCCGGTCGAAGGCGAACCAGGCATCCGGGTACGCACCTTTTTCCGCCAGGATGCGGCCGCCCAGGTCCCACGCCGCGTCGTCGAACGGATCGGTTCGCAGGGCATCTTTCAGGGCTTCTTCCGAATGGGTCAACTCGGCCAGGCGCCGCGACTGATCGGGAAGCCAGGGATCGAGCGCGATGGCTTTCTGAATCCGCTCCGCCGAGGCGGTCAGCACGCCGTATCGAAACCACGATTCGGGATCGTCGGGCGCGATCTGAACGGCATGGGCAAGGATCTGCTCCGCATTGGCCGGATCGACCGCCGCGAGAGCGCGCATCGCGCGGCTGGAATCGGGCGCAATCCGCAGCGCCTGCCGGTACGCCGCGGCGGCCTCGGGCAGACGTTCTTCGGACTTCCACCCGTCGCCCAAGACTATATAGAATTCCGCTTCCGGCGGTTTGATCTGCTCCATCAGCCGCGCGAGTTCCGGCAGACCCGCCGCCACGTTGTTTCCCAAGCCCACCTGGGCCACCGCGCGATAGAGGTCGTTCCGGGGAGTCTGAGGCAGCGGCGATGGATAGTAGGGTACCACCGGACCGCGATACTCCTCGGGCTCATGCTCCGCGAATTCGAGGAGGGCGTTGGCAGGCGCGCGTCGCTGGATCCGATGATCGGTCATGATCACGTGAGGAGCATCGTCCACGCGGCGCTTGGGCATGTGGCAGGTGATGCAGTCCGCGGCAGTGACCGCGACCGCTGCGGGGTGAGGGGCGGTGTGGCACTCCAGGCAGACGCGGGAGTATTGCTGCAGCGCCTCTTCGCCGCGCGGGATGTGGTGCGGGTCATGACAGGTGGCGCACTCCAGTTTTCCGCCGCTTTCGAGGTAACAGCGCGACTGGCGCAGGCGGTAGACGGAGCTGACCGCTTCGAATTTGGAATCGTGGCCGGTGGCGGGGGCGTGGTCGAAGTGGATCGCGAAATCGACCAGAGGCCGGCCGGGTATGTAGGAGAATGTTGCGCGGTCGAACCGCTGCAGCACCGCGGGAATCCGACCGCTGGTGGTCTCCAGGTGGCATTGCATGCACACCTCCATGCGCCGCTCAGGACTGAGGCGGGCCGGATTCACGATGCTCGCCTTGCCCGAGGTGCGCACATGGCCGGCGCCGGGGCCGTGGCAGCGCTGGCAGTCGATTCCCTGGGGCAACTCGCCGAGGAAGACGGGATCGCTGCCGGGCGCCTGGTTGGCGGCGGGGATGGTGGGGTAGGCGTTGTGGCAGAACATGCACTTGTAGGAAATGAAGCGGCGGGTTTGCGGATGGGTGGTGTCGGACCCCGGCACCATGCCCCACCTTCCGCCCTGGTCAGGATACCAGCCGAGAGGCAGTTCGATGAGCATGTCGCGCCCGGTGCGGTGCAGGTAGGAGCGGGCGTGGTTGCCGGAGCCCATCACGTAATCGATCCGCAGTTCTTCGACGTTGATCTCGCGGCCGCGAGTGTCGAGGTGCCAGCGCCGCTGGAAGTACTGGCCGTTCCGGATCGACATCGCATAATGCGTATCGGTAAGCGCGTGATAGTACTCCGGCACTCCGGAATAATCCTCAATGGTGTTGGTGGCGGCGGGAACGAAGAACGAGCGGGCCATCCCGCTACGCGCGTAGTTCGAGGCGATCTCACGGTGACAGGTGGCGCACGCTCGGGAATCGGCATATGCGCTCTGCTGTGACACTTGGGAGGGCGTCTGCGCGAGCAAAGCGGGGCCAGCCGCGAGGACCGCGGAAATGAGGCGGAAGATCGCCATTAACTACTGATTCTACGCTTGCTTCCGGGCAGGCCCGTGGAGCTTTCGGGAGATCTCCGGGCTTTCCAGAAATCATAGTTTACAACTTCCCCATTTCAAAAGTGGGAGGAGGGATGAAAGCGGTTAAATCTGCTTACTTTTTCGTTAAAACTAGTTGATTCCCACTATTGATAGTGATACGATCCTTCCCAGTCTCCCGCTCAGGTGCGGAATAAGGAGGGGAAGTGTACAGCTCTCTCAAGGGCCTTCGAGTTGCCCTGTTAGCTCTCGTTTGTGCTTGCGCACTGTTTGCGCAACGCGATCTGTCAACGCTCGCCGGTACGATTACCGATTCCTCGGGCGGTGTGGTGGCAAACGCGAAAGTCACCATCACCGAAGTTTCGACCGGCCAAGTCTATTCGACTTTGACCAACAATCTGGGCGAGTTCGTTCGCCCCGCGCTGAAGCCATCCACCTACAACATAACGGTCAGCGCACCCGGGTTCAAGACATCCGAACAGAAGGACGTTCTGCTGACGGCCGGGGATCGAATTGGGATCACGATCACCTTGACGGTCGGTGACGTTGGGCAGACCGTTGAAGTCGCCGCGGAGGCCCCGCTGCTGCAGACGGAAAGCACCCGTGTGGGCGCGGACCTGAGCACCAAGACGGTGACGGACGTCCCGCTGGGCGGCACGCGCAACCTGACGTACCTGGCGCGACTCACGCCCGGTGTGGTCCCCGCTGAACCTGGCGCGCGCGATTCGGCGAACGGCGGATTCTCGGCCAACGGCGTACGTTCGAACGGCCAGAATAACTTCCTGCTGAACGGCGTGGACAACAACATCAATACCATCGACTTCCTGAATCAGACGTCGTATGCGATAGGGCCCGCGATCGATGCCGTCAGCGAAATCAACATCCAGACGAACGGCTACAACGCGGAGTATGGCCGCGCGGCCGGCGGCGTGATCAACGTCACGCTGAAGTCGGGTACGAACGCGCTGCATGGCAGCCTGTTTGAATACCTGCAGAACCGCGATCTGGATGCCAACACCTGGACGAACAATCGCGCGGGCCAGCCTCGCGGACCATTCAAACAGAACCAGTTCGGCGCCACCGGCGGCGGCCCGATCCGCAAGAACAAGCTTTTCATTTTCGGTGATTATCAGGGGACCCGCATCGCCGACTCAGGCGGTTCAGTGCCGAACCTCGGCTACTCCGGGTACACCACTATTCCTACTGCCGCGATGAAGGGCGGGAACTTCTCGAGCCTGCTGGGGCCGAGCTACACCGGTACAGATGTCAACGGCGCACCGATCAACATCCAGAAGGGCGCGGTTTACGATCCCATGTCGACCACTTACCAGACGAATTCCGCGGGCTTCCAGATTCCGGTTTCACGGACGATGTTCCCGGGGAACATCATCCCCGTCAGCCGGTTCGATCCCGCATGGTCGAAGATCATCCAACTCTACCCGAATCCCAACCAGGCGATCCTCACGGGCAACCAGCCGACCAACGACTTTTACTACAACACGGTCGGCGGACTGACTACCGATCAAGGCGACGCCCGTGTGGACTACCGCTTGAGCGACAAGGACAGTCTGTTCGGTTCGTTGAGCTGGTCGAACACCTCCAAGACCGACGGCGCACCGTTGCCGGCGGCTTTGGACGATACGGGCTTTAACGGAGCCGGCGAAATCGATCTCGCGCGCAACGGCCAGATCAGCTACACGCACGTTTGGGGTCCCAGCCTGGTGACCGAATCCCGGGTGGGCTTCACGCGGCTCGTGACTTCGCGCATCGGCGCCAATCCGTCCACCGACCTGTTCCAGCAGTTCGGGATTGGCGGCTACAACCCGACCACCGCCACGGCGAACAACGGCGGGCTGCCGCAGATCGGTTTCGGGAACGGCTATCCGACGGTAGGCGCGGTGGACTGGGTCCCCACCAAGGAATACAACAACGTTTGGGACTTCGTGCAGAACGTGGCGCTCAGCAAGGGCTCCCACGCTTTCAAGTTCGGCTTCGAGTTCCGTTCCATCAAGTTCCCGTTCTTCCAGGTTCCCGATCCTCACGGCAACATCGGTTTCAGCAGCAACGAGACCGCGTTTCCGTCCGGGAACGCCGCCTCGAACGGCTCGAGCGTCAGCAGCCTGACGGGCGATTCGATGGCTTCCGCGCTGCTCGGCGTCGTGGATAGCGGCGCCATTTCCACAACGAACTTTGTGTCCTCGCAAAAGGTGGCCTATGCCGCCTACGCGCAGGACGACTGGAAAGTAAACTCGCGGCTGACGGTGAACATCGGTCTCCGCTACGAACTGTGGTCGCCCATCGGCGAGCAGTTTGGCCGGCAGGCAAACTACGACATCCAGAACAACACCCTCTATATCCCGCAAGGGAACAACTGCCAATCGGCCCTGCCACCGAACTTCGGGACCCTGTTCCCGACAGTAACGGTGGATCGCTGCCACGTGTCGAATTACCTGATCCCGTGGGACAAGCTGGATTTCGGTCCGCGCATCGGCATCGCGTACCGCCTGATGAACAAGACCGTGGTCCGCGTCGGCTACGGCGTTTTCTATGGCGGTGAAGAGAACCAGGGCGGCAGCCCGAATCGTGGTGAAGGCGTTCCCTTTAATGAGACGGTGAACCTTTCCCGTTACCAGGGCAACAGCAGCTACGTTGGCGTCAGCCAGCCGCAGTGTTTCAATTGCGACTTCTTTACCGGCGGCTTCACGGGCGGTTATCCGCTGAGTCCATTCACCCTGAACGCCGGCGTGTCCATGCGCAGCGTGGACACAAACTTCCGGAACCCGCTGGTCCACAAGTGGAACCTGATCGTGCAGCGCGAATTGCCGTATAACATGGCACTCGAACTGGGCTATGAGGGCAACCATTCGGCCCACCAGTTGATTCTCTGGAACGCTGACCCGTATCCGAATCTCGGCACGTTCAACACGGCCATCAGCTCGGCCAACTTGCAGGAAATCCAACCGGCCTGCTCCACTTGCCAATCGATCGGAAACGGACTCTCGTCTACCTCGAGCTTCACCTGGGGCAACTATTCGGCCGGTTCCGTGAAACTCGAGAAGCGCTTCAGCAACGGACTGCAGTTCCTGACGTCCTATGTCTGGAGCCACTCGCTGTCGATCGGCAACACACCGCTGAGCGGCAACACCGCGATCCTGGATCAGACCAACTTTAACACGTCGTACGCGTCTTCGCCGTGGGACATCCGGCACAGCTTCACGACCTCCTTCAACTACGAGATACCGGTCGGAAGGGGCAAGAAGCTGGGCAATAGCTGGGGTCGACCGATCGACGCCGTACTGGGCGGCTGGCAGGTCAACGGCATCCTCACGTTGCGAACAGGCACCGAATTCTCGGTCGGCGGCACGAGTTGTCATGGCGTTTGGAGCCGCTGCCAACCGGACTATGTCGCCGGCTATACGGGCAACGGCAACTCGGCGCCTCCGGGCGGACGCAGTGCCAACGAGTACTTCGACACCAGCGTCTACACCGTGGCGTATTCGAACCAGGCCGCTGGGATCGCAACCGGCGGCAACGTCGGCCTGCAGAACCTCACCGGGCCGCCCACGAAGACCATGGACTTCTCCATCTTCAAGAATTTCAGATTGACGGAGCGGTTCAACGTGCAGTTCCGCGGAGAGGCTATCAATCTCGGCAACTTCGCGGTGCTCAACACTCCCGACGGGAGCCTGGGCGATTCCAAGCAGTACGGCGGAAACGGCAACTTCGGCGTGATTACCAGTTCGGTGCAGGGAACCGAGCGGCACCTGCAGTTCTCACTGCGGCTCTGGTTCTAACTTACTGGTACAAATCGGACGGCAAGGCGAAACGGCCCGCTTCGGCGGGCCGTTTTATTGTGTGCCGAGCATGTTCGACAGCTCGGGGGTGAAAGTCCCCTTCACAGCCTGATGGAGGCGAAGTGATAGCGAAACGCAAGGGCTTCAAGGCGACGAGAGGTCTGAAAGAAGCGTGGAGCAAACTTCGACCGGGTCAATCATGACAAACTGATGGCGAAGATCGCAGAGCGGGTAAGCGATCAGCGAATGCTGAAGTTGATCCGCGCGTTTCTGCGAAGCGGGGTGATGGAAGGCAGGCTGGTAAGTCCGGTGGATGAGGGGACGCCGCAAGGTGGACCGTTGTCGCCCTGGCTGAGCAACATCATGCTCGACGAGTTCGACCAGGAGTTGAAGCGAAGAGGTCTTCGGTTTGCACGGTATGCGGACGATAGCAATATTTACGTGCGCAGCCGGCGGGCAGGGGAGCGAGTGATGGCGAGCATCACGCGATTCATCACGACGAAGCTGAAGCTCAAGGGGAACGAACAGAAGAGTGCGGTGGCGCGACCATGGGAGCGGAAGTTTCTGGGCTTCAGTTTCACGGCGAATCGGGAACCCAAGCGGCGGATCGCGCCGAAGGCGGTACTCCGGTTCAAAGCGAGAGTTCGGGAATTGACGAGCCGGACGAGAGGGATCAGCGTGGAGAAAATGGCCGAGAAGTTGGGCCAATACCTTCGCGGCTGGATCGGCTATTTTGGCCGATGTCAGACACCCTCCGTACTGCAAGGTCTTGAGGAGTGGACCAGACGCAGGCTGCGGTCGGTGATCTGGAAGCAGTGGAAGCGAGGAACGGTGCGGTTCGCTGAATTACGGAAGCGGGGAGTGGGCAAAGATCTCGCTGCGAAAACGGCGGGCAGCGCCCATGGTCCGTGGAGATTGGCAAACAGCCCGGCACTCGCTATGGCACTGCCCAATGCTTACTTCGACTCGCTCGGGATTCCGAGATTGACTGTTAGGGGATAGCTCGACCCGCCGAACCGCCGGATGCGGACCCGCATGTCCGGTGGTGTGACAGGGAAAGCTGGCGACAGCCT
>DATJWB010000144.1:0-16780 GCA_035501495.1 Bryobacteraceae bacterium | reverse complement strand
TTACTGCAAGACCCATCCATTTCCGACATTCTGGTGAATGGCCATCGACAGGTTTACGTCGAGCGGAAGGGCATTCTGGAATTGACCACCGTCCGTTTCCACGACGATGCGCACCTTCTGAGGATCATCGACCGGATCGTGTCACAGGTGGGGCGGCGGGTGGACGAGTCCAATCCCATGGTGGATGCGCGGCTGCCCGATGGGTCACGCGTCAATGCCATTATTCCCCCGCTTGCGGTGGACGGCCCACTATTGTCGATCCGCCGGTTTAGCGCGGACAAACTGATGCCGGACGATCTAGTGGCCAAAACATCCATCACACCTGGCATGATGCAGTTGCTCGAAGCGGCGGTCAAGGCGCGTCTCAACATCATTGTCTCGGGAGGAACTGGCGCCGGGAAAACGACCCTGCTCAACGCTCTTTCCATATACATCTCGCCGAAAGAGCGCATTGTCACGATCGAGGACGCCGCCGAATTGCAACTCAAACAGCCGCATCTGGCCCGGCTGGAAACCCGGCCCGCCAACGTGGAGGGGCAAGGCGCGGTGCGTCAGCGGCAACTGCTGGTCAACAGCCTTCGCATGCGGCCGGACCGCATCATTGTGGGCGAGGTCCGGGGCGAGGAAGCGCTGGACATGCTTCAGGCCATGAATACCGGTCATGATGGCTCGCTGACCACGGTTCACGCCAACAGCCCTCGCGACGCGATCTCGCGTCTGGAAGTGATGGTATCGCTGGCCAATGCCAATATGCACCTCACCGCAATCCGGCAGCAGATTGCCTCGGCTGTTCACATCCTGGTGCAGGCTTCCCGGCTGAGTGATGGCACTCGCCGCGTGACCAGCGTTACGGAAGTTACCGGGATCGAGACCGATATCGTGACCTTGCAGGATCTCTTCGTTTTTGAGAAGCGTGGCGTTTCGGCGGATGGCAAGGTCATGGGCCGGTTCGCGGCAACCGGGATCCTGCCGAAGTTCAACGAAAAACTGCTGGCAGCCGGGATTCGGCTTCCTCTGGAACTATTCGACGAAATGATTCCGATTGGAATGGAATGACCGCTTCGATTTTCATCTTCGCCTTTCTGACCAGCATTGCTTCATACGCGCTGCTGGCGGCGTGGGCCGACCGGCGGGGGCGGGCCGCTGCGGTGCGCCGCCTGGCTGTCCAGTCGCCGGAAGCGGCGGCGCAGCGCTCCTCCACTCCCGTTTTGATGCAGATGGTAGACGAGGCCCGAGGCCGTCTTGCCGCCCGGATCCTGGATCGCCTCCGCCTCAAGAAGCAGGCCGGACAGTTGCTCGAAACGGCCGGGCTCAAGTGGGGCGCGGTCGGGCTGATTCATCGCTCGACGGCGGCGCTTCTGGCGGCCTTCGCCCTGGTGACGATTCTGACACACAACCATCAGCCGGGCCTTGCCGTACTGGCGGGAGCCGCGGGCGCCTGGCTGCCGGTAACGTATGTTCGGCACAAGGCTGCCGCCCGCGTGAAGAAGTTCGAAGAGCAGTTCCCGGACTGCCTGGAGTTCATTTCCCGTTCGATGCGGGCGGGGCATGCCTTCTCCGTTTCACTCGAGATGGTCTACCGCGAGTTCAGCGAGCCCCTGGCCAGCGAGTTCCGGCGCACGTTCGAGGAGCAGAATCTGGGACAGCCCCTCGAAATCGTGTTGAAGAAGTTCGGCGTGAGGATCCCATCCATGGACGTGCAGTTCTTTGTCTCGGCCGTTCTCCTGCAAAAACGCACCGGCGGCAACCTGGCGGAACTCCTCGACAAACTGGCCTTGATTATCCGCGAACGTTTCAAACTCCGCGCCCGCATTCGCGCCGTCAGCGCCCAAGGGCTGATGTCCGGCCGAATCCTCGCCGCGATCCCCCTGGCAGTCGGCGCGCTCATGTTTGTTGTGAATCCGCAGTACGCGATGTTCTTCGTCGACGATCCCATGGGTCACACGATGGTGGGTGGCGCACTGGGCCTGATCATCGTCGGATACCTGATTATCCGCAAGATCGTAACCATTGAGGTGTGAGGATGATCGACGTTCTGTCCGTGGTTCTTTTCATATCGGTCGCCTTGGTAACCATTTCACTCGGTCTGTACCTGACGAATTGGCGGACGCGCGCGGTGGAGCGGGTTGCGCCGCGGCGGACGGCCGAGACGCCGTTTTTGCCCTCCCCGGCTCTCGTCTGGCGGGAATTGGTCAACCGCGTCGGGGCCCTGGTGCCAGGCTCGCCAAAGGACCTTCCGAGACTGAAACGGCGACTGCTCCGCGCCGGGTTTCGTAGCCCGGGCGCGGCCCGGTTCTTCCAGGGGGTCCGGGCGGTTACCACCGTCGCCGCCATTCTGGGAACTCTGCTGCTTGGTCAGCAAGGGCATTGGGCGTTCGACAACCTCCTCTATCTTGCCGGCATCGCGGGCTTCCTGGGTTCCATCGCGCCCATGCAATATCTGAAGCTGCGGATCCGGAGGCGCCAGCATGCAATCGAGCGGGGACTGCCGAATGCCCTGGACCTCCTGGTGATCTGCGTCGAATCGGGTTTGGGGCTTGACCAGGCCACTATCCAGGTCGCCAAGGAGTTGCAGACCGCCTATCCGGTCATCTGCGAGGAGTTCGCACTTGTGAATCTGGAGATGCGCGCAGGAAAGCGCAGAATGGAGGCGCTTCGCAATCTCGCCGAGCGCACCGGTGTTGCGGAGTTAAAGAAGTTGGTGGCGGTCCTGATTCAGACGGATCGCTTTGGTACGAGCATTGCCCAAAGCCTCCGCGGGCACGCCGATTATCTGCGGGTCATGGCGCGCCAAAAGGCTGAGGAGCAGGCCGCCAAGCTCGCGGTCAAACTCGTCTTTCCGATCTTTTTCTGTGTGCTGCCGTCTCTCTTCGTCGTGACGGTCGGCCCGGTATTGACACGGCTGATACGGGATCTTTTCCCTATGATCGAGAACATGTAAACCGCCGATAAATTCAAAGAAAGGAGTGTAGTGCAATGGATGGAACAACTGTGCGACTGTTATGCGGCGCCCTGGTGGTAATCTTCGGCGCGCTGATCTTCCTGCGCCGGCGCAGCAAGACCGAGTAAAAGGAGGCGTCCAGGCGTCAAGCCGCCTGTGACCGTGCGGGCTCCCGCTGAGAATCAAGCCGGACGAGTGAGTGCGCTCACTCGTCCGGAAGCTACTGGTGCGTGTGACAGTATCCGCCCACGTGCTCACAGTGGTTGCTGTGCTAACCGCGCGGCTCGCAGCGCCAACGACACCCGCCTCGACTAGGTCCTTCCACGGGGCGATTGCGGCTCCTTCCAGCGGAGATCGTCAACCGGAGACGCGTCGAACGGAATGCCCTTGAGCATCCGAACAGTCGAGCTTGGTTGCGAGGCCAGAGAGCTGCCCGTTCCCAAGTTGCCGTCACGGAACGATCTCGATCGTGGTAGAACGCCGATCCGCCGCGTTGCCGAGCAGGTAACCACCCGCGGTCGCACCGCCGGCGACACCCACGAAGATGCCGGCCGCCCTGCCGGCATGATTCGGACTGAGTCCGTTGACACCGTAGGCCGCCAAGGCTCCGCCGGTCACTCCTGCTACCAGCCCGAGCACCGTGCCGATGACCCGGTATTTTGCGCCCTTCGTCCGCAGTTCTAGGGTATGGAGGGAAGCGCGGGGCACTCGCCCGATTCCCTTCGGCCAATCCGTGGGATTCGTTGTCTTACTCACCCGGATCAACAAGGCATCCGCCTCCACGGCAGTGGCTTTTCCGGTGATCACCGCACCTGCCAGGGGGATCGAGACCGTCTTGCCGACGACCATCGAGAGTTCCTCCCATTTCACCTGTTTTGGCGACGCGGCTGATAGCGGACGATTCCCGGACAGACAGGCGAGGATCATGATCGCGGCAGGTCCCATTCGTACGAACATGAACCAATTTGCTCCTGGCCGGGCCGTCCGTGTCAAGCCGGTCCTGTGCTTCGCTACAATAGAAGCAAATGCGGTACTGTCTGTGGCTGTTCTTTGTGGCTGTTGCCTCTCTGATCGCTGCCGAGCCCTCGGTTTCGGTACGCGGCAAACTCAGCGTGCATGAAGGCGCGCCGGCAACCATCGAGACCGCGGACCATCAGACTGTCACTCTCGATGGCGACACGGTCACGCGCAAGGTGCTCGACGACCAGCGTTTGAGCGGCTTCGAGGTCGAGGCCCGGGGACATTTCACCACCCCCGGCCATTTTCAGATCGATCCCACCCACACTCATTCGCTTCTGGTCCGCCAGAACGGCAAGCTGAAGCTGGTCTCCTACTGGTGCGACGTGTGCTCCATCCGGGCGTATACACCCGGCCCCTGCGTCTGCTGCCAGCGGGAAACCCACCTCGACCTGATCGATCCCGATCAACAATGACATCAACCGCCGGTTACTCCGTCCGCCGGACCGAAGTGGACGGTATCGAAGTGGTCCAACTGTCGGATTCTGCGCGCGGGATGCAGGTCTCCATCGCGCTCTCCGTCGGCAATATGGCATATGAAATCCTGGCTGGCGGGACGAACATTCTCTGGTTACCGTACCGGTCGCCGGCGGAGTTGAAATCGCAACCGAAATTGTGCGGAGTGCCGTTTCTGGGGCCGTGGGCCAACCGCCTGGACGGAGATGGCTTTTGGGCCAGCGGAAAGAGGTACCTCCTCAACCCGGGCCTGGGGAATCTGCGACGCGATGCCCATCAGAAGCCGATCCATGGAGTGCTGAATTTTTCGGCTGCCTGGGTCCTCGACGAGGCGAACGCGGATGGCCGTTCAGCTTGGGCAACCAGCCGTCTGGAGTTCTGGAGACATCCGGAGATGATGGCACAGTTTCCCTTCGCCCACACCGTGACCATGACTCATCGGCTGTGCGGCGGCCATGTGGAAGTAGAAACGGCAATCGAGAATTTCTCAACCGAGCCGATGCCGGTGGCGATCGGATTCCACCCGTATTTCCAACTGGCCGACGCAGCGCGCGATGACTGGAAAGTGCACCTGGCGGCGCGCGATCACCTGGTTCTGAGCGATCTGCTCATTCCCACCGGCGAGCGTAGGCCCGTGGAGTTCCCGGATCCACACCCGTTGCGGGCCGGTCCACTGGACGACGTGTTCGGCGGTCTGATCCGGGATGCCGACGGCCGGGCGCGCTTCGCGGTGGCAGGCGGGCAGCAGCGCATTACCGTGAGCTTCGGTCCCAGGTACACGGTCGCGGTCGTTTATGCGCCAGCGGGACGCGATTTCGTATGCTTCGAGCCGATGTCGGCTATCACCAATGCCTTCAACCTGGCACACTCGGGCATTTACCAGGAATTGCAGGAAATTCCGGCGGCTGGTCGGTGGAAGGAGAGTTTCTGGATCACCCCTGAGGGGTTCTGAAGCCCAGGGAAGAAGGCGTAAACTAAAAGCCGGCGCGATGCGTCGTACAGTTCGAGGGTTAACGTCGTCATTTTGACCGGAGTGGAGAATTATGCGTTTTGCTTACGTAGGGTTAGCTGTAGCACTGGCGACTGCCGGGTGGGCGGATACGATTGTATTGAAGAACGGACGGGTGATCAACGGAACCTATTTGGGCGGCACGGCTCGCGAAATTCGCGTCGATCTGGGAGATCGCATTGAAACCCTGGACGTCGCGAACGTCTCGCGCATCGATTTCGGCGGCGGCGGCGGTGGCGGAGGCGGCATGCAGAGCGACGGCCGGCGTCCGACGCTGCACCGGGCACCCGGCTCGGACAGCACCTCGGACGATCGTCCGACAATCCGGCGGGCGGACAGCTCGGACAACTCGGACCCCGACCGGCCGGTCCTGCGGCGGGCTGACAACACCGGCAGCGCCACCATCATGCGGCCGGACAATCCGGACACTGGCGCGTCGGTGCGGCCGGCGCCCGCGCCTGCCCCCACGCGCACTCCCGTCGAACTTCCGGCGGGCACCAACTTCGTGGTGCGCATGATCGATGGGGTGGATTCCGAAACGGCGCACGTGGGCCAGACGTTCAAGGCTTCGATGGACAGCGGGGTGACCGGGCCTAACGGCGACACGGTGATTTTCCGCGGCGCCGACGTGGTGGTCAAACTGGTGGACGCGAAAGAGTCCGGCAAATTCACCGGCAAGGCCGAGCTGACGCTGATGCTGGTATCGGTGAAAGTCGACGACCGCATGGTGGATCTCAACACGCAGACGATTTCGCGGGAAAGCTCCTCGCGCGGTGAAAAGACCGCCAAGGTGGCGGGCGGAGCGGCCGTGGCCGGCGCAGTCCTGGGCGGAATTCTGGGCGGCGGCAAGGGCGCGGTTGGAGGAGCGGCCGCCGGTGGCGCTGCCGGCGCTGGCGTGGAAGCCATTACCAAAGGCCAGCAGGTCAAGGTCCCGTCTGAGACCCGGCTGACGTTCGTTCTCGACTCCCCCGTCAGCATATGACGGGCGACGGCGCCCGCCCGGCCTGTATCGTGACAGGAGCGAGTCGCGGCATCGGCCGGGCGGTCGCCATGGAACTGGCCAAAACGCATCGCGTCATCGGCACCTACCGTGGACGTCTCGACGCGGCGGAGACTCTTCGGGGCGAAACCGGTTGCGATATTTTTCCTTGCGACGTTTCCTCGAAGGCAGACCGCGATGGCCTGATCGGCTTCGCTCGCGAGCGTTTCGGGCGGCTGGACCTGCTGGTCAATAACGCCGGAATGGCCCCGCGCGAGCGCCTGGATCTGCTCGAAGCCACCGAAGAGAGCTTTGACGAGCTGATCGCCACCAATCTCAAAGGCCCGCATTTCCTCACTCAGGCCGCGGCCCGCTGGATGGCGGGCCAGGGCACCGGCCGGATTGTCTTCGTGACCTCGATTTCCGCATACACCGCCTCGGTAAACCGCGGCGAGTATTGTATCTCCAAGGCTGGACTGAGCATGTCCGTGGCGCTCTATGCCGAGCGACTGGCAAGCCAAGGAATCAAAGTCTTCGAGATTCGACCCGGGGTGATTCGCACGGACATGATCGCGAAGGTCGAACAGGTCTACGAGGAGAAGATTGCCGGAGGATTACTGCCCCAGCGACGCATGGGCGAGGGAAGCGACGTGGCCAAGGCGGTCCGGGCGATTGCCGACGGTCTGCTCGACTACTCCACCGGCCAGGTGCTCAATGTGGACGGCGGGTTTCATTTGAGGAGCCTCTAACCGGCTCGGCAAGCCCACCGAACCTGGAAACCGGGCGCGGCGCAGCCACATCCGGGGGCACCATCAAATTCCTCCGCCGAAAATGACAATTTGCGCATATAATGATTTATCCACATGATTTCGACAGTCGCCCACTGGAAAGCGGCTCATTTGACGCGAGATAAAACTGTGGAAAACTACTATGACTTTCGGTTATCAATTGGACAAAGCCCCGCGCAACTGTTAAAACTTGTTCTCAACCAGTATTCACCCTATTCCCCCATTGTTCTTGATACGACCACCCGCGGCCGACTGGTTGAATTCCGTCCGAGGTTTGCCATGTTCGCACGGAGTAGCAGTCCAGCACTCGCATACGGCGGCGCCCCGCCCAATGGAGTCTAGATGGCGACGTCACGACTTCATCTGCACGACGAGGGCCGCGGCCGGCCATTCCAGCAGAGGCCGGAACGCCCCGCACTGCCGCGCATCGAGAAGTACGAAGTCGAAACGGAGATCGGCCGGGGCGACCTGGTCCGGGTGTTTCGCGCGTTCGACCGCAGTCTCGGCCGTCCGGTAACTCTGAAGTTGCTCACCGACCTGGGCGGTTCGGCGCTCACCCGGCGGTTTCGCGCGGAAGTTGCCAGCATCGCCAAATTGCGCTCTCCACACCTGATCGCCATATACGGACTTGGCGAGCACGTAGGACTTCCGTTTGCCGCCATGCAGGTCTTGGGAGAAGACGATTTGGGTCAGGCCATTCGCAACCAGAGGGAACTGACCCTTCTTCAGAAGATGCTGATTCTCGGGCAGGTGGCCGAAGGTGTGCGGGCTGCCAACCAGGGCGGATTGTCCTACGTGGGACTGCGCCCATCCGGCATCGCTCTCGGGGACGACGGGAAGGCCATCATTCAGGATTTCGGCGTGGTGCGGCTGAATCCGGACCCCGAGAATGAGGCCGCCTTCTATGCGGCTCCCGAAGAGCACGGCAACACCTCTCCGCCCGACTGGCTTTGCGACATCTTCGCGTTTGGCACAGTCTGCTACGAATGGATCGCGGGGGTTCATCCATTCCGGTCCGGGGGCGGGCAGGACGCCGAGATGGCCTACGAGCCGCCACGCCCGCTGCGCGATCTCGCGCCCGACTGTTCCGAGGAGGTGGAACAACTGGTCAGCCGCGCGCTCCACCTGCGCCGCGAATTCCGCTACCAGAATCTCGACGAGCTCCAGGACGATGCCGAGCCGATTCTGCGGCAACTCAAACACGAGCAGTCGAAGCGGCTGCTGGCGGATGCTCGAAGGCTCATTGACGAGAGGGAGTTGGAGCAGGCCCACCTGCTGCTTCGCGAGGTTCTGCAGCTCGATCCGGACAACACCAGGGCGCACCGCTACCGCTCCGAGATTCGCAGTATGCTCGGAACGCCCGCGGTACGGCCGCGGATCGAAATGCTCCTGCGCCAGGCGGATGAGGAGTCCGCGGCAGGCAATTTCGGACGGACCGTGGAGCTTCTGGAGTCGGCGCTGCGTCTGGACGAGAACGACGCGGGGATTGCGCGGCGGCTGGAACAGGCCCGCTCGCGCCAGGTCCAGAGTGCTCGCTGCACGGAGCTGACGGCGGAGGCCAGGCAGCGGCTGGAGGAAGGCGCTCTGGAAGAGGCCAAGGCCAGGATCCTGGAGGCTCTCGAGAGCGATCCTGAGAACGCCGGCGCCGCCGATGTGTTGCGCGCCATTGAAGAGGCCGTGGAGCGACAGGAGCGCGAGTCCCGGATCGAGGCGGGCCTGGTCAAGGCCAAATCGTTCCTGCTGCTCGAGGATTTCGACCGCGCCAACGCCATCCTGTCGAAGTTGAAAGCCGAGCACCCGGACTCGCCGGTAGTCGATCACTGGCTGGAGCACGTGCAGAAGCAGGAGGCCGAGGCAAGACGGCAATCACGCCTCGAAGAGGGCATCGAGCAAGCCAGGGCGCTCATGAACCAGCAGAGGTATAACGGCGTCATCGTCCTCCTGGCGGAGCTGAGCACGGAGTTCCCGGGCGAGCCGCTGGTCGCGGAACTCATGGACCAGGCGTTTCTGGCCAGAGAGAGGGGTGAGGCGCTGACCGAGACCGAAGCGCGCGCCAGAGAGCTGTGCGGCCAGGGGCGATTCGAGGCGGCGCTCGAAACCCTGGATTCGTCGCTCGCCCTTTACCCTGGTGAACCCACGTTAGGCGCTGTCCGGAGCGAGATCGAGGAGCAGTGGCAGGCGATCAAGTCCGGAGCGGAAGCGCAACGGGCACTCTCGCAGGTCGATTGGCTGCTGGCTCAGGGGCGCCCCGACCTGGCCGCGCAGTTCCTGCGGGACAAGACGGAAGAGCACCCGGAGCGGGAAGATCTGGTCGCGCGGCTGGTGGAGATCCGCAAGATTCTCCACGAGTGGGAGATGACCCGCTCCATCGAGGGCACGTTGAAGCGCGTGGCTTCTCTGGAGCAGTTGGAACAGTGGCCCGTGGCGCTGACCGTGGTCGAAGAAGCGCTTCTCACGTACCCCTCGGCGCAGGAACTGCTCGACGCGGCCTACCGTTTGCGGAACCAGATCGCGGAGCGGGAGCGGAGGAAGAAACTCACCCGCCGCCTGGAGATCATCCGGCAGAAGATCTCGATCGAATCGTGGTCTCAGGCGGTCCTGCTGATCGAAGCGGCGCGAACCGAGTTCCCCGGCGAGGCCGAGTTGGACCAGCTCCGCCAGAGCGTGGAAGACGGCAGGCGGCGTTCGGAAGCCGAGAATATCATCCGCGAGGTACGGCAGTTGATGGCGGATGGCGAGCTCGAACGGGCGCAGGAAGTTCTGCGGAAGGCAGGCGATGCCCTGCCCGGCGAAGCCGCGATCCAGGCTTTGCAGAACGAGCTCAAGGCCGGCCAGGAATACCGCGAAGAGTTCCGAACGGCACAGGTCCTTTTCGGCCGGCGCCAGTTTCTGAAGGCCGAGCAGATCCTGGTCAGACTGGCGGCGCCCCATCGCCCTGAGATCGCGTTGTTGCTCGAGAAGGTTCGCGAAGCCCGCACCGCCAGTGAAGAAGACGACTTCTACAACAGCGGCCGCGAAAAGGCGCTGAAGCTGTTCCGCCAGCAACAGTACGAACAGGCAGCCGACCTGTTGCGCAACCTGCTGAAACTTTTTCCGGGCGATCCCATTCTGGAGCACGACCTTCAGTCGATCGAGGCCGCGAGTCAGCAGGCTCCGGCGGCCGCCGCTCCGGCCCACCCGGACCAGGCCGATGACGACACCGGCGTACCGCCGGCCGCTCTGCCGGCCGAACTCGTCGGGCCCGCACCGGCTCCGGCAGAGATTCGGTGCGACCCCCCCGCACCTTCGCTGTATTTGCCTAAGACCGGCTTCCAGCCCCTGACGCGCTCACGGGTCGGTTTGGTGTGCGCGGCGGGCCTGCTGCTGGTCTTGGTAAGTACGGCCCTCTGGCTGTCGCGGCGCGGAACTCATTCGGGGCCACCCGCGAAAGCGGCGGCAAGCCCGCCGCGAGTCCAGGCGCCGGTGACAGCACCTGCTCCCACGGAAGCCGCGCCGCCGGATCCAAACCCCGCCGCGAATCCACCAGCGCCGCAAATCGCGACTGCTCGCGTTCCGGCCTCCTCCGCCGGTTCCGGGCAGAAGTCGAACACCGCAGCGGTCCGTCCCTTCACGATGCCATCAAGTGGATCGGTGAGCCCGCAGAGTCAGGATGTTGCGCTCCCGGCTCCGCCCGGCACGGCCTCTCCTTCCGCCGTGCAGGTCTCGAATTTGCCATCCAGCCTGAATCACGCGCCCGCAGCGATTCCGCCGCCCGCGCCTCCGGCTGCGGCCACACCGGCTCCAACCGCTCCGGCGGCCAGTGCTGCTCCGGAGCCGGCGAACACCTCGGCGCCCGCGAACCCCTCCGGCGGCCGGTTTCAACCGCCCGAGGTGATCAGCGCTCCGAAGCCGACCATGCCTCCGCTCGCAAGGCAGCAGAGAGCCAGTGGCACCGTCGAACTGGTGGCCACGGTGGACACGGCCGGCCGGGTGAAGGGAGTCAAAGTGCTGAAGGGCAGCCCACTCCTTTCCGGAGCCGCGGTCAATTCGGTCTTGAAATGGCGCTATCGGCCGGCGACGCTCAACGGCCAAGCCATCGAGACAACCATCAACCTCAAGGTCGTATTCAGCCTGGAGCAGGAATGAAGCATGTTTGAAGATCGGGAGCGCAGATAAGCGTGGCCGGCCACTTTGCAACTCACATTGGCAGCCAGTTCACGCGAATTCTGTTCGGCGCCACCGGCTATTCGCGCCGCGAAGCCTCGGTGGTAATTGCGGTAGTAAACCTGAAAGGCGGATGCGGCAAGTCCACGATCGCGGTCAATCTGGCGTGCGAGCTGGCCAGCGGTGGCGATTCGGTGCTGTTGCTGGACAACGATTCGCAGGGCACTTCCAGCCATTGGTTGAGCCACGGCAAACTGCCGATTCAGGGTCAGTTCATGCCGCTCGAAAACGATGAGGACGGGGAACGGCTGGTGCGCACGGTGGCGGGCAGGACGGAGCAGTACGTGGTGCTGGATGCACCCGCGCATGTGGGAGCGGCGACCCAGGCAGCCGGTAAGATCGCCGACCTGGTGCTGGTCCCGGTGACGGCCAGCGGAGTCGACCTGGTGGCCACGCGGACCGTCGTGGAACTCATCCGGCAGGCCCGGACCACGCGGCGCAGCGGCGGGTTGAAGTGCCTGATCGTGCCGTCGAAGATTGACCGGCGCACCGACGCCGGGCGCCGCATCGACGAACAACTGAACAGCTTTGGCGAGACTGTCGGGCCTGCGGTACACCAGCGTACGGCGTTCGTGGAGGCGTTCAGCGCCGGCCAGTGGATCGGGGAGTACGCACCCCAGAGTTCGGCCCATTACGACATAAGCTCACTGGCGATCGCCGTCAGAAGGACGCTCCGGATATGAGGGCCAATCATCACCAGCGCTCCGTCGGGAACGGCGCGCACCAGGCTCATGCCAATGAGGAACGATCCCGTGCCAACGGGGTTACTCGCAAGCGTTCGCCGGCCCGCACCGCGCAGGCGAATGGTGGGGTCTCCGAGACGCCCGGTGCGCCGGATCCCGCCGATTTCATTCCACCCGCCGTCGGGCAGTTCGACGCGGAAATGTGGCCGGTCCAGCCGGTGATCTGGTTCGAGCGGACGTGCCAGCCGGCTCTGCCCGCTTCGAGCGGACTCCGCCTCGAGCGCCATTACAAGTTTCCGGTTCCCGGTTTTCTGCAGCTCGAGCGCGGCGGCGGTTATCGCCCGGCGGTTTCGGAAATCGCGCACCCTGGCAGTGAGTCGAGTGCGCCCGAAACGCTCCAGCCCGAAATTCCGCTCGTCATCCCGCCCAGCGGACTTGCGCTCCTGGGTTGGGACCCGCGGACCCTGGTCCGCCCGGAGGAAAAGAAATGAACTCTTCTCTCGCGGAAGCGATGATCCAGGCAGCCTCGCTGCAGGTACGCGGGAAGCCGGAAGAGGCGCTGGCCGAGCTATGCCGCGCGCGCGATGCCGGGCATTATTCGCCGAAGCTCCTTTGCGCGATGGGGAATCTGCAATTCGAGCTGAACCTGTTTCAGGAAGCGGCGCGCTCCTACGAAGAACTGATCGAGCTGGGCGGCAACGATCCAATCGATCATTACAATCTGGGCGTCTGCCTGGAGAGACTGGGCGCCTGGGCGCAGGCGGGCGACGCATTCGCCAAGGCGGCGGAGTTGGATCCGCGGCACGCCGGAGCCCAACTCGGGCTGGGTACCTGCCTGTTGCACCAGCAGAACGCGCAGGAGGCTCTGGATGCCTTTGAAAGGTGCCTGGAGCGTCAGCCGTTTCGCGATTCCGCTCACCGCGGCAGGGCACTGGCTCTGCACCTGCTCGGACGATTCGACGAGGCATTGGCCTGCTATCAGAGGCTCCTGGCGCACTATCCGGATTCGGAAGAGCTGCTCGAGAACTCGATCGCCCTGGCGCAAGCCCAAGGCGACTATGATCTTCTGACCCGGTACGCGCACCGCCTGCTGGAAGTGCGCCCCGGGTCTCCGCTGGCGCTCGAGTGCCTCGCGCGCGCCGCGGCCACCAGGCGCGACTATGATGGCGCCCTCCAGTTCTCGACGGCTATGCTCGAAAGCGCCCCAGGGAGCTTCGCCGGCTGGTTCAACCGGGGCGTCGCGCTGCAGAAGCTCGGCCGTTATCAGGAAGCGGCCGATTCTTACTCGAGTGCAGTGCGGCTCGACCCGAACTCGTGGGAAGCGTCCCTGAGCCTGGGGGCGGCCTGGCAGGAACTGGGAGAGGACGAGCAGGCGAATACTGCCTATGAGAAGGCCTTGGCTCTGAATCCCGATCTGGCGATCGCCGTCTGGAACCGGGCGTTGCTTCTGGAACGGCTGGGGCGGCTCGACGAAGCGGCCGGACTCTACACCCGGCTTCTGGAACTCGATCCGCATGCGGAAGACGCGTGGTTCCGGCTCGGCTTCATCCAGCTGCAGGCCGGCAATTTCGGCGAATCGATCCAGGCTTTCGAGCACTGCCGCTCCACCCAGACGAAACGGCCGGAGGTGTTTCTGAATATGGGGATCGCCTTCTGGAAAATGGGAAACCCGGAGCGCGCCCGCGAGTTATTCCGGCAGGTGCTGAATCTGGATTCGAAGTCGCCCCAGGCGCTGCGTTGCCTCGCGGCCATCGCGGTGGAGATGCAGGATTTCCGGCAGGCGTTGGTGCTCCACACACAACTTCTCGAGGACGGCGAGCCAATCCCAGAATTGTTGTACAACACGGGGCTACTGCATCAGAAGCTGGGCCGCGCCAAGGAGGCGGTGAGCTTCTTCGAACGCGCTCTCGCCATCCGGGCCGACTTTCCCGAGGCGCGGTTGAACCTCGGGCATGCGCTGATGCTGCTGGGCCGGCATGAGGAAGCCCGGTCGAGCTGGAACGCCGCCCTGGAAGGCAATGCGGAGCTGGCCGAACAGTTTTTGGTTTGACGGAAATTTGGAGGACTACATGGCAATGAATTCGATCGATGTGGCGGCCGACCGCCCGCTGGCCGAGGAGATCTTCCGCCTGCAACGGCTGGAAGGGGAACCCGGCCTGAAGAACGGCAAGGAGAACGGCGCCGCCGAGTCCGGCGAAGGACTAGCACTCGCGCCCCTGGTGGACAAGATCGCGTATGGGATTGCCCGCGGGCTGGTCATCGCGATGAAAGAGTTGGAAAATCACATCGCCAGCGAAACGCGCAAGGTGGGAGACACCGTCGGCCGGCGCCTGGATGTATTGCAGGCCGGAGTTCAGGACCTCACCGCGGCGATGGCGGAACAGCGCGCTTTTGGAGTCTCTCTTCAGCAGCAGGTGGCCGCCGGGATTGCGACCCTGACAGAAGCCGATGCACGTCAGGATGAGGATCTCGAGTCGCTGCGCCAGGCGGCGAAGGAGAATTCCGAGGCGGTCGCTGCCCGGATCGATGCCGTGTCGGCATCTCTGACGGAAGCGGACACGCGGCAGGCCGCGAACGTGGAAGTGTTGCGTGTCGCCACGAAGGAGCAGGCGGAAGCGATATCGGCGCGGATCGAGGCGGCTACCGCATCGCTCGCCGACGCGGACACGCGGCAGGCAGCCGATCTGGAGGCGCTGCGCGCGGCCTCGAAGGAAACTTCCGATGCGATATCGGCGCGCGTGGACACATTGTGCCGCGACTTGGGTGTCCAGCAGGAGGACCTCGCCGCGCTCAAGTCTACACTGGGCGGATTTACCGCAACGGTGGAAGTCCTGGTCGCCAGGCTCGACAAACAGGCGGATACGCTTCGCACGATGTGCGCCGCCTACGCGCAGCGCGAGACGGAACTCGGCAGCCTGGTGGACGGCCTCGCGCGTTTGCGAGCTTACCCGGTGCCAGCGCCTACCGATCGGCTTTAATCAAGGACGTCCGATAATGTGGCGCGGACACTCGTGCATGTCCGCGCACGGGCATATTGGGTAACGGTATCGATGTTCGTGAAATCGTCACACTCTTCTTAAACTGAGACTGAGCTGAGGGAGCGATCCCACCTTACTCCACCCCCCCGGACTCCACCAACAATCTCACCGTCCTCTCATTCGGAAGCTCGTCGCCGGGATATCGCCTCGCATATCCAAGCGGCGTACACTCCACAAATTCCTCCGCCCGCTCGTAGTGTCCCGGGAGCTTCACGCGCACCGAAAGGTCCGCCCCACGCTCCAGAAGCAGGCGGGTCACCGCCAAACCGTAATCCCGAAACTGAGTCGCGCAATGAAAGATCGGCGTCTGCCCGCCCACGCCGGATCCGTCCACGAGGGCCCGTGCGTTCACGTCCGCCCCGCGATCCAACAGAAGCCTGGCGGCCTCCACGCAGCCGAACTCCGCCGCCAGGTGCAGCAGGGTCGCCCCAATCAGCAGCAGGCGCCGTCCGCCCGTGCTGCCGCAATCGAGTTCCGGGAATCGCCGGTGCACCAGGGCCGGATCTCCATCCAGTTGTCCCGCCAACCCATCCACGCGGTTCCTGATCGTATCCAGCACCCCTGGCAAATCGTAGCGGGTCTTCCCTCCTGCCTTCACCAGCCGATCGATGCAGATAGCCATTTCCGCCGATCGGCCATAGGTCCCGATCAGGTAGTCCAAAGCGGTGTTGCGCGGGCTGGCCTTGGAGCAGTTCGGATCGGCGCCATGCTCCAGCAGCCACTGAATCGACGCCGCATTCACCGATTCGCACGGCGCCAAGAGAATCGGAAAATCGCCGTTCCACTCCGCGTTGACATCCGCCCCGTGAGCCACCAGCAGCTCCATCATGGGAATGCGCTCCCCGCGCAGTGCCGCTCTCATCAGCGGCCCGTCGCCTCCCTGGTGAATGTCCGACCCGTTTTCGATCATCCATCGCGCGATGGCGAGTCTCTCGGTCGAGGGAGGGCCCCACGGCACGCGGCACTCGGCAACCCACGTGAGCGGGCCGTTCTGGGCATAGCCGAGCGGCGCCCGGTGCAGCGCCGGATTCCCCAGCATCAGGCGTTTCACGCGATCGAAGTCCTCGCGGTCGATCGCCTGTTTGAGTTGGCCGATCTCCTCGAGCGAATCGATGTGGGCCTTCAGCTTCAGCCAACTCGGAAAGCCGTAGAGGCGCGCGATCTGGAATTGCGCGTGAGTGATCGATCGCGCGCGGCCGGCCTTGAACAGAGCCTTGGCCTCATCCTTCAAATGCCTGAGATTGGGACGCTCCGGCAATCGGCGCGGCTCGTCCAGTGGGTGGTCCGTCATGGCGAACTCCTTTCCTCAAACCTGCCCGCTGTCCGCACTATCGGGCTGAAAAGAAGTTCCGCGAAGATTCGCTCACCAGGGGTGGGCTTCTACCCTTTTCCGCGGACCGGATGCGTCCCCTACGCTCGACCGAGCATAGCACACCCGGTCTCCCGAGCCGCCACTTGACATCCTCTCGCGCCATCCCTCACGCTGAACTTTTATGCCGCTCTTGCAGGTGATCCTCCTGGGAATCGTTCAGGGTCTGACGGAATTTCTGCCGGTGAGCAGTACCGCGCACATGTACCTCACGTCCTATTTCCTGGGATGGCAGACCGAGTCGCTCGACTTCGACATCATGATGCACATTGGCACGCTCCTCGCCGTGCTGATTTA
>DATJWB010000143.1:0-117704 GCA_035501495.1 Bryobacteraceae bacterium | reverse complement strand
GAGCACTACACCATTTCGCGCGGCACCCAGCCGGAGTCGGTGACCGAGGTGGGCGACGCGAACTACATCATGACCTCCGGCCACATCGCGCACAACTGCAAGATCGGGAACAGCACGGTGATCGCGAGTTGCGCGCTGCTTGCCGGATATGTCGAGGTGGAAGACCAGGCCTTCATTTCGGGCGGCGTGGTAGTGCACCAGTTCTCCAAGATCGGGCGCCTCGCCATGATCGGCGGGAATACTCGCGTGAACAGCGATGTTCCGCCATTTTTTCTGTACAGCGGATTCGATGTCGCGGCCCGCGGTCTGAACCTGGTGGGGCTGAAGCGCGCCGGTTTTAAGGCTTCCGACGTGGCTGTCCTGAAAAAGGCCTACCAGATCCTCTACCGCTCCGGTTTGAAACTGCAGGATGCGTTGGCGAAAATCGAAACCGGAATCCCCACTCCCGAGACCCTGCACCTGGTCGAGTTCATCCGGCGC
The DNA here is from genome assembly GCA_035501495.1 of Bryobacteraceae bacterium. Classification (GTDB taxonomy): domain Bacteria; phylum Acidobacteriota; class Terriglobia; order Bryobacterales; family Bryobacteraceae; genus JAIQFL01. Next base: position 117,224 of record DATJWB010000143.1, on the reverse strand, counting down.
AGCGAGCGCGGCATCTGCCGCGAGTAATGTCTTGACACGCGAAGCCCGGATCTGGCGTCTAATAGGTTAATGAGACTTTTCGTCCTGGGATTTCTGATTCCCGCGCTCGGGCTGGCCGCCATACTGCCGGAAACCCTCGGTTCGTACCACCGGACCACGGCGACTCAGCCGGCGGTGACCGACCGGCAACTTTGGGATGAGTACGGGCTCAAGGAATCCGAAACTGCGCAGTTTGAGAATGGCGCGGACAAGTTCACGGCCACGGTTTACCGCCTGCAGGATACCACCGCGGCGCTGGCGGCGTTCCAGTGGCAGCGGCCGGTGAAGTCTACGCCGTCGAAGGCCGCCAGCCTGGCGGCGGAGACCGATAAGAGCCTGCTCCTGACGCACGGGAACTACCTTCTCTATTTCGACGGCCACAAACCCGATACCGGGGAACTGGCCGCCGTCACCGAAGCGCTCCAGAACGTAGACACGACTTCCCTTCCCGCGCTGCCGGGCTATCTGCCGTCGCGGGACCTCGTGCCCAACAGCGAAAGGTACGTGATCGGCCCGGCGGGTCTCCAGAAATTCGCCGCGGCCATTCCACCGTCGGTGGCCGCGTTTCATTTCGGAGCCGAGGCCCAGATGGGAGTGTTCCACAGCCCGAAGGGCGATATGACCCTGGCGATCTTCAACTATCCGACTCCGCAGATGGCCATGCAGCAAGTGGCTGAATTCGAGAAGGTGCCGGGGGGAGTCGCCAAGCGGAGCGGACCGCTGGTTGCCGTGGTGCTTTCACCGCCGGATGCGGACTACGCCGAGCGGCTCCTCGCGGGCATCCGCTACCAGGCTCAGGTGACCCGCGACGAGTACGTTCCCACGCGCCGCGACAACGTCGGCAGCCTGCTCCTGAACGCGTTTATTCTGGTGGGAATCCTGTTGGCGTTTTCGCTGGTTTCCGGGCTCGCCGTGGGCGGCTTCCGGGCCCTGATCAGGCGCGGCAGGAACGGCGAGGAGCCGGACGCGATGATTACCCTCCACCTGCACTAGGACTTCGGTTTCAGTGGGGCCGTTTTCACATGGTGAGACGATACAGCGAGGGGCGATCGATCGGAGGGCGGAATAGCCGCGGGCCGGCCACAGAAGGAGTTTTTGCGCGCAGGCCCCGCGCTGCCTTGCGATCGATAGGCTAACATCTTCATTATCATGGGCATAGCAAGCTCGGCCGGAGACCGGAGGCGAGCGCGACGCGGGCTTTCGGAGGGTTCCGCGGCGCTGCCGGGGGGCCATTACCGGACTTCTAAACTTCCGGTTTTGTGTATGTTAGAGGGAAATCCTCAGGCCGAAAGCGGGGCTTTTCCAGCGTCCCGGTCAACCGTGAAAAATCTTCCGCTCCCGCAAGTTAGCCTCTACGAGCCATTTACGACCAAAATTTTTCAGCCAGATTTTTTCTTGACTTGGGGGCCGATGGGAAATAATATCCAACTACCAAAGTTTTTGACGGTTGCGATTCCGTCGAAAATGATTCTCCCATCGAACATCACCCTGGTAGAACAGGGGAAGAATGCTCACCCTTCGGGGTGAGCATTTCTGTTTTCGGTAGCGTCCCCCGCCCCTGGCCCGCATTTGTTGTGGAAAACCTGTTCAAAATCCTCGCGCCCAAGCGATGTTAACAATAACCATGTCTGGCCGGCCTGGATATTGGTACACTGTTGCACAACCCCACATGGTCAAGGAGAGCCAATGAAGCGCACCCTGGCAGTTCTGTGTATGGGATTTTGCGCCGCAGCAATGCTGGCGGCCCAGGACCCGGAAACACCGCCCCCAACACCCCAGCAGGGCGGAGCTGGAGGAGGCGGTGGCCGCGGAGCGTTCAACGCGGCCAATCCAGACCCTCAACCCTACGATCGCGTGATCACCAAGGACGCCAAGACGGCCAAGGGCCTCTTTCAGGTCCACCAGATCAAAGAACGCTACTACTACGAAATCCCGAAGAGCGAACTCGGCAAGGAATATCTCTGGAATTCGCAAATCGCCAAGACCGCGATCGGAGTCGGCTACGGCGGCAGCCAGTTGACCGACCGTGTGGTGGTTTGGGAACTGAAGGGCAATCGCGTCCTGCTTCGGGAGGTGAACTTCAGCGTGGCGGCCGACCCCAAGTCGCCGATCGCCCTGGCGGTGAAGAACGCCAATAACGACGCCATCATCATGTCGTTCCCGGTGGCCGCGTTCGCCAAGGACGGCGCTCCCGTGATCGAGGTGACGCGCCTCTTCACCAGCGATGTTCAGGAATTCAGTGCACGCCAGCGGTTGGGTGCGTCGGCGGTGGATGCCACGCGCTCCTTCATCGAGCACATCAATCCCTTCCCCGAGAACATCGAGGCGGAAGTCACCATGACCTACACCAATAACGCCGGCGGTCGCGGAGGCGCCGCGGGAACAGGCCGGGGGGGCGGCGGACTGGGGGTCGCCACCATGCGCGGGACCAGCGCCACGGTGGTGCTCCATCACAGCATGGTGAAATTGCCCGAAAGGCCCATGATGCCGCGCCTGTTCGATGAGCGCGTGGGCTACTTCACCACCCAGATGATGGATTACACCCGCGACGAATACAAGGCCGAGAACACCCGTTACATCGCCCGCTGGCGGCTGGAGAAGAAGGATCCCAACGCCGCGCTCTCCGACCCGGTGAAGCCGATCGTTTATTACATCGATTCGGCCACCCCTACGAAATGGGTGCCCTGGTTGATCAAAGGAATCGAGGACTGGAACGTGGCCTTCAAGGAAGCGGGCTTCACGAATGCCATCATCGGTAAAAAGATGCCCACGCCCGAAGAAGATCCTGCGTGGAGCCCGGAAGACGTGCGCCATTCGGTGATCCGCTGGCTGCCCTCCACCGTCGAAAACGCCAGCGGGCCGCACATCTCCGATCCGCGCACCGGTGAGATCCTGAACGCGGACATTCAGTTCTATCACAACGTGATGGTGCTGGCCCGCGACTGGTATTTCACGCAGGTCGGGCCGCTCGATCCGCGCGCGCAGAAACTTCCGCTGCCGGACGACCTGATGGGGCGCCTGCTGGAATACGTCGTGGCGCACGAAGTCGGCCACACCCTCGGATTCCAGCACAATATGAAGGCCAGTTCCGAGTATCCTTTCGACAAAATCCGCGACAAGAACTGGGCTCACACCATGGGCCATACACCGTCCATCATGGACTACTCGCGCTTCAACTACGTAGCACAGCCGGAAGACGGAATCGATCCCGAGGATCTCATCCCGCGCATCGGCCCCTACGACATCTGGGCCACCAGGTGGGGATACACGCCGATTCCGGAAGCCAAGACTCCGGAGGAGGAGCGGATGACGCTCCACAAGTGGGCCAAGGAGCAGGATGACAAACCATGGCTGCGCTTCTCCACGGCGAATGCCGCGGGATCGGACCCCGGAGACGAAACCGAAGCCGTGGGCGATGCCGATGCCGTAAAAGCCACCGCGCTTGGTGTGAAGAACCTGCAACGCGTCGCCAGGATGCTCATGTCCGCCACCGCGTGGAAAGAAGGCGAGACCTACGACGAGCTTTCCGAACTCTACGGCCGCATGATCAGCCAGTGGCAGACCGAGATGAGTCATGTGACCCAGATCGTGGGCGGCTTCAACAGCCAGGAAAAGGCTATCGGGCAGGAGGGCCGCATCTTCAGCCTGGTGCCCAAGGAGCGCCAGGAAGAAGCCGTAAAATTCCTGAACGAGAACGCCTTCGCCACTCCTACGTGGATGGTGGACGAAGAGATTCTGCGGCGCATCGAAGCCGTGGGTGTGCTCGACCGCATTCACAACGCCCAGCAGAGCGTGCTCACCAACCTGCTGAACAGCGCCCGCTTTGCGCGGCTGGTGGAGCAGGAGACCCTGGACGGCAGCCGCGCCTACGCCCCGACGGAGTTTCTGGCTTCCGTGCGGAAGGGAGTCTGGAAGGAATTGGACGCGCCCCAGGTGAAGATCGACGCCTACCGGCGCGGGCTGCAGCGATCCTACCTCACGCTGATCAACAACAAACTGAATCCTCCCGTCACTGCGGTCGCGACTGCGATTCCGGGCGGCCAGCCCGCGCCGGGCGGCCGCGGCGGACGAGGGGGGGCGGCCTCGAGCGGCGACGAGAAACCGATGTATCGCGCCGAACTCCGGACCTTGAGCACTTCCATCTCAGCCGCTCTCGCGAAAGCGACGGACCATGAGACCAGGGCTCACCTGGAAGCGGCCCGCGACGAAATCGCCAGGATCCTGGATCCGAAATTCCTTCCCCCCGCGCCGGCGGCTGCTCCTGCCGCTGGTGGACGCGGAGGCGATTAACCAACACATCACGGTGGGGGCAGACAATCCTGCGCGCCGCTCACCGGAAGTTCTCGACCAGCATCAGCTCGCTGCGCGAGACCTCCCTCTGCGTATAGAGTGCGAAGCGGCCGTCCGGGGAGACCGAGAAGTTGCCGCCCCCGGGCCGCGCCGCGCTCGTCAGAAGCTGCACTTGTCCGGAGGCGAAGTTCAGAAACTGGATGGCGTTGTCGCCGGCGGGAGCGCGCCCCGCGAAGTAGATGCCTGACTCCGCAACGCGGAACGCCCAATTCACCACGGAAGGCAGGACCTGCGTCTCCCCGCCACCATCAACCGGCGCTCTCCACAGAGCGCTATTGCCGGGGGTCTTTGTGTAGTAAACAAACTTGCCGTCGGTGGACTCCATCGCCACATGACCGCCGTTGGTAGTGACCGGTCGAGGTGGACCGCCGCTCTTTGGCGCCTTCGAGACCTCCAATCTCAAATTCTTTATGGTCCCGAAATAGATCCATTCGCCATCCCGCGACCACCTGGGCACGAGTCCGTCCGCCACGCGTGTGGGCTTCCCCCCGCGCGCCGCAATGGTATAAATGCTGTAGCTGTCGCCCACAGTGAGGTCGAAGGCAATGAGTTGGCCATCTGGAGACCAGTTCGGACTCCCGGCACGGCCATTCGACGGAGTGTACAATTCCACCGCATTGGAGCCGTCGGCGTCGCTAACCCAGATTCCGCTCGCCCCGGTGCGGGACGAAGCAAATGCGATGCGCGTGCCGTCCGGTGAGTAATCGGGCCCACTCTCCGTACGGGTCGATGCGATTAGCCTTTGCGGGATGCGCTCGGGTTCGGGGCCGGTGAGAGGGATGCGCCAGATGTTGGCACTGGAAAGGCTCCGGCGATAGACCAGGCGGCGGCCTTGCCTGGGCATGGTGGGCGAAGAAATCCCGCTGTCCTCCAGCGGGAGCCGTCGAGGTGGCGAAGACCCCGAGGCAGGTACGACCCAGAGCCGGCCACTGGAAAACACCAGGTTCCTGCCATCGGGCGTCCAGGCAGGTTGCTGCGCGGTTGTGTTCGCCGGCGTTAGGCGGCGCGGTTCCGTCTTGGGTTTGAGGTCTTCTGTAAGATCGAGAACGTACAGGGTCCCGGAGGCAGCGAGCGGTGCCCGCACAAATGCCAGGCGCTTGCCGTCCGGCGAAACGGCGGGATTGATGTCCACCGAGCCCGCTGGGGTCGTCGTCAGCGGGCGCATTTCCCCGGTCTCGACCGACGCCACGACCAGGCCGACGAACCCTTCCGTTACCATGTTCTTGCCATCTGGAAACCACGATATGTAGGGGGCGGGGACACTATTGTGAAACTCCGTAGGCCCGGATTGCTCTAGCACCGTCCGCTCGGGACCACCGATCGCAGGTATCATTACCAAGGCTGCCTTCTCAGGCATCCAGCGTATGAAGGCGATGGAGAGGCCGTCGGGAGAGAATGCCGGGCTGTCGTCGAAACCCGCGCCAGTGGAGAGTTGCCTCGGCGTGGGCGAACCGATCAACTTCAGGTAGATAGCCTGTTTATCGTGCTTCTCGCCGTTCCAGGAGAATGCTACCTGCCTCCCGTCGGGAGAAAAAGCGGGGTCCTTCGTATTGCCCGGGAGGCTGGTGAGAAGGGAGGTTTCGAGCGGCTCGGCAGGTTTGAACCAAGCTTCGCGAACGAACCATCCCGCGGCCAGGAGCAGCACTAATCCCAGCACGCAGCCGGCGACCCATTTCCAGCCTGGGCCTTTCGCCGGCCCCTTCTGCGGCGGCAGTTTGCCCGAGTCGGACTCCTCCTGAAGTTCCCGCAGCGCCACCTGCACGTCATCCATGTGCTGGAAACGGCGCGCGGGATCCTTGCGCAGACACCGCGAGACGATGCGCGCGACTTCCTTTGGGAAATCTTCCGGCAGCGGCGCAGGTTCCTGGTGCAGCACAGCCGCCAGCGTGGAGATCTTCGATTCGCCGCGAAAGGCCGGCTGGCCGGTCAGCATTTCATAGAGCACAGAGCCCAGGCTGAAAATGTCGCTGCGCGGTCCCACCGGCTTCCCTTCGCCTTGTTCCGGCGACATGTAGGCGGTCGTGCCGACGATCGAGCCCTCCTCGGTCTGCATTTCGATGGTGGCCGTGGAACCGTCTGCCGGGGCCGCCTCCGCGAGTTTCGCCAGGCCGAAGTCGAGCACCTTGACCAGGCCATGCTCGTCCACCATGAGATTCGCCGGCTTCAGGTCGCGGTGGACAATCCCTGCCGAATGCGCTCGCGCCAGCGCCTCGGCCACCTGCACCCCAATCTTCAGCACTTCGCCGAGCCGCATCCCTTTGCGTGGGATGAGTTGCCCAAGCGTCTTGCCGGCAACATACTCCATCACGATGAAGTCCACGCCGGCATCCGCCGCGATGTCATGGACCACGACGATATTTGGATGGTTGAGAGCGGACGCCGCCTTGGCCTCCTGCACGAACCGCGCCCGGCGAGATGCGTCGGCCGTGCGCCCGGGCGGCAGCACCTTGACGGCGACGAAGCGGCCGAGATGGGTGTCACGAGCCTTGTAGACGATCCCCATTCCGCCCTCACCCAGTTTTTCGACAATCTCGTAGTGCAGCAGTCGTTGACCGATCATCCGGAGCTACCGAAGATTAGGCCCGGTTTTGCGTCTTGCCTGAGTCTACCCCGAGTGTTGCGACGAGGCAACAGTCATGATTCGGAATGCCAGCCGTTGTTGATGACGCCGTCAGGAAATCCGACAGTATCCAGCGCTTTGACGCGGCACGGACGCAGGCTGACGACCTTCCGTATGCCGGGGAGTCGCTTTTTCGGTAACCTAGAGTATTGGACCGGGTATACCCTTTCCAGAGAAAATCATGAATCTATTTTTTCGACTCATCGGCTGGGCTTGTGCCTTAGCCACTTGTGGCACGATAGCCTCAGCGCAGCAAGCCTCGGCGACAGCAGCCGGGCGCTGGCAAGGCAGTATCAAGATACCGGGCAGCCCGGACTCTGTCATGCTCGTGGACTTGGCCAAGAATGCAAAAGGTGCGTGGATCGGCTCGTTCAGCATGCCGGAATTCGGTGCCAACGGCATTCCCATCGATCAGCTTTCCGTGACCCAGAACAAGGTTCATTTCGTCGCGCCGGCGCCGGGAAGTCCGGCATTCGACGGCGAACTCTCCGCGGACGGCAAGGAGCTTGCCGGAACTTTTTCCGACGCGCACACGAAGGCTCCCTTGACCCTGAAGCGCATCGGCGCGCCCCAGGTCAAGGAACTGCCGCCAAACAGTCCCTTGACGAAGGATTTTGAAGGCACCTGGCATGGAATTCTGAATGCCGGGGACACCCAGATTCGGATCTTGCTCAAACTGACTCGCACACCCGATGGCACTGCTTCGGGTGTGCTCGTGAATGTCGATCAAGGCAATCGCGAAGCTCCCATCACGACCATCCAACTGAAGGACAAAGTCCTCGATTTCGAACTGCGCGCCCAAGCGGTCCACTACCACGGCACGCTCAACGGGACTGGCACGATCGTAGGCGAGTGGAGCCAGCTTTCCCGCAGCGCGGCCCTCAATTTCGAGCGCGGACCGTTCCCTCCCAACTCGCCGTTGACGAAGGCATTCGAAGGGACATGGCTGGCAAACATGGATGCCGGTGTCGAAATGAAACTTGTTCTCGGCCTGACTTTGACGCGTGCGTCCGATGGCAGCGCCGTCGGGATGCTGAAAAATGTATCGGACTCCGGCAAGGAACTTCCGGTCACCACGATTGCCTTGAAGGACAAGCACATCGCTTTCCTGGTGCCGGGCCTGAACGCGTCCTTCAACGGGATGCTCAATAACGCGGGGACCGAGTTCAGCGGGAACTGGGTCCAGGTGAGCACCGCCATCCCCCTGGTTTTCAAACATCAGACCGGGGCTGAGAAGAAGCCGTAAGGGCTCCCGTGAGAGCTTCGATCCCGGCCTACACCTGTCTCGTGGCGCTGCTCTATTGCTCCTGGATGCTGTACCGGGCTCGCAATTCGTATTTTCCACTCAACGCCGGAGACAAGGTAGAGGTCACCATCACCGTGACCGGCCCGGACGGACAGATCATCAAACCCGTGGCGCGGGCGCCGGGGCAACGGTAGTGTTATTGGATCACGTAAAGCGTGAGCTCCGCGTTGGTGTCGCGTCCTTCCTCGGTTTTTAACACCGCGGCATTGGCGGCGTCCAGGGCGGCCTGGTCGGGCATCTGAAACTCGAACGAGGCCAGGACCCGATAGGTGCCCGGAGCGAGTCCGAGGAACTGGAACTGCCCCCGCACGTCGCTCCGGGTCACCTGCACATCGAGCAGGCGTTTGTGCGAGTTCGGGTCATACGCCTCCAGGAACACAGGCGCGCCCGGGACTGGATCGCGGCCTCCGTTCGACACCACGCCGTGTACCGAAGCCGGAGTCGGCGACAGCACGAATTTCAGCGTCTCCGGATTGGACCCCGCGAGCACAATCTCGTTCCAACCATCCGGGCGCCCCCGCTCGGCTGCTTCGATCGTGGGTCCCGAGAAACCGGCGACATAATAGGCCGGAGTCGCGGCCATCGACACCTCCCAGCGCCCAGGCATGAGTTTCGCCGGGGACTGCGGGGGCGGTGAGACCCGCAAGGGCTGCGGGGCGCCATCACCCGAGAGTTCCTTGCGGCGCGCCACCACCTGCACCTTGCGCGGATCGACCGGCTGACCCTGCCTGTCTTCCAGGATTACGCGAATATCCGGCATGGGGCCCAGAGTGATACGGTGGTCCGTGCGGTCGCGATCGACCTGCAGGGGGCGGTATCCGGCGTTCATGCCCGCACGGCTGTTGCTGCTGGGAGCCTGGGCGAATAACTCGTAGTTGCCGGGTGCTTGCGGTTGGAAACGGAAGTTGCCGGCACTGTCGGAAACCACCGTCTCCGAACCCATCTCCGAGAACAGCGTTACGGTAACCGGCACCGGCGGGAAGACCTGAGCTTGTCCGGCAACCTGGAATAACTGCCCCGGGAAGGGTTTCACGGTGACATCTTCCACCTGCTGGTCGAGATTCACCTCCACGGCACGAGACTCGTCGAGCCGCGCGGTCTCCCCGGCAAACGTCGGCAGATATCCTCCGTCCTCGTACTGCTTGCCCACCGTGCGAATCAGATAAGACCCCGGCTCCAGCCCGCCAATACGGTACACGCCCCGGTCGTCGGTTCGCGCCTTTCCGGCTAACTGGGGAGGCCGGCTATTGCGATAAACCACCACATCGTGCTCCGGCAACCCGACATCGTTTTCGTCCACGACGCTGCCGCCGATTGCGCCGAAACGCTGTAGCCGAAGATTGAGGAACGGTGCCGCGTTTTCTTCCACGACAATGGGAACGCCGGCGGATGTCCAGTTCTTCTGCCCGAACTGCAAGGTCGCAAAACTGCGTTTCGAAGCCGTCACCAGGAACGCGCCGGCGGGCAGCGGAGTGAGTTCGAATGCCCCGTACGAATTGGTGCGCACCGAAATCGCGGGGCCCTGTGTACCCGACACCGGTTGAGCGACTACCAGGGCCCGCGCCAACGGTTTTCCCGTCAGATTCTCGACCACCACCCCGCGGATCACGGCAGCGTCCAGGCCGCCTGCGACGAGCGCCAGAAGAAGCCACTTCGGCATAGCTTTCTGACCCAATGACGCAGCGTTCCCCACGGGAGTGCAGACGAAATTCTGTTCACTCCTGGAACGGCTTGGCGGTCTGAATACTTGTCATGTCAATCGGAATACTGCCCACCTTATCGAGGATCGCTTGCACGTAATCGCGAGTTTCCCGGATGTTCGGTATTCCCCCGGCCTGATCAACCGTAGCAGGGCCTGCGTTGTACGCTCCGAGCGCCTGCTTCAGGTCGCCTTTGTACCGCTCCAGCAGTTGCCTGAGGTATCTGGCGCCAGCCTCGACGTTCTCCTTAGGGTCGAATGGATCGTTCACTCCTAACTCCGCGGCAGTATCCGGCATGAGTTGCATCAGGCCTTTGGCGCCCTTCGGCGAGACCGCGCACGGACGGAATCCCGACTCCTGCTCGATGACCGCTCGCAGCAGTTTCGGGTGAACGCTCTGCTCCTTTGCGGCCCCGTCTATGATGGGAGCAACCGAATCTTCACCGATCGGGTCGCACCCGGCTGCCGGCGGGACCTGGCCGTCTTCGGCCGTCGAGTCGGAGGGCGCCGGCGTCACGCTTGCGTGTCGGTTTCCAATCTCGCGTGCAGGCACCATCCAGACACCCACGGCTTCGGCCTGCTTGCGCACCGCCTCCCGCTGCCTGGCCATGGCAGCCCGCTGTTGTTCGACTGCGGAGGGCTCCTTGCCCGCCGGGGGAGGACGCGAGAGCGCACCCGGCGGCGGCACGTTCACAGGTTTGACCTGAGGTATCGACGGATCAGCCGGAGCCGTACCGGCTGGCGCCGGAACCCGATTGACGGTTTGGGCGAGCCCAACCCCTGCCGCCATCAACGCGATCCAATATCGAATCCAACCCATTCATCAACCCTATCGGTGGGTCGCCGAAGGATCTTTAGCCAAACTGGAAAGATTCGCCCCCTCCTATTCCGCAGCGATAGTCCTTTATACTGGAAAGGTTTGGCCGCAACGTTGCGAAGGGGAATCTATGGGGGCTGGGGACCCTGCAAGCGTCACTCAGAGGCTCGTCCAATGGGGCAAGGGCGATCCCGCCTGGCTGCATGAGGCCTACCCGCGTCTCATCCCATCACGAGCAAGATTGGAGCCTGGCACGGGCATGGCTGGGTCAGGAACTGGGGGCGACGGCGTAAGCTATGGGCGAGTGGAGCAAGGTGGACGACCTGTTCCATGCGGCGCTGGCGCAGCCGCCGGAGAAACGTGCCGACTTCCTCCAGCAGGCATGCCCCGACAATCAGCTCCGTCACGCGGTGCAGGTGCTTCTGGAGAATGCCCGGACGGATACCTACCTGAAAGGTTCGCCCCTCTCCACCATCGAAGCCTCGCCTCCCGTCCTTTCGCCGGGCCAGATGGTGGGAGCCTTCGAGGTGGTGGAATTGATCGGCCGCGGCGCATGGGTGAAGTCTACAAAGCCCGGGACACGCGTCTGGGCCGCACCGTGGCCCTCAAGTGCTCGCGCGAGCACCTGGGCGCGCGCTCCGAGAGGGAAGCCCGGGCCATCGCCGCGCTTAATCATCCGAATATCTGCACGCTTTACGACGTAATATCCGGCTCCTTCCGACCGGTCTGTCTCTCCGCGCAAACTGACGTCAGGCGCCAGGAACTGGGTGCAACTTGGAGCATCCGGCGACGTTTATTTCATGGGCGAAGACGGAGAGCAGAGCTATCTTTATCGCGTCGGGCCCGACGGCGGCGGACGACGGAAGGTCCTCGACGTCCCGATCTTCAGGTTCACATCGCTCTCGCCCGATGAACAATGGGCATCGGTTTCGGTCCTGGCGCCAGGCACTCCCCCACGACCTACGATGAAGGCGTATCCCGTGAAGGGCGGGCAACCGGTGAATCTCTGCACCAGTTGTTGGTTTCTTTGGGCGCCGGACGGCGGGTCCGCCTGGATCACGGCCCGGCGGATGATGCCCGGGGAGACAGCCACTCTCGCCAGTCCCCTTTCGCATGGCGCGACATTCCCGACGCTCCCACCGGAGGGCATCCACGACCGCGCGGATCTGGAGGCCGTTCCCGGCGCTCATCTGGTGCTGGAGAATCGGGTCGTCTGGGGTCCGGGCTTACCTCTTGGGCGTGGACCGCAGCCGCCTCGCAGCGGAATCTCTATCGCATTCCGCTGGAATAAGACTCCGTGCTGAGGCGCGCCGCACACGTGCGGTTTCCGGGGACTTTGAACTTCAAGTGTCTGAGGCAAGGCGGCAAAGACCTTAGACCGCTGCTTGGCGAACTGTCATGCTCGAGGCACAAAGAATTACAAGCGAGATCCACAACAGATAAGCGAGCAGTAAATGGAGGATCTGCATCCAGACCGGCGCCAGAAGCAGCAGGTTCGTCATGCCGGCCAATAGCTGCGCTCCGAGGCAGCCCGCCATCGTCCAGGCGAGCCATTTCACTTCCGGACGGCGCAAGGCACTCGACACCGCATACCACAGCAGCCACGCCGCCGCCGCGCCGGCGATCAGGGGATGCAGTCCCCGCAGCCGCAGAAAGATATTGGCCGAGGGATCCCAATCCTGCGCGAGCCCTGCTGCCAACGACGCGGATGGATAGAGAGTGTCGCCCAGGGCCGCGATGGCGCCCGTGACCCCCAGAATCACAACCACCGCCAGGCTTACACCGGCCAGCCAGAGCGGCCTGCCGCGCAGCGAGGGGACCTTTTGTCCGCCCGCCCATCGCGCGGTGAGAGTCAGGCAGGCCAACAAAGTGAGCGTGTTGATCAGGTGGGTGGAGAGCGAATACCCGCGACTCACCGAAGCGTTCTTCTGCACATGGCCCAACAGCACCAGGGCCGCGCCGATGAGCGCCTCCGTCAGCAGAAACACCATCGATAACGAAGCCCCCAGGCGCACCGGATGCCGCCGGGGAAACCCACGGAAGGCCCATATCAGAAGTCCCGCCACGAATATCAGGCTGACGCCGCTGGTAGCCCGATGGGTGAATTCGATGATCGTCGCGACTGCCGGAGAGTGGGGCGTCACCTCCCCATTGCATAGCGGCCAATGATTGCCGCAACCCGCGCCCGATCCGGTAGCCCGGACGTAAGCGCCCCAGAGCGCCACCGCCACGGTGTAGGCCAGCACGCCCCAGGCGTACCTCGTGAAGCCCGCCGGGGAGTCCGGTATCGACTGGACGGGAACGGCCGCCTCCCGGCGAGTTTCGGCCTTGATCATGCCACCTTCATTGTAAGCCGTGGGCCGGCCGCCCGAACTGCACCTGCTCGATGCGCCCGATACCGAACACGAACATCGCGGCCGAGGCCAGCACAATCGCCGCGGCTACCACGAAAGCCCAATAGAATTGCCCCGTCTGCTGCACCACCCAACCCGTGAGCCAGGGCGCCACCACGCCCGCCAGGTTGGCGAAGCCGTTCTGCAGTCCCGTCCACTTCCCGGCGGCCCGCGGGCCCGCCAGCGTCTGCGTGATGGCAAAGACTTGGGAGGAGTACAAGCCGTACGACAAACAGGCGAGGATCAGGAGCCCCATCGCCGCCCGCTCGCTTTCCACCACGCAGACCGGGAGAATGATCGTGGAGAGCACCAGTCCGGTCCCGGCGAACATCCTGCGCACGCGCGTGGGCGTGCCGCCGCGCGCGATCAGCCGGTCCGAAACCCATCCCGAGATCACCGCCGATATGGAGATCGCCAGGAAAGCCGACGATCCCGTCACCGCCATCTTGTCCTTGGGAAAGTGCCGCTCCTTCTCGAGGTATGGCGGAAGCCAGGTGATCAGGAAATACCAGAAGTAGTTCGAACAGAACAATCCCAACGCGGTAAACCAGGCCTCGCGATGCTGCAGAATGGCAGCCACGCTGGGGACCTCGCCATGATGCTCCCGCGCCGCCACCCCCCTGCCCCTGGGCATCCACCAAAACCAGGGGACCAGCCAGAGCAGGCTGCCGAACCCCAGCGCCAGGAAAAAAGCCCGCCATCCGAAGCGCGCCATCAGCAAGCCGCCCAGCAGCGTCCCGAGAGCCGGCCCTCCTTTCGTTCCCGCGTCGATCAGCGCATTGGCGAATCCGCGGTGGTGCTCCGGAAAATTATTGGCCAGAATGCGCGAGTACGAGGGATAGGCCACCGATTCGCCCATGCCGAGCACCAGCCGCAAGGCGAACATCACCCAAAAGACGTGTGCCGCCCCGGTCACCGCCGTGGCTCCGGACCACAGAAAGAAACCGGTGGCGAGGACCAGGCATACATTGAACCGGTCTACCAGCCAGCCGGCGATTCCGAACAGTTGAAACGTCGCGTACGTCCAGAAGAACGCCGAGAGCAGCATCCCGAGGTGGTAGTCGCCAAGGTGCAGTTCCGCCTGAATGTTCGTGGCGCCCACCGAGAGGTTGGCGCGGTCGACGTAATTCAGAAACCCCGAGATCACCAGCAGCGAGAGGACCCGCCATTCCTTGGCGGAAAGGGCGGCGCGGCTCGTCTCCAGGAGAGTGGTCACAGGCCATTCTACATCGGCGCCGCGAGGCGCGTGCCGGCGGGCGCTGCTCTTACGCCATCTGGGTAGCCGTCCGCCGCCGCGAGGAGACCAGCCAGGCCGCGCCCAGCGCGAACAGGCCCATCGAGATCCACTGCGAGGTGTCCAGCGGTCCGTTAAACAGGTTCCCCTGCTCGTGATAGCGGAAGAATTCCACCACGAACCGGACCGCCGAATACATCACCAGGTAGTAGGCGATGATGGTTCCCTTGGTATGAGGTTGCCGCCACCGCCACAAGAGTATGCCGAAAATGGCGAATTCGGCCGCCGCCTCGTAAAGCTGGGTGGGATGCAACGGGCGATTCAACGGCACTCCCACCAGGTCATTAGCCACCGGATTCCGGAAAGTCACCGCCCAAGGCAAATGACACTCGACGCCCCAGCAACAACCCGCCGAGAAACACCCCAGCCGGCCGATTCCGTGACCTAATGCAATCCCCGGAGCGAATACGTCAGCGGTCAATGCCAGCGGCAACTGCGTCTTTCGCATATACCACCAGGCCACCGCCAGGGCGGCGATCAGGCCGCCGTAGAATACACCACCCGCCTGCAAGGTAGCCAGCGAAAAGTACTCGCCGGGATGCTCCAGGTAGTAGCGGAAGTCCACCAGCAGCATCATCAGCTTGGCGCCGGCAATGGCTGCCAGGCCGCAATAGGCTCCCAGGTTGGTCAGCGCCTCCACGTTGAGGCCGGCCTCTTTTCCCAGGCGCCCGGCCATCCACAGCGCGGTCAGAAAGGCCAGCGCGACCAGGATTCCGTAGGTATGCAGGAACGATATATGAAAAATCTCAGGATACATTGGCTGCCTGTCGTTTCGATCGGAGCAGGTCCAGCATCAGCAATCCGCTCCCGATCACGATCGCCGAATCGGCCATGTTGAAGGCGGGCCATTGATAGTCCCGGATATAAAACAGCAGAAAATCCGTAACCCGGCCCCACACAATCCGGTCGAAGACGTTGCCGGCTGCTCCCCCAAGAATCAGCGCCAGCCCGCAGAGGGAGAGCCGGTCCAGCCGGGTCGCCCTCCACAGCATCACGCTGACCACCACCACCGCGGCGATCGAAGCCGCTACTAATAAAGACGTCCGCCAGGGGGAATTGGAGTCATTGAAAATGCCGAAAGCCACACCGCGATTCTGCGAGCGCACAATATCGAAGAATCCCGGAATCACCTGGTAGGTATCGAAAAAAGAGACATGCCCGTCAACGAACCACTTGGTGAGACGGTCCAGGGCGAACACCCCCGCCGACATCCCGTAGGCTTTCCAGCGAATATCCAGCATTCCATTGTCCGAGTCCATCTTCGGGCGTCTCTACCATGTTAGCAGCAAGCCTCTGAGGCGCGAAGGATGGCGCCGGCCAATCCCACGGGGACGGCACCTCGTCCCGAAAACGGACAGAGAACCGAGCGCAACCGGTTGTAGATCTGTGGCTTGCGGCGGCACCAAACGTGCACCGTCAGTTTTCTTATGGGCCTGTCCAGTGTGGGACTTTCGGAGGCGGCAAGCGACCAGACCAGACCCTTCCGGGTGCTGATCAGCGACGACCAGGCGGATGTCCTGGAGGCGCTGCGCCTCCTGCTGAAAGGGCAGGGTTGGAAGGCCATTGCAGTGGATTCTCCCGAGGCCTTGCTCCACGCGGTTCGCACCGAGATCTTCGACCTGATCCTGGTCGACTTGAACTACACTCGCGACACCACCTCCGGCCGCGAGGGTATGGATCTGCTCTCGGCCCTGGAAGCCGAAGGAAACACCGCCCCCGTCATGGTGATGACCGCCTGGAGCAGCTTCGACCTGGCGGTGGAAGCGATGCGCCGCGGCGCCTGCGACTTCATCCAAAAGCCGTGGGACAACGAGCGCCTCCTGGCGGCCATCCGCAGGCAGGCCGAATCGGAGCGCCGCCGCAAATCCGAACTGGAGATTGCGGCCAACGTGCAGCAGAAGCTCTTTCCCCGGAAGCTGCGGCCCCTCAAGACTCTCGATTATGCCGGGCAGTGCGTGGCGGCCCGCGAAGTGGGCGGCGATTATTACGATTTCCTGGAAACCACGGACCAGACTCTCGGCTTTGTTCTGGCCGACGTCTCGGGTAAGGGTGTGCCGGCCGCGCTGCTGATGGCCAATCTGCAGGCCTGTTTCCGGAATCAGCCGCCGGGAGCTTTGTTACGGCCCGCCGAAGCCCTCCAAACCGTCAACCGGCACTTCTTCGATTCCACTGCCTCGGAGCGCTTCGCCACCGCGTTCTTCGGCCTCTACGACGACCGCACGCGCAAGCTCCGCTACGTGAACTGTGGGCACGTGGCGCCCCTGCTGCTGCGCGATTCCGGCCGGATCGAGAGGCTGGAGCCCACCGCCACCATGCTGGGCGCGTTTCCGCAATGGAATTGCAGGGAGGTCGTGGTGGAGTTGCATCCGCACGACACATTGGTGCTCTATTCCGACGGCGTCACCGAAGCCGGCATCGACCAGGCTGAGGAATTCGGCGAAGACCGTCTCATCCGCACCCTTTGTGAAAATCAGCGCCAAACGGCTTCCGTCCTGGCGCAGAAAATCGTGGACGCGGTCGCGGATTTCAGCGGGGCATCCCACCGCAGCGACGACGTGACCGTGGTGGCTCTCCGGGCGATCTGATTTTCACGACAAATCATCACCAGCCGGGTAACGAATCGAGTTTCGGGGAGTATAAGATCAGGAAAGGTCACAATTCATGAAACTCCCGTTGGTTTTGCTGTTGACGTTGGTGCCTGCTTTTGCGACGACCGACTGGCCCTGGTACGCCCGGGCGGAGGCCCGGTTAGACCGGTTGGAAGCCCGGTTCGATCGTGCCGAAGCGCAGAGAGCCCGCGCCGAGGCCCGGAGTGATCGTCTGGAGGCAGTCCGCGAGATGAGGCGTGCCCGGATGGAAGAACTCAGGGACCGGATGCAAGCTCGCCGCGAGATGCTCCTCGACCGGTTCCAGCCCCAGCGGCAAGCGGTCCGCGAGTCGGTCCAGGCACGCCGCGAAATGGCGCAGGCGAGACGCGAAGAGCAGCGGGCTCGCGCCGAAGAGCGCAGGGCGGAACGTCAGGACCGGCGCATCGAACGCCAGGACCGCCGCGCCGACCGCATCCGTTACTTCTGAATCGGGCCGCGGGCGTGGATGGTCTGAGGCATCACTCGGGCTTGGGCTTCAGCGTGAACGTCACAGTCTTCTGCCCTTCCACCGGCGGCGGCTGGAATTGTCGCCGGACGGACGCCACCGGCAGCTTGAAACTGTGCAGCGGCACTTCCCGCTGATCGCACACCGGGGTTCCCGAACTGTCCACTACGGCTTCGCGGATCACCGTTTTCCGGTCGATTCCCAGGAACGCGGCAAACGGGCGAACGCTGATGTCGGCTGGAATCCGGAAGATGTAATCGTCCCCTTTCACGATTACGGAGTACAGACCGTACCCCAGGAAGGCTCTCGGTTCGCCGCCTTCCGGCAAAACGTCGATGATGCCGATGCTGTTCTCCACATTCTTCAGAAAAGCCAGGTGTTCTTTCATCTGAGGCGAAAACTGGTCGGCGGCGAGCTTCAACACATGATGGTCCGCGTCCCCGGATTCCTCCTCGCCTGCGCGCAGCGAGCAGTCCGGCCTTTCGACCCCCACACTGCGCAGCCAGGAGGATGGAAAGTCCTTGGGAATACTGATGTTGAAGATGATTTGCCCGTCTTTTTCCGTGGTCCGCGATTTGCCGAAAGTTCCCGCCGGCAAGGTCTCGCCCCGGTCGTTCCGGGTGGACTGGAGAGCGTCGAGCAAATACGAGATTTGCAGCCAGCATTTCTCCTGGAATGGCTCTACTTTTATGCTTGCGGGCGCGGACATGATTGCCTCCTCCATATCCATCGAAGCTGGAACGAGTCGGTTATTGGCTCGACCGGTCCATTAATTCTATTCCCTTATGTTAGAAAATTCACGATTATCCCTGGTCTCTAAACGGAATCACCCTAAAAGATAAGGTATCCCGCCTTGCCAATCAAGCCTTTTCGTCTCTTGCTACAGCTCGATTAAAACCGCCCTCCGGGCCCCCTTTGCCTTGTTAAAATAGGTCATCGAATGTTGAAGCGCTTTATCTTGTGGGATTACCCGCGGGGCAGCCGGCCTTACGACGTCATGGTCGGGATTATCCTCGCCTTCATCTTTCTCACGCCCCGCGAGTGGTTTCACGATCAGCCCCGCATCCCGAAAGCCAGCAGCATCGCCATGCTGCCGGCCGAGAAGGGCAGCACCCCGTTTTTCGTGGATGCCGAGCTGCTCAAGAACACGGCGGAGAATCAGCGGGTCGCCCGGCTTTCCGAGTTGCTCCAGAAGCGCACCGG
Organism: Bryobacteraceae bacterium; assembly: GCA_035501495.1. Lineage (GTDB taxonomy): Bacteria > Acidobacteriota > Terriglobia > Bryobacterales > Bryobacteraceae > JAIQFL01. The sequence continues at coordinate 98,410 of DATJWB010000143.1, read as the reverse complement.
CAATCGGCGCCTGCAGGTGATCCGCGTAGAGCCCATCCTCGATTCGGAAGGCGAGTTGCAGGGCTACATGGCATTCGCCACGCTCTGAAGTCTTCTGCCGGCTGGAGCTGCAATCCGTGAAGGAGTCACACTAACATGCGCCTGAGTCGATTGGTGAGGCTCGTAGGCTCGCTGGCCGCGCTCCTGGTGGTCCGCGTGCATGCTTCCGCCGCGGACAACTCGCTCCAGGCAGTGTTCAACCGCATGGACCAGGCCTCTGCCAAATTCAAGGGGCTGCGGGCCGACATGCGGAAATTGACCCACACCGAGGTCATCAATGAAGACAGCGTGGACACCGGAACGATCGTCGTGCGGGTCCCGAAACCGCACGATTTGCGCATGTTGATCGACTTCCAGCAGCCCGACCAGAAACAGGTGGCGATTGCTGGAACCAAGGTCCAGGTCTATTACCCGAAGACCCTCATCATCCAGGTTTACGATTTGGGCAAGAGTCACCGCAACCAGGTGGAACAGTTTCTCCTGCTCGGATTCGGCAGCAATTCCAAGGACTTGTTGGCGGCCTATTCCGTAAGACTGGTGGGCCAGGAGAATGTCGCGGGCGAGCCCACGTCACGCATCGAGCTGGTTCCCAAGTCCAAAGAGCTGTTTGCGCAGTTCCCGAAATTCGAACTGTGGATCTCCGACCAGACGGGAATCTCCGTCCAGCAGAAGATGTACCAGCCCGGCGGCGACTATTCCCTGGCCACCTATGCCCACATGCAGCTAAACGTCAACATCTCCGAATCCGATGTGGTGCTGCATCCGCCCAAGGGCGTGCATTACGAATACCCGCAGAAGTGAACCGGAGTTCCGTTTTCCAGGGCCTGCGGCGCGGGTTTTCGACAGTCTTCCCACCCTTCACGCCTCCCCACCGTACGAAATATCGATCACCTGGCGCATGTACAGCGGCGCTACGGAGTGGCGGAACCGTCCTCCCGAACCGGCCAACGCCTCCGCTGTCAGTTTCCCCATCTCGCTCCGCGTGTACGACCGGCGGATCGACACAGCTCCGTCGGCCACCACCACCGGCGAAACAAACGGCGCCACGAACGTCCGAAACAACGCCAGAGGCAAGGGATGGCGCACCAGATCGAGCAGGAGGAAACGGCGCGCGAACCGGCCCACGTTCCGGATCAGCCGGATCACGTCCTGCTCGGAAAGGTGATGGCCGAGATACATCGAGAACGCCAGATCCGCCTTCGGCAGCGGATCGCGGACGGCGTCCGCCCGAATGATGGGAAACCGCGCGTCCCCGGTCCCGCGAGGAACCACATCGACTCCCACGGCCTCCACTCCGAGCTTCTGGCGGATCTCTCCCAACACTCCGCCGGTGGCGCAGCCGACATCCAGCACCCGTCTCACCGGCAGGGGATCGCGTCGAATGGCTTTCACGATGCAGGCCGTGTCACCCAGGTACCGGTGGATCCTGGTGAGCTGTCCGTACGCCTGATGAGCGAGCGCGTCGGATACGCCGGCCCCATCCAGAATCTCCTTCTCTTCGGCCCGTTTCATGTTCATTCCCAGGCATTATATGCAATCCTGGCCGGACCTCATCACTCCGTCGCGGATAATGGAGGTGTGGCTCCGCAGAGGGAAGTCCTGGTCATCGGAGGAGGGCCGGCCGGCGCCGCGGCCGCCATCGCGGCGGCTTGCGAAGGAGCGTCCGTCCGCGTACTGGAGCGGTCGCGCGGTCCCAGGCACAAGGTATGCGGTGAGTTTCTCTCTCCCGGAGCCTTGCCGATATTGGAATCCCTCGGCGTCCCCGTCCTGGGCGCGCTTCGTCCCGCGCCCATCCGCACCTGCCGCCTGCGATTCGGCCATCGCGAGAAGCAGTGGACGCTCGGCGAGCCGGCGCTCGGACTCAGCCGCTTCGCGCTCGACAATCTGCTCCTGTGCCGCGCGGAGGCCGTGGGCGCCGCAATCTCTCGAGGCGAGGCAGCCTCACCCGGGCAATGCACTGATGGCGCAACTACGACCGTTCTCGCCGTGGGGCGGAGGCCGAGCGCCCCTTCCGGCGAGCGGTTGTTCGGGTTCAAGGCGCACTTCGAGGGCCCGCAAGACGATGCCGTCGACCTGTACTTCGCGGAGCAGGCTTACGCAGGCGTGAGCCCGGTAGAAAACGGCTGGACCAACGTCTGCGGCATAGCGCCCGAAGCCGCGCTCCGCATTCATCGATTCGATGTAGACGAGTACGTAGAGCGCTGCACACCCCTCGCGGAACGAATACGGGGCCTGCGACGCCGCATGAAGTGGCTGCTGGTGGGGCCGCTCTCGTTCTCAACGGTCGGCGGCAGCACGGCCCACGACCATGTTTATGCCGCGGGCGACGCTTTGGGGTTCGTCGATCCCTTCACAGGGTCCGGCATTCTCAACGCGCTCGCCACCGGGCGCCTGGCCGGCCGGAATGCCGCGCGTGCGGTCCCCGCCACCCGGCACCTCGCCGAATGCCGCGCACTTCTCCGCCGGCCTTTCGAAGTCTCGGCCGTTTTCCGTAAACTGATCGAATGGAATTGCGCCTGGCGGCTGGCCGCCTGGACGCCCGGCCGGTGGCTCTTTGGGCTCACCCGGGCTCGCCTTTCCGAATGAGGAAACCGCAAGTCATGAAAAAGCTGATTGTCTTCGACCTGGATGGCACGCTCGCCGAAAGTAAGTCGCCGCTCGACTCCGAAATGGCGCGATTGCTGGCCAGCCTGCTCGGCGTTGCCAAGGTCGCGGTGATCTCCGGCGGAAACTGGCCGCAGTTCCACGATCAGCTGCTCGCGAACCTTCCCCTCGACGGGCGCCTCTCGGATTTGTATCTGCTGCCCACCTGCGGAACGAAATTCTACGAATATGACAAGGGATGGCGGCTTCTCTATGCCGAAGACTTCACCGATAGCGAGAAGCGGAAGATCATCACCTCCGTCGAGAAAGCGATCGTCCTGGCGGGTTGTAAGCCCGAGAGACTCTGGGGCGAGGCGATTGAAGACCGCGGCAGCCAGATCACCTACTCGGCGCTCGGACAACAGGCCCCCCTCGAAGAGAAGAAAAAGTGGGATCCGGATTTCTCGCGCCGCAAACAGATTAAGGCCATCCTGGATGGCTTCATTCCCGAGTTCTCGGTCCGCATGGGGGGCGCCACCTCAATTGACATCACCAAGCCCGGAATCGACAAAGCTTACGGAATTCGCAAGCTGCGGGACACGCTGCGGATTGCCATCCCCGAAATGCTGTTCGTCGGGGACGCTTTGTTTCCCGGCGGCAACGACTATCCGGCGCGGGAGGCCGGGGTGCTCTGCATCCAGGTGCGCGATCCGGGTGAAACCAAGCGGGTGATTGAGGCGATTCTCGCCTGTGCCTGACCCGCCCGGAGCGGCTCGATTCGATGCGGTTGCGCCAGGTCCTCTTGAACCTGTTGGGCAATGCCGTCAAGTTCACCGAGAAAGGGGAGATTGTCGTGGAGGTTGCTTGCGACACCCAGAACCCGGAGCTGCTGCGATTCGCCGTCAGCGACACCGGGATCGGGATTCCGCCAGAAAAGCTCGATCTGATCTTCGAGCCGTTCCGCCAGGCCGACGGCTGGACTACCCGGAAGTTCGGCGCAACCGGCCTTGGACTGGCGATCTCGAAACTCTGGCGCGGATGATGGGAGGAAGCCTCGGAGCGAAGCGAGCCTGGGCGTGGCAGCCGGTTCCACTTCACCGCCTACCTGCCAGCAGCGCCGGGGCAAACAGCGCAGCCCCTGACCGACACTCTCCATGGCGTCCGGCTTTTGGTGGTCGATGGCAACCAGAAGAGCCGGCTTGCGCTGGAGAGTATGCTGGGCGGCTTTAGTCCCCAGACAACCAGCACAGGCCGCGCCGCCGAGGCGATCGAGATCCTCGCGGATGGCCGGTACCAGGCAGTGGTGGCGGATGCGAAGCTGGAGGATGGCGACGGGTTTGAGGTGGTGCGCGCAGCAATGCGCCTGAGGCCGGAAATCCCCTTCGTCATGCTGTTTCATCCCAGGGGCCTTCGGTCCGGTTCAGAAAAGTGCCAACAGCCCGGCCTACGCCACCACTTGTTGAAACCCGTGGGAGAGAACGACCTCATCGCGGTGTTGGCCCGGGCTCTCGGCCGCACATCCGCCGGGGAGACAGCCGGGAAATCCGAGCACTCGAGCAGTTGCATCGCGCACATGCGAATTCTGGTTGCCGAGGACAATCCGGTCAATCAGAAGGTAGCCACACGCCTCCTGGAAAAGACCGGGCATCACGTAGTCGTGGTTTCGGACGGAGCAGCAGCCGTGCGAGAGGCCCAAAGCGGTGCATTCGATGTGATCCTGATGGACATACAGATGCCTGTTCTCGACGGATTCGACGCCGCGCGTGAAATTCGCCGGATCGAAAACGGGACCGGGTGGCACGTTCCCATTGTTGCCCTTACTGCGCATGCCATGCAGGGCGATCGCGAGAAGTGCCTGTCGGCAGGGATGGACGACTACCTTTCGAAGCCACTACAACTCCGCGAAGTGAATCGCGTGCTCCACCGAGTCAGCACCAGAATGATGGGCATCGCGGTGCGGTCGCTGAAACTTGATCGGCAGCCCGACATATGAGGCCGATACGACCTCGAAATAGTGTTCTTCTATCGCGTCGAGGCCGGGCTCGAGAGTCTGTCTGGCGTCGCCACGGTCCGTGCATGCGCCACGGCGAGTCAACGGCAGGGGAGAAACGGGAATCGTGGTCCTCATCGCTCCAGGTGCCCACCCTACAATTTGTGCAGGTGCCCGGCGGGGAAAACGAAATGGCATCGGGCAGTGACCGCGCCACGTCAGACCCGCCAGCGCACCGACTCAGCCGGAACCTCTGGAGAGTGCCGGCGCGGCAGACAGGAGCCTCCTCGCCGCATTACCTATGGATCCAACCGTATCGCGTGTTGCTCCGCTCGCCGCCCGCCGCCGCATACTGATCCTTGAACTTCGACATGTGGTCGGCTGTGTACCCCGGAAACTCCATGATGGTCTTCAGCTCCTTCGACATGCGCTGTTCGAAGTCCTTGGGCACGGGCTTGTAGGTTCTCTTCAAATCGCTCGCGGCCACCTCGCGGATGCCGTGCAGTTTGGCAGAGTTGAGCCCTAGAATCTTGCGCTTGTCCTCCTGAGTGATTTCGGGATAGCCGTACTTCCTGCGCAGGTCTTCGGGGATCTGGAACCGCCACAGGGCATCGATCTGCCATTGCGGCGAGCCGTACCACACCGAGTCGGAGCCGAACACGATGCGGTCCGGCCCCAGGAATTTCATGAGCTGGCCCATGATATGCGCCGCCACGGTGGGGAAGGTGACGATCGAGGATGCCCAGGTGGTTCCGATCTCCGCATAGGTGTTGCGGAAGGGAGCCACCAGGATGGCGTATTCGGTGGTCCAACTGATGTCCGGGACGCCCTCGCGCATCCTGCCCGATTTCACCTCACGCAGCGAATCGCCCATGAAAAAGGCGGGCTGGATGCATGCGTGATAGGTGATGAAGTTCAGATTGGGCCAATCTTTCGCGGCCTTGGGCAGGTCCGCCGGATGGCCTCGCTCCGGATTGGGAGGTCCGGGCGCAAGGCCCTTGTGCACGCAGATGTTCTTAAACCCGGGCTTGGTGTCCTTGAGCCGTTGGTAGTGTTTCTCGATCAGCTCGAAGGTCGGATAGGCCACCTGTTCGTCGTCGTGCCGCCACTGCCGCATCGGGCTGGTGGGGTCGGTATCGACCTTGGCCGCATAAGAGATGTTGTAGCCCTTCCAGGCGTCCGGCTGGTTCTTCGCGATCTGTTCTTCGATGTACGGCAGGTTGCCTTTGCCGACGTACAGGAGTCCATGCGCCAGCATGCGGGTGGATCCCGAGACGTCGTTCACGAAGTTACGGGCCGCTGCGGTTTGCGCCGCCGTCAGGATCTCGGCATCCATGGCTTCCTGGATGTTCCGTGGCGGCCGCCTCTCCGCGCCGCCGCCCACGCTCACCAGCGATGCCGTGACATTGCTCAGGATGCCGATAGTCACCTGGCTGTCGAGGAACACGTCCTTGATGAACTGCACGATCTGGAAGCTGGAGTCGCTCACCGGAAGGCCGTTCAGCGCCGGGTTCCAGTTTCCCCACGCCTGTCCCTGCTCATCGGTGGCGCCTCGCGGGTTGAACGGATTGGCCTTGAACGCGGGGGCGGCGGAAGGACCCTGCGCGATGGCGCGCAGCGGGGTTCCCACACCTTTCCGGCTGCTGCGAACCATGTGCAGTTGGTCGTCCAGGACGAAGAGATCGCGCGGTGCCGCGGCCTGAGCATAGGCCACCGGCTCGAACATCTCGATCGGATGAACGTCGAAGAAACGGCCGAAGACCTCGTTCATGGCGATGAAGGCCGCCGCCATGCCGCCCGTGCCGGCCAGGAAACGGCGCCGGTCGATCCCGAGTTTGCGGCTGGCCGAGTCCGCCAACTCCGCGATGCGCGCCTCTACTTTTTGCTGCTGCCCGGTCTGGGGAACGGGCATGTATTCGCCGTTGGAGACCATGCGCGTGGGCACGGGAGAGCCGAGCGTGTCGGCCTCTTCCGCCTTCGCGCACCGGGAAATCTGTTCTTCATCCAGCCAGCCATGATCGTCTTCCCAGGTCCGCCCTTCCTCATTCCACTTCTCGACAGACATGCGTCCTCCTTCCCGCCGATGTGGCGCAGTCAAATCCACAACTGCTGGTTGAGCTCCAAACGGCGCTCGCGACAGTAGCTCACGTAGTGATCGATAAACCAGAACACGTCGAATGTTTCCATTACCTGGCCTTCATCACCCAAAAACTCGAGGGCGCCGTTCAGCCAGAACAGGGTCTTCATCCCATTAGGATCGTCCGAAACCAACGTGTGGACGGCGCCGGGAGGTTCGCCGATGTAATCGCCGGGCCGGGCCACCCAATCGTGTTCCAGGTAGCGCCAACTCCCCTCCAGGACGTATCCGAACACCGGTCCGCGGTGGCGGTGGCGGCCCAGCATGCCGCCCTGCGCGACCCACAGGATATTGGTGAACGAGTTATGGCGCACGTCGAACGCCAGGTGCCGGATGGAAACGCCCGGTTGCCAGGGAACCCACGGCGAGGCCTCTTCGCCGGCTCCCACATGAACCGGGGGACGCCCGAATTCCTGAATCATGCGTTCGCGGCTTTGCGATTCAAATGGCATCTGGTGCCCTCCTCACGCGCGAGATCGGCATCGCAGTAAGAGCTTATCGCAAGAAGGGGCCTTCTATCATTTCCTCCCGGGATCGACCTTGGAGCCGCTACCCGTCGCGGAGCCTCGCTTCGGCCGCCGGACGGCCCTCACCTTCCCGCTCTTTCCTCCTCCGCAGAAGAACCGGTCGCCGCCATCGGATTCGAGTCCCGAAAACCATCACGCCGGCGGGCAGATCCAGTTTCTCCAGGACTTCTCCGGTTCGGGCGTCGACTCGCCTCACGTCGCTCTCGTTAGCTTCCCACGTCCCGTGCCAAAGTTCTCCGTCAACCCACGTGACTCCGGTCACGAAGCGATTGGACTCGATCGAAGTCAGCAAGCGCCCGCTCGGCCTCGTCAAGCCGCCCGATCAGGACCAGGCGCCGAATCGCGAGATACCGCGCATAAGAAGCGTTGAGGCGGTCTCCGTACGCTTCCAGCGTAGCGCGCGCCGCGTCGAGCGCCTTCGGAGGCCAGCCCAGATCACGCGAGGCCAGTGCGGCTTCAGCCTCGGCGACGATGCATCGCGCGCGGGACACCACCTCCTTCGGACCGAAGGCACGCGCGGCACTGCGGAGCAGGGCCTTGGCCCGAACCAGATCGCCAAGCTGCGCCATGGCAATGCCGCGGAGAGCGAGAGCGGGCGCGTCGTCGCGGAGAGCGACCCGCTTCAATGCTCCGAGAGGATCGCCCGCCGCGAGCGCGCGGGCCGCGGCCGTGATCAATGAATCGCTTCGATTAGAAGCAATCCTTCAGTAAGTCCGGCGATCATGTCGCGCGGCGGCGACGAGTCTCGTTCCGCCGGGAAATCTACCCCATTTGAAGGCACTGCGAAGGTAACCGACAAAGGTGGTCTGACGCCACGGATTATCCAACTCCACATCTGCGAGAGGGGTCGGAATAGAAATCGTGTATGGCTTACCACCTTCCAGTCCAGCCTTGTTGAGATCGCTTACGGAGATTGTAAGGATTCTCGTGCCATCTGGGCGAACGTTAATCAGCCCTCCTTTGATATCGGCAACCGGGCGAATAACAAGCGGGTCAGCCGTCGCGGATCCGTCTGGATTCAGCACCGGGTGCGAGCCGGCCAAGGATACATAGTCCCTGATATTCTTCGCGGTCTGCTGTTCCGGCAAATAAAATATCCGGGGATTCTCGAGCGGAGGCATCGTCGCCATTCGCTCCAGTTCCGCTTCGAGCGTCGCCTTTTCACTCTGTAGTTCTGCCAGCCATTCTGGAACCCCGGGCGCTCCCTGGGGTTCAGCATGCTCGCTGGCAGCTTACCCCCGGCAACGGCCTTCTCCAACTGACGTAGTACATAGGGATTGATCTTCGGTTCTGTAATTTGCCTGTTGACCTTCTCCAACTGGCGCTCGATGGATGGCGCCGCAAAACGATAGCCCATACTGGACAAACGGGTAATCAGCGCCTCGATGTTATGGCGGGCCCTTCGCATGGTTTCCTTAGCCACGGCAATTGCATCGGCCTGAACAGGTTTGCGGCGCACTGCTTCGCCCAGCGCGACAAGCTCGTTCCAGACTTCAATCCGTTCTCCCGCCAAATACCGGTCGATGTAGGTTGGCATTACCGCCACATTTTAGCTGGCATTCCAGCGAGCGGCCCACGTCGAATCACGCACAGCGCGGAAGCGGGACAAGAAGCAGCATGCGGCGCCGTGTGCTTGAGAAGGGCGACTCTACGCGCCTGCGGCCGTAGTTTTGCTGGTGTCGATAGGCTGGTCCGAGTCCTGATCGAGCAGTAACTGCGGAACCTGGTGCAGGTGCTTGTACGTGCCATCGCTGTGGAGATCGAATACCCACACCAGGTCGTAACGCTTCCCCGGCCAGCAGCCCGTGGCGATCTCGTCCGATCCCAGAATCCGATTGGCGATTTGGGGAATGTCCTGGTGCTGCCAGGCAATCAGGACCACTCCTTCTGACGCCACGGCGCTATCGACCATGGATTTATAGTCGTTCTTGGTGAATGGCGCGGTGGTGGGGCCCGTGTTGATAGTGAGGCCAAGCTTGGAGGCGAGAGGCTGGAGCGTCTCGTCAGGCCGCTGGCTGCTGCTGCTCGTGGGAGCCGCCGTGGCGAAGAGAAATTGCGGAACGGCCAGGTGCGAGTCCTGAAGCGGGCCACGGGACGGATCGAACAGCACCGCCAGCGCGCCTGCCCGCTGCCACCCCTGTACCGCCAGCGACTCGTTTGACTGGGCGCCCAGGCTGGTTACGCCAGCCCCAAAGTCGGGCGGCTTCTCGCCGTGACGAATCACCATCACTCTGGTCGCTTTGTTCACTCGAGCCATTGCCACTCTCCATCAGGTTCGAAGTAGGAGTCAGTATATAACAAAGCTCCGCGCCCTGGCGCGAGCAGCGATCGGAACGCGGGGGACCGGTACCCTCATCACCCCCGCAGGATTATGATATCGTCTGTACCATCCTTAAGGCCCGATGTTGCCCATCAAGAATTGCATTTTTCCCTTGCTCAGTGGAGTGCTGCTCTTCTCCGCCGGCGCTCAGACCCCGCTTCAGATCTCCACGACCAGCGTACCGGTCGCCTCTCAGTATCAGAGCTATAACACCGCGCTGGCCGCCACCGGCGGTACTCCCCCGTATACCTGGTCTGTGGTTTCCGCCGTCAGCCTGCCGGAAGGGATGAGTCTGAACCCCGCGACCGGTGTCGTCAGTGCCACGCAGGTGGCTGGCCAGGGCGGATATGCGGTCGCCGTGCAGGTCACCGACAGCGCCTCGCCGAGTCACAACGTCGCATCCGCCCCTCAACTTCGGCGTCATGAGTGACGGCAGCATGGGCGGATGTCAGATGTTCCCTGCGGACTCGATCTACCATCAACGAGCCGATCAATTGCCCGTCGATAGCAATCCGTCCCACCAGATGCCAGCCATCAAACCGCTGAGCCCAATCCATCAGCATCGATTCCGGTCGGCGCCTCCGGGCGGTACGTCCGCGTTCAGCTTTCCAGCGCAAACTACCTGAGCCTGGCCGAAGTTCAGGTCGAAAGCGGAGCGCCGGGCGGAGATTTGGCGCTGGGCCGGACCGCCACCCAGAGCAGCACCCTCTTAGGAACTCCGCCCGCCGCGCGGCGGTGGATGGCAATACGGACGGAAGCTTTTTCGACGGCTCGGTGACCGCGACCGGACTCGATCCGAATCCCTGGTGGCAAGTGGACCTGGGTGCCTCGGTGTCCGCAAGTTCGATCGTCAACTGGAATCGTACCGACTGCTGCAGTTCGCGTCTGAGCGACTATTGGGTATTCGTCTCGGACACGACGTTTCAGACTACGGACACTCCGGCGAGTCTGCAGTCCCGCCCCGGGACATTCGCCAGTCATCAAACCAGCGCTCCCAACCCGTCCGCCACGATTTCCGGCCCTGCACAGGGACGTTATTTGCGGATCCAGCTTTCCAGTCCGAACTATCTGAGCCTGGCCGAGGTGCAGGTGTTTGTCGGAAGCAAGTGTTTGCGCAGGGACCTCCGCGGCGGGCCAGTGAAAGGCTCTGCCTCTATGGCGGGTCTATTTCGATTTCTTGAGCTCGACCACAATTACCTCAATCGGCCTGGACCCAGTGTTCTGATCCGCGTGCCGCTTGAGACCTTCCGAGGCAGGCAGCCAGTAGGCCTTCCCGGTGTCCCACGGATGCAATTCGGACGTGCCATCCTCATTGACTACTTTCATGGTTCCGCCGGCCAGTGCGACAATTACCCTCGGATGCTGATGGGTGTGCATCGATAATGGCGCGTTCGGCGCCACAACTGACTTCCAGACGGCGACATCTTCGTTTTCAAACTGGAGAATCCGCTGCGCCCCGCCCTGAAACGTCGTACCCTGCTGGGGACTCAGCGTTTGGACTGGTGCGAGGGCGAACAGACAGATGACGAGTGCGGTACGGATCGGCTTGGTGTTCATGGCACTCCATCCTAGCATTCGCGGACCCCGCGAACCCGGACTCAGTTCTCGGTTGGAGTCCGCTCGATGTGGTCGATCACCAGGAATTGGACCGGCACATGGTTGCGACGCTCCAGTTTCAACCCCAGCGACTCTCGAACCGCGGTAAAGAGATTGGGTTCAACCGCCGGCACATCGGCAACCGGCGGAGCGGCCGCTGCAGCACTTGCCTCAACCGTCCTTGGCTCAAAGGGTTTGTCTGGTGTCCAGGTGAGATCGATGTCGTACTTTCCTGTGAGGCCGGTGGCATCCCGCACCGGACCGTACCCCTGCCGCGAAAGGTTGGAGGCAAGTGTTGCCATCGTCATGACCCCTTTCAGGGCGCCATGGCCGGACGCGCCATAGAACGTCAGGCCAGGCCGGGCGTCCTTGCCCATGAAACTGGCTTTCGAATCGTCCTCCTTGAATTTCGGGCCGCCTTTATCCACGACCAGTACATATCCCGAAAGAGGGCGATCGACCGTGTGTGCCGCCAGCTTAAACCTCTCGGCGAGCAACGCCTGAAGCATCGCCGGGAGTTGATCCCGGTTCACACCATCCGGTATTCTGGCGGAAATATCGAAGCACTCCGTCTCCAACCAGGAAGGCCCTTCGATCTGATCCATCTTCACTTTGAATGCTTCCGCCAGGACCCCTTTGACAGGCACTCCCCGGAATGCAACCGATCCAGGGTCGATGAAGTTGCGGCCTCCGCATTGGTCCGCCCGCTTGATCGAAGCCACTTCGAGCTTCGCATGGGTAGTGGCGTTCTGGGCATTGGCAATGCAAGTCGCGGGAACAGCGATGAAGAAAAGGAGGAAAGTCTTCACGGGCGCCCTCTCCGCTGATCATTATGGCTCCGAAATCGTTCCTCCAAAAACTAAACAGAGAATCGGATCGGCAAGAGCTAGGAGGCGCTCGTTACGAGTGGCCTGAGCAGCAGTCGGACCGGGTTGAAGGAGTTGACATAGACCGTTTGTGCCAGGTTGTTGCAGAAGCACGGATCCTGGTGGATCAGATACTTGACGAGCTCGCGATTGTTCTTGTCGGCAAGAAATCCCAGGCTGGTGTTCCAGTTCTGTTGCATCGGCATAAAGCCGGTGTGGCCTCCTCGCAACCCGCCAGGGTTGGATTCGCCGATGTGGATGTTGGTCACCAGAACCGCCGCGAACTCTTCGAACGTGTCGTTGAAGGGCGGCCCGGTCAGCGTCCGGTCGGTCATTCCCTTTACCGTGCGCATGGCGTGCACAAGTTCGTGCAACAGCGCCTCCGCAGCCGTAGCGCCGTAGGGACCATAACGGCCGGGGAAAATCTGGTTCGCGACGTCGCGGAACTGGTTGTCCGGGTCCCAGACCTCGGGGTCGAAGTGCACTACGGCATTGTCGCCGGCACCTCGCTGATTCTTGGAGGCGTCGGCTATCATGCCCGGACCGCTGGTTCCCAGCCGGCCTTGCGAACTGGCGTTGAGCCAGGCTTTGACGACGCGCTCCTGCGGCGGGAGGTCAGTTCGGTTCGCCCAGATGGCCTCCTCGATGCCCATGTCGCGCGGCAGAATGAACACGCGGAAGTTGCCGCGCTTGCCGAACCAGTCGATCTCGGTCAGCACGCAGCGCGATGCATAGCAGCGGATATCGCTGAGCGCGGTCAGAGCTTTCCAAACGTCTCGCTCCCAGGCGGCACTCAGGTCACCAGCCAGGTCGTCGGCCACGCTCGCCAAGCCTGACCGCAGGAGGTTTTTCTTGAATATGGCTGGACTGGAGGCGATTCGAATGGTCGGATACTGATCGAACGGTCTGCCGAGGCTCGCCAGGTCGGACGGTGTTTGCACGGGACCGGACATAGAATCCCCGCTCTCCTTTGGGGAAATACCGATTCGCTCCGCCAGGTCCTGGCGGGTCCCCTCGTGAGAGCATACGAACTGGCGGCTCCGCAGAGATGAGGCCATTTGACCCGCACGTTAGTTTTGTGTTCGATTTCGTACCTTGACCCAAAGGTCGCGTTTGAAATCCGAGTGACTGAACCAACCTGGGCTGTTGGCATCGATCAAAGATAAATGGGAAACAGGAGCCGGGTGGCCGTCGCGAAACTGACGGCAAACGAATACACTGGAAAATCCACGAACTGACCTTTGGCGACCGGCAAAACTCACCGATTGAAAATCGGAAACAATAAGAATAGATTTTTCAACTTCATCCGGGTTAGCCCTGCAAAAGGAAATCCGACTGCGTGGGCTTTTGGCTTAAGTAAGTCGCTCCGCGGTCAGATAGTCACCAGGTTTAGTCGAACCAACTCGATAAAGTCCCGTGAATAACTCTGTGCGTCGTCGAGTGCGAGCGCCATCGTGCGGCGCTTTGAGACTCACCGAATGTCACTGGATGTTTCACTGGATGACAGTCACTTCGATGATAGAGTGATAGAGTTATGGCGAGACACGTCGTTTTAACGAAATTCGGCGGTCCGCCGGCCCGATTTTGGTAAGCTGCCGCGGGTTCGCCTCGATGCCCGGTTACAGTTTGTCATTTCATATTGCCGATGCCATTTGTACGCATATTTACAATAAATCTCTTGCAAGAAATCGTTAAAAGAATTTGCATTAGAAATCCTTTGGTGTGTGATACGATTTCGAAGTGCCAAAAGCATACCCCTCCGCCGAACAAATCCGCACAATTATCAACGCTAATCCGACGGTGGAATTTCAGACGCTCGATCTGCTGACCTCCCCAAATGATCAGCGGCTGGATTGGGCCGGCCTCGACCCTGATGCTGACCGGCCAGGGGTGATGGCCTATCAGCGCCTGTTGAGCCTTCACCCGGACGTGGATCTCGCCGAGCGTATGATTCAGAACAATCTGGTCTCAGCGAATCACATCGCCCGCGTGCCCCGCAACCGCTTCGTCGAGGAGTTCGCTGCCAGGCTCGGCGTGGATTCCTCACAAGCCGAGACGATCCACCGCCGCGCCACCGGCATTCGCAACAAAACCATGCAGCTGTGGGCCTCGGTGCGCGGCACCGCCGGTTCGGCGTACTTCAGCCGTACACCGCTCGACACGGTAAGCCTGGATGTGAAGCGGAAGTTCCAGAATCTGCCCAGCTATCAGGACCTGTTCGGAACCCTCGATTATGTTGGGTGCGAGGAGTGCCGCTCGATTTTCGGTCCCGCGGCCTACCTGGTTGACCTGCTGCGCATCATCGATGAATACGTTACGGCGCCCAACTCGAAAACCATTGACGCGCCCTTCTTCTTTTCCGCGCGGCGCCCGGACATCGCCGACATCGAGCTGACCTGCGCCAGCACCAACGACGTTGTCCCATATCTGCAGATCGTGAATCAGCGCCTGCTCGAGCGCGCGCGGCAATCCCTCCACGTGAATACCGTGGCCGACGTGATCGAAAAGATGGCCACCACCCTCGTCTATCCGATCCTCCTGCCCTTCAACGCGCCTCTCGACCGCGTCAACGTATTGTTGGACAAAGTCGGAGTGACCTTCCCGTCGATCCTGGCAGCCTGGAAAATTCAGGATTCCACTGTGGCCGCGCGCGGCTTGGGATTGTCGGCCGAACAGCAGAAAATCGTCATCACCGAAGAAAAAACCGCCGAGGGAGTCGCGCCCTTCTACAATGTCCTTCCAGCCGACTTGGGCGGCCTCGCTAAAGTGAAGAAATTCCTCGAGAAGACATGGAGCACCTTTGCCGACCTGCTGGCGCTGATTCAGCAGGATCTGTCGCTCGCCGAGCAGAAGGCCGGCTTGCAGGTGAATTTCTTCATCAACCAGGGGCTCGGCGGCAAGTGGGTGGCGCTGGAACTCGAAAAGGACCAGGAGAGCTACCTGCTGACGAACCTGGGCGCGGAGCCGCTCGACAAGATCAATCGCCTGCTGCGGCTCGCCGCCCGCTTCGGGCAGCCGGCCCAGGATGTCGATTGGGCGCTGCGCTGCGTGCAGGCGGGCGCGGTGCCCGTGATCACCAACGACGCGCTCATCTCCCTGGCCCGCCTGAATCGTTTGAGTTCCGCTACGGGCCTCGGCTTTGCGGCTTCCACGGCCCTGCTGGGGCCGATCAAGACCTACGGACAGGGCTCCGATGGCGGCGGCACAGCCTTCGACCGCCTTTTCAACTCGCCGGCCATTCTGGCTCAACAGGAGCCCTACCGCCCGGCTGGCAACCCTCTCAATCCCAGTTATAAAAACGATCCGCTCCCCTGGACTCCGGGGTCGAACACCGCCGGCGACGTCGCTAACATCAACCGCGTGCTGCCCGGGCTGGGAATCGGACTCAATGACGCCAATGCGCTTGGCCAGGCTCTGTTCGCCGACAAGCCCCAGAAGCTGACCGTAGATGTTCTCTCCATCCTCTATCGTCACGTGCAGCTCAGCCGCGCCCTGCGGCTGCCGATTCCGCGTTACGTGGTGTTCCTGCGCCTGATGGGGCTCGAGAATGCAGGAGCCCCCTCCGCTGCCGAGCTCGAACGAATGGTTGACGCCGGCCAATGGCTGAACCAGACCGGCGTCTCGGTCTATCAGCTCGATTACATCATCCATGGCAACCCGAGTGTGTACGTCAACCCGATGTACCGGCCGGATTCCCTGGACCAGTGGCAGCAGGGCCTTTGGCAAGTGGTATCGCCCTCCTCGTCCTCGGCGGGCGCGGACATCATGGCACAGGTGGCGGTCGTGTTCGGGGCCGCCAATACCCGAGTCGCCACCCTGATGCAGATGGCGATTGCCGCGACCGTGCTGCCGGCCGGCGCCGCAACCTGGGAAGCCGCCTTCCTGACGGCGGAAAGCGATGGCAAGACGCCGAAGTACGCTGCTTACGTCCGCGCCATCTTCCTCTTCGTTTCGCGCTGGCTGGTGATGGGTCAGTCTCTGAAACTGGCCGACGCGACGCTGGCCAGCGTTGCCGCGCACCCGGCCGCCTATCTGGTTCCCGCCAGGTTTGACAGCCTCCCCCTGGACGCCGTGCGCGGCATCCACCGCGTACAGCAACTGATGGATGACTTCGGGGATCAGCAGCAGAACCTGCTGCTGTATATCGAACTGGCCGGCACCGGCAAGCCGCTGAAGGACCAGCTCGAGGCGCTGCAAAAAGCCACCGGCTGGCTGCCCGGCCAGGTGGAGCAACTGCTGTCGCGGCCGGTCACCGAGACCGTGATCGTGGAGCGCCTCGCGGCCCTGCGCACCTGCTTCAACCTGATGGCCGGCCTGGAGTCAGACGTCACGCTGATGGCGCGCATCGCGGACCTGGGAAAGACCCCCGCGACCAGCTGGTCGCAGTATCTCGAGGTGGCCGATGACGTCTTGTCGAAGACTGCCGCCCGCTATGGGGCACGATGGGACAGCATCTGGGAAGGGCTGTCGGGCGCTTTAGGCGTGCACGAACGGGATGCTTTGTTGTCACTGGTCCTGTTTCTGCTGAACACTGACTTTCACAGCATTACCGCCCCCCGGAACGTTTACGAGTTCCTGCTGACCGACGTCGAGATGGGCCCGGTCGCCCGGATCTCCACCCTTAAGGAGGCGCTGAACGCATGCCAGCTTTACTTGCAGCGCTGCCGCCTGCGCCTGGAACCGGGCGTCAACAACCTGTCCCTGATCCCGGATGCCTGGTGGGAGTGGATGATGAACTACCGGGTCTGGCAGGCGAACCGCCAGATCTTCGTGTACCCGGAAAACTACCTGATTCCCGGCCTTCGCAAGAAAGTGACTCAGCAGTTCGCGACGTTGTCGCAGGCTTTGCAGCAATCCGATATCACCAGGCCGTATGTCGCCTCGGCCTTCCGCGCCTACATCGACGGTTTTGCCGAGGTTGCCCAGCTCAAGCCGGTGGATGCCTATCGCACCCGTATCGGCAATACGGAGACCACCTACCTGCTGGCGCGCACCAAGACTGGTCCATATACCTTCTTCTTCTGCTCACAGACCGACGGTATGCCCTGGACGCCGTGGGAAAAGATCGACCTGACGATCAACTCGCCGCATTGCACCCTGGTGTATGCCTTCAGCCGTCCGTTCCTGTTCTGGAATGAAATCAAGAAGACCAACGACTCGGCGGTGGCAGGCTCGGGCGGGATGGTCAGCACCACGAACAGCACCACCTATCGCGACAGCGTCATGTATTCCTTCATCAACCAGGAAGGCAAATGGGCGCAGGCGCAGACCCTCGTGGACCAGGCCGTCGTCTTCTTCGACGCCGACGACAGCCGAAGGATCAAGCTCAAGGACGCGACGATTTTCGATGGTCTGTTCGATATGGACGCTCCTGCCTGGAGCACGGTATTCGCCTTCGCGGTGACGGCGGAGAATTATCAGTCGGCCCCGGCCAGCCCGTCGGAGGCCGAGCGCCTCGTCGTCCTGTATGGTCCGAATCTGGTCAATACGGGCGTAAAGGTCGAACCGGAGACCACATCGCCCACTACCGATCCCAGCGCCACGGCATTCTGGAGCAATCTGCATGCCCGCGCGCAGGACCACAATCGCGCGGTGTTCGGCCAATTGTCCGGGGAAATCCTGCTGCGCCCGGTGTCCGTGCTGAACTTGAGCCTCGAGTCGGATGTCCTGGTGAATCGCCAGGAATACCTGCTCACCGACCCATATCAGGCCGCCTCCCCGCTGTCGCTGATCCGCGCGGGGCTCCAGAGTTCCGGCGCCGTCATCCAGGTTTCGCACACCGGCCAACCGATTACCGACAACCGTTTGGGCGGCGGCTCCACGGGACTCACCGGGGGAAGCGACGCCAGACCTGTCACTGGCAATTCCTTCATCACTCTGGGCATCTCACCCTCCCAAAGCATCCAGGTCTTCCAGGCCCTCAAGAGCGCGGGCGTTCTCGACGCCAACGGCAACATCTCGCCTGCTGCCATGGCGACCCTTGACCTGTACGGCGCCCTTAAGGGTATCGCGCAGTATAACCTTTTCGGACCGCCGGAATACGGGTCGATCTTGACGACGCTTTTCGACCACATGGGTGCCACGGCGCTATTTAACTCAGTCGGCGGCAACCAGGCCTCCGTCGCGCCGGTGCGCGGACAGCCTGGCTGGTTCGTGGTCTTTCTTTCCGACGAGATTTTTCTACTCACCCCGAAACCTTTCAAAGACGGCCCACCGTTATTCTCCACGTTTGCCGGCGGAATCGTGCTGGGCGATCCGCTGCTCACCGCGATGTCCGGCGTCATGAGCTACGAAGGGAAAAAACCGGGAAGCATCAATGCCGAGGCCTCCGGGAAAGTCATCGCCGCTTTGATCAGTTTCTCTTTGATCGCCAACGGCCAGCTCAGTCCGCAGGCTACGCTGGACAACGTCAGATTTGCGCTGGCGAACCTGGTGTTACAGAAGGTCATTACCGAGGACCAGATCCCATACATCTATCACGCACTGGTCAACGCTCCCACGTTGTACGCCGATGCGTTCATCGGCGGCCGGATCGACGCGGCGACTTCCACCAAGATCTACGGCATGCTCCAGAGCTTTTCGATCATCGACCCCAACGGACGCATTGACGAGCCGACGTTGACCGGCACCAACGTGCAACTGGCCTTGAGCAACCTCCTTTTAGACGGAACCGTGTCGCCGGGTCAGATCGCCGGCATTTACAGCGTGGTGGCGCACGCGCCGAAGGCGGTCGCCTTGCGCTACATCAACCGGGGCGATGCCTCGCGGCTGACCAACACCGGGGATTTCGTTTTCACCGTCGTCCGGCTGTCCACGGGCGCTGTACGGAAAGTGAGCCGGGCGCTGTTCTCCGGCGGCATCGACGCGCTGCTGGACCTCAAGACCCAGGAGATTCCGGTCACGCCGGTGCTGCCGTTCGACCGCTTCGGCCCTTCCACGAAAAACCTGGTCTGGCCTGCCGCGCTCGATGCCACGCAGGTGGATTTCGACGGGCTCTATGGCCAGTATTATTGGGAGATCTTCTACCACGTTCCGATGTTGGTGGCCTATGCTCTCAACACCAACCAGCAGTTCCCCGAAGCGCAAGCCTGGCTGCAATACGTGTTCAATCCGACGATCGCCTTGAAGTATGTCACCGACAAGGTCATCGTCGCCGAGACCGCCCAGGAAATATCTCTGCAGCAGGCGGCGGGCATCATCACCCAATTGGAGGACCATGAGATCGGCCAGCCGCCCGAGCCCATCCTCGAGGAAGGCATAGTCAATCCGGACTTCCGCGCGGTGACGGATCTCAGCTTTCTCAAAACGGCCGATCCCACCTTGACCGACCTGCAAGTGTCGATGGTCCGCAACATCCTGCTGAATTACCAGCTCACCGCTCCGGCCAGCCACTTCTGGCGCTTCCGCCCGTTCCGCGCCCACACACTGGAGACGCTGAAGGAAATGCTCAGCGACAACAATCCCGCCATCAGAATCTACAACGACGATCCGTTCGATCCGTTCGCCATCGCCAGGTTGCGCCCCGGCGCCTTCGAAAAGGCCACCCTGATGCAGTACGTGGACAACCTGATCGCGTGGGGCGACCAGTTGTTCACAGGCGACACCTGGGAAACCATTACCGCCGCATACATGCTGTACGTGTACACCTATGACCTGCTGGGGCCCAAACCGCAGCAGGTGGGGGAGGCTCCGGGCGCCGATCTCGCGCTGACGTTCACCAAGATCAAGGCCAAGTATCCGGACGGAATTCCGCAATTCCTGATCGATCTGGAGCATTTCACCGGCGGCACCGGGCCCGGGCCGGACGCGTCGATGGGCGACCACGCCTTCAACGACCTTTACGTGTATTTCTGCGTCCCGGAAAACAGCAACCTGATGAGCCGGTGGGACACGATCCTGGACCGGATGTACAAGATCAACAACTCGATGAATATCGCGGGCGTGGTCCGCGCCCTGCCGCTGTTTGAGCCGCCTCTCAACCCTCTCGACCTGGTGCGCGCCGCCGCCGCGGGCAACAACGTGCAAGGCAATTCCACGCCCAACGCAGTCCTTTCGCCTTACCGATACAGTTCGGCGGCCGTCGCGGCCCAAAGCCTGTGCGCCACCGTGATCGAACTCGGCAACTCGCTGCTTTCGGTGTCGGAAAAGAGCGACGCTCAGGGCCTCGATCTTCTACGCGTCAGCCAGGAAGCTCAGATTCTGGCGATGACCACTCAGATCCGGCAGGCCCGCATCGACGAGCTGAAGGCCACCATTCAATCACTGACCTCTTCGCGGGGCGCCGCACAGGGCCGCTTGAATTTCTACAACAACCTGATTGCCGCCGGCCTGAACGCATACGAAACCACCAACCTGGCGGCCACCGAAGCCGCCCTCGCGTTCAACATTCTGGGGAGCATCAGCAAAACAGCGGCCACCATTGCCTATGCGGTGCCGCAAGTCGGATCGCCCTTCGCGATGACCTATGGCGGCGTGCAGCTCGGTTCGGCAGTCAACGCTGCGTCCGGCGTGTTCGAGATCGGCGCGGAGATCAGCAGCTTCATCGCCGACCGGGCCGCCACCATGGGCGGCTACGCCCGCCGGGCGCAGGACTGGGGCCTCCAGGCGCAGCAGGCGCTGGCCGACGTCGACACGCTCACCGAGCAGATTTCAGCCGCCACCTTCCAGTTGCAGGCCGCTCAGCAGGAACTCGCCATTCACTTGAAATCGATCAGCCAAAACCAAGCCATCGACGACTACCTGCGGGCCCAATTCACCAGCCGGGAGCTGTACCAATGGATGCTGGGGCGCCTCGCCGCCGTCTACTTCCAAACCTATGCCCTTGCCCTGCGGGCTGCGCGGCAGGCCGAAGCCGCGTACCAGTTCGAAATGGACTCGAACCAGTCCTTCGTCTCCTTCCAGTACTGGGATGGCTTGCGCAGGGGCCTGACCGCGGGCGATGGGCTCCGCCTCGCGCTCAATCGCATGGACGATGCCTACCGCACGGGAGACACACGGGCGCTCGAGGTGGAGCGGTCGATCTCGCTGGCGATGACCGCACCCGGTCAATTGCTCGCCCTCAAGACCAAGGGCAAATGCCATTTCCAGTTCAGCGAAGCTCTGTTCGATTACGACTATCCCGGCCAATACGCTCGCAAGATCAAGACCATATCCATCTCGATTCCGGCAGTAGTCGGACCCTATCAGAACATCAAAGCAATTCTCACGCAGACGAAGAACAGTGTGGCCACTGAGGGACACATCGATGTCGTGAACTACCTGCTGGGACTCACGCCCGACAAGCCGTCGCACGGATTGCGCCAGGACTGGGCATCCGGGCAGAGTGTCGCCATCTCGCGGGGCGTCGATGACTCGGGCATGTTTGTGCTCGACTTCCAGGATCAGCGCTACCTGCCGTTCGAGAACACCGGCGCGGTCTCGGAATGGCAGCTCGATATGCCGCTCGAGACCAACCGCTTCGACTTCCAGCAACTTTCCGATGTGATCGTCACCGTGCGTTACCGGGCACGGTTCGACGGAACGCTCGAGGGCCAGGTCAAGACTGCGCTGGGCCAGGCGCCCCTCACCGGCGGCGTCTACCTCAACGCGGCGATGCAAAGCGCCGCATGGCAGGCATTCCTTTCCAACCGCTCCAACCCCGATGCGCAAACGCTCACCTTGGAAGTGGACCCGTCGCAAATCGGATTCTTCAAGGAGCTGACGTACGTGGAGGTGATCGTCCGCCTGATAGTTGCCGCCGGCGTCAGTCTCCCCGCCACCGCGGCCTTCCTGTCCATCAAAGTGGGCCCCGAGACCGCCACGCCGCAACTTGACCAGGGCCAGGGCACCGTGCCCGGCCTGCAGTGGGACGGCAAGACACTGCCGCGCTCCTGGAATTTCACTTTCGCCCTCAAGGATCCCCAGATCGCGGTCCTGCTAGCCAACGGCTTCATCAACGGCGACAAGCTGACATCGATTGAGACGATCGTTTTGTACCGGGCAAAAGTCTTTTGACCTCGAGACTACGAACTATGGAAGAAACGATAGCCACCAAAAGCATCGACGAGTTGCGCGCCGAAATGGCGGTCATCCTCGGTCTGGACGAGCCGGTGAACGAGGCGGTATTCCGCGCCGCGATCGAGGATCCGACGTATGCGCAGCACCTGCTGGTTTGCCGCGGTGACGCGGAGTTCCTCTCGCGCCTGCTGGCCAACCCGCCGCGCCCGCACCCGCAGCCCTTCGCCCCGCCCAAAAGCGCGGCGTCGCTCGCCCGCACCGCGGCCGAGTCGTTGCTTCGTTGGGCGAAGACCGGCTTCTCCACCGTGCCCGACGCCGTCCTCCGGCGCCGCCTGTCCGCCTGCCGCGCGTGCCCGCACCTGCGCACCCCTCCCGAAGATCAACGGCGCTTGTACGCCATGGCAGGAGCCGAAGCCGGCCAGCCGGGCGTCTGCGACCAATGTGGCTGCGTGGTGACGGTCAAGGCGCGCCGCCCGGGCGATACCTGCCCCGATCCCGATCCGGACCATGGCGGGCTCAACCGTTGGGGCGAACCATTGGCAGTGACTCCGTGAGACATTACCGGGGCAGTGCGTATTGCCCCATGGAAGTGAACGCAACAGCGAACCCGCGCTTCAACGCGCCAGACCGGAAAGGTGACAACGATGGGTTACGATCCAGCAGAGTGTCTAAAGAACCTGAACAGCAAGGGCCTCGGCCCGGCCTGCCAGAATCTAATCACCCCGTTTCATTGCGATGATGTAACCGGACTCGATCCCGGATACCATCAGACCTGCTTCACTGCGGGTATCTTTTATTTCCCGATCATCTGCCTGGTTTGCCGTAATACCAAAACCAATCAGTACGTATATTTTCCTTCAGCGACGTTTTTTACAGACTGCGGCAATCTTCATGCGAAGGACCCGGCCTGGCAGGCGGCTCAATGTTACTGCTGCTGCTCATGCCTGGCCAGCGACACCCTCATCGCGGTGCCCTCCGGCGAGGTTCCGATCGACTCCATCCAGCGCGGCGAGGAAGTCCTGGCTGCATCGCTATCCGCCGGCGGCAGCCGGATCACATGGTCAACCGCGAAGGTGCGCTTCAGCATGGGAACCAGCCGCGAAGGCTTCCAGCCCATGATGGTGTACATCGTTTTCGGCGAGGGCGCCGGGCGGGAACTGATCTGTAACACCGATCAACCGTTCCTTCTGGCTGACGGAAAGTTCACTACCGGCGGCAAGCTGCGTCCCGGCCAGCAACTGGTCGATCGCGATGGCAAACCGCTCCCGGTGCAACTGGTCAGTATCGGCCAATACGACGGCGGCGTGCACCACATTGCTACCGACGAACCATGGACTGGCAGCCCGAATGGGCACCTGCTGCTGGCGGCCGGCGCGGTAGCCGGAGATTTTGCCCTGCAGAGCGGCTTCTCCGATTTGCCCGCGGAGTTGAAGGAGCCAAACTATGACCAGCTTCCCCTGATCGGCACCGCGGACTTCGACGCCACCGCCCATGCCCAGCACATGACCCGCGCCGATGCCGTGTTCGAATTCGTTCCGTCAGGGAAAGCAGCGCCCGGCACCCTGATCCGGCCGACGACTTCCGGCGTCTTCCGGACCTATCGGAAAGTCCGGGACACGCCCCCCGGCGCGCAGATGTTTCTGACCAGGGATCAGGCCGACGACATCATGACCAAGGGCGTGCAGGCTCCCCTCTCCAACCCCATCCCGCTCACCCTGTTCAACACAGTCAAGGCCCAGTTGTCCGGATTTTTCCCCGACATTCATTTCTACTACGACGCCATCGACGTCTCGCCCAATCTGTATGCCTTTGAAGCCTACGGGCAAAAGATCGTGCAGGTCAACGGCGGGCTGGCGCGCATGCAAGGATTCAATTACGAAGGCCTGTTCACCGCCATGGCGCACGGGGTCGGCTGCTTCAACGCCGGCGTGCCGAAGAACGCGGCCGGGTACTCCGCGGTCGGACAGGCGGACGCTTACGCTTTCGGCGCCGCTGCGCGCCTGAACTGGGTCGGCGATCCATTCCTCACTTATGTGCTGGAAGCGATGGCGCAGTGGAAGGCCCTGTTCGCGCTGGTCAAGCCGGAACACGCTCACGGCAATCCCAAGGACCCGCTCAACGACCCCGGTCTCGCCTGCCGCATTAAAGCCATCGAATCGGCAACCGCCGGCGGCGGTCTGCCGGAATGCGCGGGCGGCGATCCGCTGCCGAGAATCTCGCTCGAAAGGGCCGTCGCACGATCGACTGAAGCGGTCACGTTGACGTTGAGCCTGGCTGTTAACAACGAAACGGGTTCCGACGCCGCCAACTACACGTTGGATCCCCCCGCGCCCGTGACCGGCGCGAAACTGGATGCCAGCACTGGCTTCGTCATCCACCTGGAAGTCATGCTCAAGCCCGACACTGACTACAAAGTCACGGTTCACAATCTGGTGTCAATCCTCGGTACGGGGCTCGACCCCGCGCATGTGACCGTCAGTTTCAAGACGCCGGCGGCGTAAGCCCGCCCGACTGCACCGCGCTCATTGTGAAAGGCCCTTCATGGTGACTCAGCGCACGACCGCCCCGTCAGGATCCGGCAAACAGCGAATCTCGTTGCCGCCAATCTCTCCCCCGAAAGGGGGCGGGGCGGTGCGCGGACTCGGAGAGACCTTCGAGTCACAGGAATTCACCGGCTCGGCGGGTTTTTCGATTGCCATCCCCGCGCCGTACGCGCGCGAAGTCGCGCCCGATCTCAGCCTGACCTATAGCTCGAGCGGAGGAAACGGCGTCTTCGGCGTCGGGGCCCAGGTCCCACTGGCCAGTATCGCGCGTCAGACCAGCAACGGCATCCCTCGCTATGACGACAGCGACATCTTCGTGCTCGCGGATCAGGGCGAATTGGTTCCCGCCCTGATCTGGGACCAGGCCGCCGGCAAATGGATCGCCGACCGGCGCACCGAGCACATTGACCTCGTCACTTACGATGTCGTGGTCTACCGGGTGCGCGACCAAGCCCCACTCGCCGGCATCGAGCGATGGACGCGCCGAGATAACGGCGAGGCGTACTGGCGCGTCCTGGGCCGCGACAACATCCTCCAGACGTTCGGCCGCACTGCCGAGTCCCGCATTTTCGACCCCGCGCGCCCCAATCGCGTCTTTCAATGGCTGCTCGACGAGTCTCAGGACCCGATGGGCAATCGCATCGTTTACTTCTATAAGCCGGAGGACAGCGCCAAGGTATCCCGGTCCGGTTCGGAAGCCGGAGGGGACCATTCCGCCAATCGCTATCTCTCGCGGATCGAGTACGGCAACTACTTCGCTGGCGGCGAGGAACACTTCGCCTTCCGCATTGTCTTTGACTACGGCGAGTTCTCCCTCGCCCATCCCGACGACCCGGGTGGAACGTGGGAACCCCGGCCCGATCCCTTCTCGACCTATCGCAGCGGGTTCGAGATCCGCACCCTGCGTCGTTGCGCCAACATCCTCATCTATCACTGCTTTCACGATCAATTCGACGGCCGGCCGTTCCTTACGAAGAGCCTCAGCCTGACCTATCGGCAGAGCAACGGCCACTCCAGCGCCGCGCCGAATCTCTCGCTGCTTGCTTCGGTCATGGAGACGGGCTGGCGAAGGCAAGCCGATGGCACCTACCAGACCCTTTCCACGCCCGAGATCCTCTTCGAATACACCCCGTTCCAGCCGTTGAAGCAGCCCTTTGAGAAGCTCGAGTTCGATGGCGGCATGATCTCCGGTTACCCGGATGGCGGTGAGTTCGTTTGGATGGACACTGACGGCGAAGGGATACCCGGACTACTCTACAGCGACGGAACGGTCACTCTGCAGTGGGACCCTCTGGGCGGAGGCCGCTATTCGGGCCCACACCACCCGTCACGGTTTCCCACCGACCGTGATCTCAGCGGGGGCGCTGTCTCGATTACATCGCTCTCCGCCAACGGAGAGTTGGATCTGGTGGTGACGGCGCCCTCGCGGAGCGGGTTTTACCCGCATGACCGCGGCGGCGCTTGGGGGACCTTCCGCCCGTTCCGCTCGATGCCCGTCGAGGCAAGCTCCCCGCTAGCCACGCTGGTCGATATGAACGGCAGCGGGAAGGCCGATCTCGCCGTGTTCGACAACGCGCTGATTCGTAGCTATCCCTCTCTTGGCGAGGCCGGCTTCGGCGCGCCCGACCTGGCCCTGGCGCAACCCGGCTTCCCCACCGAGGACGATCCCGGCGAACAGGAATTGCTGACCTTCGCGGACATGTTCGGCGACGGCCTGTCGCACCGCGTGCGCATTCGCGATGGGATGGTGGAATGTTGGCCGAATCTCGGATACGGAAATTTCGGGGAGAGAGTGGTGCTGGGGAACGCGCCGGTGTTCGGCGAGGACTTCGATGCCCGCCGGCTGTTCCTCGTAGACGTAGACGGAACGGGAATGGCCGACCTGGTCTATGCCAGTCCCGGCCACATCCGGATCTACTTCAATCAAAGCGGCAACAGTTTCAGCGATCCGTTGGTCCTCCCGTTGCCCGCTCCCTACTTCACCGCCAGCCAGATCAGCTTCGCGGACGTCAAGGGCAATGGGACTTCCTGCCTGGTCATGACTTGCCTCAGTCCCACGGTCACCCACTACTTTTACGATTTCTCGGGGGACGTCAAGCCCTACCTGTTGTCGGGTTTCGACAACAACATGGGGACCAGGACCCGCATCACCTATAGCACCTCGGTAAAGCAGTACCTGGAAGACAAAGCCGGCGGGCGCCCCTGGGCGGCGCGTATGTTCTTTCCCGTGCCGGTGATCGACAAGGTCGAGAAGATCGATGCCATCTCCGCCACCCGGTATGTGACCCGGTACAAATATCACGATGGATACTATGATCCGGTGGAGCGCGAGTTCCGCGGCTTCGGCTTCGTCGAGACATGGGACAGCGAAGAATACGAGCAGTCTGTCGCAGCCGCCAGAGCATCCGCCACGCGGGTGGAAGTGCCCACGCGCGATCAGTTCGTCGCTCCAACTTACGCCCGCACCTGGTACGACCTCGGCGACTTCGGCGCGCACGGCAGGATCTCGCGCCAATACGCGCGCGAATACTGGCGCGGCGACCCGCTGGCCGCAAATCCGCCCGAGGCGATGTTCGACCCCGCCATCGATTGGCAGGATCCGGAGACCGTTCGCCAGGCCTACGTGATGCTGTCCGGCCGCATGCTGCGGCAGGAA
Organism: Bryobacteraceae bacterium; assembly: GCA_035501495.1. Taxonomy (GTDB): domain Bacteria; phylum Acidobacteriota; class Terriglobia; order Bryobacterales; family Bryobacteraceae; genus JAIQFL01. The sequence goes on along the minus strand of DATJWB010000143.1, from coordinate 71,157 downwards.
GTCTATGGGCTCGACGATTCCCCCGCGGCGGCCAACCCGTTCACCGTGAGCCAATCCATTTCGATGGTCCGTCAGGTGCAACCGCGCAATGGACAGCCCTACGCCGTGTTCTTCACCGACACCGCCGAGTCGATCTCCTATCACTACGATCGCGATCCTGCCGATCCCCGCATCCAGCAGGACTTCAACCTGGTGGTGGATGAATTCGGCAATATCCTGCGGAGCTGTTCCGTGGCCTACCCGCGGCGTCTGAACACCGGAAAGGCGATCTATCCGGAACAAGTCGAGAGGCACGTGGTCGTCTCCGAGGACCGCTTCATCAACCACCAGGAGACTAGCGCGGAGCCTTATCGTTGGATCGGCATTCCCTGCGAGATGCGCCAATACGAGGTGGAAGGGATCGCCTCTTCAGGATACTTTTCATTCTCGGACCTGGCCTTGCAAATCGCCGCCGCCATGAAGAATCCTCTCGCATACGGGCAGCCCTTCACTCCAGGGCAGCGCCAGGCCCGCCTGTTCAGTTGGGAACGAGGTTACTACTGGGATTCCACGCAGGCAGCGGCGTTGCCACTCGGCGGAATCTCGGCGCGCGGCCTCGAGCATCATGTGGAACAGGCAGTGCTCACGCCGGACCTGGTGCAGACCGCATTTGGCGATCGCCTGACAGCGAAACAGATCGCTGGCGACGCGGGTTATTGGCTCGATCAGGACTACTGGTGGAACCGCGGACTGATTCTCTATTACCTGAAGAACGCGGACGAATTCTTTCTCCCCTGCCGGACCGGGGGCGACTTCGTGGGTGTTGACCTCGAAGCTCCGCTCAATCCGACCAGCACCGTCGCGTATGACGCCTACAGCCTGCTCCCGGTAAGCGCTGTTGAGTACCTCAGGGGCATGCCGGTCCAGAACCCCATCGTTCCGCCCCCGGTGCCGGTTACTCTGGTGGTCCGCGCGGAAAACGACTATCAGGCACTGAGTCCGTGGCGAATTACCGACGCCAATGGCAATGTGGACGAGGCCTTGTACGACCCCATGGGAAGGGTCGTCGTGACCACCGCCTACGGAATCGAGGAAGGCCGGGCGGTTGGCGACCTTCCGTTGAGCTCGTATCAACCGGTAACAAACCCTGACTTCAACAACGTAATCGCCGACCCGCCCAAATACCTGCAAAACGCCTCGTCATTCTTCTTCTACGATCTGCTGGCATGGTGCGATCGCTGGCAACCGGTGTCGGCCGTCGGACTCCAGCGGCAAACCTATGTCCGCGACCTGGAGCCCGGCGAGACCAGCATCATCGATGTCCATATTACGTACGCCGACGGCTTTGGGCGTGTGATCGAGCAGAAGCTCAAGGCCGATCCAGGCCCGCTCGTCGCACGCGACGCCAACGGAGCCGTCGTGCGCGAACCGTCCGGCGCGGCTCTTCTCACCGCCGGCCAGCGCTGGATTGCCTCGGGGCGGACGGTTTTTAACAACAAGGCGCTGCCGGCGCGCGAGTATTTCCCGTTCTATTCGCCGACCCCCGATTACGAGACGCTGTGGCAGTGCACGCAGCCGGGCCTTGTGCCGCCGCCGGCCGTGCTCTTCTACGACGCCATCAACCGCTTGATTCGCACCGACACGCCTAAGGGCTTCTTCTCCAAGGTGGAGTTCTCCCCATGGGAAACCAGGAAGTTCGACGAGGACGATACCGTCAAGGACTCGACCTACTACAAGAACTTCCCGACTCATCCCACAACGCCCGCCGAGAAGAACGAGAAAGACGCGCTCGACAAGGCCGCGGCCTTCTACAACACTCCCGAGATCGAGATCCTGGACACGCTCGGCCGTACGGTGCGCGTGCTGCAAAACAACCTGGGTGCGGTGCGCGTGTCCGATTTGGAACCGATTGTCGCGGGCTCCGGCGAGACTGCCCGGCAACTGTTCGATCAGCTCATCGCGTATGGATACTTGCGGACTGACGGCCAGGACCCCGCCGTAGCCTGGGTGACGGAAACGGTGCGGCCCTACAGTGCTGACTTCCAGGCCCGAATTCACCGGGAATTCCCTGCCTTCGCGGGACCCTTGCTGGCGTTCCTGAAAACCAACGGACTGACCACGCTTCGTGAACTGGACATCGCCGGCCACGAAGTTCGTGTCACCGACCCGCGCCTGCTTTACGAGAACGTCACGCTAGGCTCCGATTTCCACAACGCTGTCAACCTCCTCGACATGTCCGGCAATGTGCTGGTGGAACAGAATGCCGACTCGGGGCTGACTCGGAGCCTTCACAACATCTTCGCCAGGCTGTGGTGGAATCTGACGCCGCGGAACTTCGAGCAGACCGTCGAATACGATCGTCTGTTCCGGCGCCTGAAGGTGCGGGTAAAAGGCCTCGACAACAGCGGAACCGTTGTCACCGACACGCTGGCGGAAGTCTACACCTACGGAGAGACCCAATCGGACAGCGAGAACCGCAATCTGCGCGGCCGCCTCTACGAACTGCGCGACCAGTCCGGACTGCTCACCGATAGTCTGTATGGACTCCGCGGCGATCCCTTGCGAACCACGCGGCAGTTCACCGTCCACTACAAAGAGCCGATCGACTGGGCCTCCGACGTTCCTCTGCAAAAGGAAACCTATCAATCGGATTTTGCGTTCAACGAACTCGGACAGCCGGTGTCGGAAACGCCGCCCGATCGATCGGCGATCCGAACGTCGTATAACCAGGCCGGCCAGGTCGCGGCGATTTCGGTTGCCTTCCCGGACGGGATCTCGCAGACCATCCTCCAGAAGATCGATTACAACGCCAACGGAGACCGGGTCTCGGTACTTCGCGGCAATGGCACCCTGACCGCATTCGAATACGAAGCGACCACCCTGCGCCTTCTGCGGCTGAGCAGCACCAGGCCCGATGTCGGCCCGAATGGTGCCGCCCGCGCGCCTTTGCTGCAGGACATTTCATACACCTACGATCCGGTCGGAAACGTCACCCGGGTTTACGATGCCACGTATCAGGCCGTCTTTCATAACAACCAGAAAGTCGAGCCGCTTTCGGGTTATACCTATGACGCCCTGTACCGCGTGATCGAAGCCACCGGCAGGCAGCATTCCGGCATCACCGCCACCACCTGGCGAAACAACTCGGTGGATGGCGACTTCAAGCAGAGCAAGTTCTTTCCCCTGCCGAACGACGGCAACGCGCTCGAGAATTACCGGGAGAGCTACGGTTTCGACGATGCCGGCAACCTCACCGGCGTGAGTCACCAGGCAACCAATTCCTGGTCGCGCACCCAGCAGATCATGCCCGATTCCAACCGGCTGAAAAGCGTGTCCGCCAGGAACGGCCCGGGCTATTCTTATCCGATCAGTTACGACAACGCGGGAAACCAGAGGCAGCTCGATATCAACAGCCCCGTCAACCTCACCTGGAACTGTTGCGACAACCTGGTCAGCGCGCGCATCATCACCCGCCCCTCGGAGCCCGATGACAGCGATTACTATACCTACGACTCCGATGAACTGCGAACCCGGAAAATCTCCGAACGCCTGGTCAACCACGGATCGGCGACGGAAGTCGAAACCACATTCTATCTGGGAAATTATGAAGTGAAGCGGGTGGAGAGGGCCGGCGGACCGGTCACTCTCGAGAGGCAGTGCCTTCGGATTCTCGATGATGGCATCTGCGCCGCCACCATCTTCCATTGGGTCCAGGACGATCACGGGAGAGAAGTTCCTCAGCCCGGAACCCGGAGCACGCGCTACCAGTTGGATAATCTCCTCCGCTCGGTATCGCTCGAATTGAGCCCTGATGCCGAAATCATCAGCTACGAAGAGTATTTCCCGTTCGGCGGAACGTCTTATCTTGCCGGCCCCAGCCGGCAGGAAGTGGCGCGCAAAGACTATCGATACATGGGCAAGGAGTGCGACGACTCCACCGGCCTCTACTATTTCGGCGCCCGATACTACGCTTCCTGGCTGGGACGCTGGTTGAAGCCCGATCCCGCCGGCCCGGTGGATGGGCTGAACCTGTACGCGTTCGTAGCCGGCAATCCGCTCCGCTACAGCGACCCATCCGGATACTCCAAGAAAACCGCCGCCAAGAAGTCGTCTTCTAAAAAGTCATCCTCCAAAACGTCATCGTCCCAAAAGGGGATCTCCAAGAGTAAGAAGACTAAGAAGTCGGTGGATTCCAAATATTTCACATCCTCGGGAGGGACAGTGAAGGGCAAGGCGAAGGCTCGGCCCACCAACCAGAATGGAAAGGGTCCCCAGCAAAAAATTGCCGAGCGCCTCGAAAACGCCAGTGTCACCCTGCCCCAGCACATGACCGATTACATTGACGATGTCAATGCGAACGGAAAGGCCGACCTCACCGGCCTGGGTCTCGACATCTGCCATGTTACCTCCGCCGACACGATGAAGGAGACCACGGCCGAAGCAATCTCCCAACGGGACACCCTCTCCAAAAAGGACAAGCGCAAATACGAGGAGGCTATTGAGGAGACGATCTCCAGCGACGAGGAAGAAGACAGGAAGCGATATAAGAAAAAGGCCAGGAAAATGCTGGACCCCAATACACCCGTCCAGGAGTCGCTGGAAATCGGCGATGAGCTGTTGACCCGGGTCAATAAGGCTTCGCGCAACCTGCGCCCCGACCACAATCGTACCAATCGCGGCATCGGCAAGAACAAAGATGCATTCATCGTCGGCAAGAAAGAGGAGTCTCGCTCGCGGGGTATCAACGACAAATGGAATAACTCCCGAGATAGTTTGGGATTGAAAAAGGACGTGCCGAGGACGAAAGATGTCGGTGGGCAGACACTCATTAAGTCGTCTTCGGTTGATCCGGTTCCCAAGAATGCGTTCATAACTCCGCCCAAAAAGACATTCCAGCTTTAGATTGGAAGCGCTCTCCCGACACCGCAAAGGCTTCGGAACCAGTGCTGCGGTTCGGCGGAACACCGGCAACTCTACTTGAACGCGCTGGGCGGCTTGATCTGGTATCAGCAGGATGCACGAGCCCGCCAGGAAAGCGCGGCCTCCAGCGAAGAGGCCCTGCGCAACGCACGGGCGTGGATCGCGCAATCTCCCCAGGAGCCCATGGCGAACCGCGCGTTCGCCAACATCCTGTCCATCAGCGGCAACCTGCTTCCCGACCTGGGCCGCGTCAAAGAAGCGCGCCAGATGCTGGAGGAATCCACGCACCGCTTTGAACAGGCGCGTCTCGCCCGATCACGGTTCGCAAATCTGCTCCCGTTCATTGATTGATCTGAATCGCGACCGTCCCCCCGCTCAAAACTTCGCCTTCGCCGGCATCTCGGGCGCGTTCGCCGATGTGGCCTTAAGCTGATTCGGCGCCCAGCCTTAGAATTCACTTGTGGGGGCTGCAAGAAATTGCGCGTGAAACACCACTCGAAGGCGGGTCGGTCGGCGTTCGGTGCTGCTTCCGTGAGAGCCATGGAAATGTGGACTCCCCCAACCAGCGGCTGTTTGAAGATGAGATCGTCGCGGACCTCCTTCCCATCCCAGCCCGCTTGCTGCTCCGCAGCCCCGCGATTTGCGCCGCCCTAACAGCTCTCTTCGAGGCTTTCGCTCCAGGAATCCCCGGCGCGCTGCTTTGCCGGACACGCCGCATCGATGACGCTGTCCGCGACGCCATTCAGGAATTCAAGAAGCGGCGCCTCTCACGGCTCGGTGTATTGCCTTCCAATCTGCGCTTCGTGTCCACCGACTTCAACACCGAGCGGCTTGACCGTGCCCTCGAGCGAGGCGGATTGAGGCCATCCGAACCCGCTGTTTTCGTATGGGAGGGCGTCTCGCAGTATTTGAAGCCCGACGCCGCGGATTCAGTTTTCCGCAGCATCGCAGAACGGCCCAAACGCACGGAGCTTGTTTTCACATACGTGCTGGAAGAGGTGATCAGCGGGATGATTCGGCCCGGCCGAAGCGAAGCCTTTCGAAAGAGCGTGAAACGCCTGCCGGAGCCCTGGTATTTCGGCGTCGATCCTTCACGGCTGAGCGGCTTTCTTGCCGCGCGGGGCCTGACCTTGCACGGTGACTTCGGCGCCCAGGATTACCAGGCGCATTACCTGCGGCCGGTAGGGCGCCAACTGGAAGTCTCGGAAATCGAGCGTGTCGCGATCGCAACCGTGTGACTGGCGGTACACTACCATACAGGTATTTCAGATCTGATATTTGGAGAATACGCCATGCTCTCCGTGCGAGATATGCGGCCGCTTCCAGCCTCGCTCGCCTTCTCCCTCTGGATCGCCTCCGCATCGCTTCTTCCCGCCGCCTCCACCTCTGTCAAGGTGTGGGAAGAGAAGGCCGTGATCCCAACCTACCTGGCCGGCCCGCCAGAGCCGAATCCCATGTTCTTTTTTGGACGCGCCTCGCAGGGCGCCCAGGGCCCCATCTATCCGTACCCGATGTACGACTCCCTCACCGGGAAGAAGGTGGACCAGACGTACACGCTCGTCCACATCGAAAACGAATACATCCGCCTCGGCATCCTCCCCGAAATCGGCGGCCGGATCTTCGAAGGCGTGGACAAGACCAACAACTACAACTTCATCTACCGGCAGCACGTCATCAAACCCGCGCTCATCGGCCTCATCGGCGCCTGGATTTCCGGCGGCGTCGAGTGGAATATCCCGCATCATCACCGCGCCAGCACGTTCATCCCCGTGCAGTACCGCGTCGAAGACAACCCGGACGGCAGCAAGACCGTCTGGGTCGGGGAGCTTGAGGTACGCCAGCGTATGCGCTGGGCCGTAGGCTACACGTTGCGCCCGGGCAAAGCCTATTTCGAAGCCTCCGTGCGCATCCTCAACCGCACCCCCGTGGTCAATACCATGCTCTGCTTCGCCAATGTCGCGGTGCACGCCAACGAAACTTACCAGGTGATCTTTCCGCCTTCCACCGAATACGGCACCGGCCACGGCAAGCACACCTTCACCCAGTGGCCCGTCTCCGACACCATCCGCGGCGGCCCCGACCTGCAAACCGCCATCGATATCAGTTGGTACAAGAACCACATCAGCTCCAACTCGGTCTTCGCCTGGAACTACACCGACGACTTCGTGGCGGGCTACGACCACGGCAGGCAGGCTGGCACCATGAGCGTCACCGACCACAACCTCGTCCCCGGAAAAAAATTCTTCACCTGGGGCAACGGCCCCTCCGGCCGCCGATGGGACCACGTGCTCACCGACGACGACGGCCCCTACCTCGAGATCATGGTCGGCGCCTACTCCGATAATCAGCCCGACTACAGTTGGCTGCAGCCCTACGAGACGCGCTCGTTCTCCATGAACTGGTACCCCTTCCGCGAAATCGGCGGCGTCAAGAAAGCCAACCTGGATGCCGCGGTCAACCTGGAGACCGCTAACGGCTCCGCGAAGCTCGGCTTCTACACCACCTCGGCGCACGCTGCCGCAAAGGTGCTGCTGAAGGCCGGAGACAAGATCCTCCTGCAGGAGACCGTCGCCATCAACCCCGCCAGGCCCTACCTGAAGCAGCTATCGCTGCCCGCGGGCATCGACGAGCACGACCTGCTGGCGTCGCTCTCCGATGGCGGCCGCGACTTGGTCTCGTATTCGCCGGTTCGCCTGCAGCATCCTCCCGCGCCCAAGCCGGTCACGCCGCCGCCCACCCCCGCCGACGTCAAGACCAACGAGGAGCTTTACCTGATCGGCCTCCGCGCCGAGCAGTTCCACGATCCCAATATCGACCCCGAGCCCTACTGGCGCGAGGCCCTGCGCCGCGATCCCGGCGACGTGCGGGTGAACACCGTCATGGCGATCGGCCTCTATCGCAAAGCCCGCTACGACGAAGCCGAACGCTGTCTCCGGACCGCCCTCGACCGTGCCACCGACCGCTACACCGCGCCCAAAGACGGCGAGCCGTTCTATTATCTCGGCGCGGTGCTCAAGGCCCAAGGCCGCAACGACGAAGCCTTCACACAGTTCTACAAGGCTACCTGGAGCGAGGCATGGAAGTCGCCCGCCTGGTACTCTCTCGCCGAGATCGCCGCCGCGCGCGGAGATATGCCGGCGGCCCTCGATTTCGTCAATCACTCCATCGACTCCAACGCGCTCAACATCCGCGCGCAGAACCTCAAGGCTACCGTGCTGCGCCACCTCGATCGTGCACCCGAAGCTCTGCAAGCCCTGGCCGCGGCGCACCGCGCCGACCCCCTCGACGTACGATCCCTGGCGGAACGCTGGCTTGTCTCCCGCACACCCGCCGCCGCGAAGATTCTCGCCTCGACCATGAACGAGTTCCCCGCCGCCGCCCAGGAAACCGCCGCCGAGTACCTGAATGCCGGCCAGTGGCGCGATGGTGCCGAGACTCTCGAACAGATGATCGCCGCCGCGCCGGAGAAGAGCAGAGTCCACCCCATGGCCTGCTACTATCTTGGCTATTTCGCCGCGAAACTCGGCCAGGCACAGAAGGCCGCGGAGTATTACCGCCTGGCCTCCACGGCCCCGCCCGACTATGTCTTCCCCTTCCAAAACGAAGCCATCGACATTCTCCGTGCGGCCATCCGAGCTGACGGCCGCGATGCCCGCGCCCCTTATTACCTCGGCAACCTTCTTTATGACTGGCAGCCCGACGAAGCCACGAAGCTCTGGGAGTCTTCCGCATCCCTGGATCCTTCTTTCGCCATCACGCACCGCAACCTGGCGGTGGCGTATCTGCATCGCCGTCCGGAGAGCGACCTGGCGCGCGCCATCGGCGAGTTGGAAAAGGCCGTCACGCTCGACCGCAAGTATGCCTTGCACTTCACCGAACTCGACGAACTCTACGAACAAGCCGGCACGCCCATCGAAAAGCGAGTGCCGCTGTTTGAGAGCAATCGCGACGTGGTAGCCCGGCGCGACGATGCCCAGAATCGCGCCATCGCGCTCGAAATCGCGGCCGGCAAGTACGACGACGCCATCCGCATGATGACCGGCCGTCCTTTCGCCGCCATCGAGGGCGCCAATCTCAATGTCGCCGAGCATTGGACCGACGCGCATTTCCTCCGCGGTCAGGCCAGACTTGCCGCCCGCCAATACCAGGACGCGCTCGCTGACTTCCAGGCCGCCATCAACCTGCCGTCCAATCTGCCGGCCGGCTTGGGCTTCGCCGAGGGCGTCGGCGGAGGCTTGCGCACCTCCGAATTCTCCTACTGGTCGGGTGTGGCGTACGAAGCCATCGGCGACCGGGCAAAGGCCGCCGAAGCCTGGACCCATGGCGTCGCGGCCGCCACGGGTGGAGGCGGACGCCGCGGAGGCGGCGCCGGCGGACCGGGGCCGCAATCCTACTACCAGGCCCTCTGCCTGATGAGATCGGGCGAGAACGCCAAAGCCGCGGCCCTCTTTCAGAGCCTGGTGGATGCCGGCCAGGCGATGTTGCGGGGAGAGCGCGTCGCCGGCGGAGGCCGCGGCCCGTTCGGCCGCACCCAGTCGGCGCGTCTCCGCGAGGCCAACGCACACTACCTTACCGGCCTTGGCTATCTCGGGCTCAAGGACCCGCCGAAAGCCAGGGCGGAACTCGAACAGGCCGTGCAAACCAGTCCCGACCTGCTGGGCGCCCGCACCGCGCTGGCATCCCTGAAGTAAAGGAGAGAACCGATGTCGAACCTCGTTCTTTCACGCCGCGAGATGTTGACTCTCGCCGCCATGGCCTCCCTGCCGGCAAAGGCCTCGGAAACGCCGCCACGCTGCGTCGTCGCGCTGACCCAGGGCCCGGATCGCCGCAAGAACATCACCGCCGCGCTGGAAGCCATCGACCCCCAGGTTCGCCCGCGGCTCAAGCGCAAACGGTACGTCCTCATCAAGCCGAACTTCGTATCCGCCCAGCGGCAGCTTGCCGCCACCCATGCCGACGCCATCCGCGGCATCCTCGAGTACCTCGCTCCCCGGTTCAAAGGGCCTGTGATGATCGCCGAAGCTTCGCGTGAGAACACCATGCAAGGCTTCGAGACATTCCATTTCGACCGCCTGCCCGCCGAGTTCCGCTCGCAGATGGTCGATCTGGTGGACCTCAACGAAGAGGCCCGGATCCGTCCCCTCCAGATCGTGGACGCCAACCTCCACTTCACACCGGTACGGCTCGCGGCACGCCTCTTCGACCCCGATGCCTTCGTCATCGCAGCCGCCATGCCGAAGGCCCACAATTACGTCGTGGCCACCCTCTCGGTGAAGAACATCTGCATGGGGGCTCCGCTCCACAGTTCGAAGAAGGACGCCGCGGCGTGGCACGACAAACCGAAGTACCACGCCGGATACCGGCAGATGCACCTCAACCTGCTGCTCACCGCCAAGGCCCTGTCACCCAACTGGGGCGTGGCAGTCATCGATGGGTTCGAAGGCATGGAAAACGATGGTCCTGTGAACGGCACTCCGGTGGATCACAGGATCGCCATCGCCTCCACCGACTTCATCGCCGCCGATCGCGTAGGCGTCGAAGCCATGGGCATCAACCCCCAGTGGGTCGGCTATCTGAATTACTGCGCCGAGGCCGGCCTCGGCTGCTACGACCTCTCGCAGATCGGCCTGCGCGGCAACGCCACGCTGGACGCGGTCCGCAGGCCCTACAAGCTGCACTCCCAAGTCCAGCAACAACTGCAGTGGATGGGCCCGCTGAAGACCGGCTGAACGCGACGTGGCGCAGGCACTCCTGCCTGCCGCGTCCCACTCATGGGGACGCTTGTCGAGTGTCCACAGTGCCAGTAGCGGCGAATGGGCTTTCGAGGCGCTGCCGCGTGCCGGCAGCCACCGCCCCGCCATCCGCACATCTCAGTGGGCGAAGTGGTCCCGGAGCCAGGCGCGCCCGAGGAGCAGGTCGCGGCGCACGGTGGGCAGAGTCAGATCCAGCGCGCCGGATATCTCCTCAACCGTCATTCCGCCGAAATAGTGGAGTTCGAGAGCCCGGACCTTGCGTTCGTCCCACTCGCGCATCCGCTCGAGCGCGGCGTCCAGATCGAGGAGCGCTTCGAGATCGCCGGGACCGACCGGAATCTCGCCGTCGATGACGGGACGCTCCGAGCCGCCCCGCTTACCGGCGCATCGCTGCCGCGCGTGATCCACCAGGATCTGTCGCATCAGGCGCGCGGCGATTCCGAAGAAATGCGCACGGTCCTGCCAGCTCGCGATGTCCTGGCGTACCAGCCGCAGGTACACCTCGTTTATCAGGACCGTCGGCTGAAGCGTATTGCCGGGCCGCTCCTTCCGCATGAGGCCCGCCGCCATCTTGTGAAGCTCCGCGTACACGGCCGGCATGAGCTGCTGCAGCACGGCATCCCGGTTGCAGTCCCAGCTCCGCAGAGCCTGAGTGATGTCGCCTGTGCCCTCCATCCCCGCAGCGAACAGCATACCAGAAATGCTTGAGTCCGGCGATCTTTTTACCTGGAATCCGGAGTCACACCACCAGCGCGGCAGTCACTCGCGAAGCCAGTTGATCGATGGTAACGATCTCATACAGCGAGGGGTCCGACATGATTCGCGCCACCAGCGCGGCGTGCATCGCATGACCGGCCCGTTCGGCGATCACATGACCGAGCAGCGGCCGGCCGAGCAGCGCCAGGTCCCCGATCAGGTCGAGCGCCTTGTGCCGGCAGCACTCATCTGGAGCCCGGAGTCCCCCCGGGTTCATTACTCCATCGCGCGTGAAACAGACGGCGTTGTCGAGCGATGCGCCGCGGATGAGACCCATGTTGCGCATCTGGCCGAGATCCGCCTCCCAGCCGAACGTGCGCGCAAACGCGATCTGGCTGGCGTAGTTTTCCGGAGTGACTTCCAGTTCCAGAGACTGTCGGCCCACCGGCGCGGGATAGTCGGTATCGCAAGTCAGTCGAAACGTCTCCCCGGGGAGGATGCTGATGCGCTTTCCCTTGTCTTCGACTGAAATGGGCCGCCGTATGTGCAGGTAACGGCGCTTCCGGCGCGATTGGCGGATTCCCGCTGCTTCAATGAGCCGCACAAACGGCAGACCGCTGCCATCCAGGATGGGAACCTCGAGGTTGTCGATTTCGATGTAGGCATTGTCGATTCCCATCGAGTAGAAGACACTGAGCAGGTGCTCGGTGGTGGAGATCAGCACGCCCTGGTGCATGAGGCTGGTGGCGTAGCTGACGCGAGCGACGTGCCGCCAACTTGCGGGAATCTCGAAATTGTCGAGGTCCGTCCGGACAAATACCAGACCGGTAGACACCGGTGCGGGAAGAATTCGAATCTTGACCGGAACTCCGCTGTGAAGCCCGACCCCCGCAACCTCCACGGGACGCTGTAACGTGGTCTCAAATCGCACGTCGGAATGCTCCCACATCAGCGATTACCTTTTCCATTAGTATGCTCGGAGGTAATGGCGCGAATGAGCGCGTCCAGGTTTTCCTCGATGCGCCTCAGGCGGGCATCGGCGGCGTCCGCGGATCGACTGACCGGCTCGTTCAAGACGCGCAACGACTCCTGGGTTCGCACTTGAGACTCCAGTACTATTTGGAGCGCCGCCCGATTCCGGACGTCGGCTTCCAATATTGTCTGGATCAACTCCTCGATGCGCTCAAATCGCTCGTCCGGTGTCATCAGGGCAAACCTCGGGGGATCTCGCCTTCCATTAAAGCAACTTCGAGCCAAAATTACAAGCCATGTATTTTCATTGACTTATATTCTGAAAAGTGTGGCTAAACAGCAACACTTTTCAGACCCATGTGTGGCCGAAATGCCCCGGCGCGCGCACTGGTAGTATGATTGAGCCGAGTGCCTCACCAGCGATTTTTCCTGATCGATTCCTTCGGATTTATCTTCCGCGCCTACCACGCGCGCGCCCGCAGCGGCGCGCCGCCGATGCGGACCAGCACCGGGATCTCCACCGAAGCGGTCTACATCTTCAACAACATGCTGCGGAAGCTCTTCAAGCAGTACGACCCTTCCTACATTGCGGCGGTCTTCGAGAGCGGCGCACCCACACACCGCGTCCAGGAGTTTGCCGAATACAAGGCCAACCGGTCGGAAACTCCGCCCGATCTGCTCGACCAGATCCCCTACGTCCGCCGCGTGCTGGACGCGATGCGCATCCCCATCCTGGAATATCGCGGCTTCGAAGCCGACGACGTGATCGGTACGCTGGCGCGTCTGGGCGAAAAGGCCGGCTACGAAGTGGTGATCGTCTCGAGCGACAAGGACATGTTGCAGCTCGTGACGGACCGCATCTCCATGCTGAACCCCGCCAAGGACGACGAATGGTACGACCCGGAAAAAGTCAAGACCTTCATGGGCGTTCGACCGGACCAGGTGGCCGACCTGCTGGCGCTGATGGGCGACACGGTCGACAACATTCCGGGCGCGCCGGGGATCGGGGAAAAGGGCGCGAAGGATCTGATCACGCGCTTCGGTTCGGTGGAGGCTGCCATGGAGCGCGCCGCAGAGGTCGAGCGCAAGACCTACCGCGAGAGCCTGCAGAATCACGCCGAGCGAATCCGCATGAGCAAGCGTCTGGCGACCATCGCGGAGGTGCCGGTCGAATTCTCGTTCGAGGCGGTGAAGGCCCAGACAGCCGATGTGCTGCAGCTCAAGTCGGTCTACCGCGAGTTGGAGTTCTTCAGCCTTCTGAAAGAGCTGGGGCCTTCCGAGGATGCGCGCGTGCGCGAGTACCGGGCGATCCAGGATCCCGGCGAGTTGAGCGCGTGGCTGGCGTCGGTGCCTGCGGGCGCGCCCGTCGCGGTTGCGATCTCCAAGTCGGCGGATGGCGAATTCGCGCTCGATACCGTGGGGCTGGCCTGGCAAGAAGGCGAGGCCCGCGCCGTGACGTCCGAGCACTTGGCCTGCCTCAAACCCTGGCTCGAAAACGCCGGCATCCCCAAGATCGCCTGCGATGTGAAATCGGCGACCCTGACCCTCGACCGCATGGGTGTGGAAGCCGGCGGCTTCGATCACGACGTGATGCTTTACGCCTTCCTGTTGGATGCCGACCCGTCGGGCTGCGCGCTCGAGGAGCAGGCGAGCCGGCGGCTCGATCTGAAGCTGGGGCCTTCGCCCGAGCAGCATGCCGATATCACGCTGGAGATCTGGAAGCAACTGGCGCCCGCGATCGGCTCGCGCGGCTTCCGGACGCTGTACGACACTATCGAATTGCCGCTGACGCGCGTGCTGGCGCGGATGGAGCGGACCGGCATCCGCATCGACCCCGTGGAGCTGAAACGGCTCTCCGGCATCATGGAAGCGGAGATCGCGCGCCTCACCGACGAGATTCACTTACTCGCCGGAAGGCCGTTCAACATCAGCTCGCCGCAGCAGTTGGGGCGCGTCCTGTTCGAGGACCTGAAGCTTCCCGCGCCGGTGAAGTACGGCAAGGGCAAGGTGATCTCCACCGCGGCGGACGTGCTCGACGATCTGGCGGCGGATCACGAGATCGTGCGCAAGGTGCTGGAATACCGGCAGCTCACCAAGCTCAAGGGCACCTACGTGGACGCCCTGCCGGCCCTGATCGATCCGGCGAGCGGCCGGCTGCACACCAGCTTCAACGCGGCGGGTGCCGCCACCGGGCGGATCTCGTCGTCGAACCCGAACCTGCAGAACATCCCGATTCGCACGGCATTGGGCCGCGAGATCCGCGCCGCCTTCGTGCCGCGCGAGGGCTGGAAGCTGCTGGTGTCCGACTACTCGCAGATCGAGTTGCGGCTGCTGGCCCACATGTCCGAGGACGCGCTTCTGCTGGAGGCTTTCCGCGCGGGAGAAGACATCCACACCAAGACGGCTTCCGAGGTGCTGGGGGTGCCGCCGCTGATGATCACGCCCGAAGAGCGCCGCAACGCCAAGGCGGTGAACTTCGGCATCGTTTACGGCATCAGCGGCTTCGGCCTGGCGCAGCAGTTGGGCATCGCGCGGTCGGAGGCGGAGAAGTACATCAAGAACTACTTCGAGCGCTACGTGGGAGTGCGCCGCTGGCTGGATGAGACGATTGCGGCGGTGCGCAAAAGCGGTGTGACGCGCACGCTGTTCGGACGCGAGCGCCCCATCCCCGACATCAACAGCCGCAACGTCAACGCGCGCGGATTCGCCGAGCGTACCGCCGTGAATTCGCCGCTCCAAGGTACCGCTGCGGACCTGATCAAGCTGGCGATGGTGCGCATCGATGGCGCGCTCGCCGGCGGCCGATTCCGCAGCGCTATGCTGCTCCAGGTACACGACGAGCTGGTGTTCGAATGCCCGCCCGAGGAGATCGAGGACGTCTCGCGCCTGGTGAAGCGCGAAATGGAAGGGACGTACGAACTGAAGGTGCCGCTGTTGGTGGATGTGGGAGTAGGGGCGAACTGGAGAGACGCGAAGTAACGGAACGTGCCAGATGGTTCTCCCATCAGGTAATCAGCCGCCAGTCAACTGGCTGTATTCTGCATGCGAACCAATCCAGATCCATACCACGCCACCGGACTCCGCGACACCGACCGCGCGATAGTGATCTCCGATCCGCACCGATACAAGGTCAGCCCGGCCTTCCAATCGCCGGTATCGGAGGGACGGGTGATTTCGGGTTGACTCGCCAGAGCTGACAGTTCTCGACTGCGAGACGTTGGACTTCGAGAGGGAGGCAGCGAAACAGCCGCCAGGACCGAGGGGTCGCCTGAGACCTCATTCCGACTCAGGCCAGCTCGTGAGGCGGCCTTGTTTGCTGACACGGCTCATATGGCCTATTGTACCGTCGGTGTCAGCTCCGGCCCATCAGCCCGAACACCACCACCGCACTGAGAGTCAGCACGGAATTCGGCGCGACTAACTCGGCGATTTGCAAAAGGCCGGCGGCCTTCGATTGCTCACACAGATCTTTCCAAAGCCGCGCGGGGACGCGGGCGCGGCCTACCAGCGCGCATTCTCCGAGCAGATCGAGGAGTTCCGCAAGGTAACGCCGCAGCGGATCGAGCAGTGCGCCCGCCGCGACGCCGGAAGGGACCTGCGGCGCGAGGGTCGCGTCCTCGTCCAGCCAAGGCTGGAGCATCCGGCGCTCGCAATCAAGCTCGAATACGATGCCCGTGGGCGAGAGCACCAGGCCCGCCGGACCGAGCCGCACCTTGCCGGCCGCGAACAGCATCTTCGAGGCTTGCAGGTCGTGCAACAGTGCTTCGGCGCCGGAGCAGCCGCGAGAGTGGAACGGGTGGACAAGCGTGGCGGATTGACCGTCGCCATCCCGCAGGGTCGCCTCCACTGTTTGCTCGCAGACGTTGAAGCGCGGATCTTCGACAGCGGCGATGGCGCAGACGTGCAGGTCTTCGGTGAGACGGCGCGGTCGCAGACACAGGTGCGGACGGAGCGCCTGCTGCTCGAGCAGATCGGCGAAGCCTGACGCCAGAACCGGGGGACGGAGTTGCTCCCAGCGGTAGGTCTGCGGATTCAAGGCGGCACGCGCGCGGCCCGGCAGAAACTCGCAGTTGGGCGACCGCTTGCCCCCATGAATCAGAATCTGCCCGCTGCCGACCGCGGCCAAATTCGCGCTCTTGAAGACCGAGCTTCGCCCCAATTCCGCGAAGCTCGCAGCCTCCTCTCCGGGTTTGGGATTGGCGAACTCGCGCGGCATCGCGACCACCACGCCGGTCGCCGCGTCCTGCAGGTACGGCACCACCATCACGCTGTTGTGCCGCAGTTCCACCGAAGTGCCGAGTCCGATCAGGCGGGCGTTCCCCATCTGCGAGACGGTCTCCGTGGACGATCCGCGGATGAACATCGGCGGGACGGGTTGATTCGGACAGCGGGCCGCGTCGGCGCGAATTAACAACTCGCCCACGAGCATCGCCACCTGCACAGGGCTGAATCGCGCGT
This sequence comes from Bryobacteraceae bacterium, assembly GCA_035501495.1. Lineage (GTDB taxonomy): Bacteria > Acidobacteriota > Terriglobia > Bryobacterales > Bryobacteraceae > JAIQFL01. The sequence goes on along the minus strand of DATJWB010000143.1, from coordinate 54,379 downwards.
CGTGGGCCTCGTACTGGCGACGTGCGGTGAGCAGTTCCACCAGGATCTCGGCAAACCACACCATGTCGTTTTGGCGGCACTCGTTCTCCAGACGCTCGAGGCGCCCGATCTGCGCTTCCGGCAGTTCGGCAAGGCCGTAGTCCAGCACCTGATCGAGTGCGCGATCGAGGTCTTCGAGCAGGCGGGTGGGAGAAGCCAACGGCTCGCGTTCGGTGGACACGAGCCCCGAGGTGCGGCCCACGCCCAGCAGGCGAAAGGCCCAAATCGCGAGAGGGACGTGCTTGCAAGGCGCGGGATCGGCGCAGTCGCAGCGGGTGTAACGCGGGTCGCCCGGCACCAGGAAGCGCAGCCAGTGCGCGAGGCTGTGCAGGCGGGCTCCGGGCCTCGGGCCACGATGCAGCTCCACCACCATGCCGGCATCGAACTGCTGCCGCAATGCGGCGAGCTGGCGCGCTGGCCACAAGGAGGTAATCGCTTCGTCGGGGATGCCTCCGGGATCCCAGGACTGCTCGGCAGGCGGAGCATCCTTCGGCCTGGCGGCCTGCGTCTGGTAGGCGAGAATTGCGCCCACCAGGTGGCGGCAGATGGCGGTTGCCGCACAGGTGCAGCAGCGGTCGGAGAGTTTCTCACGCGGCGCCATGCGGCAGACCGCGCCGTCCGGCCAGCGCGCCTGAACGGCGCCCTCCGCATCCTCGGTGATCTCGACGACGGCTTCGCCGGACTCCGCCTCGCGTTGCGCGCGCTTCACGATGCCGCGATTACTCAGGGCGATTAGGTCGTCGGCGGTCAGGGCGAGGAGATCCGGACGGGCCATCAGCGCACCTTCCTGGCAACCCAGTTGGCCAGTTCGCCGGGCGTCATGGCGCCGACCTGCGCGCCCAACTCCACCATCCGGGCGGCCACGGAGCGGTCGTAAGCGGGGTCGGCCTGCTCATCGAGGGCGGCCAGCCCCAGCAGCGTGACCCCGCTTTCCACGAGTTGCCGCGTGATGGAGTAGAGCCGCTCCACGGGCGCGCCTTCGAAGAAGTCGGTCACCAGCACCACGATGGCGCGCCGGGGGGTGTCCACCAGGGTAGAGGCGTAGTGCAGCGCCTGGCCGATATCGGTGCCGCCGCCAAGCTGCACTTTCATGAGCGTCTCCACCGGGTCCGTACAATCCTGCGTCAGGTCCACCACGGAGGTGCTGAACAGGACGAGGTGGGGCCGGAGGATGGGGATGCCGAAGAAGATCGATGCGGTGATGGCAGAATGAATCACGCTGGGCACCATGCTGCCCGATTGATCGACCAGGACGATGATCTGCCAGCGGTCGATGTGGCGGCGGACGCGCGAGACGAAGTGCGGCGTTTCGATCACCAGGCGGCGCGTGGCGGGATCGTAGTGTTTCAGGTTTCGGCGGATCGTGGTGCGCCAATCGAAGTTGCGCGCGATCTTAGTGGAGGAGGGACGGCGGTCGCGCGATCCGAAGAACGGCTGGCGGATGGGCGTGGCGAGCCTCTCGATCAGCTCCTGAATGACGCGGCGGACCAATTGGCGCGCCATCGCGAGCACCTGCTGATTCATCAGGTGCTTGGTGCGCAAGACGGCTTTCAGCAGCGATTCATTGGGTGTGGCGCGGGCGAGCACTTGCGGATTGGTGACCACCTCGTCGATGTTGTAGCGCTCGACGGCATCGCGCTCCAGGCGCTCGATGGTCTGCTTGGGAAACAGCGTGTGCACCTGGTTGATCCAGTCGGGGACGTTGAGCCGTGCGGAGGAGAGGCCGCCGTCGCGCGTATTGCGCTCGGAGCCGACCTCGCGGCCATAGAGGAACTGAAGCGAGCGGTCGCGGTCGCTATCCTCGGCCCCGAGTTGGCAGCCCAGGCAGTTTTGGGCGTCGGGGCCCAGGATGAGACGCCAGCGAATGCGGCGCAACTGGTCGTTCATGCGCGCCGCCCACCACGGATTCCGTGTCGCGCCAGTTCGTCGAGGAGGCGCGCCTCCCAAGCCAGATGCCGAGCGGCCACGCCATCCGGAATGGCGAACTCGGGCACGGGCATGCCAGTGTCGAACAAGGTCGCCACCAGATGGTCTTTCTCGCGCGGAGTGAAGACCGAAAAGGCCAGGCGCAGCGGCGGAAGGGCCACCAGGAAATCGTCGTTGTCCATCTCCTGGAGGAGGCGATCGATCGCCCCCAGCAGATCGGAACTGCGCTGCACGACCTCGCGTGCCACGTGAAACAGCCCCACCAGGAAATCGCCCAGGTGCTGCGGGTGGGAAGTGCGGGGCAGGTCGGCGCCCACCTCCTCCAACGTGGCGGCGGAGAGACTCCAAAGCGCGCCGGTGAGGGCGCCGCGCAAGGTGAACCACTTGCTCGCGGCGATGGTGCGCCGAAGCACCGCGACAAATTCGGAGCGTTCCAGGCCGAGCGAAGCTCCGCAGCGTTCCACCGTGTCGCGCAGGTTGCGAACCGCCTGAATGAAGGACTGCTCTTTTCCGGACGCCTCGCCGCATCCTTCCAGAAGCCAGAGCGCGCGCCCGTAAGCTTCCGCCAGGATCTCGCCCATGCCGGCCAACCCCACCGAGCCGAGCACGTCGTCATACCGATAAATGTGGAGCAGGGTGCCGAGCGCCGCACCCACCGATAGGAAATCGCCATCCTCGCGCAGCAACTGCAGCAGGCGCGCGTGGAACTCGTGTGCCAGGTCGAGATGCCCCATGAGGCAGGATTCCAGGAGCAGGCCGGCGGCTCCCGAGGCGCTCCGCTCCATGGCTTGCGCGAGTTCGGCCAGTCGCGCGCGGCTGCCATCTGCGAGGGTGGCGCCGTATATCGCGGCTTCGATGCAGTTGGCATAAAACTCCGGGCTCCAGTACACTTGCCACACTTCGCGCGGGCCCTGATTGGAGATCCCGGTTGGCGACTTCTTAAATCCCGAGATGCCGAGAATCGCCAGCCGGTGCAGGACGCGCACGCGCGCCAGATGCTCGGGCTCGTGCAGATCGAGTTGCAGCATGCGTGGCTCTTCGGCCGTGTCCAGGCCGTGTTCCGCGATCTGCCTTTTGATATCGGCAGCGATCGGCGGCATGGCGGTGCCCTTGGCGAGGCGTCCCCGCAGGTCGCCGCGCAAGGCCTCATGCACGGCATCCAGGAAAGGATGGCGGCCGCCGGCGGCAAGGTCGTCTTTAATGGCGGCGGCGATTACGCCATCCACGAGGTCCTGCCGCCATACGACGGAGTGGCCGCGCAGGTTGGCGAGGCCGCGCGCCATGGATTCGACGGCGATGAGGTCGGCGGTGCTCACCAGTTGCTTGTGCGCGCGGAGGAGATGGCAGGCTTTGGCGAGCAGGGCGCGCCAGGTGCCGTTGGAGGCGGTGAGACGGTCTTCCCAGACGCGGTGGTAGAAGCCGGGGTTGGGCATGCCGGCGTTGTAGCCGGTCAGGGCGTCGAGGCGCTGGTAGGAGTACGGTGTAAGAGCGATGCCGCGGTCGGTCACGGGCGGCTCCAGCGGGTCGGCGGGTGGTTCGGGCACAGGCTCTTCGAAGGGCAATTCGTGCAATCGGGCGAACAAGGCGTAACTGTGGAAGCCGCCGGTCACCACCAGGAGCGGTTCACCGAATTCGCGGCGCGCGTGGAGAATCTGCTCGGCCATGAAGGCTTCGCGGCGCTGATCGCTCCACGTGACGAGGCTCGAATCGGTCAGCCGGGCGTAGTACATCAGGCGGTGGGCGCGCTCGAGGTAGGCACCGATGTCATCGCCGCCGCCGACTTCGAAGAGCGTGTCCCAGAGGTTGTCAAAGCCCTCGACGCCGATCTCGCGGGCCAGCGATTCGAACCAGACGCCGCGCCGCTCCTGGGTGTCGGCGTAGAGGTGCTGCAGGTCTGTGCGGAGGGCGCGGTCTGCCAGGGGCAGGTCGATAAAGCGCGCGGGAACGCCGCGTCGTTGGCCGGCTTGGAACGCTTGCCACTCGGGGGAATAGACGCAGAACGGGTAGAAGGCGCCACGCCGCATGCGATCGCCGTGACGGACGTAGCTGTAGATGGCAATGGGCAGCTCGTGCGGGCGGGCCAGCTCGGCCATGCTCGGGTTGAAGTCGGACGGCCCTTCGATGAGGATCGCCTTGGGCTGCAGGCGCGCCGCCGCGGCTTCCACCAGGCGCGCGCAAGCCGGACTGTGATGGCGCACGGGGAAGAATACGACCGGTTGCGAAAGCTGGTGAATGCGAGGGTCGATTTCGTGGGAAGGCCCGCTCATGGGAGGTGCCTTCGGGCGGCGTAATAGTGCTGCCAGTGCGGCTCCTGGCGGGTCTTGACCACGTGGTTAAAGTAATGCTCGAGCTTTTTCAAGTCCTCTGGGGTGTCTTTGAGGGCGGAGCCGGTGAGGCTGTGGACGAGGTGGTCGGGCGTGAGGCGGCCGCCATCGTAGTAGTAAGCGTGGAGCACGGCAGCGTATCCCACGGTGACGGCTTCGGCGGTGCTCATCACGGTGGTGAGCGCGTCGAGCGACTGGCCTTCGCGGGTCTTGCCGCTGCGGAGGTCCTGGAACGTGGTCACCAGGATCTCGAGGAAATCACGGTCGATCTTGAGGGGGATGGCGGCGCGCTCCAGCAGGCGGTTGGTCTCGCGTTCCACCAGCGCCATCTCGGAGTCGAGGCTGGAGATCGGCGGGATGGTCTCGAAGTTGAGGCGGCGCTTGAGGGCGGCGCTCATTTCGTTGACACCGCGGTCGCGGGTGTTGGCGGTGGCGATGATGTTGAAGCCCGCGCGTGCGAAGAGGGTGCGCTCGGGGCCGGGCAGTTCGGGGATGGCCATCATGCGCTCGCTGAGGATGGAGAGCAGGGTATCCTGGATCTCCACGGGGCAGCGGGTGATCTCTTCGAAGCGCACGATTTTGCCGTCGCGCATGCCGCGGTGCACGGGTCCGCTGACGAGCGAGCGCTCGTTCGGCCCTTCGGCCAGGAGCAGGGCGTAGTTCCAGGAATACTTGATGGCGTCTTCGGTAGTGCCGGCGCTGCCCTGGACTACCAGGGTGGAATCGCCGCTGATGGCGGCGGAGAGGAGTTCGCTCAGGTAGCTCTTGGCGGTGCCGGGCTCACCGATGAGCATCAGGCCGCGGCTGGTAGCCAAGGCGACTATGGCGCGCTCGAGCAGGGCGCGGCTGCCGACGAATTTGGGCTCGATTCCGGATTTCTCGTCGCCGAGGATGAAGGCCAGGACAGATCGCGGAGTGAGACGCCAGCCGGAGGGGCGCGGTTCGCGGGCATCGGCGAGCACGAGCCGTTCGAGCTCGGCGGCGTACAGGATCTCGGCGGCAGGTCGTTGGAGGTCAGTGGGCGACATATTCAGTCAGCGGGCGCAGTGTGGCGCAGGCACTCCTGCCGACGCTTGTTGGTCGGCATCAATCCGGCGCTGGGGGTTTCTCGAAGTTGCCACGCCGAGACGGCGCGCCGGCAAAAAGCGTCCCCATGAGTGGGGACGCGGCAGGCAAGAGTGCCTGCGCCACAGTTGGTAGGCGGTCATCGTCTGAGGGCCTCGCGTTTGCCGAGCGTTTCCAGGTCGGCGAGGACGGCGCTGATGGCGATGGGGCTGACTCGCAGGAGAGGAAGCTGCTTCTGGCGGTTCTCGAAGTGGCAGGAGACGATCGATTGGTCGCTCCATTCGCCGGGGTAGACGAGCGGAATACCGGTGTAGCGAATCACCGCCGTCACGCCAAGGCCGTCGAAAGCGCGTGTGTGGAACTCCAGCCTCGTGGCCGCCTTGGGACGCTGCCAGCCGAGTGCTTCGAGGCGGGTCAGAAGGCGCGCGGCGGACATGGTTGTGGCCGGCAGGCGGGTGATCTGATCGGCTTGTGTCTCCTCGTGCGAGAGTACCCGAGCGGGCGGACCGAACTGCGGGAAGGGCGCTTTGAGCTTGGCGGACTCCTCCTTCCAGTGGACGAGGTCCTCGGGCGCGAGGTGCGCGGGATGGACGATGCCGACGGAGGCGTCCGAGGGAGGCGCGGGATAGTCGCCGTTGGAGGCGATGACGAAGGGTAGGAGGAGCCTGCCGGCATCGTCGAAGCAGCCCCAGACGAGGCCGGCTGCCAGGGGCGCCATCACAGGATGGCGCGCGATACGGCAGTCGAAAGTCTCCTGGCGCCAGAGGCGGCCGGTCAACATGGCGCGCTCCAGACGGGCCCGCTGCGCGGCGTGCACGGCCGAGAACTCGGTGGGATCCACTCCATCCGCCAGGGACCAGTCTTCCAATTCGTCGTCGGGCAGGGCGAGCCGTTTGGTGAATTGCGCGAACGACCTTTGCGCCAGGTTGCGTTCGATACCCGGTTGCAACCGCATCAACCGGAGCGAGAGTGCCGGGAGGTGGGTCTTGTTACCGACCCTGGCTACGATGTCGGCCGCCGCATTTCGAAGATAGAGGGCGATGGATTGGTTGGTGAGAGCAGCCGCGACCGCGCTGGCGGTTTCGTGCCCGCCCAGATCGAGCACCATGGAAATCGAGATGGCGAACGCCGGGGAGTACTTCTCGACCCTGAGGAATTGCACGCTGAAAGCCGCGGCGAAACGGTCGAGGGCTTCGGGGTTGGAGTGTTTCTTGAGGGCGATGCGGAACTTGGGGACATCGTGAGCGAGCGTCAGGGCGGTTTCGGCATCGATCCACGAACCACCGATGGGCAGCGGCGGGAGCTTGGAAATGTCGAGCCACGGCAGGGTCTGCTGCAATTGCGCGGGCGAGTAGCGGGCGCCTTGCAGGTCGGCTGGGAGCGAGGATGGGGAGAGGAAATTCATTGGTGTCTACCCGAGCGGCCGGCGGAACTTAACGCTTGGAGGTCTGAGAGGACGGCACTGATGGCGATCGGGCTGACCTTCTGGAGCGGAAGCCGATCCTGACGCTTCTCGAAATAGCAGGACATGATGGATTGATCGCTCCACTCCCCGCCATAGGATAGCGGAATTCCAGAGTAGCGGATCACGGCAGTCACCCCCAATTCGGTAAAGGGGCGCGTATGGAATTCGAGTCTACACCTGGCCTTGGGACGGTGCCAGCCGAGCGCTTCGAGGCGGCAGAGAAGCCGCGCGGCAGGCATGGCTGCAGCGGGCAGGCGCGTAATCCGGTCGCCCGAGGCTTCTTCGGGCGAAAGCAGGTGGGCGGGCGCCGACCATTGAGCAAAGGGTGCTCGCAGGTCTCTCGATCGCTCCTTCCAGCAGGCGGCGCCTTCCGTGGAGAGGTGAGAAGGGTGGACAATCCCGACGGTGGCGTCGGCTGGTGGGGCCGGGTAATCCGCCGCGGGGCCGATCAGGAAAGCCTGGAGGATCCTGCCGGCGTCGTCGAAGTAGCCCCAGACCAAACCGGCGGCGAGGGGCCGCATGATGGGTTGACGCGCGATGCGACGGTCGAAGATCTGGGCCGGCCAACGGTGGCCGGTCAACATGGCGCGCTCCAGGCGGGCAGCCTGACCGGCGCCTAAAACCGCATTCTCGGCGGGCTCGGCCTCATCGGGCAACGTCCAGTCCTCGAGTGCCGCCGGTGAGAGATTGAGTCGCTTCACCAGGGCGGAGAATTGCTCCTGGACACAGTTGCGGTAGAAACCTGGCTCCATGCGAAACAGGCAGAGCGTCATGGCAGGGAGGTGCGTCCTGTCGCCGATCTCGGCGAGGACGTAGGCAGCGCCGTGCCGCAACATTGGGGTGACGTTGTGGCGCGTCATGGCGGCCGCCATCACAGCGGCGGTTTCCGGTCCGCCGAGGTCCTGCCCAATCAGAAGCCAAGTCATGTACCGGTTGTAGAGCAGGGGCGAGTCGGGAAGCTGGCGGCAGAATTCCGCGGCGAAACGGTCCAGGGCTTCGGGGGACGAGTGCTTGCGAAGCGCATGGCGAAACGGCGGTTGATCGTGGACGAGCGTCAGGGCCGTGTCGGGGTCGATCCATCCGTCACCGATGGGAATCGGCGGAAGCTTCACGGGATCGAGCCAGGGGATGGTGGCTCGTTTTTCGGTGGCGCCAATGCGCGGATTCTGCAGGTCGGGCGGGAGGGAGGCGAGGGAGAGGAAGGTCATGACGGCTCTCCTGGGGGGAAGAAAAGCGCCGAGACGAGTCTCGGCGCGGCAGCCTCGAAAGCCCCTTTGCGGGGAGTGGCACCGTGCGGGCTCGACAAGCGCCCCGACGAGTCGGGGCGCGGCAGGCAGGAGTGCCTGCGCCACGCCGCTGGCGCAAGGGTTCTCATGGAGTTCTGTGGGCCGGCGGGACCCGTGGGTACAGGCACGAGTGCCCGCGCCACATCCGTGTCGGCCACCAGGGGGTCGGGAGCCAGGCACACAGCAGCCGGGAAGACGGAGGCACCGGAGGCAGACGACGGCATTATGACTTCTTTCCTTTGGAGGCTAGCGTCTGGAGGTCGCTGAGGATCTCGCTGATGATGAGGGGATCGACATCCTCGAGGGGGATATGGCTGCCCGACGAGCCCCATTGGTTGCGGTCGGGTTCGCCGGGAATGAAGTAGCAGGCGTTGATCGGTGTGGGATCGGAATCGGCGAGCATGCCGATGATGATGCCTTCGTGCTCCAGGATGGCGGTGAAGCCGAGCTCCGCGAAGTACTTGAAATGCCAATCGTACATTCCGCCATCGCCCACCGCGCTGCGCTGCCAGCCGAGGCGTTCCAGGGTGCCCACCAGGGAGGCCGCAGGGATGATGACACCCGCGTGACGATACAAGGTATGGCCGTGCCGCTCCGATTCGGTGAGCCGCAGGATGGGACGGCCAAGCTGCGGGAAGGGAGGCAGAATCTCGTAGTCACTGAGCAATTCGCCCCAGGCGGCGAGGGACGCGGGCTCGAGGTGCATGGGATGCACCAGGCCGATGGCGGCGTCCCGGGGCAAAGTTGCGGGCTTATCGTGCTCGTCGGCCAGGGTGCGGTCTTCGGTCACGCGGAAAGTCAGGGCCGGCTTTCCGTCGCCGCGGAACGCGCCCCAGACGAGCCAGGGCGACATGTTCATCAGCAGGGGATGCTGCAGGAAAAGCTGTTCGAACTCGTCGACGGTCCACCGCCGCTGGGTGACGAGCGCCTGTTCGAGGCGGCGGATTTGGACTTTGGTGACATCGGCAACCTGCTTCTTCACCAGCTTCCACGCGGCCAGGGCTTCATCGGCCTTGGCAGGATCGTCCTTGCTGTTGGGTTTGGGCAGATCGGGCTTGCGCTGGTTTTCGGAATCGGCGACCAGAGGCTTCAGGCCGGGACCCAGGATCAGGCGGAACTGGCGCGGTCCGAAATCGAAGACGCGCGAGCCGTGGTCGTCGAGGCCGCAATCGGGGACCACGCGGTCCTCGAGCTGCTGGCGCGTGAGGTTGAGGTCGGCGGCGATGGCCTCCATGCACTCGCGGGCTCGCAGTTTGATGGCCTGGAACTTCACCTTCTGGGCAATGGAGCTGATCTGAATGAGCGCGGTGTTGGTGCCGATGGCGCGCAGGCACTCAAGGCCCATCACGGCGGTCTGGTGTTTTCCCTGCCCGGGCCAGACGCGGATGAGGCCGGCCAAGGAAATGGCCGACTCGTCGCTGCCGTACAGGCCGACGGCGCCGAGCGCCCACTTCTCCTTGGCCGGGGCGCCTTCGGCAAGCCAGCGCTCGAACAGCGTCCACACGAAGCGGTCCAGGGAGTCGGGCGTGGCGTAGCAGCGCAAGGCGAGCAGGAGGGGATGCGGCACCGCGAGATCGCTGTGAGCGAGGGCGCGCAGAACGGTAGTGGTTTGCTCTTCGTTCAAGCGGCCGGCGGCGGTGATGACGGGGGGCAAGAGCGCGAATGCGGACCAGGACGGGAGCTTGGACTTGATGCGGGCGGCCTCTTCGAAGGCGGCGGCGAGACCGGGCGGAGTGGAACGGGCATCCAGCACGGCGCAATCGGCTGCCGCTGCCGCGGTTTTGCGATATGAGAGTACGGTTTCGAGGAGCGCTGCGGAGAGATGAGATTCGAGGGCGGGGCCGTGGCCGGCGCGATCGAGGTCGCGGAGGATCTCGATGGCGGCATCGGCCGCTCTTCCCTTCCCTTCCGCTACGGGCGCGAGGCCGGCGATGGTCTCGGCGGGATGGTCCATGAGCCAGGCGCGGGCAACGGGCTGGGCTTTCGAATCGAGCGCCAGGTTCAGCATGATGGGGGCGGCCTCGGGCGCGATGACGGCGTTGCCGAATGTCTGTGCCAATTCGGAGGCGTCCTGGCGGTTGGTCTCCTGGGCGATGCTGCGGCCAATCATTTCCAACTGGCCGAGTTCGGTGTGAGCGAGCCACGCGCGAATGTGGAAGGGAGTGTAAGGACGGAAGCGCAAACGCCGCATGTGCTGCACCATCAGATCCGCGCTGGGGAGGCCGTAAATGATGTCCTGCGGCTTGTGCGAGCGGACGAAGGAGGAATAGCTATTGGCGGGCCAGCCTTCCACGACTCGGGTGAGCTCGGTGCCGGACCCGACGTATGCCGCCAAGCGGAATATGTAGCAACTGGCAGGATATTGCAGCAACGAGGTTTTGACGGGAGCCGAGGTCACGCCCGGGAGGCGGCGGTTGATGGCGGAGCGAAGCACTTCGAGATCGCTGTCTGAGAGGTATTGGAAGAGGCGCTCACGGAGGCAGTCCTCGCCCAGGTCATGCCAGTCGGAACGGCAACTGGATTCGACCAGGATTTCGGCGATGTCGCTTGCAGGGAAGAGCGTGAGCAGAGGGAGGAGGAGGAGCGCACAGGGATGCCCGGTGCGCAGAAGGTCGTCGACCTCGGCGGGGAGCAGTGGCGACGAGAGTTCGAGATTCGAGAGTTCCTGGAGGCCGAGAGTGGTCCTTTCGCGAAGGTCTTTGGCCCAGTCGGCCGGAGTGCCGGGGTTGTTGATGTGCATGACGCGGGTCACGAGGAAGAGCCCGTGCAACCAGAAGCGGGCCTCTTCGCGCGTCATGGGGGCGGGAAGTTCCAGACGGTTCCATCCGTTGCCCCACCAATGCTCTTTGGCCGCGAGGTCGAGCCAACGGTGAAGGAGCGCCATGGCGGCGTCGCGGTCGAAGGGCTTGGGCGCGGGTTTCTGCGGGACGTGGCGGGGGCGCCAGGTGGCGATCATCCAGTCCCAGGGGGCGAGGCGCACTGGCTCACTGCTCGCTTCGCTCGCGGGGCCAGGGGCCGGGGGCTGGGGGCCGGGGTTTTGTTCGCTTCGCTCTCGGTGGTGGGGGTTGGGGGTTGGGGGTTGGGGATAACTGCTCGCTTCGCTCGCGGGGCCGGGGGTGGGTTCGCTTTGCTCACTGCTCATTTCGCTCTTGGGAATGGGGGCTGGGGGCTTTGGGCTGGATTTCCCATTTTGGGGAGGAGTGGTTTCTTTGTAGCCCTTCTTCAGCTTCTCGGCGATGAGTTTGTCGAATGCCTTTTGGGCGGCTTCGAGGCTGCCGATCTCTTTGATCTGGGTTTGCCCGGCGGTTCCGCGGCGGCCGAAGTTCACGGTGTACTGGGCGCGGTCCAGTGTGATCGTCCAGAATTTGTCCGATTGGCCATCGGTCAATTCGAAGGAACGGGTGGTCATCGAGGGACATTCTAACCCCGGCTGACCGGGCTCTTATTTAGGAACTATGGTTAGCAGGAGGGATTCGAGACACTTCGGCCTCGGGAATGGGAGTGGGTCGTTGCGAGCGGCTGGTACCGGAAGGGAGAGTGTCTCCGCCCGGAAGACACCGCTCCTCGCGACCAGCCGCCCCAGATAGAAATGCGCCGTTACCGGCCCTCTGACTTCCCCCGGCGGCTCACGACACCGGAGATGGGAATGGGTTCGAACCCAAGCCCCGCCGGATAGTGTCCGAGGGGGATCAGATTCCACCTGAACGGCAACGAATCCTGGCCAGGATTAAGCTTGTTGCGGCTGGCGCGGTGGGGCGCCAGGCCTTGTTCCTATTTTTACGATAACAGGCAAGGGGGCAGGACGAGGTTCAGGGACAACCTCACGCCAGCGCGGTTAGTGACTCAAGGGCAAGGAGTTAATGGCGCGAAAAAAATATTGTGAAAAGCTGTTACTCGTGGAATTGTGTGGTGGGCGAGCAGGCGGAGACGAGGGCGGGAACAGTGTGGTTTTCTGACGCGGCATCAACGAGTTAGATGTGAAAAACCGATGTTCTTCACGGGGTCTCGCGATTGGGGGTCAAAGTGGTGCTTTAAGTGTCAGCTGCGTGACGGCGCCTGGGGCGTGACACATTCGGGCGGCGTCAAACGTATTAAGGGGGCAGGAGTGCCTTCGCCAGCGAGGAGGGAAGCATGTTGCTACGGGTTGTCATATTGGTGGCCGCATTTGCGGGCGGGCTTTTCGGGCAGGCGGCCTCCGGGTCACTGACGTTTGATGTGGCGTCCATCAAGCCAAGCTCACCGGACGCGCGCGGGATGGGTTTGCAACTGGAGCCTCCGAATGGCATGCGGGTTTCGAATGCGCCGTTGCGATTTCTGATCACGTTTGCCTACGACATTCGCGATTTTCAACTGGCGGGAGGTCCGGCCTGGATCGGCACGGAGCGGTACGACATTGTGGCGAAGGCCGAACGGACGGCGGAATCGGAGAAGGTTCCGGCGGATCCGCGGAAGATGACCGATGGGCAGCGGCAGAAGGTGACGGCGGAGATGCGGGAGCGAGTGCGCAACCTGCTGGCGGAGCGGTTTCGACTGACCGTGCGGCGGGAGGTTCGGGATGGTCCGGTGTATGCGCTGGTGGTGGCGAAGGGCGGATCGAAGATGAAAGAGGTGCAGGAGTCGGACGGACAAGTGGGCCTGCGGCTGGAGCGAGGACAGCTTAACGGAATGGCGGCGCCGATGCAGCAGCTCACCACCGTGCTCTCCAGCCAGCTGGGGCGGCCGGTGATCGACAAGACCGAACTGAAAGGGAAATACGACTTCAAGCTGGAATGGGTACCGGACACGACTTTAGCGGGTCCGCCGGGCGATCCTTCGAAGGGAGTCGAGCCTGCGCCCCCGCCGGACGTCGAAGGGCCAAGCATCTTCTCGGCGATTCAGGAACAGCTCGGGCTGCGGCTGGAATCGCAGAAGGGGCCCGTGCCTACGATCGTGATCGAGCGAGTGGAACGGCCCACGGAGAACTGAGCCGATGAACGGCGGCACTCCGATGTCGTGCACCTCCCGCACCTCCCTGCTCAAGCGCCTGGGGTTTCGGTTCGGTGGTATGATGCCTTGGCGATGCATGTGGCAGCAGTGATTCCGCGGTTTCATGCACTCACTCAAGCGCATGGCAGGGGGAAAGAATGAAAGCAACGCTGATGACTGCCATCAAGCAACCCCTTGTGGCACGCGACATGCCGGACCCGCAGCCCGGGCCTGGACAAGTTCGGATTCGGCTGCACGCCACGGGTGTATGCGGTACCGACGTGCATATTTGGCACGGCGAACTGCCGGTGCCGCTGCCGATCGTTCCTGGACACGAACCGGTTGGGGAGGTGGATATGCTCGGTGCCGGTGTGCGATCGGTGAGGATCGGCGATCGCGTCGGCGTTGGCTGGTTTCAGGCGGGCTGCGGCCGGTGCGTCTATTGTCAGAAGAAGCAAGTCAAATTCTGCGCGGAATCCAAGACCTGGATCACAAACGGCGGCGGGTATGCCGAGTACATGATCGCGGAGGCCGAAGGTTGCACGCTGCTGCCGGATGGCCTGGAGTGGGTAGCGGCTGCCCCGCTTTTCTGCGGCGGCTTTTCGGCCATGAGCGCCTATCGCGCGGCCAGGCCGCTGGCCGGCGAGCGGGTGGCCATACTCGGGATCGGCGGCCTTGGCCATCTTGCCTTGCAGATTGCCAAAGCGATGGGCCATCCCGTAATCGCCATCACGAACTCGGCGGACAAACAACGGGATGCGCGCGAGATGGGCGCAGACGAGGTTCTGATCGTGAAGGATCATGCAGGCCGGGAGCTTCAGGAAATGGGTGGAACCGATGTGATTCTGTCTTTTTCACCATCCATGAAACAGAACAGCCAGGCTATGGAAGGATTGCGCGCAGGCGGACGTCTGGTGACGACCGCGGTGAGCGCCGACCCGATTCAAGCCGATCCGGTTCAAATGCTGTTCAAACAGACCTCGATTATCGGCTCGGCACAAAATGATCCGGCGGACTTGATCGATATTGTGAGGCTGGTGGCGGACGGAAAAGTAAGGCCCCGTTTGGAAACGTACCGGATCGACGAGATCAACCGTGTCTTGGTCCGGCTGTCAGAGGGTAAGGTACGGCATCGGGCCGTTGTCACCCAGTCTTGAACGGATGGCGATCCGACATCGCTGATGTTGTCCAAACACCGAGGTGCCCGGCCCGGTTGCACCCGCGCGATGGAACGACCCACCACCTGCTGGTGCGGTTGACTACAGTTTCTCCAGGATGTTACGCTAGGTTCCTTAAAGACCGGCCCCCTCTTTCCATTTGAAAACTCATGCAGGAAACGTTCCACCAACTAGGCGAAATACTGCTGAAAGCAGTGCCTACCTTTTTCTTCGTCGTGTTTCTGCACTTTTATTTGAAGTACATGTTTTTCAAACCGCTGGAAAAAGTGCTGCATGAGCGATACCTGGCGACGGAAGGGGCGCGCCAGATCGCACGTGAGAGCCTGGAGCGGGCCAGCGCCAAGACGGCCGAATATGAGGCTGCGCTGCGCGCGGCGCGCACCGAGATTTATCAGGCGGCGGAACAACTGCACAAGCAATTACAGGAGAAGGAGACAGCGGAACTGACGGCCGCCCGGCACCGCGGAGAAGCGCTGATCGAGGAAGCCAAGGCGCAACTGGGAAAGGATGTGGAGGCGGCCAAGGCAGGGCTTGCGCAACAGGCCGAGTCGCTCGCCAACCGGATCGCCGACGCGTTGCTCCGGCGGAGCGCGGCATGAAGCGCGCGGCACGTTCCGCTTCGCGACTGGCGCTGCTGGCCATCTGCCTGGCAACCTTCGCGTTCGCCCAGGAGAAGGGGGCCGAGGGCGAAGGCGGGGCCTTGCAGCTCTGGAAATGGGTGAACTTCCTGCTGCTGGCCGGCGCGATCGGATACGTAATCGCCAAGCAGGCGCCGGCATTTTTCACGGCGCGCACCGAGCAGATCGGGAAAGACATGGCCGAGGCTCAGGCGGAGCGAAAGGCCGCGGAGCAGAAGGCGGCCGAGGTGGACCGCCGGCTGGCGAACCTGGAGAAGGAAGTCGCATCCTTGCGGGCCGAGGCGCAGCAGCAGGCCGCGGTTGAAACCGAACGGATGATCCAACACACGGCGGCGGAGCTCGCCAAGATCCAGTCACATGCCGAACAGGAAATCGTCTCGGCGGGCAAAGCCGCCCGGCTCGAGCTGAAGCGCCACGCCGCGGAGCTGGCGATCGGACTTGCGGAGCAGAAAATCCGCGCCCGTATGACCCCGGACACGCAAGATGCCCTGGTCCAGGGATTCGTTCGCGACCTGAAATGAGACTCTCTGCCGTAGCCTCGAGATATGCCACAGCGCTGGCGGAAGTGGTTACCTCCGGCAGCTCCCCTTTGCGCCCGGAAGATGCGGTGGGGCAACTGCTGGCGTTTGAAGATCTGATGCGCTCGTCCGCCGAGCTGCATAATGCCTTGACCACGCCCGCGGTGCCGGCCAGCCGCAAGAAGGCGGTGGTCGGGAAGCTGGCGGACCTGTTGAAGCTGGGGCAGATCACGCGCAATTTTCTGTTTGTGCTGATTGACCACCGGCGCATCGAGTCTTTGCCGGAGATCATCCAGAGTTTCGAGCAGGCTGTAGACGAGCGTCTGGGGTTTGCCCGCGTGGAGATCGCTTCGCCGCGGGAGTTGACCGAGGCGCAGCGCGCCGCACTCAACGGACAACTCGAACGGCTCACGGGCAAGCGCATCCGCATGCGGTGTACGGTGGACGAATCGCTGATCGGCGGGATCGTGGCGCGGATCGGATCAACGGTCTACGACGGCTCATTGCGCGGGCAACTGGCATCGCTCGAAAGCCGCCTGAGAGCGGAAAGTTAATCGTAACGGGAAGGAATTATGGCTCAGATCCGAGCGGACGAAATCACCAACATTCTCCGCCAGCAAATTGAAAACTACGAACGGGCGATCGACGTGACCGAGGTCGGCTCGGTAATCTCCCTGGGCGATGGTATCGCGCGCATTCACGGACTCGAGAAAGTGATGGCGGGAGAGTTGATCGAATTCCCGCACGACGTGGCGGGCATCGCGATGAACCTGGAAGAAGACCAGGTGGGCGCAGTGCTGCTGGGCGATTTCACGGAGATCAAGGAAGGCGACGAGGTGCGGCGGACGGGACGCATCATGTCGGTTCCGGTGGGGGAGGCGCTGATCGGGAGGGTGGTGAACGCTCTCGGCCAGCCATTGGACGGGAAAGGCCCGATCCTCACCTCCGAGTTCAATCCGGTGGAGCGGCTGGCTCCCGGCGTGGTATCGCGGCAGCCCGTCAAGGAGCCGATGCAGACGGGGATCAAGGCGATCGACGCCATGATTCCGATCGGCCGGGGGCAGCGCGAGCTGATCATCGGCGACCGGCAGACGGGCAAGACGGCCATCGCTCTGGACACGATCATCAATCAGAAGGGCGGCGACATGATTTGCCTTTATGTCGCCATCGGGCAAAAGAAATCCACGGTCGCGCAGGTGGTGAAAACGCTCTCGGACTACGGCGCGATGGATTACACCATTGTGGTGTCGGCATCGGCATCGGACCCCGCGCCGATGCAGTACCTGGCGCCGTTTGCGGGGTGCGCCATGGGCGAATACTTCCGCGACTCCAAGCGGCACGCGCTGTGCATCTACGACGACCTCTCGAAGCATGCGGCCGCGTATCGGGAGATCTCCCTGCTGCTGCGGCGTCCGCCCGGGCGGGAGGCATTCCCCGGCGACGTGTTTTACCTGCACAGCCGTCTGCTGGAGCGGGCCGCCAAGCTGAACAACGCCCACGGGGCGGGCTCGCTCACGGCGTTGCCGTTCATCGAAACGCAGGCGGGCGACGTCTCGGCGTACATTCCGACCAACGTCATTTCGATTACCGACGGGCAGATCTTCCTGGAGTCGGACCTGTTCAATTCCAACGTGCGGCCGGCCATCAACGTGGGGATTTCGGTGAGCCGCGTGGGGGGCAACGCGCAGACCAAGGCGATGAAGTCGATCGCGGGCAGCCTGCGGCTGGGCATGGCCCAGTACCGCGCGCTGGCGGCGTTCGCGCAGTTCGGATCGGACCTCGATAAAGCGTCGCTCGACCAGCTCAATCGCGGCAAACACCTGGTGGAAGTTTTGAAGCAGGGGCAGTACTCTCCGCTGCCGCTGGAGAAGCAGGTGGTGATCATCTTCGCGGGAACGAAAGGTTACCTGGACGATCTGCCGGTGGAGCAGTGCCGGAAGTTCGAAGAGGGGCTCTACAAGTTCGTGGATTCCGGCTACCGGCAGCTTTGGGAGGAGATCCGGACGAAGAAGGCGCTGGACGACGCGCTCCGCGACAAGATCGTCAAGGTGATCGAGGAGTTCAAGGCCCGCTTCGTGGACGAGATGAAGGTGACGGCGGGTCCGCAGAGCGCCCATGCCTAGTCTGATCGATATCCGGCGGCGGATCCGCTCGGTGAAGAATACCGAGCAGATCACCAAGGCCGTGAAGATGATCTCGGCCGTGAAACTGCGCCGCGCGCAGGACCGGGTGATTGCGTCGCGGCCTTACGGGTCGCTGTTGCGGAAGGTGCTGGCGAACGTCGCCTCGGCCGCGGCGAACGATGAGCGGGCGATGGAGAATCCGCTGCTGGCGCGGCGTCCGGAACAGCGGATTCTGCTGATTCTGATCACCAGCGACATGGGCAAGGCAGGGGCCTTCAACGCCAACCTGACCAAGGCCGCGCAGAAGTTTATCGAGGAGCATCAGGGGAAGGCCATCAAGCTGGAGTTGATCGGGCGCAAGGGCCGCGACTACTTTCGCAAGCGGGGCGCGGAGATCCTGGGCGAGCACATCGGCATGGCGGCCAAGGTGGTGTACAACGATGTGGCGGCGATTGCGCGGAAGGCCACGGAGTTGTACGGCAAGGAAGAGATCGACGCGGTTTACCTGATCTACAACGAGTTCAAGAGCGTGGCGTCGCAAAAGCTGACCGTGACGCGGGTGCTGCCGGTGGAAGTGCCGGAGCAGAGCGAGCCGATCGATTACCTTTATGAACAGCCGCCGGCGGAGATGCTGGCGGCGTTGCTGCCGCGGTACGTGGAAGTGGAGTTGTACCGCGCGCTGCTGGAGTCGACCGCGGCGGAGCACGCCGCGCGCATGACGGCCATGGACGCGGCGACGTCGAACGCGGGCGAGATGATCGACAAGCTGACGCTGTACATGAATCGCGTGCGGCAGGCGAGCATCACGAAGGAAATCATCGAGGTGGTGAGCGGCGCGGTGGCCGCGGAGTGAGAAGACAGGGTCAGGGGTTGGGGTTTTGCCGCGCTTCGCGCGATTAAGGATTGATCCAATGGCAGCAAGCAACGGAATGGTAGTGGGGAAAGTGGTGCAGGTGGCCGGACCGGCCGTGGATTGCGAGTTTCCGGAGGGGCATATCCCGCTGGTGTATACCGCGATCCGGATCACAAGCGAGGGCTTCAGTGTCCCGGCGCCCATCGATATCATCTGCGAGACGCAGCAGCACATCGGAGAGGGCCGGGTGCGCACCATCGCGCTGCAGCCCACCGAAGGGCTGGTGCGCGGCATGCAGGCGATCAGCCTGGGGCGGCCGGTGGAGGTTCCGGTGGGGCAGGAGACGCTGGGGCGTGTGCTCAACGTGATCGGCCAACCAGTGGACGAGATGGGCCCGGTGAACGCCAAGCTGCACTACCCGATTCATCGGGCTTCACCCTCTTTCGAAGACCAGTCCACGCGCCTGGAGATGTTCGAGACGGGCATCAAGGTGATCGACCTGCTCGAGCCGTATCTGCGCGGCGGCAAGATCGGGTTGTTCGGCGGCGCGGGGGTGGGCAAGACCGTCATCATTCAGGAACTGATCAACAACCTGGCAATGAAGCACGGCGGCGTTTCGGTATTCGCGGGGGTGGGCGAGCGCACCCGAGAAGGCAACGACCTGTGGCTGGAGTTCCAGGAGTCGGGCGTGATCGATCCGCACGATTACAAGAAGTCCAAGTGCGCGCTGATCTACGGGCAGATGACGGAGCCGCCCGGGGCGAGACTGCGCGTGGGGCTGACGGGCTTGACGGTGGCGGAGTACTTCCGCGACGAGGAAGGCCAGGACGTGCTGCTGTTCATCGACAACATTTTCCGATTCACACAGGCGGGCTCGGAGGTGTCGGCGCTGCTGGGGCGCATGCCGTCGGCGGTGGGATACCAGCCCAACCTGGCCACGGAGATGGGCGAATTACAGGAGCGCATCACTTCGACGACCAAGGGGTCGATCACATCGGTGCAGGCGATTTATGTGCCGGCGGACGACTATACGGACCCGGCGCCGGCCACGGCGTTCGCGCACCTGGACGCCACGACGAACCTTTCGCGCGACATCGCGGCGCTGGGCATCTACCCGGCGGTGGATCCGCTGGCTTCGACTTCGCGCATTCTGGATCCGCTGATCATCGGTCAGGAGCACTACGACACGGCGCAGATGGTCAAGGGGACGCTGCAGCGGTATAAGGACCTGCAGGACATCATCGCGATCCTGGGGCTCGACGAACTTTCGGATGAGGACAAGCTGACGGTGTCGCGTGCGCGCAAGATTCAGCAGTTCCTGTCGCAGCCGTTCCACGTGGCCGAGCAGTTCACGGGGACGCCGGGCAAGTACGTCAAGGTGGCGGACACGGTGCGCGGGTTCCGCGAGATTGCGGAGGGCAAGCACGACTCGGTGCCGGAGCAGGCATTCTACATGAAAGGCTCGATCGAGGAAGCGCTGGAGCACGGCGCGCAACTGGCGAAGGCTTAGCCCATGCCCGAGTTGATTGAGTTGGAGGTGGCGACGCCCGAGCGCCTGATGGTGCGCGAGAACGTGGCGGAGGTGCAGATACCGGGGAAAGACGGATATCTCGGGATACTGCCCGGGCACGCGCCACTGTTGGGGCAGTTGGGCACGGGGGTGCTGAGCTACGGCCTCGAGGGGCGGCGGCGGTCGCTCTCGGTGCAGGGAGGATTTCTCGAGGTGCTGCCCGAGCACGTGCGGGTGCTGGCGAATCTGGCCGAGCGCGCGGAGGATATCGATGTGGAGCGCGCGAAGGCGGATTTGAGGCGGGCGCAGGATCAGGTAGGGAATCCGGACCCGAGCGTGGATCCTTCGATTGCGCTGGATGCGTTGGCGTTGGCGCAAGCCAGGATCGAGGCGGCGGGGAAGTAGGACGGGCGGCGGAGATCTTCAGCGGCGCGGGACTGGGGGTCAAAAAGCGCCAAGATGAGGGGCATATGACGCCTCGTGAATTCGTACCGCGCTTCGCGGCTCGATCGGTGTCGGATGCGCCTGAAGCAGAATCGTTGCTGACCGATCCCTCTTTCCGCGCCGCCCTGTATCGAGAGATTCACAACAGTCTCCCAGTCGATGCCCGCGTTCTACTTCGCCAACTGCTCAACAAGGAGATTGACTACAGGAGAGGCGCCTGGGAGCCTTCGAAACCTCTTGATGCCGGCGAGCGGTCCTGTATACGGAGAACGTGGTTTGGTGTGCGTTTCTCCTCTGCAGTGGACGTGCAGTTCCTGGTGGGAGGCGGCCTGGAGGAGACGCTTCAGTACTTGCGTGAGCAGCCGGAGGCCGGAGCGAAAGAGGCTATTGATTATTTGCTGAAATACAAAAGCGCCGGGGACTTCGACGACCTCGAAGGCTGGGCGCAATGGCGGGATTCGTATTTCAGAAGCTAAAGCGCGCCGGACGGGCCTCGCAGACCTTGCCACGCCCCGGTCCGGGTCTCTGGCAAGGCGGCCAAACTGGCAATCACCAGCGCGTTCCGAGCGTCGGCCATCCGGAAGCAACCCACATGAGCGGATCATCGCCGACGGATTCATCCAAGCCTCTCGATCCTGCTCTGAGCGGATGACGCTACTCGGAGAAAGCTCCGGCTTTGTTTCAGTTTAGAAGTACTGCCTCTCTCAAATTGTCATCGTCATGCCTTACGTGAGTGCACTGCTGTCCAACATAAGGCAAAAGAATAAAAACAATAACGACCCGCGTTGAAAGCAGGAGATTTGCACTGGCCAAAGCTGGAATTCTAGAGTGAGGTCTGTCTTTTTAAGCTATAAAGCTCCTTGTGACAATTAAAATAGCGATGCCTATAAGAGGTACCGAACTGCCTGGAGACGTATTGACGATCAGGCCCCCCGCGTCGTTCGCGTTGTGTGAGGCCATACATTTCACGGAACAGTCTGATGCCGCCCGCGAGTCCAGAGCGCGCCACCGCGTCCCAACTGCCTGATTAGGTTGTACGCTATAGCAGAGGTATGTGGTTGAGGGCTGTTCCTCAACCCAACTCCAACCCCTCCCAAAATATGATGGATTTGAACTGCGACATGGGCGAACTCGACGACGCCCAACACGAAGCCGCGCTGATGCAGTACATCACCTCGGCCAACATCGCCTGCGGCGGGCACGCCGGAGACGAAGCCACCATGGAACGGACCACCCGCCTTGCGCTCGAACGGGGCGTGCACATCGGCGCCCATCCCGGCTACCCTGACCGCGCAAATTTCGGACGACTCGAGATCTCCCTGTCCGCCGCGGAGATCGAGCAGACCGTCTGCGAACAGATCGAGCGCCTGGATGCCGTAGTGCGGCGACTGGGGGGCGAAATCGTTCACGTGAAGCCTCACGGCGCTTTGTATAACGTTGCGGTCCATAACGCCGAAGTCGCCCGGGCGATCGGCAACGGGGTGGCCCGGTGGAACCGGAACGTGCCGATCTTCGGCCTGGCAGCGTCCCCGATGCTCGAAGTGTGGAGAGAGATGGGGCTTCAACCCGTGGGCGAGGCTTTCGCCGACCGCCGCTACGAGCCCGATGGCACGTTGCGCTCGCGCAAATTCGCCGACGCCCTGATTACCGACCCGGCCGAAGCGGCCGCCCAAGCGGTCAGGCTGGCACATGGGGGAACGGCCAAGACGATCTGCGTCCACGGCGATACTCCCGGGTCGGTTAATATCTTAAAAGCCTGCCGGGAGGCGCTACTATACGAAGAATGAGGTTTCTCCTGGCCTTGGTGGCCGCCGCGCCGCTTTTTGCCCAACAGCAGTGCACGTTAACTCTCTCGCAGTCCGTATTTAACCTTGCCGCATCTACCGTCTCACCCAATACCGGAGTGGTCACGGTGATGGGTCCGGATGGTTGCTCGTGGAACGCCTCGGTCAGTTCGGGAGCGGCCAGTTGGCTCTCGATCTACATGGGCCAGACCGGCATGCTTCCGGCCACAAACAAGGTGGGCTTTCAGGCCGCCCAGAATCTCACCACCCAGGCACGCAGCGGCACCATCACCATCGGGAACGCCACCCTTACGGTCAACCAGGCTGCCGCGGTTTGCACCTATGCCGTCACGCCAACGACCATGAGTTTTCCGGTGAGCGGAGGGAGCGGCACGGTCCAGGTGATCACCAATTGCGTCTGGTCCACGGGCGTGACCGTCAACTGGATCACCCTGCAGGACAACGCATTCGGCACCCTGAACGGCAGTTTCACCTATACTGTCGGCGCCAGTCCCTGCATCTCGACGCGCACCGGCGGAATCGGCGTGGGCTACCCGGGCACGCAAACCAATACGGGAGTGGTGATCAGCCAGGACGGCGCGCCCAACAATCTGACCCTTACTCCAACCACCGCGACCATTGGCGCGGACGGCGCGAGCGGCACCGTTGCCATCAACATCGCCACATCGTGCCCGTGGACCGCGTTCAGCGATGCCAGTTGGCTGCAGATCACCTCCGTCCCGTCGGGATTCGGCTCCGCCAGCCTGATGTACCGGGCGGCGGCGAACCCCGCCACGGCGCCCCGCACCGGCCACATCACGGTCGGCACCCAGACGTTCACCCTGACGCAACAGGGCATTGCCGCGCCGTCCATTCAACTGACCGCCGTCATCAATGCGGCAAGCGGGGTGCAGGGTCCCGTCTCGCCCGGAGAAATCGTCTCGTTATTTGGCACCAACCTGGGTCCTGCTGCGGGAGTTAGTCTCACGGATATTGCCACCGCCAAGACGCTCGGCGGCGTAACCGTATTGTTCGATGGAACGCCGGCGGCGATGACTTATGCCTCGGCAACCCAGATCAATGCGGTGACGCCATACGGACTCGGGGTCGGCGGCAATACCCAGATACAGGTCCAATACCAGGGCGTGACGTCGAATGCCGTCTCTCTTCTGGTTCAGAATGCCAGCCCGGGGATCTTCACCCTCGACGGTTCGGGAACCGGCGCAGGAGCCATCCTGAACCAGGACTACTCGGTAAACGCCAGAGCCAACCCGGCGGCACAGGGCTCCATCGTGGCGGTCTATCTCACCGGCGGGGGACTCACCAATCCTGCCAGCGTGGACGCCACACTGACGTCGCCGACAGCGCCGCTGCCGCAGCTCACACAGCCCGTCTCCGTGCTCATCGGACAATCTGTCGCGCAGGTGCAATACGCGGGCGCGGCCCCCGGCGGCATCGCGGGATTCACGCAGATCAACGTGGTGGTACCCACCGGGCTGGTTCCGGGAGCTTCCGTCCCGATCGTGATCGGAATCGGGGCCTACGTCAGCCAGCCGGGCGTCACTCTGGCCATCAAGTAAGCTTCAACTGCTCCAAACCCCACCGGGCATGCTCCGCAACGATCGCATCCGTTGACGCCGCCAGCTTCTCGAGCGGCGCGCGAAAACTCTGGCGCCGGGCGTTGCCCATCGCGAGGGCCACATTCCGCAGGAAGCCGGTATAGCGCGCCCGCGTGACCGGCGTCCGGCGGAACGCCGCGCGAAACTGCTCCTCGGTCAATGCGGCCAGGCTCTCGAGCGGCGGCGCATAATGCCGCGGCTGGTATGCCGGGTCGGCGGTCGCCGGCGCACGCCGGTTCCACGGGCACACGTCCTGGCAGATATCGCACCCGAAGACATGGTTGCCCATGCCGGAACGGTACTCTTCCGGCACGGCTCCGCGTAGCTCGATGGTGAAGTACGAGATGCACCGGCGCGAGTCAATGGTGTGGGTCGGCAGCGGGCCTGCCGCCGGCCGGGTGGCGAGAGGCACAATCGCGGCGGTGGGACACGCCTCCACACAGCGCATGCAGGTTCCGCAGCGGTCGGGCGGCGGACCGCAATCCGGCTCGATCGCCACCGAAATCAGCAGTTCGCCGAGGAAGAACCAGGAGCCGCTGTGCTGGTTGATCAGGCAGGTATTCCGGCCGATCCACCCCAAGCCCGCCGCGCGCGCGTACGACCTCTCCAGCAGAGGCGCGGTATCCACGCAGATCTTCGACTCGACGGCCTCTCCAGCGCGCCCGCGCACCAGCGCCTCGAGCCTTTCCAGGCCGCATCGCATCTCGTGGTGGTAGTCGTCGCCCCAGGCGTATCGCGAAATCCAGCCCGCTTCCGGTGCTTCCGTCGCACCGTGCGGAGTCTGGTACAACTTGCCGACCGAGATCACCGTCCGGGCCGAAGGCAGCAGATGGCGCGGGTCGTCGCGGAGGTCGGCGCGGCGATCGGTCAGGTAGCGCATCTCTCCGGCGTAACCCGCCTCGACCCAGTCGTGATACCAGGCGCGATCCGCCACCGGCTCGGCGCGCGAGACTCCCGCCAGCTCGAACCCGCACGCGAGCGCCATCTCGCGAATCTGGTTCGCCGTCAAATTTCCAGCCCCACCGACCGCATCAGCTCGATCGCGTTGCTCTTGCGGACCACGCCCGGGCGCATGCGGTAATCGAAACGGATTTGCCCGTCTTCGATCTGGTCCTCGAAATGGACATTGGCCGCGCGGTCTCCCAGGCCGTCGGCGATGTGCGCCAGTGCCAGGTCGTGGGTGGTAATCAGCCCCGTAGCGCCGCGTTCCACCAACCCTCGCACCAGGGCTTCGGCGCCGATCCGCCGGTCGTGCGAATTGGTGCCGTGAAGGAACTCGTCGATCAGGAACAATACGGGCATCGGCTTAGAGGTCAGGTCGAGAATCTGGCGCAGGCGCAGAATCTCGGCGTAGAAGCGCGACACGCCGCTCTGCAGCGAGTCCGTCAAGCGGATCGAGGCGCCCACCGCCAGCGGGGAAATTCGCAGGCGCCGCGCCCGCACCGGCGCTCCGGCCTGCGCCAGCACCGCGTTCACTCCAAGGGTCCGCAACATGGTGCTCTTCCCCGACATGTTGGAGCCGCTCACCACCAGCAGCCGCGGCCCGGGCGGATTCACGCCACCGAGACGAATGTCGTTTCGCACCACGCGGTCCTCGGGAATCAACGGATGCCCGATGGCCTCGGCTTCCAGCAGGCCCTGCTCATCGGCGAAATCCGGGAAAGGATCGTCGGGATGCTCGAAGGCGTGGCTGGCGAGAGAGCAAAGCGCTTCGATTTCTCCCGCCGCCGTCAGCCAGCGCCGCACCGCCGTGCCGGAATGCCGCCGCCATTCCTCGACGGCGAGGACGTGCCGCGGGGTCCACAGGATGAAGACCTCGAGCACACGCAGAAACACGTTGTCGCGCGAATCCAGAAGCTCCATGATGCGGTTCAGGCGGGCAATGCGCCGCGAGGGGGGCTCGCCTTCCGCGTCGAGCGATGCATGCAAGCCCGACAGCCGCGGGGTCAGAAACCTCTCCTTCTCGAGCCGGCCCAAGACGGCGGAGAGCAATGCCAGCTCGTGGGCCGCCTCTTCGACCGCGCCCACCACCTCGTTGATCGGCTTATGCTGCCGGTAGTAATACGTGCCGTTGATCAGGATCACCAGCAGCAGGAAGTCGCGGCACAGAACGCCATTGAACTGGGGCGCCAGCCCGACCGATTGCAGCCCGAGCACCAGGGCCGCTGCAAGTGCCATCACCCCAAGCGTGGTCAGCAGCCAGAGCTTCACGCGCATGTGCCCCGCTCCCAGCCTGGCGGGCGCCTCGCCCCACGCGGCCAGTGAAACCGGATCGACTCGCGTACGGGCCTCTTCCGCAACCACGGCGAGGTCTTCGCGCAATCCCAGGCGCGGGCGCAGCTCGTTGACCGCCTCCTGACGCGCGCGCGCTGTCTGCGGATCCGCGGGCGACAGCAGCCATCGCGCCAAGGTGTCTTCGCCGATGTGGGTTCGCGCCGTCGATAAGAGCTCGAACAGGGAGCCCTTGCCGAAGAGATCGAGGTCCAGCGCATAGGGATGCTCCGGGTCGATGAAGCGGTCTCCCGGCTCGCCGGTCCCGGCCCATTTGCCGTCCAGCCGGGCGAGAGCTTTCTCGAAGTACCGCTCCGCCCTCCGGCGCCGCTCGATCGCGCGCAGCAGCTTGTCCCCTACCACCATGAGCGCGGCGAACATGGCAATCGGCACGAGGGTCCAGCTGATGGAGAGCTTCTGGGTGGCGAGCGCAGCCCACACCACGCCAACGCCAACCGCCACGATACCTAATCGCAGATACCCCAGCCTGCGGTGGCGTTCCACCCGGAGGGCGATGTCGGCCCGCCTCTCGTCGAGCAGGCGCGTGTAGATAGCGCGCGGATCGTCTCTCATCGGCACTGCGGTCATCGGCACTCCCATTCTCGCGCGTCGGAGGGGAGCGAATGTGATATCCTCCCTTATAAATCAGAGGGCAACCATCCATGGAACGAAAACAAGCATCCGACTTTCCGCAGGAGTTGTTAGACCTGCTCGACCGCTACGTGCACGGGCACCTCGACCGCCGGGGCTTTCTGGAGGGCGCGCAGAAGTTCGCGGTCGGGGGCGTCACCGCGATGGGGCTTTTCGAAATGCTGCGGCCGAATTACGCCTGGGCGCAGCAGGTCGCGAAGGACGACAGCCGCATCAAAACCGAGTCCGCCACAGTACCATCGCCCGAAGGCAACGGAAGCATCCGCGGCTACCTGGTGCGTCCCGCCAAGGCTGGAAAGGTGCCGGGCGTGTTGGTGGTACACGAGAACCGCGGCCTGAATCCGTATATCGAAGATGTGGCGCGGCGTCTCGGGACGGAAGGTTTCATGGCGTTCGCCCCGGACGGCCTGACCAGCGTCGGCGGCTACCGGGAGAACGACGAAGTCAGCGCGGGCCTCTTCCGGCAGGTGGACGGAAAGAAGATGACCGAAGACTTCGTGGCGGCGGCGCGGTGGCTGAAGGCCCGCCCGGATTGCACCGGGAAGATCGGGGTGGTAGGGTTCTGCTTTGGCGGAGGTATCGCGAATACGCTGGCGGTACGGCTGGGCTCCGACCTGGCGGCAGCGGTGCCTTTCTACGGCACGCAGCCGAAGGCCGAGGACGTCCCCAAGATCAAAGCCGCGGTGATGGCGCACTACGCCTCGCTGGACACACGGATCACGGGCGGCTGGCCGGCCTACGAAGAGGCACTGAAGGCCAACCACGTCACCTACTCCGGCTTTGTGTACGAAGGCGCCAACCACGGCTTCCACAACGACACTACGCCGCGCTACGATCAGGCGGCCGCCAAACTGGCTTGGCAGCGGACCATCGAATTCTTCAACAAATACTTGAAGGGATAGCTGGTTTGGCCAATTAAAAAAGAAACTTACTTAACGAAGACAAGCTTCACAAACGGGCGATACCCGGCGGCCACCCGGCCGCTTCCTAGTCGTTGGCTGGGGATGTGTGCGATCCGATTGCCGCCTTGGCGGCCGCGTCGGAAAGGGCGCTGTAAGTCTCACTTTTGTCGGTGGTAGCTAGCTTTCGAGGCGATCACGATGTTTGTTGCTCGAACCGACTGTGGGGTGATTCAGCCGTTAATGCACGTGAACTGGCCGGCGCAATGGGAAGCCAAGTTTCAGAGGGGAGCTTCGGGCGATGTCATAGTTAACCAAACTGCAATCCTGGCGGAGGTGCCGGCGGGACAGCCTGCGCCCGCAAGCTAGTTTTCTGAACAGCACCGGCGGCGCGCGGTCTTATCGTAAGCAAAGGAAACACGGGAAGTGCTCCACGAGCCGTCACGACGCGAACAGCAGGTTGTCGACCGCCTGCGGACAGCCGCCATCCATTTCACTGATGCTCAGGTCGAACGGGCGTGGGCCAATCTGGATCAGGACGCCA
This sequence comes from Bryobacteraceae bacterium, assembly GCA_035501495.1. GTDB lineage: Bacteria > Acidobacteriota > Terriglobia > Bryobacterales > Bryobacteraceae > JAIQFL01. Next base: position 26,277 of record DATJWB010000143.1, on the reverse strand, counting down.
CCTGGAAGGCGATGCGGGAACTGCTGGCCAGGCAGCGCCCCGATGGCGGATGGCCGGATCTCGATTCCATGGAAAGCAGCGTCCATACGACCGGACAATCGCTCTATGCTCTGCAGATTGCGGGCTTGCCGGCGTTCGATGCGGCCTATCGGCGTGCTATCCAATTTCTGCTGAAGACGCCAACTGGAGGATGGCTCCTGGTACATGAGGACACGCGCCCCGGCTGCTCCAGCCTTACTTTGATGCCGGGTTCCCGCACGGCTTCGATCAGTGGATTTCAGCCGCCGCGACAAGTGGGCAACGTATGCCTTGGCGCAGGCGCCCCAGACGCGGACGGCGATGCCATCGGGCGAGCGCTGGCCTCCGCGACGCAGGAGACAGCTAACGTACAACGGGAGAGGAAGCGTTTGTTGAGGGGGCTCGATCAGGCAAACTGAAGCACCGCGGCAACGGCGCAAACGTCGGCTTTAAAGGGTCACCCGCGTCTGGCTGTCCAGGAACATGTGGGCCCCATACGCATGAAGATCGCGGACGAAAAACGGGAACAAACGTCGGACATTTACGTCCTGAGTCTATGAGGTCATTCGCGACACCGTTCTGTTCCTGCATGGCCGACTAGCCGGCAAAAGAGCGTGTTCCTGAAGATTTCCCGCAATCGCCTGATCTCGAGGCCGGCCGGGAGCAGCCCCGGCAAACTCAGGAGGAGAAGCGGGCGCAACCCTGGCATCGACTCGGGAGGATTTTATTCGTATTGTAGATATAAAGGCCGTTTTATGAGGTACGGCTCTATGGCCAAAGGTTCGGCTGCGTCAATTCGTTACTGGCGCAATATCGGAAGTGCCAGCTGGCTGGCAATCGATTCCATCTGGGCCCACAAGTTGCGCAGTTCTCTCACGCTGCTCGGTGTCATCGTCGGTGTGGCGAGCGTCGTCATGGTGGGCGCGGCGATCGAGGGCTTGGGCACCTATGCCACGGATAGCACCTCGAAGGTATTCGGCAGCAAGACCTTCCTGGTTGCTCAGGTGGCCAACGCGGTTTCCCGGTCGGAGTACTTCACCAAGCTGAAACAAAACCGGCCGATCCGGCCTGAAGACTTGAAATACCTCGAGGCATTGACCGGAGATACGATCCTATACAGCGCCTACAACCAGCGGGTGGAGGATATTCGACGTGAAATGCTACGCTCGGAGGCCGCTTCGATTCTCGGCGTCGCCTCGGTGCTGCCGGAAATGCGGGAGATCAACCTGTCCGATGGACGTTTCTTCACCGATCAGGAGGAGCACTCAGCACAACCGGTGACGGTGATCGGTTCTGAGGTGGCCGATTCCCTGTTCCCTAACGTATACCCGATCGGCCGGACAGTGAAGATCCAAGACCGGGTTTTCACAGTGGTGGGTGTGCAGGAGAAGGTGGGATCGCCGTTTGGGCGCAGTCAAGACAACATCGCCTACATACCGTTCCCGGTGTTCGTCAAAATGTACGGCTCCGGGCAGTCGATCGCAGTATTCGGGCGGGCGCGGGAGGGAACCAACCTCACTGTCGAAAGCGCGCTGGACGTGACGCGGGTGGCGCTGCGCGCGCGGTTTCACGCCCGGCCCGGGCATTCCGACCGGTTCGACACTCTTACTCCCGACGCCATGCAATCGTTTATCACCCAGTTGCTGGGGATGATCTCGGCGGTGGTGGTGCCCGTAACGCTGATCTCGCTGGTAGTGGGCGGGATTGTGATCATGAACATCATGCTGGTGAGCGTGACCGAGCGGACGCACGAGATCGGGGTGCGGAAATCCGTGGGGGCGCGACAGGCCGACATCCGGAGCCAATTTCTGATCGAAGCCGTGATCCTGGCAGGGCTGGGCGGCACGATAGGAGTGGCGCTGGGCGCCTTGTTCACCGTGCTGCTAGCCAAAATCGCCGGCCTGACCCTCACCATCACCTTTCAATACGTGGTTCTGGGCCTGGCCGTCTCCGGGATTGTGGGAGTCGTCTCAGGCTGGTATCCGGCGGTGCGGGCATCCCGCTTGGATCCGGTTGAGGCGTTGAGGGCCGAATAGATGAGGATCGCCTTTCGAGAGAACGTGGCGATTGCGCTTTCGACGGTGTCGTCGCACCGGCTGCGGTCGCTACTTACGGTGGTGGGCATCGTCATTGGCATCACGACGGTGGTGACGGTGAGTTCACTGCTGACCGGGTTGCGGAAGGGCATCGTGGTGTTCTTTGAGGAACTTGGTCCGGATAACGTCTTTGTGCAGCGCTATAGCAACGGTGGGCCTGACGGCGGCGGGCCACCGAAGGAGCGACATCGCAGGGCGATCCGCCCGGAATATGCCGACGCCATCGGCCGGTTCTGCCCGTCCGTCCAGGTGGTGGCGAAGACCATCTTCATACCGGACGTCATGAGCGGCAAGCCGCTGATCGTGAAGGCCGGCGGGATCGATACCGATCAGTTCTCGATCGTGGGCGACGCGACCGAGGCCTTTGCGACGATCCCACGCGATATGGAGTCCGGCCGGCACTATACCGCCGAGGAGGACCGACGCGGAGCAAAGGTGACGATTCTCGGACACGCGATCGCGGAGACGCTGTTTCCTGGCGGCAACGCCGTGGGCCGGCAAGTTATGGTGGACGGCGCCGAATACACGGTAGTGGGCGTATTCGTCAAAATGAAAGGCGGCTTTTTCGGCCAGAACCCGGTAGACTCACAGATCAGCATTCCTTTCCATACGGCGTGTGCTCGCTATCCACATGTGGATAACTTTACGCTGACGGCCAGAGCCCGGCCGGGAATGCGGCAACAAGCCTATGACGAGGTGCAGGAAACCCTTCGCAAGCTGCGACACCTGGGTCCGCACGATCCGGACGACTTCACCCTGAGCACACCCGACCAGATCGTCAAGCAACTCGACAGCGTGACGGGGATGATCGTGATGGTCGCCATCGCAATCTCCGGGTTGGGCCTGCTGGTGGGGGGAATTGGTGTGATGAACATCATGTTGGTGAGTGTGACGGAGCGGACACGGGAGATTGGAGTGCGCAAAGCGATGGGCGCGCGCCGTCTGGACATCATCACCCAGTTCCTCTTTGAAGCGGTCACTCTGACGGGGGCGGGTGGGATGATCGGCATTGTATTCGCTGTTCTGGCGACGGTGCTGATTGGCGCACTGGTCAGTTCGCTACCTTCGGTGGTGCCGGTTTGGGCGCTGATCACCGGCTTCGCCGTTTCGGTCGGGGTGGGCATCTTCTTTGGTGTTTGGCCAGCCGTGAAAGCGGCACGCCTCGATCCGGTGGAGGCCTTACGTTATGAGTGAGTTACGGGCAGGACTGTTCGCCGCCGGTGTCCGGCTCACGAGGTTGGACAGTCAAGTTGATGGTCCATCAGAGCCAGCGCCTGCCGCTCCGATTCAAAGCGCGCCACCACCTCGCGCGAGTTCATTCCGGCTTTGATCAACTTCAACGCCACCCGGCGGCGCACCGGCTCCTTTTGGTCGGCCAGCCACACCTCGCCCATGCCGCCTTCGCCGATCTTTTGCAGAAGCTGGTAACGGCCGATCACGGAGAGCAGATCCAGATCCGCCCACATGCCGGTTACTCCGGTGATCTCTTCGGAGACGCACCGGTGCGTGGGCCCATGGTCCTTGCCAGCCAGGCCGACGCCGACGTACACATCGCGGCTGCCATTGACGCTTGCGACATATTCGGCTGCGGCCGGAACGCTGGTGAACCAGCGCGAGCGCTTGTCGGGGTGTGTCGAGATCAGGACGTGCTGATCTTCCGGCTTGTCCTGCCACAGTTCGTTCAGGAACTCCAGTGGCGTCATTTCGTCAACTCGCGGCAGTCGATTTCGTCCTGGATCAGCCGCTTCTCCTGCGTCCAATCAGAGAGGGCCAGCAGGAGCCCTTGAATATCGGGAGGGCCGGCGAGCAGCAGTGCTTCGGCGCTGGCGATCTCGGCGCCGCACCGGGCGAGCCCGTCCACATCAGCCATTCGCCGCCTCCGGCGCGCCGCCATCCTGTGGATGGAGATTCGCGGCTTTGCCGTCGCTGCCGTTTCTTTTGCTCTCCGCGCGCCAGCCGTTGGTGGGTGCGCCATACCAAAACCCTGCCGTGCGAATCGCGTGTCCCAGGAAGGGCGAAGCGAAGTCACGCCGTCGGCCAGCGGAGGCGTGCGAGCCGGCAAACATCAACCAGCGATCTCCGTCGCGGACCAACCAGATCCGGAGAGTGCAATCGCCCACGACGCAGGTCGCATCGGTGGGGATGGACGAATTGTCGGTTGCCGCGGACCCGACGCTGATCGGCGACCTCGAGAAACACTTCGCGTACGGGACGAATTTGTCATCGAGCCACACGTGGAGCACTGCTTCAGGGTCTTCGTACGGCGCGTCGGCTGGCACCTCTGCCAGGGTGACTGGGCAAGGATGGCCTGGAATACGGGCCTGGCGTTCCTGGCGTGCTTCGCGCAGCGCCGCGCGGCTGTAGAAGCCGCTCATGCCGCCCTCCCGAGGACCGAATCCACGTGATCGATCCCCGAGCACACCAACCCGTAGTTCATTTGAATGCGCGCTCCTCAGAGGCTGCGCCTGCCCGTCGAGCGTGCTGCCGACGAAGACTGCGCCGGTGCTTCCCATAGCGACCGGATTCCCGTTCAGGTCCTCGCAGTGCGCGGTGGTGTAGGAGATGAGGGGGCCCCTCGCCCACGATCCCCAGCGCCTCGTAGAAGTCGCTCTCGTCGCGACCCGCCGCCACTTTGCAGTTCACCGGCATTTCGCTGTCCGTGTAGATCTCTGGAATGACCTGACCGTAAATGGAATCCGAGACCAGCGACACGCTGGTAATGCTCGACCGCCCAAAGCCAAAGACGCCTGTGGAGTTGTCCTTGATCGTCACTCCCTGCGGCTCCGCGATCACTGCGCCGTAGTGCCGCTTCATGCCGTGCGCCAGGCAGCCGTTGGGGGTGTCGCACACCTCGTCGTCCGAGAGTTTCCCCTTGCCCAGAATCTTGAGTTTCGGAAAGGCAACGCCGCTGAAGTCGTCAAAGGAGTCGCCCTGCAGCTTCCGCCGACCGCTGATGGTCTCCTTGATCTGTTCGTCGGTGTAGCCCATCTTCTTTACGTCGTCGGGCTTGAGCTTCCCACTGAACACATCCTTTTGGAGCGCCTTTCGGCGCACGTCGTCGTATTGCGGTCCAGGCCCTCGTGCATCTTGTTGTATTCGTAATAGATGACGGCGCCAGCGGCGACAATGCCCGTGAGAAGCATTGCCCAGGGGTTCGCCATCAGTGCCAGCCCCAGTCCTTGCACCGCGCTGGCAATGCCCACGATCTTCGTGGCGATGCCATAGGTGACAATCGCGCCGGCCACAAAGATCGCCGCTTCCCCGAACTTCACCAGCCAATCGGAGTTGTCCTTCAGGAAGCCCACGAGATCGCGCAGGTGGCCGACCCACGAGCGCAGATACCCCTGGAACTGGTCGCCCACCGCCTCCTTCAGTTCGCTCACTTCGCGGGCGAGAGCCGCGGACTGCGCCTCGGCGCAGCCCGTTGCCGCGGCCGCAGCGCCCTGAATCTTCGTCGCCTCACGCATCACCGCGTTGTAGCGGAGCTGACGGACCTCGTTTTCGTCGAGCGTCCTGCCGGTGAACTTCTCCTGGCGGTCCACCTCTTTGTTGAGTTCGACGAAGATGCCCATGGTCCGGAGCCCGCGCGATGCGCCCGACTCGATGGCCATGAGCAGCTTCTCCAGCGCCTCGCCGGGCGTGATGTTTTCGATGGCGGCCGCGTCTTTGGCGACCCTCTGCGGCGCCGGTGCGTCTATTTCCGAGCCGAGTTCCCAACCGTACAGCGGGAGACGGAGATCCCCGCGATGCCTAAGCGCCGCCCCCCGGCGGCAGACGATTCCGTTACACTAAGTCCCGGAGGTCCGTGATGAAGCTCTTCGTCCTGCTGGCGGCTGGATGCGCCGCGTCCCCCGCCCTATTCGGCGCGGCTGGTACTCTGCACCTATTGCAGAAGCCCGCCATGAACAAGACCACGATCGTGTTTTCGTACGCAGGTGATCTGTGGACCGTCAGCCGCCAGGGCGGCGTGGCCACACGCCTGACAGCGGGCACCGGCTCGGAAAGCGGAGCCGCCTTCTCCCCCGACGGCAACACCATCGCGTTCTCCGGTGAGTACGATGGCAACACCGATGTCTTCACCATCCCGGTAACCGGAGGCGTGCCGAAGCGCATCACGTACCACCCCGACGCCGATCGCGTGGTGGGCTGGACGCCCGATGGCAAGCGCATCCTCTTCCGCTCCAACCGCGAGGCCTATTCGCGCTACACCCAGCTCTACACCGTGTCTCCCGAGGGCGGTCTTCCCGAAACCCTGCCTCTTCCGATGGCCTTCGCCGGTTCGTACTCGCCGGACGGAAAACGGATGGCCTACCAGCCGCTCGACGGCGGGCAGTTCTCCACCGACACCAACAACTTCGTTTCCTGGAAGCGATATCGCGGCGGGCGCGCCAGCTACCTGTGGATTGTCAACTTCGCCGACCTGAGCACGCAGAAGATCCCGCGTACGGACTCCAATGACTTCGACGCCATGTGGATCGGGAACAAAATCTATTTCCTTTCCGACCGCAACGGCCCCGTGACGCTGTTCAGCTACGACCCGCAGGGCAGGAAGATGGAAGAGCTCATCAAGAACACTGGCAAAGACATCATCAACGCCACTGCCGGCCCCGGCGGGATTATCTACGAGCAGTTTGGGCAGATCCATATTTTCGATGTGGCCAGCGGCAAGGAGCATGCGGTGCCGATCGAGATTGCAGCGGACCTGACCGAAGTGCGCCAGCGTTTCCAGAACGTGTCGCGCGAGATCCGCGATGTCCGCATCTCCGCCACGGGAGTACGCGCCGTCATCGAAGCGCATGGCGAGGTCCTGACCGTACCGGCGGAGAAGGGCGACATCCGCAATCTGACCAATTCGCCGGGTGTCATGGAGCGGTCGCCGGTATGGTCGCCCGACGGGAAGACGATCGCATACTTCTCGGATGAATCCGGCGATTATGCCTTGCACATCGCTCCGCAAAGCGGCGAGGGTGAGACGCGCAAAATCGCGCTTACCGCGAAGTACGCCTACTATTCCAATCCCAAGTGGTCGCCCGACAGCAAGCACATCGCATTCGACGATAACCAGCTCAACCTGTGGGATGTGGATGTGGCCGCGGGTAAGGTGGTCAAGGTCGATACCGATACCAATCCCGAGGCCGGGATGGACTTCTCCTGGGCGCCGGATTCGAAGTGGATCGCCTATGCCAAGTCGCTGTCCAACCGTTTCCACGCCATCTTTATCTATTCGGTGGATGGCGGACAGAGCAAGCAGGTCACCGATGGGATGAGCGACGCGCGGCGTCCGGTCTTCGACCGCGACAGCCAGTATCTCTACTTCACGGCGAGCACCAACTACGGCCCAACCACCAGCGGGCTCGACATGACCAGCGACGAGCACGAAGTCACCAGCAGCATCTATCTCGTGGTGCTCGCGAACAACGTGGCCTCGCCTCTCGCCCCGGAAAGCGACGAGGAGAAGCCGGGTGTAGAAGGCGCGGCCGCCAACGGGTCCGAGGAAGGAGCCGGACGAGGAGGGCGCGGCGGACGCGGCGCGAACGCTGCCAACACGCCTCCCAAGCCGGTGCGCATCGATTTCGATAAGCTCGATCAGCGGATCGTCGCTCTACCGCTTCCCGCGCGCAACTACCTGTCGCTGGCAACCGGCCGTGCGGGCATGCTGTACATCCTCGAGGCTTCCGGAGGCGGCGGCCGCGGGCAGGGCGGCGGAGGCGCGACGCTGTCGAAGTACGACCTCAAAGCACGCAAGCTGGATAAGCTGGCCGACAATGTCAGTGGCTTCGATCTCTCCGCCAACGGCGACAAGATGTTGCTTCGCATGGGCGGCGGCGGTGCGGGCGGCCGCGGTGGGCGCGGCGGCGCCACGCCGGCGGGCGGGCCGCAGTACGTGATCGTCTCGGCTGCCACACCGGTCAAACCCGGCGATGGCGTGCTCCGTCTGAACGACGTAGAGGTCAACGTAGACCCGATCGCCGAGTGGAAGCAGATGTACCACGAGGTGTGGCGAATCGAGCGCAGCTTCTTCTACGATCCGAACCTGCACGGCGTCAACGTGGCCGATGCCGAGAAGGAATACGAGAAGTATCTCGACTCGCTCGGGTCGCGCGCCGACTTGAACTATATCATCCACGACATGATCAGCGACATGACCGTAGGCCACCTTCGTGGCGGTGGCGGCAACATCCCGGCTGCCCACGCGGTACCGGGAGGTCTGCTGGGCGCCGATTACGAAATCGCGAACGGGCGCTACCGCTTCAAGAAAATCTACACCGGCGAGAGCTGGAATCCTCAGGCGCAGGCGCCTCTGGCGGCGCCCGGCCTGAACGTCTCGGCCGGCGACTACCTCCTGGCGGTGAATGGCCAGAATCTCACCGATAAGGACGACGTTTCGCGCCTGCTCGAAAATACCGCCGGCAAGCACGTGCTGCTCAAGATCGCGAGCGATCCGGCGGGCGAGAAATCGCGCGAGATCACGGTGATCCCGGTGGCTTCCGAGACGCAGTTGCGCAACCTGGCGTGGATCGAAGGCAATCGGCGGAAAGTGGATGAGCTGAGCGGCGGCAAGCTTGCCTACGTCTATATGCCCGACACGGCTCAAGGCGGCCTGACGGCCTTCACCCGCTACTACTTCGCGCAGTCGGACAAACAGGGAGCGATTATCGACGACCGCTTCAACTCCGGAGGCCAGGTGGCCGACTACGTCATCGAGGTGATGATGCGGCCCCTCCAAGGCTTCTGGAGTCCGCGGTACGGCGCCATCTATCGCACCCCGGCTGCCGCCATTTTCGGACCGAAGGTGATGATCACCAACGAATTCGCCGGCTCCGGCGGGGACATGATGCCGTGGATGTTCCAGCACAACAAGGTCGGCACGCTGGTGGGCAAACGAACGTGGGGAGGACTGGTAGGCGTGGGCGCTTATCCGCCGCTGATGGACGGCGGCAACGTCACCGCTCCGAGTTTCGGCTTCTTCAACCCGGATGGCCACTGGGACGTGGAGAACAAGGGCATCACTCCGGAGATCGAAGTGGAATTGGATCCCAAGATGATGCACGACGGCCACGATCCGCAACTCGAGCGCGCGGTCCAGGTGGCGCTTTCGCAAATGAAGGATCACCCGGTGCCCGTGCCGCACCGGCCGGCGTATCCGAACTACAATCGTCCGACTCCTCCGACGGGAGGCACATCGGCAGGCGGCGGAAATCAGTAGGGCCAGGACGCTCCGAGACTTGCCGCTGTTCCCATTGTTTTCCGGCCGCTTCTGGGAAACGGCTGAACGTCATCGGCCGTCAGTTGGCGGGAGCGACGTCCCCTGCTACACTCTTCAAGGTCGTGTGGGGCCGTAGCCATGATGGGAGCAGTGCTAGTCTACCGAATCGGGCTGTAACACCCAGAACTGACGGAATGCGCCTTCATCCGGGAACAATTGCCTGGCTATTACGAGCCGACGAAACCGTCGAGATCAACCTAGCCGACGCGTCGGCTTCTGGTTGCGGGCTTGCGCGACCCATTGTTGTTCAAACTCGCCGAGCATCTTCAAAAAGCTGACAATGTTCGGCCATGCACACGCGCCTTCCAGCGAATGTGGAGAAGTCCACCTTTACCGATTGGCCCTCTACCACAGATTTCACACTGCTTTGCTATCTTGGAATGCCAATCGGAGGCATATGTCTAAACGTTCCTTCTTTTTCGCCGCGATTGCGCTCACCTCCGCCCTGCCTGCGCACGCGGCGCTCATCAGCTGTTGCAGCCTCAGGTGACCTGCTCGCCCTGCTTCCCAGCGGCGATTTGAATGTCAGTTCGGAGGCGAGTTTCGGCACAAGTCCGAGCCAGGCTGTCGACAAGCTTATCAATACCGCAACGCAGGATGACGGCCAGATCTTCGCTGATACCGACACCGATCAGCTTTTGGCGATCACTGGCTTTAACAGTCAGATTTTCGACGTTCGCCTGTTCCTCGATCCGACAGACCCCGTTCGTTTTCCTTCATCCGTCACGATCTTTTTCTCGAAGCTTTCGACGACCTCGGTGAACTCTGCCGACAGCAATTACACCGGTTCGAACGGTGGAGAATTGCTCCCCAAGACGACTCTGACGGCCAGTTCCATCACCCCGGTGGCCGGCGCGCATAGCGGCCCGATCGATTTCCTCGTCAACGGACCAACCGGAACCCAGACGCTGCTATTCGATTTCGGACCTGTGACCTCTCTGGGAATTCGTGTCGCCGAAGTTCAGGCTTTCGCTACGCCCGAGCCGGCATCTCTCGGATTTCTCGCGACGCTCGCTGTGGGTTCGCCGCGGGGCGATTCCGCAAGCGCAGCAGATAGTCGAGCCGCAGCCAGCGGGAGCAGGCGGTCCGTTGTCGCCGGTGATTTTTGCGGTAGTTGACATTACCGATCGTGGGTGTTCGGATTTCTTGAAGGTGGGGTGGTTGAAGGTGTTGTAGAACTCGCCTCGCAGTTGCAGGTTGAGACGCTCGCCGACCGGAAGTGCGTATCAGGGCGGTGTCCCAGTTGTTGATGCCCGGCCCGAAAAAGGCAAGGACCGCATCACACTCAACGGAGGAGCCGGCCAAAGTGCACTTTGGTCTCGTAGCGGAATGCCACAATGCCATCCCGCTGGCATTCCGCGAAGAGGACCCGCAATGCCTCGGTGATTTGGTGGTGGGCTTCCGTGCCGCGGGCCGGCGCATAGGAGGACGAGTCCAGGCGGCCCATCACCCCATCGAAATCGAACAGTTGCTCGTTCGGTAGTGTAGCCAACTTCCATCGGCCCGGGGCGAAGAATGCGTCCATCACGGCCGCATCCATACGGCGGTGGTCCACCTGGGAGTAATCCGTGGAATAGCGCTGCAACAACGCCTCGAATTCCTCGAGAAAACGGCCTTCCATAAGGCGCTCGTTCCATGCCAGAATCACCCAACCGGGCGGTCTCAGGATCCGGCGAAACTCTGAGCCCGCCGCAGCGGGGTCGAACCAGTGAAACGCCTGCCCGGCGGTCACGAAATCCACGCTCGCATCCGGCAGCCCGGTGCTCTCCGCGCGGCCATCGACGCTCGAGAATCGCCCTTCGGCAGCGAGCAGACGATCGCCGGCCGACCGCATCTCGGCATTCGGCTCCACCCCGCAAACCTCGCAGCCGTAGCGTAAGAACAGTTGCGAGAGCAGTCCGGTCCCGGAGCCGATATCGGCGATCCGGGCTTCCGGCCGCAGTCCGCATTCCCGCGCCAGGAGCGGGAGGATCGCGTCGGGATACGACGGCCGATAGCGAATGTAGTCGTCCACGCGCGAGGAGAATCTTCCGGTTGGATTAATTGCCACGACATCATGATTCCACATCGCGCCCGGGCGAATCGACCTTGACTACCCCTCTCGATCGGTATATATATTGATCAGTATCGATATGCGTCGAGAGCAACCGGCCGCCGAGAGTTTTCTGCCGTTGAAGCCGCACTGGTTTCACGTCCTGCTGAGCCTGGCCGACCAGGACCAGCACGGCTACGGCATCATGCAGGAGGTTCTTGACCGTACCGGCGGCAAGGTGCGGCTCTGGCCGGCGACGCTCTACGGGACCCTCAAGCGGCTGATCGACGCGAGCCTGATCGAGCAGTCGGAGGATCGCCCCGCCGCCGAGGAGGACGACGCCCGGCGGCGCTACTACCGGCTCACTCCCCTCGGCCGGAGCGTCCTGAAAGCCGAAAGCGAGAGGCTCGAAGATTTGATTCGCGTGGTGCAATCCAAGCGAGGGTTGTTGGCAAGCAAGGTAAAGTCATGAGTCATTCCTCCAATCAGCCGGTGGCTGTCGGCCTACGGCTGTACCGCGCGCTGGCACGCGCCTTCCCTTACGAATTCAAGAACGCCTATGGAGATGAACTGGTTCAGGTAACCGAAGAAGCCATCGAGCCTATCTGGCGGCGCCACGGCCTGATTGGCCTCGTCCGCCTGCTGGTGGACGTGGCCATCCGCATTCCGCTGGAATACCTCGCGGAATTTCGGCAAGACGTGACGTATGGCTTGCGCGTGCTGGCCGCGTCGCCAGGCTTCACAGCGGTCGCACTGATCTCGCTGACGCTCGGCATTGGAGTCGCCACTTCGGCCTTCAGCGAGATGAATGGTTTCATTCTGCGCGATGTGCCGGCAATCCAGAATCCGGACGGCCTGGTGCTGATGAAATCGTCGATGGGCTGGCCGGACTACGAGCGCTACCGCGACCGCACCGACCTCTTCTCGTCCACCATGGCATACGTGGCGCCGGTGCTGCTGGGAGTTTCGACAGGCGGGCAGACGGAACGAACGTGGGGACATCTGGTGACGGCCTCGTATTTTCCGACGCTCCGGGTGAGTCCATGGCTCGGCAGATTTTTTGCGGCGGATGAGGAGAAGCCTGGCTATCCGCCCACGGCGGTGGTCAGTTACAGGCTCTGGCAGGGACGCCTGGGCTCCGACCCATCGATCATCGGCAAGGCGCTTCGCGTCAATGGACAGTCATGCACCATCGTGGGTGTGGGGCCCGAGAACTTCCAGGGCGCTTCGCCGATGATGTACAACGCGGACATCTGGCTTCCCCTGGGGCTGGCGGGCAGCTTGTCCATCCCCGAATTCCCGGAGCACGCGTTCGAGCGCCACGACCAGACGCTGTTTCATCTGACTGCCCGGCTGCGGCCCGGTATATCGGAGGCGCGTGCGGAAGCGGAGTTGGATGCGGTGGCGCGCCAACTGGAACGCGAGTATGGCGACCCCAACCCCGATCGGCCCGGCCTCCGCGCGCAATTGCATCCGGGAGGCAAACTGATCCCGCTGAGGAAAGAAGATCTGCCCTTTTTCACGGGCTTCTTCACGATACTTGGCGGGATGATCCTGCTGATCGCCAGCTCCAACGTAGCCAACATGATGATGGCGCGGGCGGCCGATCGCCGCAAGGAGATCGCCGTCCGGCTGGCGATCGGAGCGGGCCGTGCCCGACTGGTTCGCCAGTTGCTCACCGAGAGCCTGTTGCTCGCGGTTGCGGCCGGGGTGTTGGGTTTGCTGATGGCGACGTGGATCATGCACCTCGCCTCGCGGGAGACGATTGTCTTCTATGTCCCGGTCACGTTTACTCTGGGGCCGGACCATCGCGTCCTGCTGTTTACCGTGGGGCTGACGGCGTTCACCGGGTTGGCGTTCGGCCTGCTGCCTGCGCTGCAAGCCACCCGTCCGGACCTCTCGGTGGCGCTCAAAGAGGGCGGCAACGTGAACCTACGGAGATTCGGGCGCCTGAGCTTGCGCAACCTGCTGGTGCTGTCGCAGGTGGCGGGCTCTCTGACGCTGCTGCTGATCACCGGCTTCCTGGTGATTGGCCATCGGAGGATCATGGGTGGGGATCCCGGGTTCGATCCGCAGAACCTGTACGTAATTGGTCTCGATCCGATTCGCGATGGGTATTCCGGTCAACGCGCCTCCGATTTCTTCAAGAAGCTGTTGGATCGCGTGAAGGGACTGCCTTCGGTTGCTTCGGCCAGCCTCGCCGATGCAATTCCCATGCAGGCAGTGGGCAAGCCGGGAGCGCAGTTCCAGGTGCCCCAAGCCGACGGCTCGAAGGTGTTCCACTGGGGGCAGCGGTATGTGGTTGGCCGCGACTACTTCGCGACCATTGGGATCCCGATCGTGCGCGGCCGGGGATTCCGCGAAAGCGACGAGACCAAGGACTCCGCCGTGATCGTCATCAGTGAAAAGATGGCGCGCGACTGCTGGAAAGGGGAAGACCCCATCGGGCGGCACATCGAATTAGGCGGGAACGATGCGCCAGGCTTCGTGTTCGGCGGCCCCAGCCGCACCGCGGGCGTTCCGAAGATAGCCGGTAAGGCGCGTGTCTACGAAGTGGTGGGAGTGGCCCGGAACATCCGCACCGGTCTGGACCTCGTGCCGGACGATGCGCCGGGCGCACTCTACGTTCCGATGCGTCCGGAGGATTCCGCGCGTCCTTCGCTCTTGGGCGTCACGCTGGTGGTGCGGGCGAAACCCGGGGCGGACGTCATCGGCGCAGTACAGCGCGAAATCTCCACCATTGACGACAAGCTGCGGCCGTTCAGCGCGCACAGCATGCCGGAACAGATCCGGGACTTGCTGTTCCCCGTAAAGGTGGCCTTGTATACCTACGGCTTCATCGGAGTCTTCGGCCTGATCCTGGCATCCGTCGGATTGGCGGGGGTGACCGCCTATTCCGTGTCGCAGCGCCGCCGGGAGATCGGGATCCGCATGGCGCTGGGAGCGCGCGCCGGCGCCGTCCTCGGCCTGGTGATGAAGGAGGGCGCCGTGCTCGTCGGTGCCGGCACAATTGCCGGACTGCTCGCGGCGCGCGCGGGAATCCGCGTAATGTCCGCGGCACTCGCCCAAATTGCCAGGACCGCGGGCACGAGCGTATCCGATCCAATGCTCCTGCTCGGTGCGCCACTGCTGCTGGCGGCACTCGCGTTGGCGGCGTGTTACCTTCCGGCGCGGAGATCGATGCGCATTGACCCCGTGGTCGCCCTGCGGCAGGAGTGAAGTCCGGTCTGCGAAGATGAATACATTCTAATTTCCGGAACTGTTTTTCATACCCTAGCCCGCGTAGAACTCCCCGGCGGCCGGCTGCTATGGCTTTTAGCTCGAAGGAGTTGTATGGTGAAGATAACGCGGAACGCCCGGCTTGCATCTATAAAGGTGGACGCACCGATCACCGATCGGGGCGGAACGGAGGTGGCAGATGTACTGCAACTCGTGGAAGTCATTATCTCGGCTGTTACTTTCGGCCGGCGTGGCGTGGGTTTTACTCGGATTCGGGGCCGTAGCGCAGGTTCCGCCTCCGAACGCGCCTCCGGCGCAGAATGCGCCCCAGCAATTGCTATCGCCCGACCAATTGGACGATCTGGTGGCGCCGATCGCGCTTTATCCTGACCAGTTGTTGAGCCAAGTCCTGGTGGCATGCACGTATCCCCTGGAAGTGGTGGAGGCGCAGCAATGGTTGCAGGCGCATTCCGATCTGCGGGGTTCTCAACTGATCGATGCTGCCCGGCAGCAGAATTGGGATCCCAGCGTACAGGCGCTGGTAGCGTTTCCCGATGTTTTGGGCAGACTGAATCAGGATGTGCGATGGACCACGGATTTGGGCAACGCGTTTCTGGCCCAACAAGCCGACGTGATGAGCGCCGTGCAGCGGATGCGCGCCCGGGCGCAAGCGAACGGCAAGCTGTCGTCCAGCCCACAAATGACCGTGAGCACCGTCACGGAGGGCGGACAGTCGGCAATCCAGATCCAGCCGGTAGATCCTCAGGTGGTTTACGTACCGTATTATGACCCGGCGTATATTTGGGGTCCTCCGGTTTGGGGTTACTACCCGTCGCTTTTTTACCCATCGTTTGGATGGGGATTCTGGCCCGGAATCAATGTCGGCTTCTTCTTCGGCGGCTGGGGTGGATGGGGCTTTGGCGGCTGGGGGTGGGGCTGGGGCCCGAACTGGTTCGGCCACAGCATCTTCGTCAATAACGGTTTCTTCAACCGCTACGGTTTTCATAGCGGCTTTTATGGCGGCCGGACGTTCGCCGGCGGCCGCGCGGTCTGGGCCCACGATCCCGGCCATCGGTTGGGTATTCCGTACTCGAACCGAACGCTCAGCAATCGCTTCGGGGCAGCTTCGGTGGCTTCCCGGGCTCAGCGATTTGGCGGGCAAAGCTCGTTTAACCGCTCCTTGAGCGGGGGCGGGTTCCAGGGCTCGCGGTATTCGTCGAACTTCGGCGGGCGTTCGGGAGTCTCGGGCAGCCAAGGGTTCCGAGGCACGGCTCCCCAGGCGGGACGGAGCTTCGGTTCCTCCGGAGGTTTACAGGGCGGCCAATCTTACCGGACTGCGCCGGGTGGAGCGTCGGGATTGAATCGAGGGTACAATGGGGCCTCGCCTCGTAGTTATGGCGGCCAGAGCTTCAATGCCCCGCGGAGTTATGGCGGCGGACAGAGCTACGGCGCTCCTCGAAGCTACAGCGCCCCTCGGAGCTACAGCGCCCCTCGAAGCTACAGCGCCCCCCGGAGCTTCGGTGGCGGTCAGAGCTTTAGTGCTCCCCGCGGCGGCGGCTTCAGCGGAGGCAGTCGCAGCTTTGCCGGCAGTGCTCCTCGCAGCAGCTTTGGAGGCGGCGGAGGGCACAGCTTCGGCGGCGGTGGTGGCGGGCACAGTTTCGGTGGAGGCGGCGGACATGGCGGCGGTGGTGGACACCACCGGTAACCGGACCCGCGCCCTTCAGGCAAGCAGCTTCGGAAGAAGCTCGCCCGCCGGTTCCTGAAACGACAGGTCCACCGTCTTCGTGGCCGCGGTGGGCTCGATGTTGATCTCGATTACCCTGGCGCCAGCCTGCTTCGCGTAAGGAATCAGGCTGGCGGCGGGGTAGACCACGGCAGACGTTCCGATCACCAGGAGTACCTCCGCCGCTGCCATGGCGTGCTCGGCTTCCTTGATCATCCCGTCGGGCAGCGGCTCTCCGAACCACACCACTCCCGGACGCGCCAGGCCTCCGCAGGCGCAGTGCGGAGGAATCTTGGGTAAGGGCACGCGGCGGTTGGGAAAGTTGGCCCGGCACTCGATACAGATCATGCGCCAGATGTCGCCGTGCAGCTTGAGGATCTTGCCGCTCCCCGCGAGATCGTGCAAGCCATCCACGTTCTGCGTAATCAAAGTGAAGCGGGGCTTGCGGATTTCCAACTGCACGAGGGCCTTGTGGCCGGCGTTGGGCGCCGCCCTGGCGATCGTCTCGCGCCGCCAGTTGTACCACTCCCACACCAGGCGGGGGTCCCGTTTGAAAGCTTCCGGGGTGGCGAGATCCTCCGCCTTGTATTCTTTCCACAGACCGCCCTCGCCGCGGAACGTGGGAACGCCACTCTCCGCGGATATGCCGGCGCCGGTCAACACCGCCACGGCATTCGCCCGGGCCAGCCATTCACGTGCTTGATCGAGTACGGTCAAGCTTCCAGTTTAGCGGTTCAGAGCCTTTTCGAGGATTTCGACCTGGCGTTCGGCATTGCGGAAATGCTCGCGAGCGCCGGCCGCGTCGCCGGAGTTCAGCGCGTTGGTGGCGGCTTCCAGGAACTGATTCATCAAAGCGCGGGGGCCTGCCAGCCGGGAGTTCAAGCCCATGCCGGCGGAGCTCTGGGTGCTCTCCAGACGCTGCAGGGCTTCGCGAATGCCATCGGCCCGGACGTTGAGCATGGTGAGTTGCTTGCGCACCTCATCGAGTTGGGCGCGGACGGCGGGGTCGGGCTGCGGAGCGGGCACGGCTTGGGGCTGGGGCTGCGCCACGGGCTGTGACATCGGCTGCGGGGGCGGCTCCTGTGCGGGTTGGCTTGGCGGACGTTGGGCATTCGCTGCAGGCTGCTGCGCCGGCTCCTGGGTTTTCTGCGGCGGCGCCTGCTGCTGCCGCGGAGGGTTCTTCGGTTCCGGTCGAGCCTTGGAGTCGGCAGGTGGGGTCGCCTGCGGCGCGGTCGAATCGGGAGGCGGCGCGGGCGGAGTCCCGGAGCCGGCAGTCTGCTGCGGATCCGCGGGCACCGGCTGGGCCGGCGCTGGTTGCGGCGCTTCCTTTGGAGGCGCCGCCTGGCCGGAAGCCGGGGGACGGCTTGCGTTGGATTGCGCGCTGATGCCTTTGAACGGTCCCAACTCGATGACCGCGATTACGGCCGCGACGGCGGCGGCGGCTCCAATCCCCATCCACAATCCCCGCTTGCCGCGCGGACGCGGAGGAGGCGGAGCAGGCGGAGGAGCGGCCATCGGCTGCTGGGCGTTGGCCGCAGGCGCGACCGCCGCGACGGCCGGCACCGTGGGCATACGGGGCGGAGCCTGCGTTGCAGCGCCGCCGTGCTGCCGGGTGGCGAGGCCTGTGACATTGCCGAGTGCGTTTCGAAAGGCCGCGGCACTCTGGAACCGGGCGTTGGGGTCCTTCAACACCGACATCAGAATGACGTCATTGAGCAACGGCGGCAGACTGGGATCGAGCTGAATCGGCGGCACCGGAGTCTTTTGCAGGTGTGCCGACATGATGGCGAACTGGCTGTCGCCATCGAACGGCCGCTTGCCGGTGACGAGCTCGTAGAGCGAGACGCCCATGGAGTAGAGGTCCGAGCGGGCGTCCAGCCCGGCAGTGCCCTCGATCTGTTCGGGCGACATGTAGTAGAGCGACCCCATGGTGGTGCCCGTCATGGTCAGGCGGCGATCGGTAGCGGCCTTGGCGATCCCGAAGTCCATGAGCTTGACGACGCCCTCGGGCGTGAGCATCATGTTGGCGGGCTTGATATCGCGGTGGATCACGCCGCGGCCGTGAGCGTATTCGAGAGCGGCCAGCATCTGGCGGATGTAGTCCACCGCCTGCGCGGTGGGAATCGGGCCTTCGCGAAGCTTCTGTTCGAGCGTCTCGCCCTCGACGAACTCCATCAGCATGAGGAGTTGATTGTCCACGCGCACCGCGGTATGGAGCGCGGCGATGTTGGGATGTTCGAGGCTGGCCTGGACTTTGATCTCGCGAAGGAAGCGGTCCGCCAGGTCAGGCTCGTTTGCCAGATCCGGAAGCAGGACTTTCATGGCTTCCACGCGGTCCGAGATGGTGTTGCGGACCTTGTACACCTTTCCCATGCCGCCGGCGCCCAGGATTCCGATTACCTGGTAATCGCCAATGGTCGAACCGACTTCGAAATTCATACCGTACCTCCACTCCCTCACGGTCGTGGCTCAGACCGCGCTCAGACCGGAGCCGCGCGCGTGAGCAAGCGGTTTTTCGACCCGGCGATTGCTACTGCTTGGGGCTCGAGACGGTGTCTCCGACTTGCGGCTGGCCGGGCCCGCTGAACTTGCCGACCGACGACTGTGCGTCCACCTCGGTGATTGTCACGGCGCCGATAGAATCCTCCAGGCGGCGGATGACTTTCCCGTTCGCGGGGTCGCGGATTTCCTTGCCCACACGCTTCACCAGGAGCTGGGCGCCGACCTTCACTCCCGCGGCGGATCCGACGTTGAGCACCAAGGTGCCGTCCGGAGAGGCATCGGCTACGAGTCCTTCGATGACCACCACGTTGGTGGGCATGGATCCGGCCTTCTGGTTGAGTCCGTCGGCCGCGTCATTGACGGCCTTATTCACGGCAGCGCCGAGGATGGTCTCGCGGAAGTTCTTGCTCCGCATGTCGAGGGCGCCGGCGGCGGCTCCGCCATAGGTGCCGCCCGTTCCGAGAATGCCGGTGCCGTTCTTGGACTCCTCGCCGTGGCCCTGCACGCTGGCCAGGATCTCGGCGGTGGAGGTATCGATCATGCGGGCCGTGATGGTGCAGACGGCGCTGGCCTTGCTGCGCGACAGTCCGCCGATGCCGATTCCGCCCAAGCGCCGGGTGACGCTGCCGCCCGAGATATCGGTTTTCTTGTCGTCGTTTCCGAATTGCGTGATGCTGCCGATGATGATGGCATCCACCCCCAGGACGCGGCCGATCTTGGCAGCGCTCGAGGCATCGGCGCGGTCGCTGTTGGCGAAGTTCTGCTCGCCCAGAACTTTGTCGAGTTCTTTGCGCTCAATCACCGAATATCCGCCGTCGGCAACCAGCCGGTCCACCATCATGTCGGCGATGCCTTTGCCGACATCCTGGTCGGACCCGAACAGCGTGTTGACATTGGTCCGAACGGTCCCATAGTCGAAGTTCATCACCGCGACGCGTTTCCGTTGCTGGGCCTCGGCGGAATGGAGAATCGCGAGAAATAATACGAACGCTGCAGCGCGTGACATGGCACCCCTCCCCAAACAAACATATTGGGCGCCGGCGCCGGCAGTCAACGGTCTGGCGGATTTGGCGTACCGGTACCCGACCGCCAATGTGTCGCCTCTCACGATACCACGGGTCTGAGTTCCTGGAGGGCGGACCTAACCAAAGGTAGCGTGGCCTCCGCGGTTTGGTCAGATGGATCGATGCGCACCACCCGAGAGTTTTTCCCCACCGTGCGCCAGCGATCGAACATGCGGGGGACGGGAAAGCCGGCGAAGACCGTGATTTGCGGAACGCCGCAGGCGGCTGCGGCATGCTGGCCGGCGGAATCGTAACCCACGTAGAGCCGGCTGCCGGCCATGAGCGCGGCGAAGCCGGCGAAGGATCCCTCCCAGAATCGAACCGATTCGCCCGACCGTTCGGCGGCGCGCCGGACGCGCTCGGCCTCTTCTCCGCCGGCGCCCCGGTCGATAAAAACTTGCATGCCGGTTTGGCTGAGCAGGCTGATGAGCTGTTCTTCGAAAGGGTCGGGAATGCGTTTGGCGGGGTTCTCGCCGACTCCGAAGCTGGCCGTCACGTAGGCGGTGATGGGGGAGACGGGCAGCGCCTGGGTATTGAGCGCGATGAATGGCTTGGCTTTCACGCCCATGGTCTCCCTGGCCCAGGAGGCTGCCAGCGCGCTCAATGGCTCGGTGGTCTCCGATCCGTAGGCACGGCTTTCGAAGAAGTAATAACGTTCGGGAGGGCACACCGGCAACAGACCGAGCTGGGTGAGGCGTGAATCGGGATCCAGCACGATGCATCCCGGCTCGGCGAATAACTCCTGGAGCTTGCTGAAGACGGCCAGCCGCTGCGCCAGACCGCCGCGCCGGTAGTCCACGGGAATGTTGTGAACGTGATGGTCGCCGGCCATCAACTCGAAGTTCTTGCGGGGGCCGACGAAGCTGATGCGCGATTTGGGGAAGCGTCGTTGGGCGGCATTCAGCAGCACGCTGGTGACGGCCACATCGGCGCCGAGGGTAATGCGGGAGAGGACGAAGACGTGCTGTGGCTCGGCTGTGATGGGACGGACGCGGCGCACCTGCCGGTAGCGGTCCACGAGCGCGCCGGCGTCGAGGCCGTCCAGCAGAGCCGCGATTGGCTGCGCGAAGAGGTTCACATACGCGTCGCACAGAGCAGGTTCAAACCGGTCGGCAAGCCCCTCGACGAGAGTGCCGAAGAGCGCCTGCCCATCCGGATCCTCGAGCAAGGCCGGGGGCAGTTCGGCCGGGGGATTGCCTGCGATGCAGCGCTCCAGAACCTCCCGGGCGATCTCGTTAGGCGAAGTATTTGTCAATGAGAATCCCCAGTTTCTGGCGGGTTGCCTCGGGTACCGCGGAACGCTCCGTGATGAGGGCGTGTGCGAGCGCGGATCCGCACTTGCAGGAGCGGGAGGCCGGCATTTCCCCTACAGCGGCGGCCACCACCTTGCACGCATTGGCGGAGTTCTTCACGAGATTACCGATGATATCACTTACGGTGACGGCGTCGTGATCTTCGTGCCAGCAATCGTAGTCGGTCACCATGGCCACGGTGACGTAGCAGATTTCGGCCTCGCGGGCGAGCTTGGCTTCCTGCAGGTTGGTCATGCCGATGACGTCCATTCCCCAGCTTCGATAGACGTTGGATTCGGCTTTGGTGGAGAAGGCGGGGCCCTCCATGCAGAGATACGTTCCGCCGCGCCTGGTGGTGACGCCGCTGGATTCGCAGGCGCGGGCAACGACTTCGGCGGCCTCCGGACAGACGGGATGGGCGAAGCTGATGTGGGCTACCAGTCCGTCGCCGAAGAAGGTGGAAATGCGGCCGCGGGTGCGGTCGAAAAACTGGTCGGGGATGACGAAGTCGAGCGGACGGTGCTCTTCTTTGAGAGAGCCCACGGCGCTGAGCGAGAGGATGCGCTCGACACCAAGCATTTTCATGCCGTAGATATTCGCCCGGAAGTTGAGCTCGGAAGGCGAGATGGTGTGGCCGCGGCCATGACGCGCGAGAAACGCCACGCGCCGGCCGGAGAGGGTGCCGAGGACAAAGTTGCTGGAGGGACGGCCGAAGGGGGTATCGTAGCTGGCCTCCTCCCAGGCTTCAAATCCGGGCATGGAGTAGAGTCCGCTGCCGCCGATGATGCCGATTTCCGCTTTCAAAATTCAGTTCTCCTGAGTGAGTAGGGGATGTCTTGGGTTGCTCCTGCGCGGGAGTTGGTAGCGACCAAAAGCGTCGGCAGAAGTGCCGACTCGGCAGCCTCGAAGACCCCTCGTTGCGACTGGCACTGTGGATGCCCGACAAGCGCCCCGATGAGTCGGGGCGCGGCAGACAGGAGTGCCTGCGCCACGTCACGGAGCGGATGCGGTGGACGGGTATTGGGAATCAGGGACAGCACAGAGGTCAATGGCCGGTCTCCTGGATGAGTTCGATTAGAACGCCGCCGGTGGAGGCGGGGTGCACAAAGACGTAGAGATGGCCGCCGGCTCCTTTGCATGGCTCGTTGAGCAGGCGCGCGCCGGAGGATCTGAGGCGCTCTACGGCGGCTGGGAGGTCGGGCACCTGCAGCGCTACGTGGTGCAGGCCGGGGCCGCGCTTTTCGAGAAACCTGGAGATTGGGGAATCGGCAGACATCGGCTCGAGGAGTTCGATGCGCGAATCGCCGGTGGGAAGCATCGCGACGTTCACCTTTTCCGTGGCGATCGTCTCGCGATGCGCGACGGAGAGGCCGAGCGTCTGATAGAACGCGACAGCCGATTCGAGCACTGGGACGGCGATGCCGAGATGGTCGATGCTCGGTGGCTTAGAAGCCGCCGGAAAAGCGCCGGGATGAGTCTCGTGCTCGCAGGACGAGGCACGGCAGGCAGGAGTGCCTGCGCCGCATCCGGGTGCAATCGCTTCCAGCAACTCAGGAATTCCAGCGCCGGTGGTGGCTACGGTGCGGAGGATCGGGACCTCGTGGCCTTCGGCGTGCATCTCGCGCTCGATGCGGTCGGCGCCGGGGTGATCGGCCTTGTTGATAACGAAGATGTCGGCGATTTCCAGGATTCCGGCCTTGATCGCCTGGATGTCGTCGCCCATGCCGGGAACCAGGACGACTACGGTGACATTCGCCAGGTCCGCGATCTCGACTTCGTCCTGTCCCACGCCGACCGTTTCGATGAGGACGAAATCCCGGCCGGCCGCGTCCATCAGGCGAGCCAGGTCGGCCGTCGCGCGGGCCAGGCCGCCGGTAGTGCCGCGGGTGGCCATGGAACGGATGAAGATGCCGGGGTCGGCATGGTGCTGCTGCATGCGGATCCGGTCGCCCAGAATGGCTCCGCCGGTGGCGCGGCTGCTGGGATCGACCGCGATGATCGCGAGCGTCTGGCCCCGGCGGCGCAGCTCCGCCGCGAGGGCGTCCACGAGGGTGCTCTTGCCCGCGCCGGGCGGGCCGGTGATTCCGACGATGCGGGCGTGGCCGGCGAAGGGCGCCAGTTCGTCGAGAACGTGAAGCGCCTCCGGATCACGGTTCTCGACGCCGGTAGCGGCGCGAGCCAGCGCGCGCGCGTCGCCCGCCCGGATTCTGGATGCCCAATCGTTCATCAGCTTTTCAGAAGTTGCCGGGCAATGACCAGCCGCTGGATTTCGCTGGTGCCTTCCCCGATGGTACAGAGCTTCACGTCGCGGTAGAACTTTTCGACGGGATAGTCTTTGATGTACCCGTAGCCACCGTGGATCTGCACGGCTTCGTTGGCGATGCGCACGGCGGCTTCGGAAGCGAACAGCTTGGCCATGGCGGATTCGCGGGTGACGCGCATGCCGTGGTCGAGCATCCAGGCGGCGCGGTAGTTGAGGAGGCGCGCGGCGTCGAGGTCCACGGCCATGTCCACGAGCTTGTGCTGGATGGCCTGGAACTCGGAGATCGGCCGGCCGAATTGCTTGCGGAGCTTGGAATAGCGGAGGGCGGCATCGTAGGCGCCCTGGGCCATGCCGAGCGAGAGAGCCGCAATCGAAATGCGCCCGCCGTCGAGGACTTTGAGGCTGTCCACGAAGCCTTCGTTCATCTTGCCGAGCAACTGGCCGGGGCCGAGGCGGCAGCTTTCGAAGATCACTTCGCCGGTGGCGCTGGCGCGGAGTCCGAGCTTGTTTTCCTTCTTGCCGGGGTGGAAGCCCGGCGTACCCTTGTCTACCAGGAACGCGGAGATGCCGTGTTGGGCGGCGGCGCGATCGGTGACCGCCATAGCGACGCACACGTCGGCGTAATGCGCGTTGGTGGTAAAAGTCTTGGCGCCGTTGAGCACCCAGCAGCCGTCCTGCAACACGGCCTTGGTGCGGGTGCCGGCGGCGTCCGAGCCCGCCTCGGGTTCGGTGAGCGACCAGCAGCCGATCCACTCGCCCGAGGCCAGCTTGGGGAGATAGCGGTGGCGCTGCTCATCGGTGCCCATTCTGTAAATGTGATTGGAGCAGAGCGACGTGTGGGCGGCGACGATGATGCCGACCGAGCCATCCACGCGGGAAAGCTCTTCAATGATGATGGAGTATTCGATGTAGCCGAGGCCGGCGCCGCCCAGTTCTTCGGGAAAGACAGCGCCCAGGTATCCAAGTTGGCCGAGCTTGCGGACGACCTCCATGGGGAAAGTCTGCGCTTCATCCCACTCCATGACGTGGGGCGCAATCTCCGCTTCGGCGAATTCACGGACGGATTTGCGGAGCTGGATCTGTTCCGGCGTGTACTGGAAGTCCACGGATTTATACGATCTCTTCTTTGGCGGCGTCCCAATGCATGGTGCGCTGTTTCCGGTAGCTCTCCACCGCCATGCGGCAGGCGATGGCTACGCGGAAGCCCAGATCGAAGGGGCAGTTGGGCTGGGTGCCCGAGTCGCGGACCGCGTCGAGGAAATTCTGCATATGGGCACGGGGATCGGACTTGGTCATGCCGGCCATCTCGTTGCCGTCGGGGCGCGTCTTCTTCTCCGGCGTGTAGCGGATGCCTTGCATGGTGTGAGAAATGGTGCCATTGTCGCCAAGCGCCTCTTCGGTGACGCCCAGACGCTCGTTGCCGAAGCCGGAGTCCCAGGTGAAGAGCATGTCGTCGTGCTCCATGGAGACGTTCATGGTGTCGGGGACCTCGCGGCCATCCTTCCAGAGGTAGAGGCCACCGGTCATGGTGACCGACCTGGGAATGTCGAGCCTCATCGCCTTATACCAGAAGCAGAGCTGGTGGCACATGTTTTCGAATACATTGCCGCCCGAATAGTCCCAGAAGAAGCGCCAGTTGGCGTAGCGATTGGCGTCGAAGGGGCGCTGGGGGGCCTCGCCGAGGAAGGCTTTCCAATCGATATTCCCGGGCGTCATGTCGGGATAGATCGGGTTGGTCCACTGCGGCTTGCCATGCGGGGTGTTGCGGTACATGTGCGCGTGGATCATGGTGACCTTGCCCATGAAGTCGGGTTTGAGCCAGGCGACGGCGTCGGTGAGTTGGCCGGTGGAGGTCCACTGATGGCCGATCTGCACGATGCGCTGCTTGCCGGCGCGCTCGACCGCGGCGCGCATGCGCTTGGCGTGCTCGACGTTGAACGCCATGGTCTTTTCCTGGTAGACGTGCTTGCCGGCATCGAGCGCGGCGGTGAAGCACTCGGCGTGCAGGTGCTGGGGAGTGGCGATGAGGACGGCGTCGACGTTCTTGTCCTCGAGCATGCGGTGGTAATCGGAGTAGGTTTTGGCGTTGGGGGCGATCTGGCGGACGGCCTCGAGGCGGCGGGTGTAGACGTCGGCGGCGCCGATGCACTCGGTATTGGCGCAGGCGAGCGCCTGGCGGAGGATTTCCGACCCGCGCGCGCCGGGGCCGATGATGCCGATGCGGATGCGCTCGTTGGCGCCGAGGACGTTGGAAGCGGCCAACGTGCCGGCCAGGCCGGTGGCAACCTTGCCGATGAAATTACGCCGAGATTGCATGGTACTCCTTATTCCACGTAGGGATAGAACAATTATAGCGAATGGGCTCCGGCCGACGGACGATCCCGAGAAGGCAAATTTGCAGGAATCACCGATTTTGCAGGAACGAACCCAATTTGCCTGATTCGAGCCAGGCGCGGGTGGTCCACATGCATAGGGTAGCATCGGGGCGACGGAGTGCTTCCGTAAGTTGTTCGTGAGGGGCGGGGAGGGGCTTGTGACCGGTCATGTCGATGGCGGCCCGTCGGCGCTGGAGAGGCCGGCCGGCGATGTGGGGGCTACTGAGTTGCGAGCCGTGCTGCGCGCAGCGGTGGCCGAAGGCGTCCGCGATGTGACGCTGGATTTCTCCGGAGGTGCCATGGTGGATTCCGCGGGGCTGGGCTGGCTGATTGCCGGCCACAACTCATTGCGGAAGGTGGGCGGCAACCTGGCCGTGGTACACGCGGCCAAGGAGATTCTGGACCTCTTCCGGTCCCTGCGGATCC
>DATJWB010000142.1:0-14562 GCA_035501495.1 Bryobacteraceae bacterium | reverse complement strand
GCATTGAACTGGATGGCAGACCAACAAGCGCCGAGATGAGTCTCGGCGCGGCAGGCAGGAGTGCCCGCGCCACGTCGACGGCGCAAGGGTTTTCATGGAGTTCTGTGGGCCGGCGGGGCCCGTGGGTACAGGCACGAGTGCCCGCTCCACAGTGAGAGTCTAATCCGCCTTCGGAGTCAGCCCGGCCAGCACGGATTTCGGCACCTTGGCCACAACGTGCACAAACGGGTCTACCACCTCCGCCACGTCGTAGACCATCGCCGTTCCCAGCACCGAGGAGACTTCGGCTGCGTTCAGGCCGTACTTCCGCTCCAGCCAGCGCACCAGATTGGTGGTCGCGCCTCGAAATGCCTCGTCGATACTGCCCGCAATGCCGCTCGCCATCAGGTAGTCCGCATTCTCGAATCGCGGCGCCCCAGGTGCGTTCCCCGGCTGCAGGTCGACCGTGAATTCGATGTCCATCGAGGTCTCGAGCGCGTTGCCGGTGAGTTCCCCGGCGCCTTGCAGCGCGTGGCCATCGCCCACGAAGAGCAGCGCTCCGGGCACGGACACGGGAAGGTACACCGTGATTCCCTCGCGGAGTTGGTTGTAGTCCATGTTCCCGCCGAAGCCGCCGAGGAATCCGGAGCGGTACTGCATGCCACCCGGCGGCGCCACCCCGACGCAGCCGAGCATCGGCGCGACCGGCACGCGGTAGTTCTTCATGGTGTCGGTGGGCTTTTCGAGCATGGCGAAACCGGCCTGGCGGTCGATCTTCCAATCGGAGTTATACCCCTCCACCCGCTTCCGCTGCTCGATGTATCCGGGATTGAGCGCGCTGCTGGCGATCAGCGGGCTGCTGATGGCGGTATCGCGATTGAGACGGATCCGGTTGAAGTGAACCACCAACGTGTCGCCGGGGACCGCGCCCTCGACATAGAAGGGACCGGTAAGCGGATTGCCTCCCGAGGTGCGACGCACGCCGTTCGGATCAGTTCCGCCCGCGTCCACGGACCACGTCTTCACCGTGTCGCCCGGGTTGATATGGAGCGCCGGCTCGATCGCCGCCGAGAAGAAGTGGTGGAATTGCGTCGGTTCGAAGTTGTGGGTGCGGGGGGCGCCGCCTTTGGGCGGCTCGCGGCGGGCTTCCCACTTGACGTCCGCGTGTTGATTCCCCTGGTTCACGGTTCCCGTGCCGTCGATGCGATCTCCCGCCAGCCGGCCTTCCAGATGGATGGTGGTCTCCGAGTTCGGCTTGACTGTGGCTTCGATCCGTCCGCTCTGGAACGTCCCGTTGAAGTCGTCCCTGCCTAGTTTGCCGGTCAGCTTGTTTCCTTCCAGGCTGAGTTCCATGCGCTCGTAGTTGTCCTGATCGAAAAACTTCAGGTCCGAGATCCACTTGCCGGAAGGGGAGGTTTGAGAAAGTGCCGGAAGACACAGGCACAGCAAGGCCACGGTATGTCGCATAGAGCATCAGACGACGATCTCGCCGAAAGGTTCCCCGCCCGCAGTTACAAGCTCCGCTTGACAGACGAAAGCATTCGTAGTAATGTCTTCGTAGATGTCATCGAAAGCACCCGATCCGCCGCGTCCCACCGACGCCGAACTCGAGATTCTGACTGTGCTCTGGAGTCGCGGACCCAGCACCGTCCGCGAAGTTCACGAGACCATCGCGGTCCGCAAGCCAACCCAGTACACCACCATCCTGAAGCTCCTGCAGATCATGGCTGAGAAAGGGCTGGTGCGGCGCGATGAGAAACAGCGCGCACATGTCTACGAAGCCAGCCAGCCCTGTGAATGGACCCAGCGGCAACTGGCCGGCGACCTCCTGCAGCGGGCCTTCAGCGGCTCGGCGAAGAGCCTCATGCTGGGTGCGCTCTCCGCGAAGAAGGTATCGAAAGAGGAGTTGGCCGAATTGCGGAAATTCCTTGATGAGTACGAGAAGGGGGCCAAATGAACTACCTGGATGCTGGTCTGAAAGCCTGGATCCGCTCTCCGTTCGCCAAGGCATGCGGATGGTCGCTGATTCACTTTTTGTGGGAGGGCGTGCTGATTGCGCTGATGCTGGCCGCGGTGCTGTTTCTCTGCCGCCGTGCTTCGGCGCGCCTGCGGTATGCCGTGGCATGTCTGGCGTTGCTCGCCATGCCGCTCGCGTTGGCCATCACCGTGGTGGTTTCCGCGCCGGGCCGTCAGCCGGCACCACGGCTGTCGCCAGTGGATGTGACGGATGCCGGGTCTTTGGCGGCCGTGAACGGTGCGGCACCGGCCGCGCAACTTGGCCTCAAAACCATCCTGCCGTCGCTTCCGCTTCTCTGGATGGCGGGTGTGCTGATCTTTTATGTGCGTAGCGCGGGCGGCTGGATATTGACGCGCCGCCTTCGCTGCGCCGGCGTCTCCGCGGCATCCGGAGACTGGCAGGCACGGCTGGACGGCTTGTGCCGGCGGTTGCGGATCTCCAAACCTGTCGTGCTGCTGGAGTCATGCCTGGTGGATGTGCCGGTCATCATGGGATTCCTGCGGCCTGTGGTCCTGGTGCCGATGGGATTGCTCGCCGGCTTGCCGGCGGACCAACTGGAATCGATTCTGATCCACGAACTGGCGCACATCCGCCGGTGGGATTACGTGGTCAACCTGCTGCAGAACCTGGTGGAAGGGCTGCTGTTCTATCACCCGGCGGTCTGGTGGGTCTCGGGGCAGGTTCGCGCCGAACGCGAGAACTGCTGTGACGATGTGGTCGTGAACCTGAAGGGCGACGCGCGGGGATACGCGGCGGCGCTGGCAACTCTCGAACAGAACCGCTGGCCGGCACATGAGGCGGCGCTGGCTGCCACAGGAGGAAGTCTGATGAAACGGATTCGCCGTCTGCTCCAGGAACCGGAAAGTCATCGCGCGTCGTCCGCGCCGGTATTTGTGGCCGCGCTTGTGCTGACCTCAGTGGGAGTGGCGGTGGCGAACTGGCAGGTCCAACCAGCCGAGCCGCCCAGGCCCGCGCTTCCCATGGTGGCGCCTTCCGCGGTCGTCACCACGCAGGACATGGCGCCGGTCTCTCATGTGACGGAGCAGACACCCGCGAGGAGGCCCGTACAGGTTGTGGCGCAAACGGCGCCTCCGCAAGATCCCGCCGCGGCCAGGTTCGCGGCGCAAGTATCCGAGTTCGAGAGGACGCGTCAGGAGAAGGCGGTCCGCGGGGAACTGAACACTCCCTACCAGCACTGGCTGCATGAGGACGTGGCCTACATCATCAGTGACCAGGAGCGGACCGCGTTCCAGGCGCTCACCACAGACGAGGAGCGGGAGCACTTCATCGAGCAGTTCTGGCTGCGCCGCGACCCCACGCCGGGCACGCCCGAAAACGAAATGCGCGAGGAACACTACCGCCGCATCGCCTACGTGAACCAGCACTTCAGTCCAGGGAGCGGTCTTCCGGGCTGGAAGACCGACCGGGGCCGCATCTACATCGTCTACGGTCCGCCCGATGAAATCGAGTCGCATCCGACGGGAGGAACCTACCGGCGGCCCGCGGAAGAAGGCGGCGGAACGATCGATGCCGTCCCATTCGAGCAGTGGCGCTATCGCTGGATTCAAAACGTAGGCGAGAACGTCATCATCGAGTTTGTGGATCCCACGCGGAACGGCGAATACCGCATGACGACCGACCCCAACGAGAAGGACGCCTCCGCTCAGGCAGCCTTGTTGAACGGCCAGGGCAAAACCGGCACAACGGTGCAGGTGATGAGCACCGCGGCCCCCAACGGCAAGGCGGTAATGATCTCGATCCCGCTCGGTTCCTACGGCGGCCATTCGGTTGCCGTCATGAGTACGATTACTACCTCCACGCGACGGCCGGTGCAAAACTTCGAGCGGACCGTGCCGGCGGGCGCCCCGCTGTTCACGCATTTCATTCAACTGGCGCCGGGCTCATATCGCCTGAACGTAGTGCTCAAAGACACCGTGACCAAGGCCGTGAACAGCGATCAGATTGTGTTCGAAGTGAAATGACCATTGTCGTGGCGCGGACACCGACCGATCTGCCCCTCGGCGCCCACGGCTCCGCGCTGATCCGGGAGGGCTGATCCGTTAGACTGGTTGCTGGTGCACGCGCATGACGGAGAATGGCTTATCGATCGGCTTCGTGGGATTCGGCGAGGCCGGTTTTCATCTGGCGAAGGGACTGCGCGGGGCCGGCGTCGAGCGCCTGAGCGCGTACGATATCCACAGCGACACGCCCGGGCCAGGCGAGAGGATTCGCCGGCGGGCCGCGGAAACGTCCACACGGCTGTTGGAATCGAACCAAGAGCTGGTCGGCTCCAGCCAGATTGTCCTGTCGGTGGTGACCTCCGACCAGGCCGCGTTGGCCGCTGAGCAGAATGCCCCGTACCTTGGCGCCAGCCGGCTTTATGCCGATTTGAATTCGGTGTCTCCGGCGGTGAAGCAGTCGATCGCCGAAACGATCACTGCCGCTGGTGGACGATTCGTGGAGGTAGCGGTGATGGCGCCGGTTCCACCATATGGACACCGGGTACCGATGCTGGCGGGCGGCGAGGCGGCCGGCGAGTTCGCCGCACGGATGGCGCCGTTCGGAATGCACATCGAGGTGGGCGCGCGTGAGATTGGTGCGGCCGCGGCCACCAAGATGTTCCGCAGCATCGTGGTCAAAGGGCTGGAGGCGCTGATGATGGAATGCGTCCTCGGGGCCGGCCGATACGGCGCCGAATCGCGGGTGTTCGCGTCGCTCGCGGAGAGCTTCCCGGGCATCAATTGGGCGCAGTTGGCCGATTACATGGTGGGGCGCGTGGTGATGCACGGCGAGCGCCGCGCCAGGGAGATGGAAGAGGTCGCTGAAACACTGCGCTCGCTGGGGATCGAGCCGATCATGGCGGAGGCCACGGCGCGCCGGATGGAGTGGAGCGCTCAGCTCGGCTTGAAGGAGCGCTTCGGCGGCGAGGCGCCGCGGAGTTACCGCCAGGTGCTCGAGGTGGTCGCGCGAGGGGACGGCCGATGAATCCGATATTGGACGTCGAGGGGTTGCCGCTCGCGCCAGAGTCTGTTCGGATGATGGAGTATCTCGAGGCTCGTGCCGCGGAACTCAGTCCGGCCGCAATTCGCGACCGGATTCGCGCGGCTGCTTGCGAGTTGGAAGATGCTGTCGGTGCGGTGAGCGCCAGCGACGCGCGGCTTCGTCCCATCGCCGGTAAGTGGACGATCGCCGAAGTGGTCGATCACATCTCGCAAACGCAGGTCCGCGGAACGGAAGAGCTGCGCCATTTGTTGGCCGGGAGACGTCCGCCGCTGCCGCCGGTATACGAAGCGCTGCGGTCGGGCGCGGGTCAATGGGCGCCGTGGGACCTGTTGGTGGAAGAGTTGCGCGACGCGAACCGCGCGATGATCGACGTCCTGGATGGGGTTGGCGACATCAAGGCGTCCGCCGGCGCGCCAACGGTGAAGACGGTAATGGTAGCGCTGCGGAGACTCGACGACGGCCGCAACGAGCCGCAGATCTTCTTTGCCGAACTCGGCTGGAAGGAATATGCTCTGCTGCAACGGCTGCATCTGCTCGATCACAGAACGCAGGTGAAGAAGCTTCACGCGGCGCTGGCGGGACGGAGTTGACGCGATGTGGCGCGGACAGTCGTGTCTGCCGCGCCGAGAATCATCTGGGCGCTTGTTGGCCGCCACCTGAGTCGCCACTGGCACTGTACACGCCCGACAAGCGTCCCCAAGAGTGGGGACGCGGCAGGCAGGAGTGCCTGCGCCACGTCGGCGGCGCAAGGTTTTCGTGGATTTTGTGGGCCGCGCAGGGGCCCATGGTTACAGGCACGAGTGCCCGACCCCGCAGGGCCTCACTTCGACGCCCCGTAGTAAATCGAATTGAACAGGAGCTTGAAAGTGCCGTGGGTCTGCCCGCGATGCTGCACGCGGAAGCCGAGCATCACCAGCCTGCCGCGGCCATACTTCATTTCCACCACCGCGGCGCGCCCCTGGAGGCGCGATTCACCGATCAACAGCCCGCTCATCAGCAGCGGCCGGTCCGCCGGATAACTCGCCACCACATGCGGACTCGTTGCCGCTCGACCTTCGAGCGAGCCCAGCTCATAAGCGGGACTCCGCACAAATTTCGCCGCCACGAGTTCCGGAAGGCCGTAGCCGATGGGGTGGCGAGTGTCGATGTGCAGCGCCAGGATGGAGCCGGGAGCGTAGAATTCCTTCTCCGGCACTCCCTTCAAGGTGTCCTTCACCGGTGCTCCCAACTTTTCGATGGCGGCCTCGCCCGCCGAATCGAGCGTCACCAGGGTCCCGCCGTCCATCGCGAACTGCTTCAGGTTTGCGACGCCTTCGTCTCCGATGCCGCCCGCGTATTCCGCGGGCATGCGGTCGGCGGAATAGCCGTTGAGGAGGTTCGGCAGCGTGGTCTCGGCCGGCAGAATGATCACGTCGAACCGGTCGTGAAGGTGACCGGCTTTCACCATCGCGTTCGTCAGACTGGTATACGGAAACTCGTTCTGCTCCAGGATCCAGCGGGTCCACCCCTCGTCCATGGAAGCCACCCACGACTTGTAGAGCGCGATGCGAGGTTCGGTCAGTGCCATCCCCCAATTCGCAACGGCGGGCGAAAGTCCAGGTGGATCGGCGGCAACTGGAATTCCGATCTCTTTTGAGATGGTTTGCAGCCGCTCCTGAATTCCAGGCGCGGAGGCCGGGACCAGGAACGCTCCGGGCGAGAGCCTGCCGTTTCGCAGGTCGAGGGCTTCGCGAGCGCGGTACACGGGCACGCCGGCTTTCAGGAGCCGGTTGACGGCCACCACGGTCTTGTTGATCTCGTGATTCAGCACGTAGGCCACCTGCGCGCGGTCCACCGCGGGCGCAGGCAGAACGGCGCGCGAGATGGCTTCGACCGGCGCGTCAAACCGCTGCGGGATCCGATCGACTACAACCCCCATCTGCATCGACAGAGTGTATCCGGTCACGTCGTATGGCCGGATGGGCGGTCCGCCCTCATACGCTCGCATTTCGGGATAGCTCTGCGGCTCGAGCAGATCGACCAGTGCCGGCCGCGTTGCCTGCGCCGTGAACAAGACGAACGACCCCGGCGGATAGCTCTTGCCGCCGGCCTGGAACGGCGCGGAGGCGCGATGCGCCTCGACGCCCTGGTTGATCAGGCGCTGGACCAGGTCGGCGGCGGTCAGCGGGTCGCGCTGCGAAGCAGGCGAGATCACGTAGGCGTATGGCCCTTCGGACTCCGCCTTGGCAATCTGGTCGCGCGCCATCACGTAGTGGTTGTACAGCAGCTCTGTGCGATAGCGGGCGGAATGTTTCAGGAAGGCGCGCGCGGCAATCATCTGGTAATCGATGGCATCGCGCAAACGCCAGGTGCCGCCCGGCCAGGGATCGGGGTAGGCTTTGGTGATCTTCATGTTCGACACCAGGCCGTCGGTGAGCGGCATTTGCAGGTCCTCGGGCCGCAAGGTCACGGGCGTTGCCACCGAGGCGCCGGCCGCTTCGGTGAGGACCGCGGTGATGTTATGCCACCACGCCGAAAGCGTTCCGCCCTCGTGATAAATACGGTAGTTGGTGCCCTCGGCCTGAACGCCCTTTTTGCCTGCGGATTCGAGAGCCGAGGCCATCGCGCCGCCGAAGAACAGAGTCTGCTGCCAGATCAGCGGATGCACGCGCTCGTTGGGAGGGTCCGGGAACGGCGGTACGAACATCCGCGCGGAGTTGACGCCGGCCTGGTGCTGATCGAGATACACCTGCGGTGTGTACTCCTGGTACACCAGCTTCTGCATGTAGCGCGTCTCAATCATGTTGCCCATGAAGAAATCGCGGTTGTTGTCGTGGCCAACGTAAGGGTGATACAGCCAAGGCATGGGCGACCGTTCGAACTTCGATCCGAGGTTGCGGTTGTACCAGTCCACCGTCAGGATCTGGCCGTCCGGATTGGCGGAAGGCACGTGTACCAGGATGACGTTGTCGAGGATCTCTTTCGTGTCGGGCGAGTCGCCGGTCGCCAGACCGTAGATCATCTCCAGGGTGGTCTGCGACGAGGCGATCTCGGTGGAGTGGATGTTGTGATTGATGAAAGCGAACACCCGGCCCTCGCCCGCGAGCCGGCGGGCTTCGGCTTCGGTAACGCGGCCGGATGCGAGGCGCCGGGCCGTATCACGGAACTGATCGATCCGGGCCAGATTACCCGGAGAGGAGACGATCACCGCAATGAACGGGTTGCCCTGAGTGGTCTTACCGAGCGTCTCGACACGGACGCGGTCCGACGACCTGGCGAGCAGGTGCATGTATTCGACGATCTTCTCCCAGCGGACGAGGCGGCGGTCGGCGCCGACGGGAAATCCGGCGAATTGTTCGGGAGTTGGAACGGCGGCGCCCAGCAGTGCGGGCGCCAGGAACACGCTGGCCAGCGAGGCGGAGCGCAGTCGAAGCATAGTCCGTTATATCAAAAACGGAGAGTTACTCTTCGTCTTCTTCGGGCCGATTGGGAGGAGTGGCCGAGGGGATCACGTACTTTCCGCTGGCCCAATTGCCCAGGTCGACAGTCCGGCAACGCTCGCTGCAGAAGGGAAATTCGGGGTCGCCGATGGCGACATCGTTCTTGCAAATCGGGCACTTCATACCGCGATCTGAATGAGCGGAGCGGGGGTGAAGCGCGGTGCCGGCTCGGTGCCCGGCAGCAGTGTGCCCACCACGTCGTAGTCGTGCGCCTCGGTGATGCGGAGCTGACGGATTTCCCCCTGCCGCGGCTCAGCGCCTTCGTAGTCGTTCACCAGGGTGATGCCGTCGATCTCGGGCGCCTGCGTGGGCATGCGGGCTTCCCACAACAGGTCGGTCTCGGCCGAACGGCCCTCCACCAGGACCGGCACCTCGCGGCCCACCAGGGCCCGGTTGCGAGCGCGCGAGATTTTGCGCTGGATAGCCATCAGGCGCCGCTTGCGATTGTGAATCGTCCGCCCGTTCACCTTGCCGTCGAGCCCGAAGCTGACGCTGGTATCTTCGTCCGAGTAGGTGAACACGCCCAGGTTGTCGAAGCGCGCCGCCTCCACGAATTGGCACAACTCCTCGAAGTCTCCCTCGGTCTCGCCCGGAAAGCCCGTGATGAAACTGGTGCGGATGGCCACCCCCGGGATGGTGCGGCGGATGCGCTCCAGCAGGCGGAGAAAGATGTCTCCTGAAGCCCCTCGCTTCATGCGCTTCAAGACTCCGGCGCTGGCATGCTGCAGCGGCATGTCGATGTACTTCACCAGCGACGGGTGCGCCGCCATGGTATCCAGCAGTTTCTGCGTGACCTTGTTGGGGTAGGCGTACAGGAACCGGACCCACTTGGCGTGCGGCGTCTCGATTTCGGCCAGCCGCGCGAGCAGGTGCGCCAAACCGTCCGCGAGGCCCAGATCTTCGCCGAAACAGGTGGTGTCCTGCCCGATCAGGTTGATTTCCCTCACGCCTTGCTGAAACAGCCGGGCGGCCTCCGTGACCACCGATTCGAACCGGCGGCTGCGGAACCTGCCGCGGTACTGGGGAATCACACAGAAGGTGCAGGGGTGGTCGCAGCCCTCCGCGATCTTGATGTAGGCGAAGTGCCGGGGTGTCGCCAGAACGCGCGGTGTGAGATCGTGATAAAGATAGGGCTCCGCGGGATTGCCGGAGGGCTCGATCCCTTCGCACAGCGACAGGATGCTGTCCAGCTCGTTGGTTCCGACGAGGGCGTCCACCTCGGGCAGTTCGCGGCGAATGTCTCCCCGATAGCGCTCCACCAGGCAGCCTGCCACAATCAACCGCCTGGCGCGGCCGATCTTCTTGTACTCCGCCATCTCGAGGATGGTATCGACGGACTCTTTCTTGGCCGGATCGATGAAACTGCAGGTGTTGACGACGAGCACGTCCGCCTGGTCGGGGTGAGGAGTCATCTCGTGGCCGTTAGCTACAAGCTGACCCATCATCACTTCGCTATCCACCAGGTTTTTGGGACAACCCAGACTGACAAAACCGATTTTCAAGTTGCTATCCGCAGTTGACCATCAGATGGTCTCGTTGCCCGGATTCGACCCGGCTCCCAAGGAGAATTCTCCGGACTCGTCATCCTGCTCACCGGACTCCGCCGAATCATCTTCGGTATGGGTTATCCCGGCTGCCTTCTCCGCTTTGCGCTGCAGTCTCCGCGCCGCCTTGTCGCGTTGCTTCTCCATGCGTGCGATTTCTTTCTGGCGTTTTTTGAAAGTGGTTCCCGAACGCATACCCATGAGGATCAACTCCTGATCTGCGGCCGGCTTTCGGGGCCGGCTGCGGTTTGTGAAGATCTTGTTATCAGCGGGCCCAGCCACTGCTTGGAACGGTCCGCCGATGCCCCACCGGCCGGTCCGCAGCGTGACTTCTGAACGCGAATATGACTCGAATTTCTGACGGTGCGGGCTAGACCGTGGCAGCAGAGTACCAAGTTTCGCGCGCCAGCCTGGAGACACTCCTAGTGTAGCAGATCGGGTGGCAGCACGTCTCAGCCGAAGCGCTCATTCGACATTGGTATGGAACCTGCAAGGCCGCCGCGGCCGCCTGGGCCTTCGTGACAGATCGCATTCCGCCCCACCGGCTGTGAAGTCCTACGGCCGCACCATACGCTAGCATAGTGGTTTACCGGCCGAAAGGAACAGTATCTACATGCGCATCAATCAGACACGGGAGCGCCTGCTCAAAGGAGAAACGGTCTTCGGGTGCGGACTGCAAGTCTACCGCTCGCCGGAGATTGCCCGCACCTTCGCGGCAGCGGGTTTTGACTACGTCTTCATCGACCTGGAGCATGGCGCTTTCGACCTGGAAACCGCGCAGGACATGATCGCCGCATCGAACGGATCGGGCATCACCCCCATCGTTCGAGTCGGCGAACTTCTCTATTCCCTGGTGGCGCGGCTTTTGGACGCAGGTGCGCAGGGCATCATTCTGCCCCGCGTGGAAGATCCGCGCATTCTCCAGGAGGCTCTGAGCTGGATGCGTTTTCCGCCGGAAGGCAAACGCGGCTACGGCGTGAATCCCACGATGATCGGCTACGAGAGCCGCAGCTTCCCCGAAATCATCGCCCACCAGAATCGCAACACGCTCGCGGTCGTGCAGTTCGAGACCACTACCGCAATGGAGCGCGCCGACGAAATGCTGTCCATCAAGGGGATGGACATCGCGATGGTCGGACCCGCCGACCTTTCCATCTCGCTTGGCGTGCCGGGGCAGTTTGATCACCCCCTGCTGATCGAGACGGTGGACCGGCTGATCGAAAAGTGCAGCCGGCATGGCGTAATCCCGGGCATTCAGGTGCGCACCATCGCGATGGCCAAATTCTGGGCGGAACGCGGCATGCGGTTCGTAGGCGCCGGCGGCGAGCATGGGCTGTTATTGGAGAAAGCAAAGGAGACCGTGGCTCAATTGCGGGCAGTGCGCACAGCTTTGGCGTGAAGCAACGCCCGGCTGAATCCCGGTGTTCCGATAAAAGGGTCTACATATCTTAATATGCCATTTTACTCCAGCCGGCAGTGATGGCGTTTCCGGAAAGGGAGCCGGCCCGCTAAAGAATGCGCCCAGCACCCGTCTCTCGGATGTATGCGAAGACTGATACTCCTCATGGCTCTCTTTTCCGGCGCGGCCATCGCGCAACCCGCCGCGACCGGGCAGTTTCTGCTGCGAATCGAGCCCACCCGCACGGGATTCACGCTTCAGAACATGACTGTGGAAGAGGCTCGTCTCGCCAGCGAGCACGTCCAGTACCTCAAGTCTCTTCTCGACTCCGGCAAGCTGAGCCTGGCGGCTCAGGTGTTCGACCCCAAAGGGCTCTGGGGCATTATCATCGTCAATGCTCCGGATCGCGAAACCGCTCGCGCGCTGCTCGACGGCGACCCTATGGTAAAAGCGAACGTGTTCCGCGGCGAGGCGATCCCGCTCCGGGTTGTGTTCGAGAAGCCGGTCGAAACGGCACCGGCCGTGACGGTGGATGTCAAGACACTCGAATCGTACTCGGGAACCTACAAGTCGGAACAGATTCCGCTCGACATCAAGGCTTTCGTGAGGGATGGTAACCTGTTCCTGCAGGCCACCGGGCAGCCGGAATTCCCGCTGAAGGCAACCAGCGCCACCCGGTTCGAATTCGCACCGGCCGGAATCGCCGTGCAGTTCGATTCTGAGTCGAGTTTCACACTGAAGCAGGGCGCCACCACTTCCCGATTCAAGAAACAAGTGACGCAGTGAGATGCAACGCTCTCTACGCTGCTTAGTATCCGTTGGACCGGTGATTCACCAGCGCGAGGAACTCGTCCCGGGTATCCTTGCGAGTGCGAAACGCGCCGAGCATCGTGCTGGTCATGGCGCCGGAGTGCTGCTTCTCCACGCCCCGCATCATCATGCAGAAGTGGCGCGCTTCGCAGATCACGCCCACACCTACGGGATCGATGACTTCCTGGATCGTCTGCGCCACCTGCTGGGTGAGCCGCTCCTGAATCTGCAGGCGCCGCGCGAACACGTCTACGATGCGCGGGATCTTGCTCAGACCGATCACCTTGGTCTTGGGCAGGTAGGCCACGTGCATTTTTCCGAAGAACGGGAGGATGTGGTGTTCGCACAAGCTGAAGAACTCGATGTCCTTCACCACGACCATCTCGTCGTACTTTACCTCGTACAGCGCGCCATTGAGAATCTTCTGCACGTCCATCCGGTAGCCGCTGGTCAGGAACTTGAGCGCCTTGTCCACGCGCTCGGGCGTGCTCACCAGCCCGTCGCGGTCCGGATCTTCGCCCAATTTGCCGAGGACCTCCCGGATCAACGGGGCGATCTCCTCGTCCTCGGGCTTCCGCTGCATCATTTTCACAAGCGCTTTATTCGATTTCATCGGTTCTGACATCAATGATGTTCCGAGGCGTCTCGAAGATGCGCACCTTCTCCAATCTGGGCCACTCGCCGGGGAACACCGTCTTCCAATTTCGCTTCAGACGGCGGCAGATCTCCCTGGCGAGGTTTTCCGAGGTGGGCACCACGTCCTTCAGCGATTCGATCTCCACGTTCAGATTCCGGCGGTCAAACGGCGCAATGACCTCGCGTGCCATCAACTGGTCGAGCAGGCGGACGTCCAAAGCACGACCCGACCGCGGATCCAGGGGACCCTGCGCACTGACGTCGACCACATAGTTGTGACCATGGCCGTAGGGATTATTGCACTTGCCGTACAGCGCCTGGTTCTCGATTTCGCTCAGTCCGGCGGCATGCAGCCGATGTGACGCGGCGAAGCGATACTGACGCGTTACGCGGAACACGTCTCGTCTCCGAAGTAGTCCACGTAGAGGTCGGGAGTTTCGTACACCCGGACGGCGTGCAACTTCCTCTCTGCGTTGGACAGGTGCGGCTCGAGCCTCCGCCAGATATCGAGGGCGATGTTCTCGGCGGTCGGGGCTATCCGGTCGAATGGGGGCACCTCGAAATTCAGAAACCGATGGTCGTAAGGTGCGACCACCTGGCGGTTGAGGATCTCCTTTAATTCCTTCAGGTCCAGGACCATACCGGTGATCTGGTCGGGCTCGCCGCGAAGGCTCACCTCCACCACGTAGTTATGCCCGTGACCGTGGGGATTGGCCTCCGGCCCGTACAACTCGCGATTTTCCTGATCGGAGAGGCCGGGGTTGCGGCAAACATGGGAGGCTGAGAACTCCACCTTGCGAGTGATCAACATCTGTCTAGTTTTTCAACGCTTATTTTACGCTTCGCGATACAATCTAATTATAGTATTGGCACCATGCAGAGCGTAAAAATCGATCGTCTGCTGCGAGTTTCGATAGTAGTGCTCGCCGCAATTTTGGTTTATGTCATCTACGCCGGTATCCACGAACGCGTTGTCGTCGCGGGAGATTCGGCGCCCGAGTTCACCATTACAACCGACAGCGGCCGGAAGGTATCGCTGCCTGATTTCGGCGGAAAGATTCTGGTTCTGAACTTCTGGGCTTCCTGGTGCCCACCGTGTATTGACGAAACTCCGGGCATGAGCCGCTTTGCCGAGGAGTATGCCAACAAGGGTGTCGTCGTGCTGGGGGTGAGCGTTGATAAGGACGAGAAGGCCTACCGGGCGTTTCTTCAGAAATTCAAGCCGGCTTTCCTGACGGCGCGGGAGTTGAAGACTCACGAGGACTACGGCACGTTCATGTACCCGGAGACATACATTATCGATGCCAACGGGAAGGTGCTGAGGAAGTGGGCGGAAGAGGTTGACTGGCTTTCGCCGGATACCCTCAATTACATCAACTCGCTGTTGTAGCCGTGGCGCGGGCACTCGTGCCATGGCACTCGTGCCTGTATCCATGGGGCCCCCGCCGGCCCACAGAACTCCATGAAAACCCTTGCGCCATCGACGTGGCGCAGGCCCTCCGGCCTGCCGCGTCCCGACTCTTCGGGACGCTTTTGGCCGCCTCCGGTGCCGGTGCCCGCGAAGGGGTTTTCGAGGCTGCCGCGTCGGTACTCCTGCCGACGCTTGGCGTCCTGTCCACAGCTTGCCGGCGCACACACGTTTTCTTGAAAACCTACGGCTTGCTGAGCCTGGGGTACACGCTGGTGATGAACGAG
>DATJWB010000141.1:0-3902 GCA_035501495.1 Bryobacteraceae bacterium | reverse complement strand
GCCCCGCGAACACGAAGTATCGCTGCCGGTAGTTCCCGAGGAGCGTTCCACCGTTACCGAACGGCGGATGGTCGACCGGCTCCCCGTCGCTGCCGACCAGGTGCGCGCGTGGCTTCCGCTGCACACCCATCCGATATCAGCCGGTGTGAAGGGCGGATTGGCCGGGAGCGTGGCGATGGCCGTCCTGGCCTGCGCTTACGGCGCACTGAAGGCCGGCAGTGTCTGGTATCCCATCAACCTCCTGGCCGCGGCTGTCTACGCGGAATCGGTGAAGCTCGGCCCCGAGCAATTGTATTCCTTCCATGCCGACAGTTTCGCGATCGCATGTTTCCTGCATCTGCTCGTTTCCACGCTCGTGGGCCTGCTGTATGGCGCGATGCTCCCGATGTTTGCGCGGCGGCCGATTCTGCTCGGCGGGCTCATCTCCCCGGCTCTATGGTCCGGATTACTGTACACGATCCTCGGCCTTTTAAACCCGCTGCTCGAAAGCCGCATCGATTGGTCTTGGTTCATCGCTTCGCAAGTGGCATTCGGTCTGGTCGCGGGGCTGGTTGTCGTACGGCAGCCCCGAGTCCCAACGCGCGAGAATCTGTCGTTCGCCTTGCGCGCCGGCATCGAAGCTCCTGGCACGATCCTGCCTGGAGAGAGCCGGGGAGAGCGCCCGTGAAGCCATCACGTCAGCTTTTTGAATTCGTCTGCCTCGCCGCCGTGCTGCTCGGAGCGTGCGGAAGGCCGCACGGCCAGCCGCGCAGCGGCGCGGAGACTCTGGCGCCCAATCAGGTGCTGGACTTCCATACCCTGTACGCGGAGAACTGCGCCGGCTGCCACGGCACTGAGGGACGGGGCGGCGCGGCCATCTCTCTCGCCGATCCCGTCTATCTCGCCATCGCGGACCAGACAGCCATGCGCCGCGCGATCGCCAATGGCGTGCGCGGCACGGCCATGCCGGCATTCGCCGAGAGCGCCGGTGGCCTGCTGACCAGCGCCCAGATCGACGTGATCGCCGGCGAAATCCGATCGCGCTGGAGCCGTCCCGGAATTCTTGACGGCGCCAATCCGCCATCCTACGCCGCGAAATCCGCGGGCGATGTCGAGCGGGGGGCCGTCGCGTACGAGCACTATTGCGAATCCTGCCACGGCGCCAGGGGACTCGGCGGACCGAAGGGCAGCGCCATCGCGAACGACTCATTTCTCGCGCTGGTCAGCGACCAGGGACTTCGAACACTCGTAATCACCGGCCGTCCCGAGTTGGGCGCCCCCGACTGGCGCGGCAATCTTGCGGGGCATCCGATGTCGGACCAGGACGTCACCGACGTCGTTACATGGCTCATCTCCCGGCGAGTTCAGGCGCCGGGACAACCATACTCCGCTGCGATTCTCCAGCATCACTAGGAATCAAACCATGGCAAACGAAAATACGCTCTCCCGGCGCGGGCTTATGAAGCTGGGACTTCTCTTCAACGCATTCGTCGCGTCTGCGCTTGCCCTTCCGATCGGCCGGTATCTGCTGGGTTCCATCACGCGCGGCCGTGCGAACGGCTATCTCGCCTGGGTCCCGATCGGTCCCGTCAGCGGATTCCCCGAAGGGGAGACGCGGCTCGCCACCTTCCGCAATCCCTACGTGACGCCCACCGACGGCAAGACTGTGGATACTGCCTGCTGGGTGCGGCGGATCGAGGGCGATCGCTTCCAGGTGTTCGCGATCAACTGCGCGCACCTGGGATGCCCGGTGCGATGGTTTCCGCAGTCCGAGTTGTTCATGTGCCCGTGCCACGGCGGAGCCTACTACGGTGATGGCTCGCGCGCCTCGGGGCCGCCGGAACGCGGACTCTTCGAGTATCCGTATAAAGTCGAGGACGGTCTGATCGCCATTCAGGCCGGCGAACTGCCCACCCCTGGAGCGACCGCAGCCCTGGCGGGCAAGGAGCGGACATGCGCCTGATCGCGCAAATTGGAAATTGGTTCGACGAGCGGCTGCAAATCGCGGGGTCCATTCGCGACGCCGCCGAACATCCCGTGCCGCGCCGCACGGCGAGTTGGTGGTACGTGTTCGGCAGCGCCGCGTTGGTCGTCTTCCTCCTGCAGCTTGTGACGGGAATTCTGTTGGCGCTCGTGTACGTCCCCTCGGCCGGAGAGGCGTGGAGCAGCCTGCAGGCTCTCAATCACGATGTGCCCCTGGGCTGGTTCATCCGTGCTCTGCACGGCTGGGGCTCGAATTTCATGGTGGCCATCGTCCTGATTCACATGGTCCAGGTGTTTCTCTTCGGCGCTTACAAATTTCCGCGGGAACTCACCTGGATCGTCGGAGTCTTCCTCCTCCTGATGACGCTCGGCATGGCGTTCAGCGGGCAGGTGCTGCGCTTCGATCAGGATGCCTATTGGGGCCTCGGGATCGGCGCCTCGATTTCCAGTCGCATCCCGATCATTGGCCCCGCGGCCGTGAAACTACTCCTGGGCGGGCCGATCATCGCCGGCGCTACGCTCTCTCGATTCTTCGCGCTCCATGTCTTCGTAATCCCGGGAACCCTCATCGGTCTCGTCTGTCTGCACCTTCTCATGGTTTTGAAACTCGGGATCAACGAATGGCCGATGCCCGGCCGCCTGGTGAAGCGCGCCACCTACTTTGACGAGTATCACGCACTGACCAAAGAAGATGGCGCGCCCTTCGTTCCGTATGCCATCTGGAAGGATCTGATTTTCGGCGCGTGCATCCTGCTGGCCCTGGCCGCGTGCGCGGCATACTTCGGCCCATTTGGGCCTACGGGCCAGCCAGATCCCACGATCATCCAAACCGCGCCGCGTCCCGACTATTTCTTCCTCTGGCTGTATGCGTTGTTGTCGCTGCTTCCCCCGTCGCTCGAAACTCCGGCTCTTCTCATCGGTCCCGTGGTGGCCATCGCCGGCTTGATTCTCCTCCCGTTCCTCTCGGGCGAGGGAGAGAAGAGCTGGAAGCGCAGGCCGATTGCCGTCCTGACCGTGATGCTGATCGCGATCACGCTGGGAACATTCACCCATCTCGCCCAGTTTGCGCCCTGGAGTCCGCAAATGAACGCCTGGAGCGGCGCTTCCATGCCCGTACGTTTCCTGCACGGGACCACCGCGCTCGAACGCCAGGGAGCGCTGGTCTTCCAGGTCAAGCAGTGCCGGAACTGCCACTCTCTCGGAGACAGCGGAGGCCAGCGAGGCCCTGCCTTGGACAGTGTTGCTGTCCGGCTCACGCAGGACCAACTCATCCGCCAGGTGATCCAGGGCGGCGGCAACATGCCGGCGTACGGAAAAAACTTGAGTCCTGCTGAGACTACCGCGCTCGTCGCGTTTCTCGAGACGTTGCATCCGGCGGGACAGTCTCCCGCGCGCGATGCGTCCCGCGACGCCGCGGTCGCGCAGTAGAAGCGATCATGCGACTAACAGCCAGCGTCCTCGGCTTGCTTGCGATCGGTGTGGCGATGGCGTCGCCGGTCGCCGCGCTGGACCACCGAATGCTGACGGCGCACATGGTGCAACACCTGCTATTGATGACCATCGCGCCACCGTTGATCATGCTGGGAGTGCGCCCACCATTTCGGTGGCCGCATCTCCCCCCGGTGGTCTGCTGGCTCGCGGCCGCCTTGGTGTTGGTGGGCTGGCATGTGCCGGCAGGGTTTCGACTGGGCATGGAATCGGAGCTGTGGCACCTCATCGAGCAGGTGTCCTTTCTCGCCGCCGGCTTTGCCTTCTGGGGGCCGGTCTTTGAGCCGCCGCGGCGCTGGTCGATCCTCTTGTATCTTTTTCTGGCCACTTTGCCCTGCGATGTCCTCTCGGGATTTCTGGTCTTCTC
This sequence comes from Bryobacteraceae bacterium, assembly GCA_035501495.1. Classification (GTDB taxonomy): domain Bacteria; phylum Acidobacteriota; class Terriglobia; order Bryobacterales; family Bryobacteraceae; genus JAIQFL01. The sequence continues at coordinate 85 of DATJWB010000141.1, read as the reverse complement.
CGATCGCGTGGCATATCCGATGTACCTGTGCACGCCGTCCGAATCGGTGCGATCCGCTCTTGAAGATCAGCAGTGCGCGGGCGCG
>DATJWB010000140.1:0-36467 GCA_035501495.1 Bryobacteraceae bacterium | reverse complement strand
GTTAGGGGTTTACCGTGCACGCGCTGTCCAGTTCGTAGACTTTGCCGTTGGCGTTCATGCCGTACAGGCGCAGATGCATGATCGCCGGAAAGTTCGTCGCGATGCTGTGGGGCGGCTGCATCATACCCTTCTGGCCGGTGGCCAGCACTTTGAAGCCCTGGCGGTCGTTCGCCACCTCCCCCATCCAAAGCCAACGCATCAGCCGGGTTGCTCGCGACTCCCGCGTGAGCCTCGCGGAAAACGGGGTGGGTTTCGACACCGAAAGGTCGCTGGTGGGCTGCTCGATCACAAACGGCACCTTGGGCGTGTTCGCCTCGACCTCCTGTAACAGGATGTCCCGCGACTCGAACTTGAACGACTTGTTCATGCTCTCCAGGTGGCCTTCGCGTACCAGGTGCAGCACCCAGTCGTGCGACCGGTTCGGCGGCTCGCCGGTGAAGTGCTCGCCGGAGAACTTCTTTTTATCGCGGGTGATTTCACCGGTCGCGGGATCCATCCAGAAGACGTCGTAGCCGTGCTTCTCCACGGAGAGTTCCACCGGGCCGGGCTTTTCGATATAGACCACGTATTCCGTGTCTTCGAGCGCGACCGCGCGCCCTCCATCCACGTCGAAGTACGGCTCCAGTTCCCAGTGGCGGGTGTCCGACATCAGGTCGAACCACGCGGTCATGGCCTTGGCGCCCGGCGAGTTGGCGTACTGGCTGCCGGAGCCGCTGTTGGCATAGGTGGGATATTGACCGTTCATGGTGGAGTTCCACAGGCGGCGGCGGAACTCGGCGGCGTCCACGTCGTCAGGCGCAGACTTCCCTGCCCCGCTGTCTTCGCGCGCAAAACGCAGATTCACGAACGGGACACCGAAGAGCTGATGCTCCACGGCTCCCAGATTGTCGTCGGACGTTCCGTAGGAGGCGAAGTCCATCCAACCGTCGTCCAGCAGCGGGCTGGACGTCAGGTGCGCGCCGGCAGTCCGCGGATGGTGGTACGGATCCAACTGGTTGATCAGAGTGCCGGCCTCCTTGAGCAGCGCGCGGGTGTCCGGGTAATCTTCGAACGCGTCCACGGCCTGCCAGGTGATGTTCATGGCGGCGTAGCGCCCCACCAGGAAGCGCATGAAACGGTTTCGCTGCGGCGCGGTAGGAAACGCCTTCGTCAGGTAGCCGGGGCCGCCGGCCAGGATGAGATCGACGATGATGCCCTTCTGATTCAGGTAGCGGATGCGCTGGTCGAGCCGCTGGAAGTACTCGAGGTTGGGAGACTCTGGAGAGCGGAACACATTCGTCTGCTCCTGTGACAAAACCAGGCCTCGGAGATGAGTGAACTTCTGGCCGGCGCGCGCGTCGGCGACGGCGTGGAAGGCGGCATCATCGAGGGTCGCGAAGAGCAACTCGGTGGCGCCCATCCAAAGGTGCGCCTGGTCCAGGCCGCGGCTGTCGCGCTCGGTGTACTCCCAATGATGCACGTTGGCCGAGCGGATGAAGCCCTTGGAGCCCGAGGATACGGCCGTGAACGTGCCGTTCTTGTCAGCCCACCCCGGGACGTTGCCGCTGACGTGAAATTCCCAGTCGCCGGCTTCGGTTGGTGAGAAGCGCGCCACCATGCGCCTGCCGCCGTCCCAATACGCCGGAACGGCGAAAGTGCGGATCCGCGGAGACCGGAATTCGACCTTCATATCGACCGTCATGTAGGGATTGGGATGCGCGGCGGCATCCTTGTCACTCAGTTCGAAGACCAGTTCACACGGCGAATAGGTGGGGGTGTTCGCGCACGGAGAAGGCGCGGGTGCCTGCGCGCGCGAGGCGAGTGGTGCGAGCGAGAAAATGAAGGCTGCCAGTCTCGAGCCCATATTCACCAGTGTAGATCGCTCCGAAATCCGTGATAAACGGACCCGCGACGGGCGGCTCTGTCGTGATAGGATGTCACCAATTGGAGGCGAAAGCATGGCTCATTGGTCCAGACGTCATTTTTTGAAGACCGGATTGGCCGCGGGCGTTCTCGCGGGAACCGGAGGCCTGCCCCTGCGAGGGGCGCGCGGTACTGCCACCGACTGGGTGACGCTGGGGAAGTCCGGCGTCAAGGTGACACGGCTGGCCTTTGGGACCGGCACTTTCAGCGGACGGGTCCAGCGCGAGCTGGGGCAGGACGAGTTCACCCGCATGGTACGGCATGCCTACGACCGCGGCATCCGCTTCTTCGAAACTTCGGAGACGTACGGTGAAATGCACAAGATGCTGGGCATTGCGCTGAAAGGCATTCCGCGCGATTCTTACCGGCTGATGTCCAAGGTCACCACGCGCGAGGGGGTCGATCCGCAGGCCAAAATCGACGAGTTGCGCAAGCTCGCCAACACCGATTACTTCGACATCATGTTGATGCACTACCAGCATGTCGCCACCTGGCCCACCGATACGGTGCGCTGGCAGGACGGGATTCTGGAAGCGAAGTCGAAGAAGATCGTGATCGGACACGGCGCCTCCGTGCATGGGCTTCCGGCACTGCGGAAGTTCCCCGGGAACCAATGGCTGGAAATCGCCATGATCCGCATGAATCACAAGGGCACCAAGATGGATGCCGAGGACTACAATACCAGCGGTCCGGGAGACGTCGCCGAGGTCGTGACCCACACCCACGAGGTGAAGACCCAGGGAATGGGAATCATCTCCATGAAACTGGTAGGCGAGGGCGCGTTCACCAATCGCGAGGACCGGCAAGCCGCCATGCGGTTCGCCTTCAACAAGGCGGGTGTGGACAGCGTGACGGTCGGGTACAAGAGCATAGCGGAGATCGACGAAGCGATCGAAAATTTGAATCTGGCGCTGGCATAGGACACGATTTCGGAAATACGAAGGTCCTGGTTCGCCGACAACCGCCGGAAAAAGACGCTTCGAACCCGCCATGGGTACAGGTAGAAGTGCCTGCGCCACAGTGGGACGGATTGTATTTCGGACTAATCATACCTTAAACTACGTTTAGGGGGTCCAAGATATGCCGAGTGTCGAAGCTCCGCGGGACACCAAGGAGGGCGAGGCCGTCAACCAGCCAACGGAATCGGCCGGCGCCCGTTATTATCCGGTTATGGGCGCGAGCCGCCCCAACCCGCCGTTGCTGCGCGGCCTGCTCGCCGGCCTGAACAAACTCTTGCAGTTGAGCGATTTCTCCCGCGGGGACGTCTTCCGCGATTAAAGCCTCATCATGAATACGTTTCCCATCATGCTGGGAGGGCTCTGTGTCTTCGCCCTCTGCTACCGCTACTACAGCGCCTTCATCGCGGCCAAGGCGCTGGTGCTGGACGACCGGCGGACGACGCCCGCGCACAGCTTGGAAGACGGGCACAACTACGTTCCAACGCCGAAGTGGGTACTATTCGGCCATCATTTCGCGGCGATCGCCGGAGCAGGGCCGCTGGTGGGTCCAACACTGGCGGCGCAATTCGGGTTTGCGCCAGGCCTGATCTGGCTGTTGGCCGGCGCGGTACTGGCGGGATGCGTCCAGGATTTCGTGGTCCTGGCGGCATCGGTGCGTCACAAGGGCCGGTCGCTCTCCGATATCGCGCGCACGGAGATCAGCCCGTTCGCCGGCCTGGTGGCCATGATTGCGGTGCTGTTCATCCTGCTGGTGACGCTGGCGGGGTTGGGTATCGTGGTGGTCAACGCCCTGGCGGGCAGCCCCTGGGGCGTCTTCACCATCGGGAGCACGATCCCGATCGCTCTGGTGATGGGGGTTTGGATGTTCCGAAGCAGCGCTGGACACGTCACGGTGAAGGGCCCGAGCATTTTCGGGGTGGTGCTGCTGATTGCGGCGGTGATCGGCGGACATGCCTTTTCCGGGAGCAGCACTGCGCATGTGCTGACGTTCTCACCTCACCAGATCACGATTCTGCTGGCGGCGTACGGGTTCGTCGCTTCGGTGCTGCCGGTGTGGCTGCTGCTGGCGCCGCGCGACTACCTGTCCACATACGTGAAGCTGGGCACGGTGGCGATTCTGATTGTGGGCATCCTGGTGGTACACCCCGACATCCGCTTCCCGGCGTTCACGCAGTTCGTTCACGGGGGCGGCCCGATCATCAAGGGCAACCTCTTCCCGTTCCTTTTCGTGACGATTGCCTGCGGGGCGATCTCCGGGTTTCATTCGCTGGTAGCATCCGGGACGACGCCGAAGATGCTCGACAGGGAGACGGACGCGCGGTTCATCGGGTACGGCGCCATGGCGGCGGAATCGCTGGTAGGTGTGCTGGCGCTGATCGCCGCCACGTCCATGCATCCCGGCGATTACTTCGCGATCAACAGCACGGCCGAGGCTTTCGGCAAGCTGGGCCTGCACACCGTGAATCTCGATGTGCTCTCGCAGGAGATCGGCGAGAAGCTGGCGGGACGCACCGGGGGAGCGGTTTCGCTGGCCGTCGGCATGGCCCAGATCTTCAAAGGTCTGCCCGGGATGGACCGGCTGGTGGCGTATTGGTATCACTACGCCATCATGTTCGAGGCGCTCTTCATTCTGACCACGGTGGATGCCGGGACGCGCGTGGCGCGCTATGTGCTTCAGGAACTCCTGGGCAAAGCGCACGGCAGATTCGGCAACACCGCTTGGCTCCCCGGCAATCTGGTCGCGACATCGTTCGTGGTGCTGGGATGGGGCTATCTCATCTACACCGGGTCCATCTCCACGATCTGGCCGCTGTTCGGCACCGGCAATCAGTTGCTTGCGACCATCGCGCTGGCGGTCGGCACTACGTTTCTGATCAACATGGGGAAAGCGCGGTACGCGTGGATCACGGCGGTTCCGATGTGCTTCGTCGGCGTCACCACGGTTACCGCGGGCGTTCTGTCGATCCGGAACATCTTCTGGCCGTTGACCGCACAGCCCGGGCAGAGCTTCACCGGCTACCTGGATTCAACCCTGATGGCGCTGTTTATCGTGGGCGTGATCCTGGTTCTGGCGAGCGCGGTGCGGCGTTGGGTGGCGGTGATCAACGGAGCGCCGGCGCCGCCGGAAGCGTTCGGACCACCGGTGGAGGCCAGCGGCGCGATTCGCATGGGCTGCTGCTGAGGGGCGTCCCCGAGGTAAACTGAGTCGGTCGGGGGGATCCATGAACAAACGATACCTGGTAATGGTATGCGCGATCACCTGCTCGTTGGCGGCGCAGGAGTCTCCAAAGGGTGGCGATGGGAAACCGGCTGACGCCAAAGGGGATGGAGCGAAGGCGACTGAGAAGTCTTCGGTCACCGAGCACACGATTCAGATCGGCGGGCAGACGATCGCCTACACCGCGACCGCGGGAACCATAGTGCTGAAGGATGAGAAGGGCGAGCAGAACGCGAGCGTGTATTACACGGCGTATACGCGGTCGGGCGCGGGCGATGCCGGCTCGCGGCCGGTGACGTTCATCTACAACGGAGGACCGGGAGGGTCGTCGGCGCCGCAACACATGGGGGCGTTCGGGCCCAAGCGCGTCGTCACTCTGGACGCCGGGCCGACTCCTCCTTCGCCGTACAAGGTGGTGGACAACACTTCGGGGTGCCTGCTGGGAGTCACCGACGAAGTGTTCATCGACCCGGTGGGCACCGGTTTCAGCCGCGCGGCGGGCAAGGCCGAGGACAAGCAGTTCTGGGGCATTGACGAGGACGTGAACTCGCTGGCGCAGTTCATTACCTCCTACGTGATGCGCAACAACCGCTGGAACTCGCCGAAGTTTCTGATCGGGGAGAGCTATGGGACGTTTCGCAACGCGGCGCTGGTGAACCGCTTGCAGTCGCAGGGCATGGACTTTAACGGGGTGGTGATGATCTCCGCGGTGCTGGATCTGCGGACACTGGCTTTCGGACCGGGCGATGATTTGCCCTACGTGCTCTACCTGCCGAGTTATGCGGCGGCGGCCTGGTATCACAAGGCGCTGAAGGAGCGGCCGGCCGACCTGACGGCATTTCTGAAGGAGGCGCGGCAGTTTGCGGCGGGACCGTACTTGCAGGCCCTGCAAAAGGGCACCCGGATCGACGCAGCGGAGAAGGCGCGGGTGTTGAAGGAACTGGTGCGGTTCACCGGATTGGGCGAAGATTACCTGGCAAAGGCCGATCTTCGCGTGAATGCCTTCCAATTCATGGCGGAATTGCAGCGCTCGAGCGGGTTGGTTACGGGGCGGCTGGACTCGCGGTTTACGGGATATGCATTCGACCGGCTGAGCGAAGCGCCGGACTACGACCCCATGGAGACGTCGGTGTTCGGCGCGTTTGTGGCGTCGTTCAACCGGTACGTCCGCGAGGATTTGAAGTTCGGCCAGGACCTGGAGTACAAGCTGCTCAACGAGCAGGCGGCCATGGGGTGGAACTGGAAACGCAAAGCGCCCTCGACGTTTTTTCCGGTAGCTCCGAATGTGGAGAAGGACCTGACGGAGGCCATGATCAGCAATCCGCACCTGAAGGTGGAAGTGGAGAACGGATACTACGATTTCGCGACGCCGTTCTTCGGAGCGGAGTACACCATGGATCACCTGGCGCTGCCGGACAAATTGCGCGGCAATATCCAGATGAAGTATTACAATGCGGGCCATATGATGTACCTGCACGAAGCGGATCTCGATCAGCTTCAGGGGAACGTCGCCGGCTTCATCCGCGGCGCGGCGCCGAATTGAAGGACGGGCGCGGGGACCCTCGAAAACGACGTGCCCAGCGAGACGGTGGACGCCCGACCAGGGTCCCCATGAGTGGGTGTTCTTCGGGCGGCCGGCACGAGTGCCCGGGCCACGTCACTCCGATCCGGTGAGAATCAGGTTGCGAAGATAGCTCTGCGGGTCCGGTGGCAGGCCGCGTGAACCGAGCGCTACCGCGGTCTCCCGCGCTTTGCGAGCCTCGTCTGGCTGGCCATGACTCGCCAGAATGATCGCATGCGTCTCCCACACGCGAGGCCATTCCGGCCAGCGGCTCTGAATCCGCGCGAGCGCCCTTTCCGCCTCGTCGGCCCTTCCGGCAAGTTCGGCGGCGGCGGCCTGCATAAGAGCGATTTCGCGGTTCCCGGGCAGCGCACGGGCGCCCTGATCGAGCAACTGGAGAGCATCCGCGACGCGGTCCTTAGCCAGCATCAGGGCAGCGGCACGCCGGTAAAGATCGGGACGGCGCGGATCGATCTCGAGCGATCGCTGCAGGTCGCGTACGGCGTCCGGCGACTTCCCGGAGGCATCTAGCATCTCCGCGCGGCCGATATAATAGTCGCCACCGCGTGCGGAGTCAGGGATGTGGGCCAGCAGATCGAGGCCTTTGGCCGGATCGCCCTGGCGAAAGGTCGCAACCGCCAAATCGAGTTGGATTGCGGCCGATGGGCCAGCCGCTTCGGCTTGCAGCAAAAGTTCACCCGCCAAGGCGTACTGCCTGGTGGACAGCAGGGCGTGCCCGGCATCGGCAAGCAGGGCCGCGCCTGGCTTCATTTCCGCGATGGCGCGCGTCACATTGGCCGCCTGCTTCCAGTCGCTGTCCGAGAGCAGCAGTTTCAAATACTCCACTCGCAACGCCGCGTCGGCCGGGTGGTCTTGTACTGCCTTCGCCAGACGGGCGCGGAAGTCGGCATGACGCTGCTCGTCGCTGAGAGCCAGGTATTCCACAAAGCCGGCGCGGACGCCACTTCGCTTCTCGGGGCCGGCCTGCCGGAAGCGATCCATCACCGCCTTCGACTCCTCGGTGTTGCCGGCATCGGCCAGCGCACGGGCGAAATGCAGGAGAGTCTTGGAATCGGCAGGAGCCAGCTCGGCGGCCCTGCGCAACACCCGGACCGCGTCGGAGGTGCGGTCCAGCGCCTGATACGCCTGGCCGAGGCGATCGAGGCCGGCTGGATCGTCCGGCCGCAGCGCGGCAGCCGCTTCCAGATCCTTGACCGCGGGTTCCAATTGCGACTGCTGATAGTAGAGGCTGCCTCGGGCGGCGAGCGCCGGCACGTACCCCGGGTCGAGCGATAGCGCTTGATTCAGATGCTTGAGCGCCTTGCTCAAGTCCGAGCCGCGTTCGGCCTGGGCCAGCTCGTAAAGGCCGACGGGATCGGAGGGATGCCTGGCCGCATACCACTCGAGATCGGCCATACCTTCTTCCGCCTGGCCCTTTTGGGCGGCGGTATATCCCCGCTCCCGCCGGGCAGCATCGTCGTCAGGCTGAAGCTGGAGGTAGCGGTTCCAGGCGGCGGTGGCATCTTCGAGGGCTCCCAGGTCCGTCGTCGCCACTGCCAGCATTCTCTGTACGTCGGCGCGCCGCGGATCGAGCTTGACCGCTTGCGACAACAGGCGCACCGCGGTTTCCCATTGCCGCAACGCATGATCGGCGCAGGCCAGAGCGTAGAGCACGTCCACGTTCACAGGCTGGCGGCGGAGCGCGGCTTCGAACGCTTCGCGCGCGCGATCATAGTGGCCCGCACGCGCGGCGGCGGCTCCCAGATCGTATAGCACTTCGAAATCGGTGGGATCGGCCTGCAAGGCGGCCTCGAAGAACGCTTCGGCCTGCCCGAATTGTCCGGCATTGGAGAGCACGACACCGGCGGCGAAAGCCAGCTTCGGGTACTTCCGCGACATGTCCAGGAGCCGGGCGGACAGCGCGTCGCCCTTCGCGGGATCGCTTGCCGCGTAAAGAGCTTCCAGGCGCGGAAGCAGCACCTCCGGCATCTCTTGCCGGGCGGCCGGCAATCGGTCCAAACAGTGCAGAGCTTCCGGGCCATTCTTTTCCTTCAAAGCGGCCCGGGCCAATTGCAGATTCGCATTGTAGTGCGTGGGATCGAGCCCCACGATCCGGCGGTAGATCTTGACAGACTCCTGCTCGTTGCCCGCGATCCAGAGGTGGGCGGCGTAGTTATTCAGCACCTCGGTGGAGCGCGGCGCCCGGGCGACAGCCCGGAGATGCATGGCTTCCGCGTCGGAGAATTGCTTCCGGTTATCGAGCACCGCGCCCAGAAAGCTGAGCGCCCATGCGTTGTCCGGGTGCGCCGCGACTTCGGCGCGCAGCCCCTGCTCACCCGCCTGGAAATCGCCACGCTGGAGGGCGGAGAGGGCATCGCGCAAAACGGGGCTGAGATCTTCGGCCTTCTGCTGGTAAGACCGGCCCGCAAATGGGAACACCAACCACGTCGCCGCAAACAGTGCGATTTCGAGCCGCCTTGTCATCCTGCGCGAGAGACCGGAACAATTATACTCTTGAAGGATATGACTCGGAGAGGGGCACTGTGGCTCCTTCCCGCGGCTTTCGCAGCAGGGCCGCGCGCCCGCGCGCAGAACCGCGGGATGGCCTCGCGTAACGTGGCTCCGGCGCCCATGGTGAAGCCATCGGGAAGGCCATTTCACGCGCGCTTTGTCAACGCCGCGGAGACCGCCGGCTTGCGATCGCCGGTGATCTACGGCTCCTCCGAACACGCCGACTTCCTGGTGGAGGTGATGGGATGCGGCGCGGCGTTCCTGGACTACGACAACGATGGCTGGCTGGACGTGATTCTGCTGACCGGCCGCCGTCTCACGGAAACTCCCGCAACCGCAACCATCCGGCTGTACCACAACAACCGGGACGGAACCTTCACGGACGTCTCCGGGAAATCCGGCATCAGCCGCTCGGTGTGGGCGAGCGGCATCACCGTCGGCGACTACGATAACGACGGTTTCGACGATCTGTTCATTACCTGCTGCGGGCAGAATATTCTGTTTCATAACAACGGCGACGGCACCTTCACAGATGTCACGGAGAAGGCCGGCCTGCTCCATTCCGGGGACCGGTTCGGCACGGGATGCACCTGGATCGACTACGACCGCGACGGCAAGCTCGACCTGTTTGTCTGTCACTACGCGGTTTTCGATCGGGGAAAGATCCCTGCGCGCGGCCAGGATCCGGCGTGCAATTATAATGGCGTTCCGACGCTGTGTGGGCCGGCAGGCCTCGATCAGGAGCCCTTCCGCCTTTATCGCAACAACGGCAATGGGACTTTCACCGATGTAAGCGGCCCGTCCGGCATTTCACGCGTCAAACCGGGCTACGCACTGACTGCGGCTGCCGCCGACTTCGATGGAGACGGATGGCCCGACATCTATGTGGCGTGCGACTCCACCCCGAGTCTGTTCCTGCATAACAACCACGACGGCACGTTTACGGAGCAGGGCCTGGAGCGTGGTGTATCGCTCAGCGAGGACGGGCAGGAACAGGCCGGCATGGGGCTCGGGATCGGCGACGCGCACGGCGACGGTTACCTGGATATCTTCAAGACCCACTTCCGCGGCGATACGCAGGTGCTGTACCGCAACAACGGCAAGGGTTTTTTCCGCGATGCCACAATTCGGGCCGGCCTCGGAGTGGAGACGCGGTATGTCGCCTGGGGCGCGGCCATCGTGGACCTGGATAACGATGGCCTTCCGGATATCTTCGTCACCACCGGCATGGTATATCCGGAAGTCGAGCGGAAGATGCGGGACATACCATGGAAGACGCCCAGCCTGTTGTTTCGAAATCTGGGCAACGGACGATTTGAAGAACTGCTGGGGGAAGCGGGACCCGGGGTGGCCGAAATACATTCCAGCCGCGGCGCGGCTTTCGGGGATTTCGATAACGACGGCGATATCGATGTTCTGATCGTCAATCTGAACGAGCCCCCGTCCCTTCTCCGCAATGATTCGACGGGGACGAATCACTGGCTCAAGGTGCTGCTGGTTGGAACGGAGTCAAACCGCAGCGCGATCGGCGCGCAGGTGGTGGCGACTTACGGCGAGCACAAGCAGGCCCAGGCGGTGCTGGCTCAATCCTCGTATCTTTCGGTGAATGACCGGCGGCTGCATTTCGGATTAGGAGAGGTCACCACGGCGGATCTGGAGATTCGCTGGCCCAACGGCAAAAGGGAAACTCTTGCGAAAGTGCCCGGAGATCAGTTGGTGGTGGTTCGGGAGGGGTCGGGGATCATTCGCTCGGAGCGCTGGCCGAGGAAGTAGGGACAGGCCCGAAGGCCTGTCCCCCCCTCCGTCAATACTGGAAGCGAAGTCCGAAGGCGAGAACGCGGTTGGGAAGTGTGCTGCTGATAGTGCCTGCCTGCAACGGATTCAGCACCACGTTGTTCGCCGGATTGAGCTGAACAGTGGTATTCAATCCGCTGACTTCCGTGTGGTTGAAGACGTTGTAGGCCTGGAATTGGAGTTCGAAACCGCGGCCTTCACCCAGGCCGATCGGGATTTTCTTGAACAGGGTCATGTCGAAGTTCGTGTAATGGGGGTAGCTGAGAACGCCTGAGCCGCCGCCCAGATCGCCGAGCTGCGGCGTCGCGGGAGAGACGGTGCCCAAAGCCGGAAGGGCGAAAGCCGCGGGATTGAAAAATGCGCCGGACGGAATGCCCGAATACGGGTTGCCAACCACCAGGCAGCGGGCGCCGACGTCAGGCGTGCCGGTGTAGTCCGGTTGCGTGCCCGAGGCAAATCCGCAGCCGGGATTGAATGGCGCCCCGGAGCTGATCACGACAACCCCGGAGTAAGTCCAACGATCGGTGATGGCACCCAGATACTTGCCGACATAGCGACTGGCTTTCGGCAAATCATAGCTGTAATTGATCACCAGGTGGTGGCGCCGGTCGGTGTTCGAGCGGCCGTAGTTCCACGAGTGGTTATCCGGAACCACCGGAGTGAAGGCGTTCAGGTACATCGCTCGCGAATATGTGTAGGATGCGCCGAACGCCAAACCGTGGCTCAACCGCCGCTGCGCGGTAAACGTCAGGGCGTTGTAGTTGGTGTTTCCGATTTCGGCATACTGGTTGAGGGTGTTGTAGCCCAGGTATTTGGTCCGCAGCAGAACGTCGGGAAGCGGCTTTCCGCCGTTGGTCGGGTCGGCATTCTGCGGGAGAAACCTGGTGCCGATCGGAATGGGGTTGATGTTGTAGCTGATATTCTGGTTGAAACCCCAGTTACCTGTGTATCCCAAGTCGAACACCATGCCGGCCATGCTGCGTTGGATATCGATGCTGGCGTTGCGTGCGCCATTCCACGGAACCTGAGTCTGCGGCCAGGCGTTATAGGTCTGTGGTCCGAAGATCAGGCTGCCGCCGCTGGCGGCAATACTGCTGACGGGCGCGTAATTGATTTGCGGCGTGTAGCCATAGGGCGGCTGGCCGGCCAGGGCGTACACCTGGTTGCCGTCCAGGCGGTTGTAGAAGATGCCAAAGCCGCCGCGGATTGCAGTCTTGCCGTCGCCCGAAAGGTCGTAAGCGAAGCCAATTCGCGGAGTCGCGTTGACCGCGCTGATGTTATAGGTGTCCGGAGAAACGCCGTTCACGCCCAGAAGCTGGAATCCATCGGCCGGGTTGCCGGAGTTCGGGACATAGAGTCCGATATAGGCGACGGGCGCGACCGCTCCCGTACCAGGATCGATAGCTACACGCTTGCCCCCGGACATCCCCGGCACATACAGACGCGGAGCCGACGAAGCCGAATACAGACTCGGGAAGAAATTGGCAAACGTGTGGTTCACGTCGTTCTGAGACGGCTGGTGATAAAAGCGCACTCCCAAATCGAGAGTCAGCCTGGGAGTGACCCGCCAGTTATCCTGAACGTAGAATTCGGCGTTCCAGTAGTGAACGTTGAATGTCGCGCGCGCCGTGGCCTGCTGGTAGAGGTCCATGTATCCAAGATACGCATTGGCGTAACCGTCGCCCGTGTTCAGGTTGTTGAGCGCGTCCGGCTGGAAGTTGAAACTGCCCGAGTACGGGTTGCTTCCAGGCTGGAGCTTGGTATTGTACTCAAGGTAAGTTCCGGCCTTGAAGCTGTGGCCTTTGACTACCTTGCTGATGTTATCCGAGAACGTCCAGATGGTATTGAAGTTCTCCTCGTTGCCGGCGCTGGTCTGGTTGCGGGTGTAGCTCATCGAGTTGCTGGGCGGGCTGCCGAACTGGAACTGCGGCAGAAGGTTGAGATACCCGTTGAATTTCGAAACCCCAGGCGGATTCTGCGTGGGAATGGGGAAGAGTCCCGGAAGGTTGGGGATCAACGAACGGTCTTCCGTTTTGTAGTTGTCGGTTGAGTAATACGCCCAGGTGTTCCAGCTCTCGGCAATCGAGAATTCGTTGATCAGCGTAGGAGTGATCGAGTAGACCACGGTCCCTGAGTAACCATGTCCGGGATTGGGGTGGTCGATCGGAGCGATCCCCGCCTCGCCCAAAGTACCGCCCTTATCCTGGCTGAACTGCACACCCTGGTAGAGCGCGATCATATCGTCGTGGTCGTTGATCCAGCGGAAGTAGCCGTTGATTTTCGAGGTGATGTAGCCGTCCACGCGAAGCACATCATTGCGCCTGGGATGCGTGGCGCTGGCCGATTCGAAATAATTCACGACGTTCAACTGATTGGCAGCGGTCGCCGTGAAATTGGGAAGCGGGAAGAAATTCAGCATCGCGGGACCGATGCCCGTCGGATCGGCTCGCGAGGCGGGAATAATATTTCCGGGAAACGGGGCGCCGGTGGTGGGATCGGTAATCGTAATGAGCGAGCCGTTGTTCGCGAGACTCTGGGAGAAGTTTCCGGCGCGCTCGAGTGCCGTGGGAGTGTATTTGGTTTGCGCTCCACCGGTAACAAACTGCCCGGTATATTCCTGCGCGAAGAAAAAGAACAGGCGTTTCCGGTCCTTATTGAGCAGTTTGGGAATGAACGCCGGACCGCCAACCGTATAGCTTTCCACGTTGTACCGATATCGGGGGATAGGCGACGCGGTGCCCTGAGCCGTCAGGGTGTGGTTGTTCAGCCAGGTGTTGGCATTGAACTCCTCATGCCGGTGGGTCCACAGGCCCGTCACGTGAAAATCGCGGGTGCCGCTCTTCGTCACGGCGGTGATCGTGCCGCCGGAGTTCCGCCCGAACTCCGCCTGGTAGTTGGAGGTCAGAACCTTCAACTCCTGGATCGAGTCCATGTTGGGCTCGTAGTGAACGGTACTGTTGGAACCCGTGTCGAGGTCGGTAATGCCGTCAACCGTGAAATTGATCTTGCTGCCGTTGTTCCCGTTGATATAGATACCGCCGATGGCGTTGGGGGTAGTCACGTCACGGCTGCCCGTGGTGTCGATGACCCCGGGGACCATGCTGATAAAACTGAACAGGTCGCGGCCTTTCAGGGTGATGTTCTCCAACTGGTTGGCGTCAATACCCAGCGATTTTTCCGAACTCGCGAGCTGAATCGGAGTGGCCTCGGCCAGCACGGTAACCGATTCCGTCAGACTTCCGACCGCCAATGCGAGTTTTCCGACATCCCGCGTTTCGTTCGCCGCGACCACGATATTGGTCTCGGTGAGCACCTTGAAACCCGAGGACTGGGCACTCAGGGTATACGTCCCGGGCGGGACTTCCAGGAACCGGAAGTTGCCGGCCGCATCCGTGACGGCATTGCGGGAACTTCCCGTAGCCGGGTCGGTTAGAGTCAGCTTGGCGCTTGGGACGGTAGCGCCGGCCGGGTCCACAACCGTACCCACGAGCGTGCTCGAAACTGTCTGCGCATAGGCGCCTGAGCGCAAAAGCGCGAGCGAGCACAAAATGTAGACGAATTTCCTAAGGTGCATCCCTTTCCTCCTCACCTGATCAAGGCCGACAGCAAATACTCCGATACAGCCCCTACTGAAGTTAACGTCCCATTCGTCCGGCGCAGAATCTCTATCGGTCCGGCCGAAATCGCGACGCGAAAAGCTCAGTTTTCCGAGTACCCTAATACAGGATTCGCGGAGATTGCAAGCAATATACGGTATCGGCGTTCATTATCAATCAGTTATTACGGCGGTATCATACCCTGGAAAGTTCCGCGGAGGGCGTATTGTACGCCTCGAAAATTTCACTTGCATACGGACGGCTCAGTGATACAATCAAACCCAATCTGGGAGTCGAGCTGTTCGGCACTGGGCTTAGGGAATTGGGGTCCAGGCACGTTTCCCACGGGGAGCTGCCATGTCGCAGAGGCGATTTTACGAACAGGAGTTAGTTCCGGCATCACGAGGGTTGGCTGAACCGCAAGTGGAGCGCGATGCGGTACGTGAACAGTTGGAGCGGATTCTCGCGCATCCGTTGTTTACGCACAGCAAGCGTTATCCGCTGCTGCTCCGATGGGTGGTGGAGCGAACGCTGGAAGGCCACTCGGCGCAGTTGAAAGAGCGCACGCTGGGCGCCGAGGTATTCGGGCGGGAACCGAGTTACGATACCAATACGGACCCGGTGGTGCGCATCACGGCGGGTGAGATCCGAAAACGGATCGCGCTCTATTACCACGAAGCGGGCAGAGAGAACGAAGTCCGGATCGAACTGCCTTGCGGATCGTACGTGCCGGAATTTCATCGGCCCTTGCAGGCGGAGCGGGAAGCCAAGTCTCCGGTGGAGGTCCAGCCGGCGATGGCGCGTCCCAAGGCCGGCCGCACGACAGTCCTCAAGCCCTCGTACCTGATTGGCACGGGAGCGGCGATGCTGGCAGGGCTCGCGATCTGGTTTTTCTGGGGATCGCCGCTCGACCCGTTTTGGAGGCCATTCCTCGATTCGCCCGGAACGCCTCTGCTGTGCATCGGCGGCCGCGGGATCGCCTCAGAGGTCTCGGCCACGCCGGCTCCGGACAGTCAGACCATCACGGTAACGGACCAGATCCATCGCGAGTACGTGGCATTCTCGGACGCCACGACCCTTACGATGCTGGCGGGGCTTTTCCAGGCGAAAGGCCGGCCCTATTCGATGCGCATCGGGTCATCGACCACGTTCGCCGATTTGCGGAGCGGGCCGGTGGTGCTGGTGGGAGGGTTCAACAACGGCTGGACCATGCGGCTGTTGAGCCAGCTGCGGTACCACCTGGCTCGCGATCCGGCTACGAACGTGGAATGGATCGAGGACCGGACGAACCCGGCGAAGCGCGACTGGGCTGTGGACAGCCAGACCCCGAATCTGAAGCTGACCGAAGACTACGCGATCATCTCCCGCGTCACGGACCCGGCGACGGAACGAATGGTGGTGGTGGCGGCAGGAGTTCTGCAATACGGGACGATCGCGGCGGGGGAGTTCCTGACGAACGCGAAGTACCTGGAGGCTCTGGCGCGGCAGGCGCCCGCCAACTGGCAGCGTAAGAACATGCAGGTGGTGATCGCCACCAAGGTGATCAACGGCAATTCGGGGCCGCCATCGATTGTGGCCAGCTACTTCTGGTAGCGCGAGGACTGACGGCTAAGGGCGCCATTGCGATAGCTTATACTAATTGATTGCGAAGTACTTTCTAAAGGCCGGCCGCCGGTTCCGCGCGACTCTGCCATCTGACTACCTGCCATCCTGGGAGCCTTCGGTCAAACCGGATGGCACCGCGCCGAATCTGGTGTCCCGGTACACGTTCAGAAGAAACCTCGTAGGAAGCCATGTCGAAGAAGAGCGAGCGCATTGCTCAGGTACGAAAATACCGAATCGCCGAACGGCAAAAGTCCGATAGGCCCGCCGAGCCCGAAGCACAGGCGGCAGCAGCGGTGCCGGCACCGCGCTGGAAGCTGGTCAATCCATTCAAACTGCTGCCCCGGAAGTGGGTGCTGCCCAGCGCAATTGTCGCCGGGCTTGCGGCGTTTGTGGGCCTTTCGGGACTGATGTCGTTGGTCCTGCCTCCCTCCGTGCCGGTGCCGAACAGCCTGGTTCCCTCTATCGTGCCGCCCGTGGAGATTGTCAATCCCAGCCTTTTGCCGATCTATAAGGTGAACTACGCTTGCGAATTTGTGGCCGTGGAAGACCAGGCAGGTTTGTCGCTGGGACCAAGCGTGCGGGTGCGGAATCCCATCCAAACCAAATCGTACCTTCTCTTCCACCAGAAGGTTCCGGTGGAGTGCGTGGGGGGGACGAGCATCGGCGGGGTCCGCATCCAGCACATCAGCTTCAAGGTATCGATCTCATACTTCCATCTGGGTTGGCCCTTCCGGCGTTATACCGAGTATCTGGTGCGGAGCGACTTCGATCCGCAAGGACGATTCATGCGCTGGGAAGTGGAGTAGGGCTGTCACTGCAGTTCCATACCGAGATGGACGTGATCGAGAAATTTCTCGGCGACCGTCGGCTTGTGATCCAGTTCCCGATTGTGGCGCTTGCCGTACACATAGTCGCCGATGAACCAGCCCATGGCTGACCCCGCGACGACGTCACCTGGGAAATGCTGGCGGGCGCCTACCCGCGACACGACCACGGTGCCTGCCAGGGCGTAGGCGAGTATCGGGATGATGCGCGGATGCGGGTACTGATGCGCCACAATTGATGCCATCGTCCACGAACTGATGGCGTGTCCCGAGGGAAAGCCGGAACTCCATCGTCCGCCGGGGCTGGCTTCAAAGTTGCCGTGCCCGTTGCCTTCGAGCGGGCGGGCACGATCGGCTGCAAGTTTGATTGCTTCCACGACGAGGTTGCTGTCGATGAGGGCCTCGAAGCCGAGCAGCCCGGTTTCGCGGAGCCGCTCATCGTGCGCCGGTGTGCCGATCAGGTAGAAACTGGCGCTTGCCGGCACCAGGAAGTAAGCCGTCCCGAAGCGGGATCCCCATGTGCTGACCGAGACTTGGGTCGACGAGTTGGGAAGCAGGCCCACGGAGTGCCGGTCGGTGGCGATGAGAGCGGCGGTAGCGGCTCCGAAGATCGCCCAGAGTTTTACGTCCTGTTTGGCCGTGTGGAAGGGGCTCGTCCAGATGGACTTCTGATCCTGGAGGATGTACTTGGGCATGCGGACGAAGGGGTGGAGGTAGCCGGTTTCGTCCCAGATGTCCTTCTGCTTGATAACGGGCGCTCCAGGCTTCACTTCGATGGTCGAGCGTTGGGCATCCTGAGTGTCATTGGCTGGGGGATTGGTTTGTTCGGAAGGTGGGAACGCGATGTTGTCGGGCGGAGGCGTTTGGCTGAGTCCCGCCGAGACCAGCAAGAAGAGCGGGATGGTTGCGGCTAGGTTCATTCTCGATTACTCCGCAGCCGTATTTAGCACGCGAGTTACCGTTTCGTGACACCGGTGGCCGATCGCGAGTTTTCAGACAATTCCATGGCACGAATAGTCTCGTTGGAATGTGTATTGCTATAGAGCTTGGGGTGCACGCCATTCTTCAAAAGCCACTGAACGCGATAGCATGGATCGTTCTATTTGCTGTTACGATCGCCAGCCGCACGATTTTGGCGCAAACGAGCAATGCCGACCGCATAATCTTGACGCCTCCACCGGCCGTGCCCGCAATCCCGGCCCTGTACCACCCGTTGACCCCGCAAGAGAGACTACATGAATACCTGCGCAGCACATTCAGTGCGACCTCCCTGTTGGCTGCCGGAGCAGCGGCGGGAATCGGCCAATGGCGGAATCGCCCGACAGGTTGGGGACAGGGCGGGGAGGGGTACGGCAAGCGATTCGCAAGCGCTTACGTGGATCACTTCGAGCGCGAGACCATGATGTTCGCACTAGCGGGCGCATTCCATGAGGACAATCGATATTACCAATCGGGGCGGTCGGGCACCGGCGCGAGACTGGGGTACGCGGTGGAAAGCACGTTCCTGGCGCGCCATGCGGACGGGTCCCGTCACTTTTCGATTTCACGGCTGGCAGCTTTTGCCGGCGCCGCGGCACTTTCGAGAATGTGGCAGCCGCGCGGCAATCGTTCTTTCGGCAACGGGGCCGCAAATTTCGGCACATCCATGTCGGTGGCGGTGGGCTTCAATATAGGGCGGGAGTTTTTGCCAGGTCTCATTCATTAGAGCTTGACGGCGAGGGCGATTGGACCATCTGAAGATTGATCTGTTGCGGCCGCACTGGAAATCGCTCGCGGTAGGATTCCTGGCGGTAATCGGCGAGACCATCACAGACCTGCTTCAGCCGTGGCCCCTGAAGGTTGTCATCGACAACGTGCTGAAGTCGCAATCGATCCGGGGACACGGGTGGTTGAATCACCTGATCCTGTCGGTGGCCGGCACCGACAAGATCGCGATTCTGAAGGCCGCCGCGGTTGCCGCGCTGGCGATCGCGATCGCGGGAGCGATCTGCTCTTACACCGAAAAGTACCTCACCACCAGCATCGGCCAATGGGTGATGCACGATCTGAGGCTGATGCTGTATTCACACGTACAGAGGCTCTCGCTGGGATACCACGATCACAAGAGGACGGGCGACCTGATCAGCCGGGTGACCAGCGACATCGATGCGATTCAGAGCTTCATCGCCAGCGGACTGCTGGGCGCGCTGATCAACAGCCTCACGCTACTCGGGATGCCGATCGTGATGTTCTACATCAACTGGCGCTTCACCCTGGTGGCCCTGTCGGTGGCGCCGGTGCTGTTCGCGGTGGTGTACAGCTACACACGGCGCATCAAGAAGGCGTCGCGCGATGTGCGCAAAAAGGAGGGCGAGATTGTCTCGGTGATCCAGGAGGTGTTGACCTCGATCCGGGTGGTCAAGGCGTTCGGGCGGGAGGAATACGAGCAGAGACGGCTGGAGGAAGAGAGCCTGGAAAGCGTGGAGATCGCGCTGCACGCACGCAGCCTGAAAGCCAAGCTGTCGCCGATCGTGGAGATCATCGTCGCGGTGGGGACGAGCATGGTACTGTGGTTCGGCGCGCACATGGTGCTGGCGGGCAGCCTCTCGGCAGGATCGTTGATCCTGTTTGTGTTCTATCTACAGAAGATGTACAAGCCGATGCAGGAGCTATCCAAGATGACGGATGCTTATGCGAAGGCTTCGGTGGGCTACGAGCGCATCCTGGACGTGCTGGAGACGAAGCGCGATGTGCGGGACCTGCCGGGTGCGCGGCAGGCGCCGCGATTCCGGGGGAAGATCGAATTCGACAAGGTGACCTTCGGGTACGAATCCAAGAGGCCGGTTCTGCGCGACGTGAGCTTTCTCGTCGAACCGGGGAAAATGGTAGCGCTGGTGGGACCGACCGGAGCCGGCAAGACATCCATCATCAGCCTGATTCCGCGGTTCTACGACCCGAACTCGGGGGTCGTGCGCATCGACGGGCACGACGTGCGGCGGTTTACGCAGCAGTCGATCCGCCGGCAGATCAGCCTCGTGCTGCAGGAGACGGTCCTGTTCCACGCTCCGGTGTGGAGCAACATCGCTTACGGGAAGCCGGGGGCGAAGCGTTCCGAGATCCTGCGCGCCGCCGAAGTGGCCAACGCCAGAGAATTCATCGAGACGCTGCCCGAGGGCTACAACACGATCCTCGGGGAGCGGGGCGCGACACTATCGGGCGGGCAGCGCCAGCGGATCGCGATCGCGCGGGCGGTGATTCGCAACAGCCCGATTTTGATTCTGGATGAACCCAGTTCAGGACTCGACGCGGCGTCGGAGCGCCTGGTTTTCGAAGCGCTGCACCGCCTGATGTCCGGCAGGACCTCGATCGTAATTGCGCATCGGCTCTCGACGATCCGGGCGGCGGACCTGATTCTGGTGATTGACGGCGGGCGGATCGTGGAGCGCGGTACGCATGAGGAGCTGATGCGGAAGGGCGGCCTGTACGCACAGTTGCACGATCTGCAGTTTCGGGAGACGTAGAGTGGAGGGTGGGCCGCAGCGTCACACGGGCTTCGAAAACGCTTCTCGGGCAGGACAGGTGGGCGCCCAAAAAGCCTCGGCTTGAGTGCCGACGCGGCAGCCTCGAAAACCCTTCCCGCCGAGCGACACTGTGTACGCCCGAAAAGCGTCCCGAAGAGTCGGGACGCGGCAGGCAGGAGTGCCTGCGCCACGTCGGCGGCGCAGGGGGTTCATGAGATGCTGTGGGCCGGCGGGGGCCCATCGGTGCAGGCAGGAGTGCCGGCGGGAGTGCCCGCGCCACATGGGCAGCGGTGTTGTACCCTACAGGTCGGTCAGCGTGATGATGCGATCCTCCAGGATCTTGGAGAATCCCTCCACTTGGGCGGGAGAATACCCGGCCGCGCGAAAGGCGTCGCGGATCTGGTTTTTGGAGAGGTGCGAGAGCACTTCTCCCATCCAGCGCGCGTCCGAGCGAGGCACACGGTGGCCGATCCACTCCAGGCCGATGCGGCGGAAATACTCCTTGGGGTTCACCAGGAAAACCCACCTCGGGCGGGCGGGCACCCGGAAATCCACGAGGTTGTCGCTCACGTGCCGCACAAATACGGACTTCTCATACGACTCGAGGTTGCCTTTCCCTTTTTCGGGGGGCCACGAGCGGCCATCGGTTCCGAAGCTCGCTCCGAGGTCGCTCACCATGTAGATTTGCTCAGAGCCTTCCTGGTAGATGGCATTGTTTTCGTCCTTGAGGTCCCAATTGTTAATGAGCGCCATCATCACTTTCAGCCCGTTCATCTCGCGCGTGTTGGTGAACGGGTTTTCGCGCCACCGCCAGTTGCCGATCTTCTTCTCTTCCCGGGATTCCCGCTTCAGCCGGACGTTGTGAACGGTGCCATCGGGCGACACCAGTTTCCATCCGCGATGCAGGCGAGGAGGCATGCCCTGAACGTGCAACTCCGGCATGAAGTAATCTTCGTTGGCGTAATAGCCGGCGGCCCAGACGATTCGGGAAGCTACCGTTTCAGGCCGCGCTTCGAGTCCCAGCTTTACCTTCCATTTCGTGCCACTCTCATCTTTGACGACGAACTTCGGGTTCGTGCCACCCAGATCCTCCTTGAGGAAGGTAAAGGTGCCACGAGGCTCATGTGGGTGGCCGCCAGGTCCATAAAAGAGATCGCGTGTCGCGATGTCGGTTGGATCGTGCCAGAGGACGGGCGCGGCGTTTTCGACGACCGGGGGCTTGGTGGGTTTGGCGCGGCTGTCGCCGGCTACCATGGGGTAGCTGATAGCCGCCGCCAACAAAACCGGGAATGAGAGATTCCTCACGCTCATAAAGGCTGCCTTTCTGCAAACGGCGTATTACCTGCAACATCCGAGAGCAGGACGGATGCCACCGTACGGGAAAAGGCACGATCGGCAAAGGAGTGTAGGGCAGTGCGATTGCTGGTGCAGCCAAAAGACGGCGTGCTGCCGCTGGTAAGGGGGATCAGCAGCGCCAAGAGAAGCATCGAGATCATAATCTTCCGGTTCGATCAACGGGAAGTGGAGCGTGCGCTGGCGAACGCCGTCAGCCGCGGGGTGTTCGTCCACGCGTTGATCGCGCACACCAACCGGGCGGGCGAGGACGGCTTACGAAAGCTCGAGATGCGCCTGCTGGCGGCTGGAGTTACCGTGGCGCGCACAGCCGACGACCTGGTGCGATACCACGACAAGCTGATGATCATCGACGGGCGCGAGTTGTACCTGCTGGCCTTCAATTTTACGCACCTGGACATCGAGCACAGCCGCAGTTTCGGGATCATCACACGAAACCGGGAACTGGTGCGGGAAGCCGGGAAGCTGTTCGAGGCGGACACCAAGCGCCATCCCTACGAGCCCTCGTCGCGCGGCCTTGTGGTGAGCCCGGTGAATGCCCGGCGAGAGCTCGCGGCATTGATCGAGGGCGCAAGAAGAGAGCTTGTGGTCTACGACCCGCGGGTGAGCGATCCGGTGATGATTCGCCTTCTGGAGTCGCGAGCCAGGGCGGGAGTGGAGATCCGGATCATCGGGCAGATCACGCGCCGGGTTGCCGGCGTCACGGCGCGCAAGCTGAGGCCCATGCGGCTGCACACCCGCACTATCGTCCGGGACAAGCAGGTGGCTTTCATCGGGAGCCAAAGCCTGCGGGCGCTGGAACTCGACGAACGGCGCGAGGCCGGGATGATCTTCCGCGATCCAAAGATAGTGGGTCTTCTGTTAAGCACATTCGAGGAGGACTGGGTTGCGGCGGGCCAGGCCGAGGAGCAGGCTGCGGCGGACAGTGCCGGGACGTCTGTCCTGAAACTGGCCAAAAGGGTTGCGAAGGCCGTGACCCGGGAGTTGCCGCCGGTGGCGGAGGTTCTGGACGGGGCGGTTCGCGATCTACTGGGTTCGGCGGCTGAGGTTCAGCTCGATTCCAAAGAGGTGGAAGAGATCGTCAAGGACGCCGTAAAGGCAGCGGTCGCGGACGTGGTCAGGGACGCGGTGGAGGAGGCGGTGGAGCAGCGAGAGGAAGAGACGGCAGGCGCAGCGCATATCAGACCGGGGGGCCAATGATCCGTATCGGGCGTTTCTCACCTCTGCTCGCCGGGCTGTTGGCGGCCGGAATGCACGAGAAGGTCAACCGGGATGCGCAGGTGCTGGCGGATTTCTCGAAGCGTGTCGCGGATTACGTGAAGCTCCACCAGGCCGCGCGTTCTGAGATTCACGCGTTGAAGCCGACGAACTCCCCCGAAACCATCAAGCACCACGAGCGCGAACCGGCGCACAGGATTCGGGAAGCGCGGCGGGGTGCGGCGCCGGGTAACATTTTCACGCCGGCGATTTCGGCCGAGTTCCGCCGCCTTCTGGCAATCGCCACGCAGGGTCCGGAAGCGGAGCGAATCCGCGAGTGCCTCCGTCACGCGGAGCCATTGCGCACGCAACCTCTGGAAGTGAACGCCGGGTATCCCCCCGGAGTGCCGCTGCAGTCGACGCCGCCCTCACTGCTGGCGAATCTGCCTGAGCTCCCGAAGGAAGTCGAGTATCGGATCGTTGGCAGGGATCTGGTTGTGCTGGATGTGGAGGCGAGCCTGATCGTCGATTTCACCGGGAATGCGATTGTTTGAGTCATGCGACGGCTGGCAAGCTTCGCAATCCTGATGAGCGTGGCCGCGGCGACCACGGCCGAGCTGAAGTTGCCGATGAAGCCCAAGTCGGTGCGCTTCGCGGTGATCGGCGACAGTGGGACCGGCCAGCCGCGGCAATTCGAGACTGCGCGCGAGATGATGAAGGTTCACGAAACGTTTCCGTTCGAGTTCGTGATCATGATGGGCGACAACATCTACGGCGGACGGACGCCCGGGGATTACAAGCGCAAATTCGAGGAGCCGTACCGGCCGCTGTTGGAAGCGGGGGTGAAGTTTTACGCGTCCTTGGGCAACCACGACGACACGAACCAAAGGCTCTATCAGCCATTCCACATGGACGGGAAGCGGTATTACAGCTTTAAGCACGGGAGCGCCGAATTCTTTGCGCTCGACAGCAATTACATGGATCCGGCGCAATTGGATTGGCTGACGAAAGCCCTATCCGAATCGTCAGCGACGTGGAAGATCTGCTACTTTCACCACCCGCTGTACTCTCACGGCAGAGATCACGGCCCGGACATCGATTTGCGGAAGCTGGTAGAGCGGTGTTCGAAAAATACGGGGTCAGTGTGGTGCTGAGCGGTCACGATCACAGCTACGAGCGGCTGACACCGCGGAACGGCATTCATTACTTTGTCCTGGGAAATTCCGGCCAACTGAGGCCGCATAACCTGAAGCCTTCCTCGGACACGGAGAAGGGGTTCGATTCCGATCAGGCTTTCGGGCTCATGGAGATCGCCGGCAACGAGTTGTATTTCGAAGTCGTGACGCGAACTGGAGAGACTGCGGATTCGGGGATGCTGAAGGCAGCGGGAAAATGAAGGCGTACCCCGCGCGCGTCTTCCGGCCAGCGCCGCTCGAGTCAGGGATGCAGAAGCGAGGCTCGATTGAGCGCGGCACGGATGAGTGTCAGCGCATAGGCGTGGTCCATTTCAACGGGAGTCGCAAAGGTCAATCCGCGGCGCCAACTCTCCGCGGCTTCGGGGTGAACTCCGCTAAGGATAACCCAACCGCGTCCGAATTCTCCTTCCACGACGGCGGGGGTTCCGTCCGGATACGTCCCGACAACCTCGCCCCAGCCGGCGAGTTGCGGGCCATCCTCCCAGTACTGATCGAGGGTTGTCGATCCCGCGCCGGTAATCGCCACCGCAGCCTTATGGATGCCCTGTGATTCGGCAGCGTAAAAGCCGAACCTTACGCCCGAGGTGAGGTTCAAACCGTTGTAGGGGGAGTCTCCCGCGAAAAAGGCGCCGGCACAGATTCCGAGGTAGTTTACGCCGTTCTGCACCGCGCTGCGAAGGTTCGCGGCGGCGGTGGCAGTCAGACTGTTGCCGATCTTCACGAAGTTTCCCCCGGGAACAATCAGCAGGCGGTATTCGCGGAGGCGGGATTCGGGCATGAGGTTCAACCGCCAGGAGTTTACAGTTGCATAGTCGAGGCGGTCACGGTCCAGGATGGCCTCAACGGCCGCGACATCGCCGGGAGACGTTCCGGTACCCGTGAAAAGGAGAATCGGAGCACTTGCGCCGGCAGCGGGTATGCTGCCGCGGACTCCACACGCCATACTGCCGGCGAAAGTGAAGATCACAACCGCGAGGGCAAGCGGTTCACAGGATTTCCAGGCCAGGGGTGCCGGATCTCCGGTCAGTCCGCTGTCCACGAGATGCGTTCTCCGGACGTTACGGTACCGTTTAACATTGCGCGGCGACTCCATCACAAATCCATCACGCCGATGAAAGCGAAAATCCGCGAGCCATCATGACTTGCATTGGGCTCAACGCGCATTGTGGCTTCATGCGTTACCCGTTTTCAAGGCTTTTCGCCTGCGGCTCACTCATCATAACCTCGGCTGTCGCCTCTGGCAATGCAGCGTCACTGCCTTCGGCGGATGGATCGGTGAAGATGCCGGTTCTCGCGGGGCGCCCGGTGATGGATGGTGTTTACCTGAACGGCGAGGGGCCGTTCCGGTTTCTGATCGACACCGGCGCGGAGTCTAACCAGGTTGAAGCGTCGATCGCCCGGAAGATTCGGCTGAAAGCTACCTTTCGGACGGAGATCGACACCATCACCGGGGGCGCCGTGGCGGCAGGCGGCCGGGTGGAAAAGGTCACGGTGGGACCGGCGACAGCGTCCGGCCAGGAATTCCTAATCACAAGCCTCGAAGCGGTCCACCAGCTTTCGCCCGGCATTCAGGGCGTCCTGGGGCAGGAGTTTCTGTCCCGCTTCGACTACTTGCTGGATTTCTCCGGCCGGCGGATCGTATTCGGCGCAGCGCATCCGGACGGCGGGAACAGGATCACCCTCAATCTGATCGATCGGCGCCCCGCGATCGAAACCGACCGGGGAACACTGGTCATCGATTCGGGATCCGCGGTGGCCATCCTGTATGCCGACCCGGCGGGGAGATCCGGAGAAAGGGTGTTCACGGCCGCCGGCAGTGGGGTGGTTTCGCGAACCTGGGACCTCAAGCTCCGCCTTGCCGGGCGCGCATACAACATCATCGCGGCGACTGTACCGCACGGCTCGATGCGGGAGGCCGGCGTTCTGCCTGCCAGCCTCTTCCACTCGATTTATGTCAGCAACTCCGGGAAGTTTCTGGTTCTCGATCCGGCTGCGCGGATGGGCCGGTAAACCAGTTTCCGATGCTCAGGCCAGAGCTTTTCCGTACAGCACGAGCAGACGGCTCCATGCCTTCTCGGCCTGCGGCTCGTTGTAAACCTGGGAATCGGGAGGACACCAGCCATGCGCGGCGCCTGTGTACACCTCGATCTCCGCGGGGAGGTTGGCCTTCTCGAAGGTCTCCTTGAGGACGTTTTTTTCGTTGGGCGAGCGCTGATCATCATTCGCCGCGATACAGATGAGGAATTGCGCCTTGGTCTTCGCGGCCTGGGTGTGGGGGCTGGTCGGCGTGTCGTTGACGAGGCCGCCGCCGTGGAACGAGGCGACCGCTCCGACGCGACCGGGCACCGCGGCGGCGGTGCGAAATGCGATCGGGCCGCCCATGCAATACCCCTGAGTGCCCATCTTCTTGTTCTTGGCGACCGACGATTGCTGATCCAGCCAACCGATGAACGCCTTCGCATCGCTCATCTGGGTGGTCTCATTCAGGCTTCGGGCGAGCGGCATCAGTTGCTGGATTTGGGTGGCGGCGCCGTTTTCGGCGGTAGGAGCTTTCTTGGTGCGGTAAAAGGGATTCACCACGAGGACCGCGTACCCCGAGTCGGCAAGCCGTTTGCCCATCTGGCGGAACGCGGGCCGCAGCCCGAAGATATCGGGCCAAATCAGCACGCCCGGAGCCGTGCCGCTCGCGGGATGCGCGAAGTAGCAATCCGCGATGCCGTCCGGCGTGGTTACGTTCACTTCGGATTCGGTTACTGAGACGGCGTTCGCGACCCGCGGCAGCATCATGGCCACTCCCGCTCCCAGCATCACGCCGAATTGTTTTCTGGTGACCAAACCGAGAGCTTCGAACTCCTGCCGGTCCTTCTCAAAATGATCCTGATCGCACATATTCCCTCCTTGTGAAATGCCTTGGTTTTGCGGTTACACCTCACGCATCTCGGGTTATTTTATATCGACCGGGCTACCCGCGGGGGATGGATTTCGAAGTCGCGAGTGATCTTCCGCATGGTTTGTTCCGGTCCGTATGCGGACCATGAGGGCGGGTGGGACGCTGTGCGGCCGGCCGACGGAGTCGAGACGCGGCAGCCTCGAAAAGGCCTCGCCGCCACTGGCACTGTGCACGCCCGACAAGCGTCCCCATGAGTGGGGACGCGGCAGGCAAGAGTGCCTGCGCCACGTCGCGGCGCTAGCTCACACCGGCCAATGCCTTTTCGTAAACCAGCCCTGTGGGTCCGATATATTCGGATTGCGGCCGGATCAATCTTCCCTCGCGGAGTTGTTCCAGGCAATGCGCGGCCCAACCCAACACGCGTCCCACGGCAAAAGTCGCCGTGAAGAGTTCCGCCTCGAGTCCCAGACCGTGCAACAGAAGCGCCGTGTAAAACTCGACATTGGTGTCGAGCCGGCGGTCGGGTTTGCGCTCGTGGAGCAGCCGAACGGCAGTGGTCTCCACTGCCCGCGCCAGTTCGTAGAGCCTCCGATCCCCGCCGCGGGAGTAGAATCGTTCGGCGGCCTGAGCCAGGACCTCGGCGCGCGGATCTCGCACGCGGTAGACGCGATGCCCGAAGCCCATGAGCCGCTCACCGCGCTCCAACCTGGCGCGGATTACGGACTCGGCCCGTTCCGGCGTGCCGATCTCAAACACCATATCGAGAGCGGGTCCGGGCGCTCCTCCATGCAGCGGTCCTTTCAGCGCTCCCACCGCGCCCGAAATCGCGGAGATGACGTCGGAGCGGGTGGAAACGATTACGCGTGCGGTAAAGGTCGAGGCATTGAACCCGTGGTCGCAAACCGTATTCCAGTAAGTCTCCATACCGCGTGACCGCTCGTCCTCCGGTTCAGCGCCCGACAACTGGTGGAGGTAGTGCGCCGCGGCGCCGAGATCCTCGCGCACGGGCACGGGCGTCTTGCCATGGCGAATGCGCCAATACGCTCCCACGATCGTGGGAAAGCTCGCGATGGCGCTGAGAGCATCCTCGCGAGGGTCTTCCGGATGGCCAAGGCTGAGCAGAGGCGCCGCCATCCGCAAAGCATCGATAGGCGGCAGCGCGGCGGCCGCCGCGGCCTCCAGGACGGGGATGGCAACGGGTGGAAGGGACCGGCGACGGGCCAACTCCCGGCGGAATTCCGCGCACTCCGCCCGGTCCGGCAATCTTCCGTTCAGAAGGAGGTAAGCGACCTCTTCCAAACTCGCGTGCGGCGCCAGGTCCTCCACGGCAAAGCCCGCGAGGGTCAGTTTGCCTGCCTCTCCATCCACATGACTGAGCCGCGTCGAAGCGGCTACCACGTCCTCCAATCCCTGCTTCATGCCTTCATCTTGCGTTTTAGAATCAATATTGTCAATATTGATAGTAAAATCAATATAATGCCGCAAGCCGAGAGCCGTTATCTGACCAGCGCGGAGGCCGCGAAGACTCTGGGGATTACACGGGCGACACTGTATGCCTATACCAGCCGCGGCCAATTGAGCTCGGAGCCCGTGCCGGGGCAGCCGCGCGAGCGCCGGTATCTCCGCGAGGACATCGATCGCCTGCGGGAGGGCAAAGAAACCCGCCGCGACCCCGCCAAGGCGGCCGCAAAAGGATTGCATTGGGGCAGCCCCGTGCTCGAGTCCGGGATCACGCTGATCGAAAACGGCAAGCTCTACTATCGGGGTCACGATGCCTTGCGGCTGGCGCGCGAGAAGACCCTGGAGCAGGCCGCCGGGCTGCTGTGGGAAGCACAACCCGGCGAACAGGCGCTGCTGTTCGAACAGCCGGCGGTGCTTTCCAGGAGAAATCTGACCAGACTCCGCAGTTTCTCGAAGGACGGCCCGCTGCCATTGCTGCAGACGGCCTTGCCGCTGGCAGGCGCGCTCGACCTCGCGGCTTGCGATCTGCGGCCGGAAGGCGTGCGCCTGACGGGTGGGCGGCTGCTGAAGATCCTGGCCAGCGTGGCTGCCAACAGTCCTTCGGACCAACCTATTCACCAGATGCTGCAAGCTCTCTGGGCGCCGAAGGACCCGGCCGCGGCCGAAGCCATTCGGATGGCCTTGGTGCTTTGCGGCGACCACGAGCTGAATGCATCGGCCTTCGTTGCCCGCTGTGCAGCCTCGACCGGGGCGTCGCCATACGATGTCGTATCGGCAGCACTGGCAACGCTGAAAGGCCACCGCCACGGCGGCGCGACCGACCGGCTGGCCGCGCTGTTCGCGGACGCCGGCCGCCCGGAGCGCGCCCGTGTCGCGATTGCCGGCCGGCTGCGCCGCGGCGAGAACCTGCCGGGATTCGGCCATCCGCTCTATCCTGCCGGCGACCCTCGCGCCGCGCTGCTATTGGAGATCGCCGAGGCTGCGGGCAATCGCGACGACTGGCGCCTGGCGAAAGCCCTGGCGAAGGCCGGCTCCGGCCTGCTGCAAGCTCATCCCAACCTGGATTTCGGATTGGTCGCCATGGCGCGGTCGTACCGGCTTCCCGACCACGCTCCGCTCTTGCTGTTCGCATTGGGCCGTACCGCGGGCTGGATTGCTCACGCCATGGAAGAGTACGCATCCGGCCAGCTGATCCGCCCCCGGGCGCGTTATACCGGCCCGCCCGCCATGCCTTCTCCCGCCGGTCACAATCCTACTCGTACCGGAGGGCCTTGATCGGGTCGATGGCACTGGCGCGCCGGGCAGGCAGCCAGCCGGCCCCTGCTGCGACCGCGCCGAGGATTGCGAGCGCGGCTAATGCGGTCCACACGTCGTTCGACTTTACGCCAAAAAGCTGTGAGGAAACGTAATGGCTGGTCCACCACGCTACGGGGACTCCGAGGGCCAGACCCGCTGCCAGCAGCACCAGCGACTCCCGCAGCACCATCCAGACCACGGCGGACTGCCGCGCGCCCAATGCCATGCGCAAACCGATCTCCTTGGTGCGCCGCGCCACCACAAACGCCATCACACCGTAGAGCCCGATCGCCGCCAGCACCGTCGCCAGCACTCCGAACGCCATCGACAGGGTAGCGATCAGCCGTTCGGTACTCAACGTCTGATCGAGCTGGTTCTCGAGCGTCTTCATTTCGTAGATCGGCATGGAGCGATCGATCTCCTGTACCTTCTGGCGAATGGTGGCGAACATGCTCGCCGAATCCAGGGAGGTGCGCACGTAAAACGAGACCGAAGCCGGATAATCTCCTTCCGCAAGGGGGACAAAGACCTGGCGATGAACTCCCTCCCGGGGCCCTTCGTAGAGCGAGTCCCCGGCCACACCCACGATCTCGATGTCCAGTTTGGTTTGCGGACCGTCGCCGAAGCCGATGTGCCGCCCGATGGGGCTCTTGTCGCCGAAGAAATGGTTGGCGAACTTGCGGTTCACGATGGCAGACCGGAAATTCTTTCCGCCTTCGTCGCGGCGGTCGAAATCGCGGCCCTCGATCAGCGGCACCCCCATGGTCTGAAAGTAGCCCGGCGAGATGGCATTCATGAACGCCTGCATGTCTTCGCCGTCGCGCGACTTGTGCCCTTCTACCGACATGGTGGAGTCCCACTCGTTGCCGGCGAGCACTGCCACCACGGAGTATCCGGCCGATTTCACGCCAGGCAGCGGGCGGATGGTGTCCAGCACCCGCTGATAGAACGCGAGCAGGCGCTCGACCGAGTAACCGTTCAGTGCCGGGTCCACCTGGAACGTGACCAGGTTTTCCGCCGATCGGAAACCCGAGTTCAGGTGCTTCAAATTGGAAAGGGTCCTGACGAAAAGTCCCGCTCCCGCGAGCAGGAGGAATGAGAGCGCCACCTGGGCAATCACCAGGCCCTTGCGCAGTTTCACCGAGCTGCCGGAGCCCGTCACCGCTCCCACGACATCTTTGAGCGTGCTCCAAAGGTCGAGCCGCAGGGCTTGAAAGGCCGGCGCGATTCCGAACAACAGGCCGGTGATCAGGGCGAGTGCGGCGTTGAACGCCAGGATGCGGACATCCGGAGTGATGCGCAGCATCAGCGGCATGTCTCCCGGAGGCAGGAAGCCCAGCAGCCCACGGATCATGGCTTCCGCCAGGAAGAGTCCCGCCAGTGCGCCCGCCGCCGAAAGCATCAGGCTTTCGATGAGCAATTGCCCCAGAAGCTGGCGGCGCGAGGCGCCAATCGCCAGCCGGACGGCGACTTCCTTCTGCCGCGCGAGGGCCTTGGCGATCAGCAGGTTCGCCACGTTGAAACAGGCGATCACCAGCACCAGTCCCACCATGGCCATGAGCACCAGCAGGGCGGTCGAGTAATCCCGGCGCATTTCAGAGAAACCCTCGGCGGCTCGCTCCATCTGTACCTTGCGCGCCAGGAACCGCGTCCGATTGTAATCGGTCACGCTACGCATCTCCGGCTGCGTCAGCTCATCCCGGAGGATCTGCAGGAACAGCGGCTGGAGCGAGGCGCGCGCCGACTCCACGGTGAATCCCGGCTTCATGCGCCCGAACACCTGGATCCACTGGCTGCGCCGGTCCTTCATATCATCCCAGCCGGGAGTCATCAACGGCTTCATCTGGATCGGCACGCGGACCTGCGGCGAGCGCGCCGGATCGAGCCCGGTGAATCCCGCCGCGGACACGCCCACGATGGTCATCGGGTAGTTGTTGACCAGGATTTTCTGGCCAATCACGCCGGGGTCGGCGGCGAATCGCGTGACCCAATACTGGTGGCTGAGGACCACGGATGGGTGGCCTTTGTAAACGCGGTCGTCCTCCTCCATCGAGAAGACGCGGCCAATGGCGGGTTTTACGCCCATGGCCTGAAAGTAGTTGCCCGAGACCAGCTCGGCGTTGACGCGCTCCGTCTGCCCGCCGAAACTGACGGATGCCGGGGTGTAGAAACGGCAAAAAACAGACGAGAAGGCTTCGGCCTTCTGCTGGAAGTCCTGGTACATGGGGTAGGAGACCATGCGGTAGCCGCGGTTGCTGCCGAGGTGCGGGCCGGTGGACCAGATCATCACCAGCCGTTCGGGTTCCTGCACGGGCAACAGGCGAAGCATCAACTGGTCGATGAGTGTAAAGATGGCGGTGTTGGCGCCGATTCCCAGCGCGAGCGACGACACAGCCACTGCCGTGAAGAGCGGGCTGCGCCGGAGATTGCGCAGGGCAAAAACGAGGTCCGATACCAGACGGGGCATACCCACTATACGATGGGGCCTCGGGAGTGGTTCGCTAAAATGTGCGGGGGCCATGCGCGCAGGCTTGCTCTCGTGTTATAAATCGCGTTTTGAGCACGGTGGCCTCTTCGCGAGACAGGTTGCGTGCGGCCCTGAGTCATCGCGAGCCGGATCGGATTCCGCTGGATTTCGGAAGCACCACGGTAACGGGCATCCATGTGAGTTGCGTGGCGGCGCTGCGCGATTATTATGGTCTCCCCCGGACGCCTGTCAAACTGCACGAACCGTTTCAGATGTTGGGCCTGGTAGAAGATGACCTGCGCGCCGCGATGGGGCTGGATGTGGCAGGTATATTTCCTCGCAGCGGCAAGTTCGGCGTTCCCGCAGCCGATTGGAAGGTATGGAATTTCCGAGGGCTGGATGTGCTGGTGCCGGGGAATTTCGAAGCCACAACCGGGCCTGACGGCGACATCCTGATTTATCCCCAGGGCGACCGTAACGCGCCACCCAGCGGACGCATGCCGGTCGGGAGCGCGTTCTTCGACGTGATCGTCAGGCAGCCCGAGATCGACGAAGAGAAACTGGATCCGGCCGACAACCTGGAGGAGTTCGGCCCCGTCTCCGAAGCGGACCTGGATCATTTCGAGCGCTCCGTCCGCGCGGTCTCGGCCGGCGGCTGGGGTGTGGCGGCGGGCTTTGGCGGGACCTCGTTCGGGGATATCGCGAACGTGCCGGGCCCCGCACTGAAATACCCGAAGGGCATTCGCGACGTCACGGAGTGGTACATCTCGACCCGCACACGGCGCCCTTTTATCCACCGCATTTTCGAACGGCAGTGTGAGATCGCCCTGGCGAACTTGGAATGCATCCACTCGCGCATCGGCGACGCGGTGGACTGCATGTACGTCTGCGGCACCGACTTCGGCACGCAGACCTCGGCCTTCTGTTCGGTCGCGACCTTTCGCGAACTGTGGTTTCCGTACTATAAGCGGGTCAACGACTGGGTCCATTCCCACACGGGCTGGAAATGTTTCAAACACTCCTGCGGCAGCGTGGAGCGGTTTTTCGAGAGCTTCATCGAGGCGGGCTTCGACATCATCAACCCGGTGCAGTGCTCCGCGGCCGGGATGGACCCGGCCGAGTTGAAGCGCAAATACGGATCTCGCCTGGTGTTTTGGGGCGGCGGCGTGGATACCCAGAAGACCTTGCCGTTCGGGACGCCTCAACAGGTTCGCGAAGAGGTGCTGCGGCGCTGCGAGATCTTCGCGCCGGGCGGCGGGTTCGTTTTCAACGCCATCCACAACCTGCAGGCCGGTACGCCAGTGGAGAACATCGTGGCGATGCTGAACGCGGTGCACGAGTTTAACGGAGCCCGGCATGCTTGAACGCGAGAAGCTGCGCGCGGCGGTGATCGAGGGCGACTGGAAAGCGGCGGCTGCCTTGACACAGGCCGCGCTCGCGTCCGGTGTGACGGCTTTGGAGGTCGCGACCGAGTGCCTCGTCCCGGCCATGGAAGAAGTGGGCCGGCTGTTCGAATGCGAGGAGTACTTCGTGCCTGAGATGCTGCTTTCGGCGCGAGCCATGAAGGCGGCCATGGAGTTTGTGCGCCCGCTGCTGGCGGCCGCTGGTCGAGAGCCGATCGGACGCGTGGTGATCGGGACGATCAAGGGGGACCTGCACGATATCGGCAAGAACCTGGTGGCGGCAATGCTCGAGGGCGGCGGCTTCGAGGTGGTCGATCTGGGCGCGGACGTGCCGCCGGAGCGCTTCGTTGAGACGGCCGCTCAGACGGGCGCGGGCCTGGTGGCGCTTTCGGCTCTGCTGACCGTGACGATGCCCGCCATGAAGACCACGATCGACGCCTTCCGAACCGCGGGCTTGCGGGATCGGGTGAAGATCATGGTGGGCGGGGCGCCGATCACCCAGCAGTACGCCGACTCCATCGGCGCTGACGGATACAGCGACAACGCCGCGAGCGCGGTCGCGGTGGCTCGCCGTCTGATCGCCGGCTGAACTGGCAGCCGTTTACTGGTGAGCGTGAGGAGCCGGCGTCGCAACCGCAATGGTGACGCTGTTGGAGGCAACGCCGCCGATGCTGATCGTCACCGCTACCGCGTTTCCGGCGGTCACTCCCGCCGGGACTTGCGCATTCACCTGATACAGACCCACGCCCCCGGGCGTCAAGCCGGAGTAAGACACTGGGGCGGCGAGCCCGCCGATCGTGGCAGTGGCCTGGACCGTCGTCTGCGGCAACGGACTGGGGCTCGCCGCCGCCCCGGTGGCCGGCTGGTTCTGAACAGGCCCCAGCCCCGTGCAATAGATCGTGATGAAATCCCCGGGATTCACGGGCTGTGACCCGGGGAATGCCCCGGACGGCGCGGCAATGCCGTTCGGCCCGACGATGATTCCCTGTCCGCTGCCGGTTTGCGTGGTGGTGAAAATGCCGGGCGAAAACTGCGCGACGGTCACTTGCGTGGTGGTGGTGCTGCTGCCCACCGTGGAGGTCGCGGTGACCGTGCCGAGCGGGGCTTCCCAAGGGATCTGCACGTTCAGTTGGGTGGGCGCGGCAAAGAAAAACGCCGCGGGGGCCGTCCCTACGTTGAAGGTGGCGCCTCCCAAACTCTTAGGCAACGGCACTGCAGCGGCGGACTGCAGCACGAGAGACAGGCCTGTCCCGTAGACGCCGGCAACGCTTCCCGGCGCCACAGCCTTGACGCCGAACGTTCCGCTGGCGCCGTTGACGATCCCGCCGGTATTGAGTTGTGCCGCGGGAGGATTGATCGGCGGCGTGGAGCCATCGATGGAATTCAGGAACTTCACCAACTGGGCGCGCGCCGTGGCGGAGGTCAGGGTATCGGTCCCGGTGCCGGAGGAGCGATGGGCCACGTTGGCCAGCACATCGTCCAGGGAAGCAGCCGAACCGCCGTGGAAAAAGGTCTGCGCGAACGCAAAGATGGAAAGCAGCGAGGGCGGATTGAACCCGTCGGGGCCCAGCGGAGCAGCGGCGGTGGCACGCACTTCATTCAGGGCCTTCGGGTCGAACGTGCCTACCGGCCGCAACTCGCCGATCAATTCCGTATTCTGAACGAGGCTCGAGTCCGGTGGAGGTGTGAAGCGCACCCGGCTGGTGGTCCACAATCCTGTTCCATGACAGCTCTGGCAGTTCGCCTGGCTGAAGAGTTTGGCGCCGGCCACAACGTCCGGGTCGGTCTTGGGCAGCGGCGATATCGGCGCCCGGATGCCATGCTGAACGTACGCCGTGATGGCGTCCCACCCGCCGACACCTCGCACGGTGAGTTGCTTCTGTCCTGCGGCGGCGAGGGTAAACGACGGGACTGCGGCCGTTTGGGTGATGCCGTCGGACTGGACGAATATCCCCAGGCCGCCCGAAACGTTGCGGATGTTGCCCTCAAATGCCGGGATCTCGTCGAAGATGGCCGACCAGTTCAGTGCGCGCTGCTGCGTGGAGTCGCTCGCCAGGAAGGTGGAGTGCAACGGGACGGTGCGGCGCGGACCGGATGCGAAGATCCAGACCACGTTGTCGGTGAGTCCATTCGGATGGCAGGCTCCACACGAACCCCAGCCGTTGTTCGACATCCGGCCGGTGATGGCCGGTTGTCCGGCCGCGGGAGGATCGAACACGCCCACCGAGGTGAAAAACAGTTCCCTTCCGATGTGGATCTTGTCGTCCAGAGTTCCGGCCTGAGGCTGCGCGGCCGAGACGAGCGTAGCCGTCACCTTCTCGGGCGACTGCGTCAAGTCGATCGCCGAAACGTCGCGCGACACGTAGTTCCAGACGTAGGCGCGGGTGTCGGTGCTGTTGATCACGATGCCGCGCGGGTTCTTGCCGACCGGGATTTCGAGAACGCGGGTAGAATCCGACGGGTCGTTCTGCACCGTGGCTTTGCCGGTGGAGGGGTCCACCGACAGCTTCACCACGATGTTGCTGGCCGCGCTCACCACGTATCCGGTGTCGGCATTGTTCTTGAAGGCGATGGCCCAAGGCTGGGTGATGAAGAGCTTGGTGGGGTTGGTCTGCGTGCCCACCGCCGACTGCATGTTGATGGTCTGCCCGGCATCCTTGTTGGTGGTGACGTTGATGACGCTCAAGAGACTCTGCACGTTGACGTTGAATCGAACCGGCCCGTTCGGAGAGGC
>DATJWB010000139.1:0-26710 GCA_035501495.1 Bryobacteraceae bacterium | reverse complement strand
GCTCCTCGCCGTGCTGATTTATTTCATCGGAGACTTGCTGCAGATCATCGCACAGGGCTTCGGCATCCGCTTCGGCCACGATCCCGAGCTCAAGCACAACCAGACGCTGCTCTGGCTGCTGGCCATCGGTTCCATCCCGATCGGCGTGGGCGGGCTCCTCTTCAACAAGCAGGCCGAAACCGTCTGGCGCACGCCCCTGGTGATGGGAATCATGATGATCGCAATCGGCATCGTCATGTGGATCGCCGAAAAGTGGAGCCGTAAACTGCGCGACGTGGGATCCTTCAACCTGACGGACGCCGTCTCCATCGGGCTGGCCCAAACCGTCGCCATCATCCCGGGTTGCTCGCGCAGCGGCATCACCATCTCCGCCGGCCTCTTCCGCAATCTCACCCGAGAGTCGGCGGCCCGCCTGTCGTTTCTGCTCTCTACGCCGGCAATCGGCGCCGCCGCGGCCAAGGCCCTCTGGGACATCCACAAACACGGCGGCGGCCTGCACACCCTCCTCAACATACAGTTCGTCGTCGGTGTTTCCGTGAGCGCCATCACAGGCTGCATCGTGATCTCCTGGTTTCTGCAATATTTGCGTCACAGCGGACTTCGTCCGTTTGTGTACTATCGGGTGATTTTTGGCATAATAGTGCTTGCTCTGGCTCTCATCCGTCGGCCAGCGTGATGAAGCCCTTATCTCCGACGCCGAACCGAAGACTCAACGAAGTCATCGGGTTCCTGCTCCTCTCACTGGGTCTCGTGACGCTGTTGAGCCTCGTGTCTTACTACGCGCAGGATCCGTCGTGGGACACTGCGTCGGAGGCGCGGCCTCTCAATCTCGTCGGTTATCCCGGATCGTATCTCTCCGACCTGCTGTTTCAATCGTTCGGAGCGGCCGCTTTCCTCTTCCCCTTGATGGCATTCCTGCTCTCGTGGAAATGGCTCCGCTCCGATGAAATCCAGGCCGGCATGGTGAAACTCGCCGGGGCCGCGCTGCTTACGGCAAGCGTCTGCACCGGGCTCTCGTTTCTGCCCCTGAAACTTTTCGGCGGAACCGTCCGCATCGGCGGCACCGTCGGATTGGTGCTGACTGACTGGCTGCTCGCTTCCCTGAACCTGGCCGGCGCCATCCTGGCCACCCTCACCGCGACCGTAGTCGCCGTGTACCTGGTTTCCACGTTCACGATCTCCAAGCTGGTGGACTGGTTTTCGATTCCGGCCGCCTGGATGGTCCGCCGCCGCGACGCCTTCCTTGCCTGGCGCGAGCGCCTTCACCAGCGGGCCCTCGAACGCGCCCGCCTGAAAGCCCTGAAACGCCGCGCGCGGAGGCACGAAAAGGAGGCCCGCAAGGCAGCCCGGCAAACCGTCGAGACCTCGCCCTCCGGGTCCGTGGACGCTGCCCCGTGGCAGGAAGGGGAGCGGCAGGAAGAGGAGCCCTCCGCGGCCGCCGAAGAATACAGCCCGATCGAAGAGATCCCGATTGTGCCGCTGGAGTCGTACGACGCGCCCCCACCGGCGCCGCCCGAACCGCCTGGTCCGCTGCCGCCGATCGAGCCTCCCGTCTTGCGGCCCGAGCGCCATTTCCGGCCTCTCGTCTTCCGCATTCCTTCCACCGCCTTGCTCAACGAGGCCCCTGGCCGCAATCCTTACGACGAGCAGGAACTCAAGGAAACCGCGGTCAGGATCAAAGCGAAGTTCGAGGAGTTCAACGTACTGGGCAACGTGACACAGATCAATCCGGGCCCCGTCGTCACCACCTTCGAGTTCAAGCCCGATGCCGGCATCAAGTACAGCCGCATCACCAATCTCACCGAGGATCTCTGCCTCGGCCTGCAGGCCGAGTCGATTCTGATCGAGCGCATCCCCGGCAAACCAACGGTGGGCGTCGAGGTCCCCAACACGCGGCGCGAACTCATCGCCCTGCGCCAGATGCTCGAATCCGAGGAGTTTTCGCAGTCGAATTCGCACCTCACCATACCGCTAGGCAAAGACATCAACGGCCGCATCAAGGTGGCAGCCCTCGAATCCATGCCGCACCTGCTGATCGCCGGGTCCACCGGCTCGGGCAAGAGCGTCATGATCAATTCCATGATCATGGGCATCCTCTACAAGGCCACGCCCGACGACGTCCGCATGATCATGGTCGATCCCAAGCGCGTGGAGTTGGGGATGTACGAAGGCATCCCACACCTGCTCACGCCCGTCATCATCGATCCCAAGAAGGCCACCAACGCGCTGCGCAACGCGGTGCTCGAGATGGAGCGGCGCCTGCGCCTCCTGGCCGAATCGGGGGTCCGCAACATCGACCAGTACAACAAGAAGATCCGCCAGATGCAGGCCCAGCCGCGCGAGCTCTTCACCGAAGAGGAGCCCGCGGCGGAAGACCTGAAGCCTCTGCCCTACATCCTGATCCTGATCGACGAGTTGGCGGACCTGATGATGCTCGAAGGTAAGAACGTCGAAGAGAGCGTCACCCGCCTCGCGCAGATGGCGCGCGCCGTGGGCATGCACCTGGTGCTCGCGACACAGCGCCCCAGCGTGGACGTGATCACCGGCCTGATCAAGGCCAACTTCCCGGCGCGCATCAGCTTCCGCGTCGCTACCCGGGTCGATTCGCGCA
Organism: Bryobacteraceae bacterium; assembly: GCA_035501495.1. GTDB lineage: Bacteria > Acidobacteriota > Terriglobia > Bryobacterales > Bryobacteraceae > JAIQFL01. The sequence continues at coordinate 24,099 of DATJWB010000139.1, read as the reverse complement.
CCATTCTCGACGTCATGGGTGCCGAGCACCTTCTGGGCAAGGGTGACATGCTCTTCCTGCCGCCTGGCTCGTCGCGCCTGATCCGCGTGCACGGCGCTTTCGTGACCGAAAACGAGATCAGCCGCGTGACGGAGTTCTGGAAGTCGCAGGCCAAGCCCGAGTACGACGATTCCTTCCTGATCGCACCTCCGTCCGACGAGGACGGGCCGGCCGAAGGCGAACCGCCGAGCGGCGAACAGGATCCCATGTATGAAGATGCCGTCCGGCTGGTCCTCCAGATGGGGAAGGCATCAACTTCCACGCTGCAGCGCCACTTGCGTCTGGGCTACGGCCGCGCCGCCCGCATTCTCGATATGATGCAGCGTGACGGCATCATCGGACCTCCCGACGGAAGCAAACCTCGCGACGTGTTGAAGCGCCCCGACTGGTTGAGAGAAGTGGAAGATCAGTTGAGATAGGCGCCGGCAAGGTCCGCCGCTGACACCTGGCCTGGTAAGCCAGGACGCGTGCTCCACCCCGCAGGCCACAACCGCCATTGGAACGCCGCTCTCGGTTGTCCCACGACTATAATAGAGTTTAAGCTCTTAAAATCTACAATTAAAAAGCGAGTACGATGATGCGATTTGTGGACATCAAGACCCTGGTCCCGGTTTGCTTCAGCCTCACGATAACGGCGGCGTGCCTCTTCGGGTCAGCCGGCCGTCTGGACTGGCCGAATGCATGGGTGCTTCTGGGACTCTCGCTCGCCGCCGGCCTGGCATTCACCGTCGTGCGCGATCCGGACCTGGCCGCGGAGCGGAGGAACGTCAAAGCCGGCAAGCGATGGGATAAGGTGCTCATCACCATCACGGTTCTGCTCGGCCCAATGGCTGTGTGGATTACTGCCGGACTGGACGACCGGTTTCATTGGTCGAACGGCATGTCTTTCCTGGTGGTCACCGCAGGGGTGTCAGCGGCCCTGCTTGCCGCTGCTCTGACTGCCTGGGCCATGCGATCCAACCGGTTCTTCTCGTCCGTGGTTCGCATTCAGAAGGATCGCGGGCACATCGTCGTCGACGGCGGGCCTTATCGGTTCATCCGGCACCCTGGCTACGCCGGCATGTCCGTATTTGCTCTGGTGACACCCTTGATCCTCGGTTCTTATTGGGCGCTCGCACCAGCCGTGGCTACTGTGTCGGTAATCGTGGTGCGGACCGTCCTGGAAGACCTGACCCTGCAGCATGATCTTGATGGTTACCCGGATTACGCGCGCAGGGTACGTTTCCGGTTGTTGCCGGCTATTTGGTAGAGCTGTCGAGCATTCGTCGGCCCACCGAAATTCATGCAAACCGCATCGCGGGACGATGTGGCGCGGGCACTCGTGCCTGCGCGTCCCCACTCCTGGGGACGCTTGTTGGACGTCCACAGTGCCACTGGGGGCGAAGGCGTTTTCGAGGCTGCGGCGGTGATCAGGAAAAAGGATGAGCGCGAGTTCCTTACGCTTCTGCCGGGCACCCGGCTCGGTCAGCAGTCTCAGAGCTGCTCAGTGGCGCGAGAGCGAACTCACGAGGCTTACGCGAGCCGAGCCGCATACCCGGTGGCGGCGCCTCGACGCGAGAGGCTCGCTCCGTGTCGGCGTACAGGGTAGGCTGCTTGCAGAACACCATCTGCACGCCGGCGATCGAAATTCACACCAGGGCACCTGCCCGAGCCGAAACCTGACTACGATTGGCCCAAGCTGCGATTTTGCGGGGCACAAGGCTAACACACAAGATTGGAATTGGTTAGCAGTCCGCTAACCATCGATAGGAGGTGCAGAATCTGCCCCCCGTGCCCGCCTTCCTATCCGATTGCCGGGCGCTGCGTCTAAGCGGTAGACTTACCCCAGCTAGTTAGGTATAGCTGCTTAGGTCGTGGCGCGGACACTCTTATCTGCCGCGTCCGACTCATCGGGACGCTTTTGGCCGTCCACAGTGCCGCGGCCCGCGAAGGGTCTTCGAGGCTGCGAGCATCGAAAGACGTGTACCTAGGTAAGAGGCATGGGCGCAAAGAAGAACGACATTCTCCAGGGAACGCTGGTGCTCCTGATTCTGAAAACCCTGGCCTCCGGCCGGCGCATGCACGGATATGCCATCACTGGTCACATTCAAAAAGTCTCCGACCAGTTGCTCCGCGTCGAGGAAGGCTCCCTCTACCCCGCCCTGCACCGCATGGAGCAGGAAGGCTGGGTTCGAGCGGAGTGGGGCGTCACCGAAAAAAACCGCGAGGCGCGCTTCTACACGTTGACCGCCAAAGGCCGCCATCAGCTCGCCGAGGAAGAAGAAAGCTGGGCGCGGCTCACCGAAGGCGTCGCCCGCGTCATCCGCTACGCCTGGCAACCAGGGTAACGACCATGTCCTGGTACCGGCGCGTTTGGAATGTCTTGCGGCCCGGCCGCGTGCAGCGCAATCTGGAGCGCGAGCTGTCGTTTCACATGCTCGAACGCGCCGAGGAGTTGCAGGCCGGCGGCCTGAGCGAGGAAGCATCCGTGCGGCAGGCGCGACTGCTGTTCGGCAATTACACCAGTCAAGTGGAAAGGACGCGCGAAATGGATCTCAACGGCCTTCTGGAGTCGGCTTTTCGAAATCTGCATGTAGCGCTGCGCACCCTGGCGAAGAGCCCGGGCTTCAGCGCGGTCGTGATCGTGACGCTGGCGCTTGGTATCGGAGCCAACAGCGCCGTCTTCTCAGCCATCGACGCCGTGATTTTGCGAGCTCTTCCATTTCCGCATGCCGACCGGCTGGTCAAAATGAGCCAGTCGAAATCCAAAGCGCAGTCGCCGTTTGTCGCCCCCGTGCGCCTGGAGGAGTGGAACCGGCTGAACGGCACCTTCCAGGGAATCAGCGGCTATTACACGGAAGACGAGTCCGAACTCTCGGGCGAACTTCCCGAGAAGCTCAAACGCGCGCTCGTGGCTCCCCGCTTTCTGCAAGTGCTGGGAGTCGCTCCCGAGGTCGGCCGCGACTTCACTCCCCAGGAAGAGCACTTCGGCGGCCCCGACGCAATCCTCATCAGCCACCGCCTGTGGCTCCGCCGGTTCGCCGGCAATCCCAACGCTGTCGGGCGAACTCTCCGCATCGGCCGGTCGTCCGTGCCCATCATTGGTGTGATGCCGGCATCATTCCTGTTTCCCACGCGCGACGTGGACCTCTGGTCCGTGAGCCCGCCCGACGCGCCGTACGCACAGAGCCGCGAATCGACCTGGTTTGTCGTCACCGGGCGCATGAAACCGGGAATCACCCTCGAGCAGGCGCGCGCCAATCTCGCCGCCGTTCAGGCTGACCTCGGCAGGCAGTTTCCGAAAACCGATGCCGACATGAGCGTCATCATCGAACCTCTGAAGGAGGTCACGATCGGCGGTGTGCGCCAGTCCCTCTGGATCGTGTTCGGATCGGTTTCGTTGCTGCTGCTGATCGCCTGCACCAACATCGCGGCGCTGCTGCTGTCGCGCGCTTCCGGCCGCCGGCACGAGATCTCAGTTCGTTTCTCTCTGGGCGCCTCGCGGACTTCGGTCGCCACGCAACTCCTTACGGAAGTGCTCGTGCTCTCCCTGGCCGGCGCCGCCATGGGCCTGTTGCTGGCAGGCGGAGCCTCTCGTGTGTTCCGCGCCCTGGCCAAGGACCTGCCGCGAATCGAAGAGATCGGGCTCGATTGGCGGATCGTGCTCTACACGTTGGCATGTGCGCTCATTGCCACGCTGCTGAGCGGCTTGTTTCCCGCAATTCTCGGTACACGCCGCAGCCTCTCCAGCTCGCTGGCGCAGGCCAGCCGCTCGCAGGTATCGGCCCGCAATCCCATCCAATTCGTGCTGGTCGGAGTGCAGGTGGCGCTCGCCGTGATGCTGCTGTGCGGCGCCGGGCTTCTGATCCGCAGCTTCGAAGAACTGGGCCGCGTGTCTCCCGGTTTCGATCCCGGGCACGTGCTCACCGGCCATATCAGCACTTCCTGGGGAGAGACCAACGATTTTCCGGCAGCGCAGCAGCGTGCCAATCGCCTGCTGGAAGCGTTGAACACCGTCCCGGGTGTGGCCTCTTCCGCGACCGCGCTCTCGCTCCCCGGTGTGCCGTTCAGTTACCAGGTCGAAATGAACACGGTGGAAGGCCGCGCGCCCTCCGATCCGAAAATGCTGGCGGAAAGCCGCCAGGCTTCACCGAGCTACTTCGCCACCATGCGAATCCCGCTCCTGGCCGGCGAAATCTGCCGCGACGACCTGGTGAACAGTACCGTGATGGTGAATCGCAGCTTCGCTAACGCCTACCTCGGCGGATCGGCCGCCATCGGGCGCCGGATCTTTCAACCCGGCAACACCTTCATTCGGCCCAGCGAAGTTCGCGGCATCGTCGGTGATGCCCGTGAAAGCGGTATGGATCACGAGCCCGCGCCTACCGTCTACTGGTGTTTCGGGGCCATGCAGCCCGGCACGTTCTTCCTGGTGCGGACGAAGGTCGAGCCCGCGGCCATGATCGAGACCATTCGCCGCAAAGTCCACGAGATCGAGCCACGACGGTCGGTTTACGACCTCACGCCGCTCAACGCACAGATCTCCGATTCCTTCGCCGAAAACCGCCTGCGCACCATCCTCCTGGCCTTCTTTGCCGTTACCGCTATGTTGCTGGCCTGCGTGGGACTCTATGGAACTCTCAGCTACCTGGTTAGTGTGCGGCAGCGCGAGGTGGGCCTGCGCCTGGCTCTCGGAGCCATGCGCAAGCAGATCGTCCGCCAGTTCCTGACGCACGGCCTGCGGGCCGCGCTCCTCGGCTGCATCGCTGGCCTGGCGCTCGCGGAGGCTTCGGGTCGCCTGCTCTCGGGGATGCTGTATGGCGTCACGCCCTCCGATCTCCCGACCCTTGCGGGCGTAGTTGGCATTATTGTGGCGGTCTCCGTCCTCGCATCCTTGCTGCCCTCGATACGCGCCGCGCGTCTCCAGCCGATGCAGGTCCTGCGCGAAGGCTGAACCGGCCGACTGTGTGCGGACGTCGATCCCACCCGCCAGAGCTTCGGACGCCATGTGGCGCGGGCGTGCACGTTGCCGGTTGTGGCGACGCCAAATCGCTCGTCATTCGCGGCGAAGACCACGCCACCCTCGAAGGCCCCGCCGCCCGCTGCCACGAACGCTTCCAGCCCGCTGGCTCCTCCGCCGCGTGCGCCAAATCGAGCCGCAGACCTGGGGAGATCAGCGAACGGGCTGACGGTTCATCGCGTAGACGCGGGCCGCCTGATTGAGAAGGCTCTGCGCCTTAGGCAGGCTCTCGATGGCCTTCTGCACCTCCGGATCCGCCGCCCACATGCTGCGGTATGCGGCGTTCTTGTCGAAGGCGCGGAAGTACATCTCCCAGCGGATCCGCTCTTTCAGCCAATCCCGCTGGGCGTCGAATTCGGCATTGGTGAAGGTGATCTTCTGGGTGTTCAGGAACGCGCGGAACTTGTCCAGTGTCTCGTCGGTCGGCTGCCAGTTCTGGGGAAGCTCGGGCTTTTTCGTCCCGAAATAGCTGGACGCGAACCGGTAGAAGGCATCTGCATAGCCCGGCACCGGGCCGAGGCGGCGCTGGAAGATCGTGTATCGCGGAGAAGGATATTTCTCGTCCGGGGTGATTCCCCCGCCGCCATACACCTTGCGTCCGCTATCGGTAGCCTTCACGTCGGCGGTCGTGTCGGGATTATTGGCCTCCTTGCGGGAGTAGTAATACTCGAAGAACGACTTGTGGGAGTAATCCCGCTGGATCAATCGGCCGCTCGGGGTGTAGTAGTGCGCGATCGTGAGCAGCAGCGCGGCGCCTTCCGCGAGCGGATATTGCGCCTGCACCAGGCCCTTTCCGAAGGTGGTGTCGCCCATAATCCACGCGCGATCGTGGTCCTGAAGCGCGCCCGAAACGATCTCGGAAGCGGAAGCCGACTGCGCATTCACCAGCACCACCATGGGATATTTCTGCGCCAGCGGATTCGCCTTGGCGCGGAAAACCTGCTCCTGCTCGGCGCGGCCGTGGTGCGAAACGACTGTCTGATTGTCCCGCAGGAAGCGTCCGGCGAGCGCGACGGCCTCGTTCACCAGCCCGCCCAGGTTGCCGCGCAGGTCGAGAACCAGACCCTGGACATTCTGTTCGCCCATCTTGCGGAGGAGCACTTCCGTGTCGTGGCCTACGTTCTGTGCTTCGAACGTGCTCACCCCCAAATAGGCGATCCCCGGCTTCACCCAGAAAGCGTCCACCACACTGGTCTCGATCTCCCCGCGGGTGATGGTAGCGGTATAGGGTTCGGTGGCTCCTTCCCTCTTGACGCTGACTTTGACCTGGGTGCCCTTCGGCCCGCGAAGCATGTCGGCCACCATATCCGACTTCATCCCCAGGGTTTCCTTGCCGTCCACCGCCGAGATCACGTCACCGCGGCGAAGGTCGGCGGTCCAGGCGGGCGAGTGCGGGAACGGCTCCATCACGACCGTATTGGGACCGTCCATGCTGATCTGCATGCCCACTCCGTAATACTGGGCGTGTTGCCGGCGCTGCATTTCGCGATATTCTTTGGGATCCACGAAGCTGGAGTGCGGATCCAGGGTGTGCAGCATGCCCGGTATGACGCCCTCGTAAAAGGCCTTTTCGGAATCGACCGGATCGGCAAAGTTCTTCTCCACCAGGGCGTACGCCGCCGCTACGGAGCGCATGTCCTTGTCGAGATCGTCGGTGCCGCCGCTCGCGGCGTTGGCTCGGATGGCGGGACCGTACACCGGCGCAAGGAGCACCGCTGCGGCAACGAGGACGGTGGCAAATGCAGTTTTTCGGCTTTTCATGGTTTTACCGGGCGGCGGGACGGCTCGGAGCGCGACCCGCCAAAACGTTCAGATCAGGAAGACGGCCCTCGCTCGAAATCGTGAGGGGCACGAATCGCGCCATTGATTCCACGGCTGGCGGAGCGAAGACGAACAGACGAACACTCCCTTCCTTATATCATACCCCCGGCCGGCAGGGTTGCCAACTGCCGCCAAAAGACCAGGATCCGGGTTTTGGCCCGGTACCCAATGCGCCCGCCAAGTTCCATTTTCTGGGTGGCTACATATAGCCACCAGATCGGCGTAACCAACTGTGCTCTGCCGCACTTCTCACGTTTGTGCTCAAATCTCATTGGTCTCATGCCTGTGCCCATGGGCCCCGCCGTCCCACCGAAATTCAGGAAAACCCGTGCCGGCGATGTGGCGCGGGCACTCGTGGCTGCCGCGTCCCCACTCATGGGGACGCTTGCCGGGCGCGTACTGTGTCGCTGGCCGCAAGCTCTCTGTGCCGGTCTTACGGACGGCTGGTGTTGTTCGTATGCGCGTTCGCCCCGGCAGTCTTGGCACAGAGCGTCACCGGGTTCGCGCTGCCGGCACCCGGATGCGAGCCGAAGGGAATCGCCGCCGGACCGGACCGGGCGCTTTGGTTTGCCGAGTTGTACGGCAATAACATCGGACGGATCGCTAGCGATGGGACCATTACGGAGTTCCCATTGCCCACCTCGAGCGCCTATCCTTACTTCATCACCACCGGGCCGGACGGAGCGCTCTGGTTCACGGAAGTGCAGGGCAACAATATCGGCCGGATCGCGACGGACGGCACGATCACCGAATATCCGTTGCCGAATGCTGGGACCTACCCGTATGGCATTGCCAAAGGTCCGGATGGCGCGCTGTGGTTTACGGAGCCACACCAAAACAACGTCGGGCGGATGGGCACGGATGGGAGCGTCAAGGAGTACCCGGTGACGACCGCGGACGCCTTGCCCACGGCGATTGCCGCCGGACCGGACGGCGCGCTTTGGTTTACGGAGCAGGCTGGCAACAATATCGGGCGGATCGGCACGGATGGGACGGTTACCGAGTACGCGATACCCACCTCTTTCGCGACTCCGGCGAGTATTACCTTGGGCCCGGACGGAGCGTTGTGGTTCACCGAATGGAACAGCGCGAAAATCGGCCGGATCGGGACCGACGGCTCGATTCTCGAGTATCCGCTTCCGGTGGGAACGACCTTTCCGTATCCTGCCGGGATCACCGCCGGGCCCGACGGCCGCCTGTGGTTCACCGAAGGGCCGCTGAGTGGACGCGTCGGCGCTATGTCCACCAGCGGACAACTGCAGGAATACCCGGTGCCAAGTCTCGGGCCCTATGCGGCATACCCGGCGTGGATGGCCGCGGGAGCAGATGGGGCGATCTGGTTTACCGAAGAGGCGGGAATGATCGGCCGGATTTCGGTTCCGGGTGGGGCGTCAGCGGCGGAAGTGCGGTTCCATTCGCGATGAGGTAAGACAGGTCTGGCTTGCCCGTCCAGGCCTGGCGGAGCGGGCAAGCCAATGCACTGCACTACGACGCGGCGCCGGCCCTACTTCGGCGCGATCCAGGTGACGGACGGAAGTTTCGATAGGGCTTCGAGGGCGGCTATCGCGATGTGGCCCACGACAACGTTGCCTTCGGTTTTCATAACTGCCAGCCCGGCCGACCGCAGTTGCCCGATTGCGGCTGGAGAGGCGTCGCTCAGAGTTACCCGGATGTACGCCTGGTCGCCGAAGACGAAGCGGGCTTCGTCGACGGAGGGCCGGCCGCCGGTCTTGACGCGCTGAATCACGGCCGCAATCACGGCGTCCAGGTTGGGGGCGGGTTGCGATGCCTGCTTCACGTTACGCTGTTCGGGCGGCGGAGGGCCGTTGCGCGGGGGCGGAGCTCCGGGCGCGGCCGTCTGTGCCCTGACGCCGCCCGTCACGCCGCCGGCAAAACCTGCCATCACGGGCATCGGGACCGCTCGGGCGACCGCCTTGTCCCTCTCCATCCCGTTCCCGAAGACGCCCTGATAGCTCATCCCTTCGGGCATCTCGACCGGTACTTCCACCCGGCGGGGAGCACCCCCGTCGGTGACGGTCTTTTCCTCGACGGCCACAAACGAAGTGAACTGGGTCATCAGGCGAAAATCCAGCCCCAGCTTGGTAATCTGCGCTTTCAGATCGTCGCGGGTCGTGCCCCGTTGCAGGCCCGCGAAATCCTGGCTCATCAGGTCGGCCACTTTGCGGCGCGCCCAGAGCGTTTCGAGCACGTCGTCCTCGGTGCGGGACGCCGGTAAACTCACGCGAATCTCGCGGGTAAAGTCGTGGCCGGCCAACTTGCCTTTCAGCCGGATCACTCCACTGCCCGCCGAGGCATAACGGGCGGAAATTACCACGGGCTTGGCGGAGAACAGATCCGGAATACGGGCGGGGAGCGTGTCGGTCACCGCCAGGCCGCCCCAATCCACCGAGATGTCGGTCAGCAGAGGATTCCGGACGCGCTCGTGGAAGCGCCGGGCGGCGGCCGATCCATCGTCGTTCAGTCCCACGTACTCCACCTCGCCGCGGCCATAGCGGGCAATGTTGTCGAGCAGGAAGTGGTTCACCGAACTGCCGATGCCGAAGGCGAAGACGCGGGCATTCGGATGCTTCTGCACCTCCGCGATGATGTCGAGGTCATTGCCCACTTCGCCGTCCGTCATGAAGCAGACCACCCGAACGTGGTTCTGGTCGTCGGAGGGCGCGAGCGCCGCGCGGATCGCCTTCATCATCTCCGTGCCGCCACTGCCGTACGCTCCGTCGAGCACCTGGCGCGCCGCGCGGATATTCTCCGGCGTTGCGGGCACGGGCTTGGGGAAGAGAATCCGCGTATCACCCGAAAAGGTAATGAGATTGAAGGTATCGTGCGGGTTCAGCCCGTCCAGCGCCATCCGCATGGCCTCCTTGGCCTTCTCGATCGGGAAGCCCGACATGGAGCCCGAGGTGTCGAGCAGGAAGATCAGTTCCTTGGGCTCGATCTCGTCGGCGGTCACGCGATCGGGCGGCTGCAACAGCAGTGTCACGAAACCGCCGTTCGCGGCCTTGTGAGTCAACACCGCATCTTCGACATGCTTGCCGGCCACGGCGTACTTCAAGATGAAGTCCTTGTTCGGGATGGCCGCCTTGTCGCGCAGTCGGACCACGGCGCGATCGGCTCCAGGCCGCTCCACGGCCACGTCGTGGGTTTTGGATTCCAGCGCTTCGATGGGTACTCCCGCCTCGACGTTCACTTCCACGGAGATGTCGTGCCCGGCGCGGGTGCCTTCCGGCGTGACGTTGGGCGAAATGCGCGAGGCATCCGGTACCTTGCTCGTGTCCGGCGACCAGCCGCCTCCCTGCTTTCCAGTAGCGTGGCCCGGCATGTAGCGCGGCGCCACCACCATGGGGAAGTTGAACTCGTAAGAGCCGGCTTCGTAAGGCATCGTCTCCACGTAGCTGATCTCGATCTTCACCTGGGCGCCAGGCATGATGTTGGCCACTGCCTGGGTGAAGATGTTGGGCCGTTCCTGATCGAGGAGCCCCGCGACATGGCCGGCGCGACGCGCGTCATCGTAGATCTTGCGGGCTTCGTCGCGCGGCTTGATGAGGCCCTTGATCGTCCGCTCTCCCACCAGCATCGTCATATCGTCCACCGCGGAGTCGGGCGGCAGCGGAAAAGTGTAGACGGCTTCGATTTTTTCGGCGAAAGGATTCTCGAATTCCTGGGTAACCGTGACGCGCGCCAACGGGCCGCTGATCCTGGCTTTGACATCGGTGTGCTTGAGCGGGCAGATGCCTTTGGGGGTCACCAGCGAGCCGGGATTTCCGTCCGGGGTCGCCGCGGGGAGCGAAACCGCGAGCCACAGCGGAATCCAGGTGCAGGCTGCAACGCTGAACGATCGGAACGACATTCGAACCTCCAGCGTGGAAATGCCGGGAAGCCGGCGTTCCTTTCACACCCCTACAATGGTTTCTTGCATGTCGAAGCGGTCCGGGGTTCTCCTCTTTGCAGCCTTGGCGGTGCTGTTCCTGGCCGCGAATCACGGGGCATACCGCGGGTATTTCCAGGATGACGAACTCGATACCATCAGTTGGGCGCGCTACGGGTCGTTCCCGGACTATCTGAAGGCCGCGGCCTCGCCGCTCTTTCAGGAGAACAATTTCCGGCCAGTGGGCCATTTCTACTTTCATGAAGCCGCCAACCGGTTCGATCTGGACTTCCCGAAATACGTGGCCGCAATTCACCTGTTGCATCTGCTGAACGTGTGGCTGTTGTGGCTGGTGGAGCGGCGTCTCGGGGCGTCCCCTATGGCGGCCGGAGCGGGGGCGGCATTTTTCGCATTTCACATGGCGCTTTTCGACAACTTCTGGAAGCCCATGTATGTGTTCGACGTCCTGTGCGCCACCTTCTGCCTGCTGAGCATCCTGTTGTATTCCCGGCAACGGTGGGTGTGGAGCTTCGTGTCGTTCTGGCTGGCGTACAAGGCGAAGGAACTGGCGGTGATGCTGCCGCTGGTACTGGCAAGCTACGAAATCTGGTGCGGCGAGCGGCGCTGGAAGCCGCTGATTCCGTTTTTCGCGGCGTCGGTCTCGTTCGGACTGCAGGGTCTCCTGCTCAATCCCAACCGCGACAACGAGTACACGTTCCGGTTTACGGCGGCAGCACTGGCGAAGACCAGCGTGTTTTACGCGAAGCTGGTTTTCCTGGTGCCCTACGCGGGATTCCTGCTGCCGCTGCTGTTGCCGGCGGCCCGCAACCGGCGGGTGTGGTTTGGGCTGGCGACGACGGCGCTGTTCTTCTTTCCGCTCCTGTTCCTGCCGGGGCGGCTCTTCGCGGCATACTGCTACCTGCCGTTCACCGGCCTCGCGATCGCGCTGGCGGGCCTCGCCGAAGACCGGCGTGCGGTATGGGCCGGCCTCTTCTTCCTGGCCTGGATTCCGCTGGACTGGCAGGCGCTCCGCGGGCAGGAGCGCCTTGCGTTGCAGAAGGACGACGATGTCCGCGCGTGGGTCGGCGCGCTGGTGGCATTTGCCAGGACGAACCCGCCGCCGGACGGGATTGTCGTAGACGGCGCGCCAGTTGGATTCGCCCGCTGGGGAGTGGAAGGCGCGGCAAAATACGTGTTTCAGAAACTGGATCTGAAGGTCAGTTACCGAGGAGATCCGGACGCGAGCCAGGTCGCGGCGGGCAAGCGGGTAGCCCTTCTGCGATGGGACGGAGAGCGCCACCGCCTCGACATCACCCGGTAGAATCACCGGCTCGCTTCTCCCGGAACGTACGATTCGCGCCCTTGGGCGAACGCTTGCACCCGACAGGCAGTGGCGGGAAGTTCTCGCAGAAGGAAGATCGGCTATGTTTCGGAAATACTGGTCATTGAGTAAATGGGCGGGGCTGGTTTTCGCGGGCATTCTGGCCTGCGGCACCGCGATGAGCGCGGAGGTCATTATCCGGATTCCGCCGCCTCGTCCGCGGATCGAACACAGGGCAGCGCGCCCGGGGCCGCGCTACGTCTGGGTTGGAGGCTATCACCGCTGGGATGGGAGGGCGTATGTCTGGGTGCCAGGCCGCTGGGAACTGCCTCCAAGGCCCCATGCCTACTGGGTGGCACATCATTATGAGCGGCGCGGCGGCGGGTGGGTCTTCGTCGAAGGCCACTGGCGATGACGCAGCATGGCACATCTGCCAGCCTGGCGGGCTTCCGAATCGCCCCTACCGCCATCGGGGCGATGGCACGCTCGAAGGCATCACCGATAAGGCAGGCGCCGGGGTCTTGGAGGCCGCCTCCTCGGCGCTGTTCGTGGACTTTCGCAATTCCGGCCTTCAGGATCTGGTGGTGTTGCGCCCCGGCGGTCCCTTGCCGTTTCTGAGCCAGCTCTATCGCAATCGCGGCGACGGGACCTTCGAGGAGACCGGCGCGGCTGTGGGCGTCGAGATGGGCCGCCGGGCGTGGTCCGCTGACGGAATCGACTTCGACAACGATGGCATGCCGGCAGATCTTCGTCACCGCCGGCATGCTCACCAAAGCCGGCCGCCAGCCCAATATCCTTTATGTCCGCCGCGGCAAGCGCTATTGCGATTTCTCGGCAGTAAGCGGGTTGTGGTTTCAGGAAGCCCGGCGGCATTCCGCGCTGTCCCGCCGGCAAACCCGGACTCCAGGCCCTCCGCGAACTCGACCTCCGCTGACCGTGTATGCTTTCGAAACTCACTGCGATTCGCCGGGCAACCAGTACCCGGGCCGCGCCCGGATATGATATTCCCTGCCGCGCACCAGCACGCTGAGATTGTGGTACCCCGGCGCCGAGCCCTCGGGCACAAAGCTCAGGATGTATTGGGAGTGCAGTTCGGCTCCCAGCTTGCCGATCGCCTCTTCCAGCCCCTTCTGGCGTGTGAAGGGAAACGCCGTCCCGCCCGTGACCACGGCCAGCGCGTGCGTGGTGTTGGCGCCGTGGAGGCGGAGCAGTTCGGCAATCCCGGAACTGATGCTGGCGCGCTGTGCGGTAGGAAGGATCGGCGGATTGTACTTCGTGGGCGGCTGGCCATTGGGCGTCTTCATGGCCTCCGAGGGTGTCTGCGCGTGCGGCGGCGGAGGAGGCTCTCCCACCCTCGATTGCGATGTGAAGGCGGCCTTCGCGAGCGAGTATGTGGCCGCATAGATGGTGACGTCGGCGGACTCGGCTGCCTGGATAACATTCTCCAGGGTCGTCTGGCTGCTGCGATCGCGCGATTCGGAAATCAGCAGCACCACGCGCCGCGTATTCTCGCGCTTGCGCAGCCGTTCGATGGCCTCACTCACCGCGTCGAGCATTATCGCTTTCTTGTACTTGCCGGACTCGATGGAGCGAAAGGCGCGCTCGAGCGCGTTGGCGTCGTTGGTGCATTCCTGCAGCCAGGTCACGCTCTCGGCGAAGGTGACCAGGGCGGCACAGCCGCGCTCGCCGGTGACGAGCGGCTGCAGCATGGCGCCGATCTTCCGCACCTTTTCCAGGATAGGAGCCGAAATCCCCGAGGATTGCACCGCGATCACCAGTGCGATGGGAGCCACACCTGTATCCAGGGTGTCCACCGCGATGGTACGCTCGCGCTGGTCGTCGAGCAGCAGGAAGTCCGCGGTAGCGAGGTTGTAAACCGGGCGTCCGATTGCATCCGTGACCGTGGTGGGAACCAGTACCAGGCGGGCCCGCACGCCGAATTGCGGCTCCTGCGCGCATAGCGCGGCCAGCGAGAACCAGACAGCCAGCTTCATCCCCGTTCCGCAGGCATGCCGATGGCCAATCCGCCCACTCCATGGAGTTGAACAAATCGTTTAGCGCAATTAAAAGGAACTGTGCGATCCTCGGATTCGGGGGCTCAATGAATATCCGCCAGTTCGAGGTGTTCCTTGCGGTGATGGAGAATGCCAGTGTCACGCGGAGCGCCGAGAAACTGGTGATCTCGCCCGGGGCCGTGAGTCTGCAACTGCAGGGGCTGGCCGCGGAATTGGGAACGGAGTTGTTCGTCCGCTCCGGCAAGCGGCTGGCGCCCACACCCCACGCGTTCCGGCTGGCGGAGCGGGCGCGGGAAATCATGCGGACGCTGCAGGAGATCCAGCAGGAGTTTGAAAACGACCCGTCGCGTGACGAACGGCCCTTCCATTTCGCTACCGGAGCCACCACCCTGATCCACCGGCTGGGCCGTCCGTTGCGCCAGCTTCGCAAGAAATTCCCGAGGGCCCAGGTGTATGTGACCGTGGTTCCGACCGAATCGATCGTGGCGGGCCTGGTGAGCCGGCGATTCGACCTGGGGCTGATCTCGCTGCCATGGCCGGAGCAGGATCTGAAAATCGAGTCCCTGTTCGAGGAGGAGTTGCTGGTGCTGCGGCCTTCTCCCACCCGCACCGGGCACGGCAATATCGCGACGATCCAACCTTCCGAACTGGCATCGGTGCCCTTCCTGCTCTATCCCAAGCACAGCAACATGCGCGGCATGATCGACCGTTTCTTCGCGGAACTGGGGCTGTCGCCGAGAGTGATGATGGAGGCGGACGACACGGAGGCGATCAAGCGGATGGTGGAGTGTGGATTCGGCTACTCCATCCTGCCGCAATTCGCGCTGCGGGACCGCCCTTCACGATTCCAGACGATGCGCGTGGCCGGCCATCGCCTGGTGCGCCAGCAGGCGCTCGCCATGACGCGTTCGGATTACCCGCGCGCGCTGACAATGGCGGTCGCCGATTTTTTGAAGAACTCGTTGCGGGAGGGCTAGATAAACATCTCTTCGTCTTGCGTCGCCGAATCCACGGAATACTTGCGGGACTTTCCGACCAGGGTGGAGACCGCGGCCGAAATGCCGGCGGCAATCCCGTTGACTTCGCGAACGGGACGCATCACGGCACGCGTGACCGCGCCGCCCACCTGCTCCACCTGCTCGACGGTGGTTTCCACCGTGTGATCGATCTGTTCCAGGCGATTGCGCGCACGCCCCTCGGCGTCTTGCAGGAGTTCTCCAAGCCGCTCCACCTGTTCGCGTCCGGAGTGAGAAATGGCCACTACTTCGTTGGAAACTTCGGAGATTCTCGGGCGGGCGTCTTCCACAATCCGATTGGCGCTAGCCAGAATGGCGGTGGCCTGCTCGACCGTGGCCCCGAGCTTCTCCACCAAGGGTCCCACCTTCTCGAAGGCGGCGCCGGCCTTCTCGGCCACCGGTCCCACTTTCCGCAGCGCGGGAGTCACTTCGTCCATGATCGGCCCAAGCTTCGCGGCGAAAGCACCGATCTCGCCGATCACCGGCTCTGCCTTTTGCGTCAGCGGCTCCGCCCGCCTTTCCAGCATCCGCAGCAGCCGGAACAAACCGAAAACCAGGAACACCTGGACCATCGTGGCAAGACATGCCAAAACTACCGCAATCGCGACGATAATGCGAAAGGCTTCTTCCGTCATGTCGGGAGGGATTGCCGTCCTCGTGAATTGCGCGCTGACTACGACTCCGGCGCTACCTGGCCTACGGTGTCGCGATAGGCCTGCTTGCCCGCCTCGACAGCATCGGCAATGTTGTCGCGCTGGCGGCCCAGTGCTTCCCGGCCTTTATCGACCCACTCCGAGGCAGTCTGCTTCATCTCAGTTCCGCGCGCTTTCAGATAATCGGAGCCCTCGCCGGCCTTGTCTTTGATGATCCGGCGCGTTTCATGTCCGGCCTTCGGAGCGAAGAGCATGCCGATGCCGACTCCCACGCCCAGTCCCAGCAGGAAGCTGGAAAGCCCGTTCTTGTCCATGTATCCTCCAATGTGTGCTCGACTTTCGAATCAACGGGAAAGCCGTCGGGTCAACCAATTACAGTATACTCCGCATGAGAATGCAAAATGACGGATGAACGCAAGCCGCGGCTGCTGGACGGCGAGGCGTTGTGGACCTACGCACTGAAGGTTCTGGCCGGCCGGGCCTATTCGGTTGGAGAGTTGCGCGAGAAATTACGGCGTCGGGCCGAACGTGCCGCGGACGTGGATGACATTCTGGCGCGCTTGAAGGATCACGGGTACCTCGACGACCGCCGTTTCGCGGAGGGATTTGCCACGGCGCGTCTATCCAACGATCGCTTCGGGCGCACGCGGGTGTTGCAGGATCTGCGCCAGCATCGCGTGTCCCCCACCCTGGCCGAGCGCACCGTGAAGAAGGTCTACCAGGAGGTGGACGAGGAAGCTCTGATCGAGGAGTGGATCCGGCGCAAGTACCGGACGGCGGAGCGTGAAGCCCTGTTTCAAGAGGACAAGGACTTGGCCGCGGCCTACCGCAGGCTGCTGCGCGCGGGTTTCCGGGCGAGCGAAATCGTGAAGGCGCTGAAGCGATTCGCGAAGAATCCCGACCTTCTGGATTCCTTCGAGCCGCCGGAAGAGGAAGTAACATGAAGGGCAGTCACCAACGACTGCCCACATGGTGAGTGCAGGCGCGTTAACCCAGCATTTTCCACACGAGAAACAGGACCCCGACTACGAAACCCATGCCCGCCTGGTATTCTTTGTTGATCAGATATTGGGAGACGCGAAAAGGATTCGAATTTTCTTGAGAAAATCGCGAAAAGCGCGGCCAGAGCGCCGGGACATGGGCCGCGTAGGCGGCATAGTCCGGAAAGAGGCGCCGCAAATGCTGCTCTTCGAGCTGGATCACGGGAAGATAGACCAACAGGAATACTGCCGCGAACAGAACGCCGAGGCCCACGCTGCGGCAGGCAATCACCAGCCCGGCCGCCACCAGCAGCGTCCCGAGATAAAGCGGATTGCGGGCATATGCATAAGGCCCGCCAACGGCCAGTTCCCGATTCTTGACCAGCGAACCGGCCGCCCAGGCACGCAGGCCCAGACCCAGGACCGAGAGGGGCAATCCCATGGCGAGCGACTGCGCGGTCGGGTGCGAGAACCCGGCAAACACGACGACGATGAGAAATCCGCTGGGAACGCGGAGTTTGGCCACCCGGTCGGCATACGGTTTGGGGAATTCGAGCATCAGGCCAGGCACCGGGCTCGGGGACGGCGCCGTTCCAGCGCCAGGCGCAACTCTGCGAATACTGCATCCGGGGAAATCTGCCGCATGCTCGCATCGATGGCGGCCCCGCGCTTGTAAGTAGTGGACATACCGGGCGCACGCAAAACGTCGATCGAACCGCCATACGGTCCGTTCCTCGCCGGGTCTGTGGGCCCAAATATGGCCACGCCGGGTTTGCCGAGGGCGGCGGCGAGGTGCAGTGGCCCGCTGTCCACCCCCACTACCGCGGCCGCCAGGCGTGTGGCGTGAATCAGCCCCGGCAGACCGGATTCGTGGAGGAGCGCGCCCGGCGCCTCGGAGAACCACGATCCGGGAGGCCCGTTGAGCACCAGCGGCATGTCCAATTCCCGGCGCAAACGGCCGGCAAGAGCGCCGTACGACGCGATCGGCCACTGCTTGGCCCCCCAGCCCGCCAGCGGACAGGCGAGCACGAAATCGGCGTCGGGAAGGTGGCCTTCGGGACGGCCGGGGGGAAGCGGAAAGGTCAGCAGGCGGTGGCTTGCACCCGCCGCCGCGGCAAGATCGAGGTTGCGATCCACCACGTGCGGCGAGGCGCTCGCAATCCGGTTGGTGTAAAACAGCGCGGCGGCGCGTTCCCGGACCTGTGATGGATCGAAGCCGAAAATCCGGTTGGGCTTCGCGGCGCTCGCGGCCAGTGCCGATTTGACGAGCCCCTGGAAGTCGATGGCGAGATCGTATTCCTCGGCGTGGAGAGCCCGCCAACTCCGGAACAGGCCGGCAGGAGTGTCGCGATCCAGCAGAAGCACGCCATCGACGAACGGGTTGCCTTCGAGCAGGGGCGCCCACCGCGGCTCGACGATCCAGGTGAGATGGGAATCCGGGTGGCTGTGCTTCAGAGAAGCTACGGCCGGCATGGCATGGATAACGTCGCCCATGGCGCCCAGGCGCACCACCAGGATGCGCAGTGCAGCGGATGGAAGGGCGGCCGACACCCCGTAGTCTAGCATGCAGCCAATGGACCCCTTCTGAAAGGCAGCAATCGGATCGCCCGGCCGGGCGCAGCCGGCAACCCGGGGCTACAGCACAGTTGACAGCCTACATGCCGGTTCGCGGCCTTCGAGCCTGTCCGCTCACCGACAACGTCCGCGTGGCATATGCGATCCGCGACCCGGATCCGGGGGTGGTGGCGGTGTACGTCACTTCCTGGCCGGGTGTGGTTGCCAAAGTCCGCAAAGCGGCATCCGACAGGGGCGGCGAGTCGTCGTCCGGGACGAAGTTCCTGGCGTTGGGATCGTACAGGTAACCCTTGATCCGGCCATTTTGCACCACCTGCGCGACCAGGTCGCATTCCGTTACCACTCCGTTCAGCGACTTCGAAGTGAAGGCCGCTCCGGCGCGTTGCATCATCAGATCGATCCGCGGGCCTGCCCCGGCGGCATTGTCGCTGGTCAGAGTGACTTGCTGGCCGACGATCGGCGCCAGGTCACTGTCGAACGCCAGCACGAACTGCTCCATATCGCGGCGGGACTGACTGTTGGCTCCGGCCGGGTCCGGGAACCCCGAGTTCGAAGTCTGATCGAACACCGAAGCGTTGAAGAAGCGGTATAGCGTATCCACGCTGCCATCGCCCAGATAGCCAAAACCGCGCACCTGGGCGCCCATGTCGCCGCTGTCCGGCGCGGAGAAGAAGTTGATCAACGGCGAGCCGAACATGCCCAGCTTGTCGTAAGCGTTTCGCAGGTGCGGGATCTTCACGATCTGGGTCAGATTTTCGAAGCTCTGGTTTCCGCCGGTCCCGAAAGACCCCTGCGAGGGATCAAGCGTGTGGCACCCGTTGCAGGAGAAGGACGCTTTTCCAAACAACTGGTCGGCGATCGCCGAGTTGATGCCGTCGGCCGGCCGGTCGCCCGTGAAGAAATCGTGCCCGCGCTGCTGCGAGGCAGTCAGCGAGTTGTCGAGATTGCGAACCGGATTGGGCGGCGGCAGCACCTGTAGCTGGAAATCGGCGAACGTCTGCATTTGAGCGGGCGAGGGCTGATCGACGCTGCCCACTAACCCCTGGAAGGCGACGATGAAGTTATTGAACGATATGTTGGAATCGAACGGATCGGTGCCCATGGGGCCGGTGGAACGGTCGCCGCGCCAGTGCATGGCGCCGGAGTACTTGAGGCCTCGCAAAGTCTGCGTGGTGAACGGGCCTTTCATGGGGTGGAAATCGGAGGGCTTGTTGCTGCCGTTAATCGGCGTCGATACCGGCGAGGCTCCCACCTGGATCAGGAAATTCAGCAGCCCGTTGAAGTTGATCGGGATGGGGCTGGTGGTTACGGGATTGTCGGGATTTCCCAGATCCCAGGCGAGGTCGTCCTTGTCGCCGAAGATGTGACAACTGGCGCACGAAGCTTCGCCATTCCCGGAGAATCCGGTGGCGTCGTAGAGCATCGGGCGGCCGCGGATCACCGAGGCCGGCTCGGGGTTGGACAGGGTCGATCCGGCCACCTCGATCCCGGAGCGCAGGTTGATCGTCTTCACCGCATTGTCGAAGCGGGTCATGACGTAGAGCTGTCCGCGGGCCTCATCCAGCGACAATCCACTCACTCCGCCGCCGCTCACCGGGAGGTAATTGGTGCTGGCCGCCACCGGGTCGAAGGTGTCGTTCTCGAGCGCAGCGGTGTCGAACACCCCCACCTTGCTCGAACCGAACGCCGCTACGTAGAGGGTCTTTCCGTCGCTGGTGACCGCCATCTCGAGCGGCATGGAGAGGCTGTGGGTCTTGGCCGTGGGATCGAATCCGGGGTTACCCGCGAGCTTCGTGTAATCGATGTGCTTGTTGAGGTGGCGCGGCGCCACGGCCTGCCCCGAAATCACGGTGATACGCGCTTCCGCCAGGTGGCCCTGAACGGTGTGGCCGCCAAATACTCCCGGGCCTTCGAAACGCACCTCGTTATGGGCATCGGTATTCGAGACGTACAGGGTGCCGGTGGCGGGATTGGTCGTCATGTTGAACAGCGTGGTGCCGACGTGTGCCCATGAAGCGGTCTGGGTAAGCGCATTGGCATCGACTGCAAAAACGTCCGTGTCCGGCAGGCTGAACCGGACGGAACCGTCCCAGGCGCGCTTCAGCTCGTCTTCCCAATGGCCGCTCGAGTTGTTGTACTTCACGATCAGGCCGACTTCGGGTGCCGGCTCGCCGGCCGAATCGGTTGCCGGACCGGGATTCCCGCCGGGGCTGACGGTGCCGTCCGGGAGAGTGCACGGCGTGGCCGGCTGAAAACCGGTGCATACGCGCTGCTGTGGAACGGTGGTGGTCTGGTTGCCGGTCTTGAAACCGGCTACGTAGACGGTATTCCGGTCGGGGCTCACTGCGAGCGCTCTTGGCGTGTCGGTGAAGAAGCTCAGAATGCGGATCGGCGTGCCGCCCATGGTGGTTCCGAGGTTGGTCGGGTCGAACACCCAAACATCGGCGCGCGGAACGCCGGCCGTAGTGAACTGCGGGTCTCCCGCTCCGGGGACGTTCGCGATCGAGGGATCGGTGCGCTGCTGCCCGCGGTGCGCGGTGGTGATGAAAGCCCGCGCCGGCAATCCCGCGAATACGATGTCGCGTGGCTCGTCGCCCACCAATAAGGTGCGCATCACGTGCGGGGTGCCCGTCAGGCTGACGATGCTGATGCTGTCGGAGAGATGATTCACCACCCAGACCTCGCTATTGGTGCGTGCCGCGACGGCCACGGGTTCGAGGCCAACCGGAATCCGATACGAGAAGGCCGGGGTCCCCGAGGTCAGATCGAAAACCTCGAGCGTATCGTTCGGGGTGTTGACGGCGAAAAGCGTGCTTCCGTCCGGCGATTTGGCGATCGGCCGAACGTGGCCGCTTTCGAATTCGACGAAAGGCGGCCCGGCGGTCGCGGCAAACACCTTACGGTCGCGATACCCTTTGGCGAGCCACACCACTGCGGCGAATGCCACGACCATCAGAAACTTTTGGGAAGGGGGTAAGTGACGGAGCCGGCGCATAAGCTCTCTCCCTGAGGCGAGTCTTTCTATGATATCAACAGCCAGGGGGCGGCACGCCGCTGCGTGGAGAAGGTGCGTTGAGAAGGTCGTACCAAGGCTAAATCGACAGTGTGCCGGCCGGGATCATCCGTCGAAACCACTCCCTCCGGCGCCTCTGAAACGCCGGCCTCAGCGTGAATTCCTCGTGGTCCGGGACCCCGCAGTACAGCCACGCAGCAGTATCGCAGAAGCTCTCGCAGCAGTACTCGCGCCATCGGCGGCTCCGCCGCCCGACATCGTTGGAGGTCAGCTCGCGCTTGCGCCGCTCCGCCGACCAGCCAAGCTCACCTCTGGCCCGGCGCCGCCACTCCTCGGCGAGCACCCGTTCGAAGCTGCGCCGTGCGGGATTGCCGGCGCGCAGCCAGACAAAATGGAACAGCTCGTGTACAAAGACCCTGGGGAACTCCCGGTGCGTGCAATTGAAGGCGATGCGGCGCTCGCGAAGGAAGGAACCGGCGTGCACCGCGCCGTGCCGGTCACGCAGCCCCGGCTCCGCATCGATCCAGATTGGTGCGCCGGACACCGGTGGCAGGCGCCGCAACAATGCATCGGCTTGCTTCCGCGAGAACGAGGGGGCAAATACGAAGAGACTGGAACCCGCCACTCTCCCAGAATATAGCCGCGCCGCGCCATAAAATAGACGACAATGCGACTTGCTCAAAAGCCGATTCTCATCCTGGCGGCCGCGCTCATCCTGCCGCCGGTTGGCCTGGTCCTGTTATGGATGCGCCAAGGCATATCGATCATCGGCAAGATTCTCGTCTCGCTGGCCATCGTACTGGTTGGCATCGCGCAACTCTTCCTGTTCTACGGCCTGCATGTGGAACTCTCGGGCGGCTTCAGCCCGGTCTTCTCGTTCCAGAGCAGCGAGCGCCACTACCGCGAACTCGAAGCTCAGCGCGCTGTAACCCACGAGGCTGTGCCCGCTTACTCTGCGCCTCCTTCCGAGCCCGCGCCGTCAACTCCCGCCGCGCCTTCCGCGGCTGCCAGGACCGAGCCCATCGCCGCCTCTCCCACCGGATCGGCTTATTGGGCGGACTTCCTTGGACCCGGGCGGCTCGGCCATTACGACCAGAAGCCCATCCTCACCTCCTGGCCTTCGGACGGACTGCCCCAAGTCTGGAAACAGCCGGTGGGTGGCGGTTATGCCTCCTTCACGGTGGCCCACGGCCTGGCCTTTACGATCGAGCAGCGGCGCGGCAACGAAGTGGTGGCGGCCTACGACGTGCGCACCGGCCACGAGCGGTGGACGCACTCGTGGAAGGCGCTGTTCGAGGAGGTCCTGGGCGGCAACGGTCCGCGCGCCACCCCGGTTTGGGACAACGGACGCGTTTACGCGCTCGGCGCCACCGGGGAACTGCGCTGCCTGGAAGCGGCCACTGGCAAGCTCATTTGGAACAAGAACATTCTCGAGGACAACGGCGCGGCCAACATCCACTGGGGGATGTCGGCTTCGCCGCTGGTGGTGGACGACAAGGTGATTGTCACGCCGGGAGGCTCGTCCGGCAACTCGGTGGTGGCTTATGACAAGCTTTCCGGCAAGCGCGTCTGGAGCGCGCTCGATGATCCGGCCGCGTACGACTCGCCGACCCTGGCAACGGTCGGCGGCCGCCGTCAATTGCTGCTGATCACCGGCAGGCGCGCCGTGGGCCTGACGGTGGAGGACGGCAAGCTGCTCTGGGAATATCCGTGGGTCACCCAGAACGACATCAATGTTGCGCAGCCGTTGGTGGTGGCGGACAACCGCGTGTATCTGTCCTCCAGCTACGGGCACGGTGCAGCCGTGGTGGAACTGACGCCGCGGGGCGAAGGCTTCGAAACGCGCGCGGTTTGGGCCAACGCGCGCATGAAGAACAAATTCAACAGCGCGGTTTTCTACGAGGGGATGATTTATGGACTGGATGACGGCATCCTGGCATGCGTGGATGCCGCGTCCGGCGACTTGAAGTGGAAGGGCGGGCGCTACGGCTACGGACAACTGCTCCTGGCGACGGGTCACCTGGTGGTCCTGACCGAAGAAGGCGACGTAGTGCTGGTGCGTGCAACCCCGGAGTCGCACCAGGAGGTGGCCAGCTTCCACGCGCTCAAAGGCAAGACCTGGAACATTCCCGCGATCTCCGACGGTTTACTGCTGGTGCGTAATGAACTGGAGATGGCGGCTTACCGGATCGCTGCGGATTGAGAAGGGTGCGAGGAAGAAGGTTTGACTTCGGTGCGGTGAGCGCGCTACTGTGCACTTATAGCCTCCCAAGGCGCGGTAGCCAAGTGGTAAGGCAAAGGTCTGCAAAACCTTTATTCGTCGGTTCGATCCCGACCCGCGCCTCCAACTTTCTTTTCCAGATGAGTCAGAAATGGTTGTACTTGCCTGAAAAAAGAGGAAAATACAGCCATTCGCCGTGGGCCTGTCGTGGGCCTGAGAGTGCAACGACTCCGCATACCGGCGCTTGCTCTCTTGCCGGATGTTGTCGATACGATCCATTTCGGTTTGTTGATGGTCTTGCGTGGGGTGGACGTATTTCTGAAATCCGTACCGAAGAGTGGCCCAAGATGGACGCCAGCGTCGGTAACGGCATCCCGTCTTGCGCCGCCCGCGTCGCGAAGGTGTAACCGATTATGCCGCTAGTGTTCTGAGTTAGAAATTCATTGAAAAACTCTGCGCATTGCTGCATACTGGTCTCGAACCCTTTCGAGCCTGCTATGCGCACGGGACGTCCGAAGAAACCTCTGACAGTGAAACCCGCTGACCAGGAAAAACTGGAG
>DATJWB010000138.1:0-65840 GCA_035501495.1 Bryobacteraceae bacterium | reverse complement strand
TGGTACGCCCGGGCCGATTCGAACGGCCGACCTTTTGCTCCGGAGGCAAACGCTCTATCCAGCTGAGCTACGGGCGCACTTCGCTGCACCTCAATTGTAGTCTGGAGAAGCCTCGTGGTCAAACGGTACGCTCCCTCGGGGCGGGGGCTCGTACTGTCGAAGCACAGTCGAATTCACCTTTCGGCGCTGCTGCACAAAACGGGTCTGCGACTCGCTGTCGCTTTTCAATTCAATCGCCTCGAGTTGCCGATCACCGACAGGCTCGAAAGCACCATCGCGCCGGCTGCCATGATGGGGCTGAGCGCGCCAACGATGGCAAGCGTGATGCCGATCGTGTTGTACGCGAATGCCCAGAAGAGATTCTGGCGGACAATCCGGAAGGTACGGCGCGCCAGGTCGAGCGTGGCGATGACCGACGTCAGCGAGTTGTTCATCAGCACCAGTGGTGCGGCATACACCGCGATATCGGCGCCCGCCCCCAGGGCAATTCCGAGGTCGGCTTGCGCCAGGCTGGGAGCATCATTGACGCCATCCCCGATCATCGCCACCACCGAACCGGATCCTTGCAACTCGCGGATGATCTCGATCTTCCGGTCGGGAGCGGCTTCGGCGACCCAGGTCTCTACGCCAATTTCGCGGGCGGTCTCTTCGGTTGTGGCCGGGCAGTCGCCCGAGAGCATGATCGTGCGGATGCCA
Source organism: Bryobacteraceae bacterium (assembly GCA_035501495.1). GTDB lineage: Bacteria > Acidobacteriota > Terriglobia > Bryobacterales > Bryobacteraceae > JAIQFL01. The sequence continues at coordinate 65,144 of DATJWB010000138.1, read as the reverse complement.
CGGTTCCGCAGAACGCCACACAGCGCGGCCGCTTCGGGACGGATGCGGTCTCCGAAGGCCATCGCGCCCCGGATCGTTTCTCCCCAGCCGAAATAGACCGTTGTCCCTCGGGTCAGATGGAACGAGCAATTCCCGGCGGGCGCGGTGAATTGGCGGTTGCCGAGGAAGTAGCGGATGCCATTGACCGTACCGGCGATCCCCAAGCCCTTGTGAACGGCCACGTCGGTCGCGGTCAGCGACGTACTTCCCAGAGCCCGGCCGATGGGATGCTCGGAGCTTGCCTCGACGGCTGCCAACTCCGCCATGCGGCTGGTGTCGCCCACGGCCTCGAGGAGAGTGAACTCACCCGCGGTAGCAGTTCCCGTCTTATCGAGTACCACCACATCGACCGCGCAGATGGTCTCGAGCACACGCGTGTCGGCCACCAGGACGCCGCGCTTTCCCGCGGCCGAGACGGCGGCCGACAGCGCCAGGGGCGTCGCGATCCCCAGTGCGCAAGGGCATGCGATCACCACCACCGCGATGGCGTGCATCATGGCGGCGGCCGGGCTGCCGGTGCGCCATGTCCACCCGGCGAAGGTCAGGACGGCGATGGCAAACACAGCCGGGATGAACAGGCGCGAGACGCTATCGACCGCGCGCTCCGTCTTGCTCCGACGGGCGGCGGCCTGCTCTACGGTGCGGATGATGTGCGCCAACGTGCTGTCGACGCCTGCGCGTATGGTACGGACTTCGAGCACGCTCCCGGTATTGAGACTGCCACAGACTACGAAATCGCCGGGGCCTTTGGGGCGGGGAACCGATTCGCCGGTCAGCACCGATTCGTCGGCGTGCGAACGGCCTTCCACCACCTCGCCATCGGCGGGGATGCGCTCGCCGGCCTTGACGCGGAAAACGGTTCCCGGCTTGAGAGCGTCCACCGACACGAAACGTTCGCGCCCGTCCACCACTACCCGCGCCTTGTTGGGCATCAGGCGGCACAGCAGCGCAAGGGCGCGGGTGGTCCGCTCCTTGGCGGCCCGCTCGATCAGCTTACCGGTCAGCACCAGCGTGACGATGGCGCAGGCCGTATCGAAATAAACGTGCATCCCGCCTTGAAAGGCCACGACCACGCTGTAGCCGTAAGCGGCCAGGATGCCCATGGCCAGCAAAGCTTCCATCCGGAGAGCGCGCGTGCGGACGCCGGCCCAGGCGATGCGCAGGACGGGCGCAGCGCAGTAGAACACGGCTGGAGTCGCGATTGCCATCAGAACGAACGGCACGTGCCGGCCGAAACCGGTGATCCTTTCGAAATAGCTGGCATAGATCACCAGGCTGAACATCATGGCGTTCATCCACAGGAACGCGGCAATACCGGTGCGCAGGAGCAGGTTCTTGCGCTCGGCGTCGGTGCGGCCACCCGGACCCTGGTACTCGGTGGCGCGGTACCCCAGTGAGGCGACGCGCTCCAAGATGCGCTCCAGCGGCAAGTACTGGGGGGCGTAACGGACCTTCAGCAGATCGCTCGCAAACAGCACCTCGGCGGACCGAACGCCGCGCAAGCGCGCCAGGGCGTGCTCGATCAGCCAGCCGCAGGACGTACACCACATTCCGGCAACGTGGAAGACGGCCTCGCGGGTTTCCACGTTTTCGGGGATGTCGGGGGCTTCGGCGGAGCGGTTGGAGATCAGTCCAAGGCGCAGGCTTTCCCGATAGATTTCGGTATCGCGGAAATCCTGGCCCGAGGCGATCACGCCGCTCTCCATCAGGATCGCGTAGACGTTCTCACACCCCGCACAGCAGAATTCGTGGACCGATGAATCCAGCCCGCAAAGCTTGCAACTCATGTCAGGCTGATCACGTGTCCCTGCTCGTCGAGCATCTGGGGCTTGGCCTTCACGGTCTCGCAATAGGCATAAATCAGAATTCCGATAAAGATGCAGGAAACCAGGGCTAGGAACGGAATCAGAAGGGGTACACGTCTCATGGTGCCTCCGTTGGGCTGATGAATGTCATGGGAAAGTTGTCTTCCACGCGTTCGGACAGGTTGGTCGCGCGGACGCTGAAGTGGGTCACGAATTCGGTGCGGCCGGCGGCTGGAGCGGAAATCTGAAAGTTGCCTTGCACGGACTCGCCTGGTTTCACCGCCACCGGATTGGAGGCCAGGTTCATGGTGGCGCCCGGCAGATAATCCAGCGAGAAGGCCACCATGGCGGGCTGCCGCGACCGGTTTGCAATGCTGTACCGAAAATCGTTGTAAACGCGCCCATCAGCGCCGGCGTGGTAAAGCTGCGCGCGTTCGGGCGCCACCCGCACCAGGACTGCGTGCCGCATGGAAAGGGCGACGAACAGCCCCATGCCGTACAGCAGCAGCACCGCCGTCAGGATGACCCGCTTGGCGTCGACCGGGACCGGGCCCTTGGGACGGTGATCGGCCTCTCCCCAGGCGTAACGGATGAGCCCCGGCTTCTTCAGACGGGCCAGGATGGTCTCACAGGAATCGATGCACTCACCACAGTGCACGCACTCGATCTGGAACGGCGACTGGCGGATATCGATGCCCATGGGACAATCACGCACACACTTCTTGCACTCGATACAGGCGTGTTGCTCGTCGCGGTATTGCACCAGCAGCGTGTTGCCGTCGGCCAGCATGCCCTGCAGGTAACCGTACGGACACGCGGTGGTGCAGAAGCGCAGACGCAAGAAGCTGAAATCCAGGAAGGTGAGTAGCGTGACGGCAGCGCCCGAAATGCCGGCCGCGGTGTGGATGTCCAGCCTTGCCAGCCGGCGGGCAAGGTCGCGCGGCTCCACAAAATACGAGATGAAGACGAAAGCGAGAAAGACAGATGCGACACCCACCACGCCATAGAAGATCGCTCGGCCGAGCCGAGGCCTGGACCTGAATTGACGGCCCAGGCGGGACTCGAGTGCTCGTGAAGCCTCGCTGAAGATCATCTGCGGGCAGAGGTATCCGCAGTAGACACGGCCGAACAACACCGAGGACACCACGATCGCGAACATCAGGAACATCAGCGCGAAAAAGATGATGCCGAATTCATTGATCCACAGTTCATACCCGAAGAAGTAGAACCGTTGGCGGGGGATGTCGAAGCGGATTACGTTGAGAAACGGCAGCACCAGAAAAATCGCAGAGCAACCGAGGTGGACACGCTTCCGAAGCTGATGCCAGTTAGCCATGACACACCGGCTTCGCGGCAATTCCGCGCCAGAGCAGGACCAACCCGAACACCAGAACGCAGACGGCCGCGAGCCGGTTGCTCCAACGCCCCAGGCGCGCACTGGCAAACGACCAGAACACTCCTGCGGCGAACAACGCAGAAGCAGTCCCCAACCCGAATGCCAGCATGGTGAGCGCGCCCGCAAGCGCCCCGGCGGACTCGAGCGCCTTGAGCAGCGCCGCATAGATCAGCCCGCAGGGCAGAAAGCCCAGTAACAGGCCAAGCGCGAGCTTGTGGCGGGCCCTATCGCCGAGGATCAGAAGACCGATGGAACGGGAAAAACGGCGCGTAATGCCCCGCTGTTTCAATTGAACGAAGGAGGAGGAGTTCGATGGCACGAGGCCAATCATGAGAACCCCGGCCAGGATCATGGCGGCTCCGGCAAAGATGCGCGCGCCCGAAGCCAGCCCCGCGAGTTGTCCCAGCATGCCGATGCCTCGTCCGGCCGCCCCTGCGACGGCCCCCAACAGCATGTAGGTGAGGATGCGGCCCGCGTTGTAGGCGAGGTGCGCCGACAGGCGGGGGCCGCGAAGGCCAATGCTGTAGGACAGCACGATCGGTCCGCACATCCCCAGACAATGCACACTGCTGGCGAGGCCCAAAACGAAGACGAGACTGAATTCGGCGGCCGTCATATTTATGTGGCGCAGACACTCGTGTCTGCCGCGCCGAGACTCGTCTCGGCGCTTTTGGCTCGCAGTGATCTGCTGACTCCCGGCAAAAAGCGTCGGCATGAGTGCCGGCGCGGCAGGCAAGAGTGCCTGCGCCACAAGCGTGCGCGACGGGCAAAGTGGCCAGAAGCCAGAGGCGGGCGGAAGTCAGCTTGCATACACCACCTTGGGGTTCCGTGAGTCCACCGTCACGCACTGGTAGGCGAAGTCGAAGTGCTTCATCTCAATCGCATGGGTCGGACACCGCGAGGCGCACAAGCTGCAGCGAATGCAACTCGTCTCGTCCTTCATCATCACTCCACCCAGCTCATCGAGTTGCTCTGCCGAATAGCCACTCAGATCGCCGAATGCCTCGGCCGCTTTCGCCTTCCAGCCGTCATCCTGAATCAGCTTGCTCAACCCGACGAGCCGGATCAGGTTTTCCGGGCAGACGTCCACGCAGCCGTTACAGGCCACGCATTTCGAGGTATCGAAGACCGTGTTGACGTTGCACCGCAGGCAGCGGGATCCTTGGCGCCGGGCCTCGGCCTCGCCAAAACACTCCTCCACGATCTCGCACGACGCCGCGCGGCGGTCGCTTTCGAGCGCCCGCGGGTTCGACCGTGGAATCGTGTTCCAGCCCTCGGCCATGGTATACGCCGCTGGACGCCACTCCTTCCGCACCACCACGTCCGTACGCGTGCCCCGCAGGAAGTCGTGCATCGACCGCGCCGCGATCTGCGCCGACGCGATGGCGTCGATGAACAGCCGCGGCCCATGTGCGATATCGCCGCAGGCGAAGACATCAGGCGCCGTAGTCTGGTAGGTCTCGCGATTTACTTTGATCAGGCCGCGCTCGCTTTCCACGCCTTCTGCCGGATCGAGGAAAGCGAGGTCGGAGGACTGGCCGATGGCGAAGATTACGCTATCGGCGGCAATGTCCTCCACGTGCGATTCGTCGTAGGAAGGGTTGAAGCGCTGCTGCGCGTCGAAGACCGCGGTGCAACGGACGGTGCGCAGGCCGGTGACCGTGCCGTTGTCGTGCAGGATGGCGCGCGGTCCGCGTTGATTGTGCAGGACCACGCCCTCTTCCGCACCCTCGATGACCTCGACTTCATCGGCAGGCATCTCTTCGCGGCTTTCCAGGCACACCACGTGCACTTCCTTGTCGCCGCTGAGACGCAGGGCGGAACGCGCGACGTCGTAGGCGATATGCTCGTCGTGCCCGGGCCGGACCGCCGAGCGGGCCACGTCGTACGCCACGTTGCCGCCGCCGATCACCACTACGCGGCGGCCGAGCGGCAGAGGCTTGCCGGCGTTGAAGGCGCGGAGAAAATCCATGCCGTCGATCACGCCCGGTGTGTCGCTGCCGGGCAGCGGCAGTTTGCGGCCTTTGGGAAGTCCGATCCCCAGGAAGATGGCGCGGTAGCCCTCGCGGCGCAGGCTGGAGATCGAGAAGTCGCGCCCCAGGCGCTGATTGCACTTCAGCTCGACGCCCAGCGACAGGATGGCGTTGATTTCGTGGCGCACCAGTTCGCGTGGCAGGCGAAAGACCGGGACGCCCGCCGTCAGCATACCGCCGGGCTCCGCTTCCGATTCAAAGACGGTGACCTTGTAACCCATGCGAACCAGGTCGTGGGCTACCGTCAGTCCCGAAACGCCCGCGCCGATCACGGCGATGCGCTCTGAGTAGCCTTCGGCGCCATTACGATTAGGGGGCAGCATGGCGGTGTTGGCGCCATCGCGGTGAGCCGCATAGTCGCCGGCCTCGGGACCGAAGCGCTCGGTGACGAATCGCTTCAACGGCCGGATCGAAACCGGAGCGTCCAGGTCGCCGCGCCGGCAGTTGGCCTCGCAAGGCGCCCCGCAGACGCGCCCGCAGATGGATGCGAACGGATTGGTGGCGCGGGCGATGCGGTAAGCGTCCTGGTAGCGGCCTTCGGCGATGGCCGTCACGTATCCGCAGGCATCGGTGTGGACCGGACAGGCGTGCCGGCACTTCACCATCTCGATCCAGTAGCCGGTCGAGTCCGGCACCCGCACTTCATAGAAACCGTTCTGCATCGCGCCCCCTCAATCGTGCTTGCCGAACGAGAAGATCACCAGGATGATGCCGTAGATCACGATCATCGCGGCGATGGCATACATCAGCCCGCCGGAGGCCTGGGTGGCGGCATTCATGGCACGCACCAGGGGGCCGCGTTCGGAGTGATCGACCTCGCCGTACATGAACAGAAAGAAATAGGCGGCCGCTCCGAGGGCGATGACGATGTAGGCAAGCTTCAGGAAGCCAGGAACTGTGGTGCCTTCGCGTTCCTTGATCCATCCATCGGCGTATTCTTTGAGTTTGGGTTCGGACGGGGTCATCGGGACTGCTCCTTCAGGTTTGCGCCACTGGCGTCTTCGTCGAACAGTTGGTACTTGATGTCTTCGCCGTCGCGGCTCCAGTAGCCGTCCTTCCAGGAGCGGATAAAGAAGAACACCGCCAGGAAGAAGCACAGGGCGAAGAACAGATACGCGAAATAGACGCTCGGCCAGGTATAGTCGTTCATTGCTCGTAGTCCTTGTCCGGCCGCCAGTCTTTGGCGCGCCCGAGAGTTTGCAGGTAGGCCACCAGCGCGGTGAATTCCTCTTCGTTATTGGCGATCCACGGGAAGGGTGGCATCACCGATCCCGCCACCAGATCGCGCGGATTGCGGAAATGCGTGCGGTGCCACTGCGTGTTGTACTTCCCGCCCACGCGTGACAGGTCGGGCCCGGTGCGCTTGGTGCCGAACATGTGCGGCTTGTCGTATACGAACTCGTCGGGCGTGGAAATGGGCGAGTCCACGCCGCGCCAGCCGCTCCGCTTCGTGTCGGCCACCAGGGTCCGGGTCTGCTGGGTGTGGCAATACCAGCAGCCTTCGCGCACGTAGATGGCGCGGCCCTTCAGTTCCACCTCGGTATAAGGCTTCAGCTTGCCAGTGGGGCCCTTGGAGGGGTCGCTGTTTTCGAACGGACGTCCCCAGCTCTTGTCTACCAGCGGCGGCACTACGGTGGTGAGGAGGCCTCCGATAAAGAACAGGCCCAAAGCTGCGACCACCGCAAAAGTGGCGCTGCGATCCGCTCTATGCAACATGGGCGCCTCCTTCGGTGGCCGCCAGGTTCCTCGATCCGACCACCGTAGCCAGGACGTTATACGCGAAGGTGACGATCCCGCAGAACAGCAAACATCCGGAGAAGAAGCGCACCAGCCAGACCGGCTTCAACGCGACCACCGTGTCGATGAACGGGATCGACGGGTTGTTCCACTGCCAGCCCTGCCAGAAGCCGCCCAGCCACAAGGTGACGAAGAAGCCCAGGCCGCCGACCATCATGAACCAGAACGTCCAGTTGGCCAGCTTGTCGCTGTGCAGCGAGGTGCGCCACATACGCGGCACGATGTAGTAGGTGCCGGCGATGGCGAAGAACGAGAAGCAGCCCAGCACCGCCATGTGAGCGTGGCCGGGGATCCAGTCGGTCTTCGAGACGATCGCGTTCACGCTGCGCAGGCTGTGCATGGGGCCCTGGAAGCAGGTGAGCAGGTAGAAGACGGTGCCGGACATCAGGAACTTCAGCGGCACGTTCTCGCGCAATTGCTGCCACTGGCCCTTGATGGTTGCGAAGAAGTTCCACACTACCGCCCACACCGGAATCAGCAGCATCAGCGAGAAGGTGATGGCGATGGTCTGCAGCCACTGCGAGATGGGCCCGTGGATCATGTGATGGGCGCCGGTCCAGACGTACACGAATGCCAGCGACCAGAAGCCGATCATCGAGAGCCGGTGGCTGTAGAGCGGCGTGTTGGACGATCGCGGAATGAAGTAATACGCGATTCCCAGCCCGATCGGCGTGAAGATCAGGCCCACGGCGTTGTGCACGTACATCCAGTTCAGGTTTGCCTGGTTGGTGCCGGTGGCGAACTCCACCGCGAAGTTGCCCGTGATGTACACAAACGCGGTCCAAAGGATGCAGCCCATGGTGTACCAGATGGTGACGTACATCTGCTCGTATTTGCGGGTGGCGATGGTGCCGAAGATGTTGATGCCGTACATCACCCACGCGATCACCACCAGCACGTCGAGCGGCAAGGGCAACTCGGCATACTCCAGGCCCTGGTTGTAACCGGACATCAATGAAAACACCGCGCCCAGGATGATGACGTTCCAGAGCGTCGCCGTGGCCACGCCCAGCTTCTCGCTCCACAGCTTCACTCCGCACAACCGCGGAATGATGTAGTAGCTGAGCCCCATGTCCGCCGCCAACAGCCATCCGAACAGCATGCCGTTGACGTGCAGCGGCCGTAGACGTCCGTACGACAGCGCCGGCACGGTGCCCAACAGCTCCGGCCATACGAACTTGGCCGCGATCGTCAGGGCGATGATTCCGACAATAAAGAAATAGGAAACCGAACTCATCAGAAACCACTTCGCGGTGGTATCGGAGTGCAGGTCCGGCGGTGTGACGGACCCGCGCTTCGCGGCTTCCAGTTGCGTCGCGCTACCTTCTGGCATAGTGCTGGCTCCCTTGCTGGCTCCCTGGTTTGGGATTCAGACTGCGAATGAAATTCATAATGTCTCCGGCGTCCTGCTGCGAGATCATGTCGATCCATGGCGGCATGGCGGTGCCTTGCACGCCATAAAGGATGGACTCCATCATGCGGCGGTCGCTCAGGTGATCGACAAACCAACTGTTCCGCAGATTGCGCGGGTGCGGCAGGATGTCGAGCGAATTGGGCCCCTTCCCGTCGGCCTTTCGCCCGTGGCAACCCGTGCAGCGCTGCAGGAAAATCTGTTCGCCGTGCGCGATCGACTGCGGGCGCGACGCCACCGGATTCTGATCCGGCACCTTGCGGCCCTTAGGCAGTTGCGCCGGCTCGTGGTTGAAGGCCTGCATCACGTAGTCAAGCGCGGCGCCGCTTTGCTCATCGCCGATTACCTTGCCCCACGCGGGCATGGATGTCCCCGGCACGCCCTCGCGGATGGATTCGAGGAAGCGCTCGCGAGGCTTGGTGCTCATGAAGGACTTCTTGGTGAAGTCGCGCGGCGAGGGGTCGATATACCAGGCCACCTTGCCGTTGCCGTCACCCTTTTCGCCGTGGCAGCGGGCGCACAGCGCCTTGTAAGTCTCTTCGCCATTCATTTTGGGTGCGGGCGTCTTCAGGGTCACCAGATAGGTGCTGATGAGCTGGAAGTCCTCGTCCGGAAAGCGGAACGTCGGCATGATCGAATCGGGCACGCGGGATCGCGGGTTCTTGAAGTGCGCCATCAGCCATTCGCCGTCGCGGATCAGGCCTTCGTAGGAAAGATCCGGGGCCACGCCTCCATCCAGGTCCTTCAGTTTGTGGCAGGCGGTGCAGGCGCGGTCGTGGATCAACTGCTCACCGGCCTTTTCCCCGGCAGTGCCGGGCGGGATCACCACGGAGATATTCTCGATGTGCGCCTTGTAGCGGTCGAGCGAAGTTTCCGCGAAATTCACTCCGCGCCGGCTCTTGAGGAAGATCACCAACGCCTTGACGTCGTCATCGCTCAGGTTGAACTTCGGCATGAACGACGTGGCCAGGTTGGCGCGAGGCTCGACGATCGACTCCCAGAGGTAATCGATCTTGAACTTCTTGCCGGCCTCGGTAAGATCGGGCCCCAGCGTCCCCTCGCTCAAGCCGTCGATCTTATGACAGCCGTAGCAGTTCATTGCGTAGAACAGCTTGCGCCCGCGACTCACGTGAGGAGTGCCGTTGAAGTTCTCTTCGGTGTGGCACTGGGCGCAGTTAGCCTCCATGTATTCCTTGCCCTTCAGGTGCGGGGCGAAGTCCTTGCGCCAGGTTGCCTGGGTCACGTAGCCGAGCATGGGCGACGGCCAGAACTCGTCCTCGCCGTGGCTGTAACGGGTCTCCAGCCCGCGGCCCTGGCCGTCGTGACACACGGTGCAGCCGAAATCCGTGAACTTGTGACGGCGCTCCCAGCGGCCGTTGCGCTGGACGTCGCCCATCTCAGCGGAGAAAGGATGAGTCTTCAGCGGTTCGCCATGACCGGCGAAGCGCGGATCGTCAGCCGCCAGGTGACAGGTGGTGCAGCGGTCCACGTGCGTGTCGCCGAAGCTGGTGACGATGACCTGCTGGATCCGTGGGGCGCGCGCTTCCAGTTCGGCGCGCTCCTGGGGCCGCGTGGTGAGCGAACGCGCCTGCTCGAAGTAGGCTGTCTGGTGCTTCTCCCAACGGTGCACGAACTGATCGTAGAAGACCACGCCATGTACGATCAGAATCACGAAGCTTGCAATTGCCAGTGCCAGTCGCATAGGGGTCCTCTCAGAACGGCGAAACGAAAGTCCAGTTGGGCCCGCGGAAGAACGTGCCGATGATGATGAAGATTACGTTCAGGATCGCCAGCGATAGAAAGATCGTGTTGGCCAGCAGGCGTTCGCGCGAGAACCATAAACCCACGCCCTTGGTGCCGCGATCGATGTAAGGCACCAGGAAGAGCATTAAGACCATCAGGCCCGGGACGCCGATGCCTCCCCAGAAGGCCGAGTAGCTGACCATCTCCTGCAGGCCGAGGAAATACCACGGAGCTTTGGCGGGGTTGGGCGGGTGCATCACGTTGACGGGCTGCTCGAGCGGAGCGTTGAAGGCCAGCGAGACCACCAGAATGATGGATACCGTCAGGGCGAAGACGAACAACTCGGCCATCAGCAGGTTCGGCCAGCTGTAGACCGAATCCTCGGGGGTGTTGCCGATCTTGGTGAACGGACCGCGCACGAAACCTTGCAGGCCGAAGACGCGCTTGCCGGGCTCGATCCGCATGGTGACCACGCCCACATCACGCGCCGGCGCGGGCTCGGGACGCGACAGCCCGCCATCTTTGCGAATCCGCCAGAAATGAATCGCTATCAGGAGCGTCAGAACGGCGGGAAGCACGGCCACATGCAGCACATAGAATCGCAGCAGCGCTTCCTGGCCGACGGTCGTATCTCCGAGCAGCAGGAATCTCATCTGGCTGCCGACCAGCGGCGCGTACCCGGCGATCGAGGTTCCCACGGTGATCGCCCAAAAGGCCAGTTGGTCCCAGGGCAGCAGGTACCCGGTGAAGCTCAGGAACAGCGTCACCAACAGCAGCACCACGCCCAGCACCCAGTTGAACTCCCGCGGCTTCTTATATGCGCCCGTAAAGAACACCCGGCACATGTGCAGGAAGACCATCGCCACCATGCCGTGCGCCGACCAACGGTGCATGTTCCGCAGAAAGATGCCGAAAGCCACGGTGCCCTGCAGGTCGAGCATGCGGTCGTAAGCCTGGGTGGTGGAAGGGACGTAGTAGAACATCAGCAGCACGCCCGTCACCACCAGGATGAGGAACAGAAACAGCGAGATCAGGCCGAGCCCCATGGTATACATGGGCCGCAGCGTGTTCCGGTTGACCTTCACTGGATGCAGGTGCAGGAAGAAATTGGAGAAGCTGGTCTGCGCGCGCTCCAGATCGTTGGAGGGCAACGGGTGGCGGAAAATCGAATTCCACACGTTGGTCGGCAGATCGCGGATGGGGTTGCTCATACGTTGAAGTAGCTCCCGGGCTCGATTTCCGTGTTCTTGTCCACCTCGATTTCGCCGTTGGGCGCGAGGCTCACCTTGTACCAGGGCAGCGGCTTGGGCGCGGGACCGCCGGTCACGTTGCCGTCCTGGTCGTAACGCGAACCGTGGCACGGGCAGGCGAAACCCGTGTCCGCAATGGAGACGATGCAGCCAAGATGCGTGCAGGTGGTGGAGATGGCGGCCAGCCTATTGCCGTCCCGCACGATGCAGACCCGGTCGTTCTCGCGTGCGATCCGCGTGCCGGGCGGGAAGTCCTCCGGTTTGCCGATGCTGAAGCGGGCGCTCGGGCTGTAGGTCACACGCGGCTTGAAGAAGACCAGGTCGGAGATCACCGCGAGCACTGTCGACCCGAACAGGCCCATGCTCGATAACCAGGCCAGCACCCGGCGGCGCTGCATCTGGCCCTCGGCCACGGCCGCGCCAGGCTCATGACTTTTCGTTGCTACGGACATCCATCTTCTCCTTGGGCGAATCCACCAGCTCTTCGAGATCGCTCCAAAAGACCTGGTACTTGGCATCTTCGATATCGCGGAAATAATCCTTCTGTACGGCCCAGATGAAGGCGCAGACGGTGGCTGCCGCCATCAGGAGGCTGGCACAGGCCGCAAGCCATGTCATCAGTTCCATTCCGGCCCCCGTACCAAACCGGCCCGTGGCTCCCGGTCGGACCTGGCGCGCCGCGCCAACTCGTCGATCGCGGCGGTTTTCAGAACTGCTTCCAGGGCGGTTTGAGCTTCCACCCACACCGGGTGCGCCGGGCACCAGGAGCGCCTGTTGCACGAAGCGCCCGGAGCCAGGCAGACGTTCAGGCGGAGTGGGCCTTCAATGGCCTCGATGACGCGGAGGACCGAGGCGTTGCGATGCGCCGCCGGCAGCTCAAAGCCACCCGTGTTGCCCCGGTGTGAGACCAGCAGTCCCGCCCGCGCCAGGCGCTGCAATACCTTCGACAGGAATTGCGGTGGACAGTCGGCCGCTTCAGCCAGTTGCGGCTGGCTTGCCCAGGTACCGGGAGGCAACCCGGCGAGGTGGATCATGACCCGAACTGCGTAATCGGCGGCGCGTGTGAGCTGCATACCGGATAATTAAGGTCTGATTTTCTGATTAAATCCCGGACAGATGCATGTTACGTGCCAGATTCGAAGAGCTTTGTTATCCGGACTGTAAGAGTCCGGATTGCAGAGCGGGGGGGTGTTTTGGCCCACCCAATTGGGTGAAATTGCCGTTGAAGACCACCTCACGTGTGGGGTAACCGGATTGTGGATTTTTCTGGCATTAGTATGCGGTGGGGGACCAAGCGCATGTTTCATCTGATTGCTCTGGCAGGAGTTGCTGCTACGGCTTCGATGGCCCAGGATGCCGCGGGAAGGCTACTACTACTACCGCCTCTTCCGCGGCTAGTCGTAAGAGGTCCAATGGCGCCACACGGCCGCTGAAATCGGCTTGTCCCGGGAGGCGGCCGGGCTTCGACAGGAAAGCGTCACCGTTCCGGCCAACTCGCCGGCCTGCTGCCGGAGACTGAGGTAGATCTTAGCCGGCTCCGTCGAGGCCGGCGCGGACGGAAGAGCGGCGCACATCCGGGTAGTGCACAGCCGATGGCTGGAGGCGGACGAACGCGCGTAGCGGCCACTGGATTCCTGGCGTCGTGGAACACGCGCGTCAGTTCCAGCCGCGGCGGGCCTTCGGGCGCGTCCCGACTCATCGGGGCGCTTGTCGGGTGTATACGGTGCCGCTGGTGGCGCAGGGTTTTCGAGGCTGACTCTCCAGAACCTCGTTGCAAGATTCTGGCGACACGTGAACCACCTCCCCGTTCCAATTTGAAACACGTTTCAATCTGCAACGCGATCACAGGAGTTTAATCATTGAAAATAAGGTGTTTAACACCTAATATCTTATGGTATCCTGAGTGCATCTTTACGGCTGTCCGGAACGATCGAATCCGTTCCGAAATCCAGAAAAAAGGATGAAAGACCATGCAGGCGCAGAGTGTGTCTACCGGGCAGCGAGCGAAAGTGACCGAGGGTGTTCGCGACCAGATCGTCATCGAGAACCTCTCGCTGGTGAGAGCGATTGCCATTCGCGTTCATGAGAACCTTCCGGTGCATGTCGATCTCGACGACCTCATCCATGCAGGCGTGCTGGGTCTGTTCGACGCGGTGGTCAAATACGATGCATCGAAGAACGTGGCCTTTCAGAGCTACGCCAAGCACCGCATCAAAGGCGCCATCCTCGACAGCCTGCGCCAACTCGACTGGGCCTCCCGCGACATGCGCAAGCGGCAGAAGCAGGTGGATTCGGTCACCCGGGATCTCGCCGCCAGGCTCGGCCGCAATCCGCACGATACCGAACTGGCAGAGGGCATGGGAGTCACCATGGAGCGCTGGCGGCGCATGCAGATGGAGCTGCGGACCGTCGGCCTGTGCTCGGCCACAGCCCAGCCCGATCAGGACAACGATCGGTCTCAGGAATTCGCCGCCACACCGGACTTCCAGCCCGACCACATCTGCGAGCAGAGACAGCTTCGCACCACACTGGCGCGGGCACTTGGCACCCTTCCGGAACGGTACCAGCGGGTGGTATTCCTGTACTACACGAACGAGATGACCATGAAAGAGATCGGCGATTTATTGGGAGTCAATGAGAGCCGCATCTCCCAGATCCACAAGACCGCGCTCCGGAAGATGGCGGTGGCCCTGGAGTCTGCAGGCATCCGATCCGCCGAAGCGCTGTAAGCCCCGAGCCACAGTGGCGCGTCACCCGGGATTTCGGGCTCGCCACGGGAGCCCCGGCGGAACGGAGCCTGACCCGCGAGCACTAGGCGTGCCGGGAGGCTTCGACATTCACGCGGTTGCGCGCGATTTTGGTCAGTGTTTCGTCCGCCGCGAATTCCTCGTCCAGTGTCTCCTGCAGAATGGCGGCCGCCCGTTCCTGGCCCAATTGCTCCGCGTACCTCCGAGCCGTACCATACGCGGCAATCTCGTAGTGCTCCACGCGCTGGCAGGCGGAAATGATCGCCGCGTCACGCACCCAAGGCGGGCTATCCCTGCCGATGACCTCGTCGCCTTCCTCGAGCACCCCTTGCATCCCTTTGCACTTTTGCTGTTTAGCGTCCACGCCGTGCATCGTAAACACCTGTTCCAGACGCGCGACGTGATCACGCGTTTCGCCGAGATGGCTTTCGAGAGCTTTGCGAAGTTCCACGGAATTGGTCTTTTGAATCACTTTGGGCAGGGCCGAAACGATCTGTTGCTCAGCGCTGTATAAGTCCCTGAGCTCCAAAAGATATAAGTCGTATAGCGATTCGAGTTTCATGGGGAAGTTACTCCGCTCTCAGACTAACGCCGCAAATTCGAGCGTCACAAGATGTGGTTTTTCCGGTCGGTTCGAGGCTTAACGCTGGAAGTAGTCGACACGCGGGAAGCAATACAACTGGAAAATCTGGTATTGACGCGGACGACTTTTCGCGTATAATTAAATCGGTCGTTTGAATCAGTCGAATGATTGAAACCAAGAACAAGATTCTCGATACCGCAGAGCGGCTCTTTGGCGAGAATGGCTACGATGCCACGTCGCTTCGTCAAATTATTGCAGCTGCTGGAGTTAACCTGGCTGCGATTCATTACCACTTTGGGTCCAAAGAGGAACTGCTGGACGAGTTAGTCCTCCGCAAAGCCCAGCCGGTAAATCAACTCAGGATCGCGCTCCTGGACAAAGTGCTGGCAGAGGCTGGATCGGGCCGGCCCCCGTTAGAGCGGGTGCTCGATGCCTTTCTCGGCCCCATGTCCGACGCCGCCGACCAGAACCCGCAGTTCGTGCGGGTGATGGGACGTTTGCACGCCGAAGGACTTCTGCCGTCAATCGTACAGAGGCACTTTCAGCCGCTGTTCCACCGGTTGCAGGCGGCGATCCAGCGGGCGCTGCCCGACCTGCCGGAGCAGGAACTGCTGTGGCGCATGCATTTCATGTTCGGCGCCATGGCCCACACAATGTGCGGTACTCCCGATTCAACGGGGATTCTAAAAGGGGGCGTCGCCTTTCACGAACGAATCGAACGTCTGATCGCGTTCCTGAGCGGGGGATTCCGGGCGCCGCTTCCCAAGAGCGTCGCCGTGGAGATAGAGGTAGGATAGATGAAACGCGCGTGGGTATTGTTGTTCTCCGTGGCGATCGCAAACGCGGCGGACCAAAGCGGGCGCGGGCCTTTACAGTTGAGTCTGAAGCGGGCGGTGGAGATTTCCATTTCGCCCGAAGGAAATCCCAACATTCAGCTCTCCGGTGAGGCGCTGAAACAGGCGCAGGAGCGGTCGGCCGAGGCACGGGCGGCACTGTTGCCCGATCTCGAGGCCTCCTTCAACGACCGAAGTTCGACCACCAACTTAGGGGCACTGGGCATTACCAGTGTTGCGTTGCCCATTCCGGGATTCCATTTCCCGACGTTCGTGGGTCCGTATACGACCATGGATGCGCGCGTGACCGGTTCGCAAACCGTGTTCGACTTCAGCTCGATCCGGCGGTTCCAGGCGTCCAAGCTGGGAATCTCGGCCGCGAAGTCCGACGTCAGCAACACCGAGGATCGTGTGGCAGCCGACGTCGCGCGCGCGTATCTGGCGGCGGTGAAGAGCGACACCGATGTGGAGACGGCGCAGGCGAATGTAACACTTTCGCAGGCCGTACTGACGCAGGCGGAGAACCAGAAGAAGGCCGGTACCGGAACGGGCATCGAAATCACCCGGGCGAAGGTCCAACTGGCCAACGACCAACAGCATCTGCTCGTAACTCAGAATGCCCGCCGCGCGGCGCACCTGCGACTGCTGCGCACGATGGGCCTGCGCCTCGATACCGAGGCGGAGCTTACCGACAGGCTGCAGTACGCCCCGGTGGACGCGATGACCATCGAACAGGCCAAGGCGCAGGCCCTCGAGTCGCGGCCGGATTACAAGGCGCAGCAGGAGCGGGAGGCCAACGCGAGGCTCTCGGCGAGCGCCACCAGGATGGAGAGGCTGCCATCCCTGCAAGCTTTCGGCGACTACGGCGCCATCGGCACGGGGATGAATAGCGCGCTCCCCACTCGCACCTACGGCGTTTCTCTCCGGGTCCCGGTGTTCGACGGCGGGCGGCGCGACGCGCGGCGCGAGGAATCCGCTTCGCAGTACCGCTCCGAACGCGTACGCTCCAACGATCTGAGGGAACAGGTGGAGCTGGACGTGAGGCTCGCCCTGGACGCGTTGAAGTCGGCTGACGACGAAGTGAAAGTGGCCAAGGACGGGCTCGAGTTGGCGGATGCCGAGCTGACTCAGGCCCGACGGCGGTATGAAGCCGGAGTGACCAACAGCATCGAAGTGACCGATGCGCAGACGCGCCTGGAGCGCGCCCGCGACAATCAGACCGCGGCCCTCTACAATTACAGCCTTGCCCGGATCGACCTGGCCCAAGCTCTCGGGAAAGTCAAGAGCATCCTGCAGTAGGAGAACTGTCTTGAAGAAGCGAATCATCCTGATCGTGCTGGCTTTGGCCGCAGCCGCAGCGGCCGTTTACGCATTCCACGGCGCGGGGCATGCTCCCGGCAACCGGATCGTAGTTTCGGGAAACATCGAGCTGACGGAAGTGAACATCGCGTTCAAGACCGCCGGGCGGCTGATCGAGCGGACGGTGGACGAAGGCGACCCGGTGAAAAAGGGTCAGGAAATCGCGCGCCTGGACCGCGACCAGTTGGCGGCGCAGCTTAACCGTGAGACGGCCGGACTGGAATCCAGCCAGTCGCAGTTGGCGCAGGCGGAGTCCTCGCTGGCTTGGCAGAAGGCGACGCTCGCGGCCGATATCGAGCAGCGCAAGGCCGATGTCGCGTCGAACGAAGCGAAGCTCGAAGAATTGAAGAACGGGTCGCGCCCGCAGGAGAAGCAGGAGGCGCGCGCAGCAGTGGAAGCGGCGCAATCGGAGTTCGACCGCGCGAAGAAGGATTGGGAGCGCGGCCAGACCCTGTACAAGAACGACGATATCTCCACTTCGCAGTACGATCAGTACCGCAACCGCTACGAGAGCACGGATGCTGCCCTGAAGCAGGCCAAGGAGCGCGAGGCGCTGGTGCTGGCGGGCCCCCGAGTGGAGCAGATCAACGCACAGCAGGCCCAACTGGAGAGGGCCCGCGCGGCGCTGAAGATGGCTGAGGCGAATGCCATCGAAATGAAGCGTCGCGAGCAGGAGTTGACGACACGCCGTGCCGAGATCGGGCGTTCGCGCGCGAGCATCTCGCTGATCGATACACAATTGGCCGATACGGTGGCGACTTCACCGGTGGATGGGGTGGTGCTGGTGAAGTCGGCAGACGTGGGCGAAGTCCTGGCGCCCGGCACGGCGGTAGTGACGGTGGGCGACATCGATCACCCCTGGCTGCGCGGCTACATCAACGAGACCGACCTGGGCAAGGTGAAGATCGGTTCGCGCGCCAACGTGACCACCGACTCGTATCCGGGCAAGGTCTACACCGGCCATGTGTCTTTCATTGCCTCCGAGGCGGAGTTCACGCCTAAACAGATCCAGACCCAGCAGGAGCGGGTGAAGCTGGTGTACCGCGTCAAGATCCAGGTGGAGAATCCGAACCACGAACTGAAGTCCAACATGCCGGCCGACGCCGAGATCGTTCTGGAGCCGTAATGCAGGCGGGCGCGCCCATCATCGAAACTCGCGATCTGACACGTCGCTTCGGCACGCTCACCGCGGTGGACCACCTGAATCTCACGGTCCCGAGCGGCGAGATCTTCGGGCTGGTGGGCCCGGATGGCGCAGGCAAGACGACCACGCTGAGGATGTTGTGCGGGCTGATGGAGCCAAGCGCAGGCAGCG
The DNA here is from genome assembly GCA_035501495.1 of Bryobacteraceae bacterium. Classification (GTDB taxonomy): domain Bacteria; phylum Acidobacteriota; class Terriglobia; order Bryobacterales; family Bryobacteraceae; genus JAIQFL01. Next base: position 46,833 of record DATJWB010000138.1, on the reverse strand, counting down.
CGCTGGTTGCGGGACATGACGTATCGCGGGAATCGCAGGCCGTCAAGGACCAGATCGGGTACATGGCGCAGCGTTTCGGACTCTATCAGGATCTGACTGTGGACGAGAACATGGCGTTCTACGGAGATCTCTTTGGGATCGTCGGAACGGAGCGCAAGAAGCTCACGGGCGAACTGCTTCGCATGACTCGCATGGAACCGTTCCGCGCGCGCCAGGCGGGCCGGCTTTCCGGCGGTATGAAGCAGAAGCTGGCGTTGATGTGTACCCTGTTGCATCGCCCGCAGATTCTGTTTCTGGACGAGCCGACCAACGGTGTGGATCCGGTTTCGCGCCGCGATTTCTGGGCGATTTTGTATCAACTGCTGAAGGACGGGATCACGATCTTCATGACCACGGCCTACCTCGACGAGGCGGAGCGGTGCAATCGGGTGGGGTTGATGCACAAGGGAAAGCTCATCAGTTGTGCGCCGCCTGAGGCCATGAAGCGCGAGGCCGGCGCGGCAAACCTGGAAGGCGCGTTCATCGCCTCGATCCGCGCGCTGGAAGGGGTTGCAAGAGGATGATGCTCTCGTTCCGATGTGGCGCGGGCACTCCTGCCTGCCGCGCCGAGACTCGACCCGGCGCTTTTCGAGTTCGCACCAAGTTCAGGGAATGGCTCGCGCGGCCGGAAAAAAGCGTCGGCATGAGTGCCGTTCTCGCAAGGCGAGACGCGGCAGGCAGGAGTGCCTGCGCCACATCTGGGTGATTCATGTCGAATGAATACGCAGTCGAAATCGATGACCTGGTGAAGACCTTCGGCGCTTTCGTGGCTGTGGACCATGTCGCGCTCCAAGTAAAGAAGGGCGAGATCTTCGGATTCCTCGGGCCGAACGGAGCCGGCAAGTCCACCACCATCCGCATGCTCTGCGGCCTCTTGACTCCTACCTCCGGCCGGGCGTCGGTCAACGGGTTCGACGTCGCCACCCAGCCGGAGGAAATCCGCAAGAGTATCGGCTACATGTCGCAGAAGTTTTCTCTCTACGACGACCTCACGGTGGAAGAGAACATCGACTTCTTCACCGGCATCTATGGCGTCCCCCGCGCGCAGCGCGAAGCCCGCAAGCACCACGTCCTGGAGATGGCCAACCTGGCGGAGCGCCGCCGGGCGCTCACCCGCACGCTGTCGGGCGGCTGGAAGCAGCGCCTCGCGCTCGGCTGTGCGATCCTGCACGACCCGCCCGTGCTGTTTTTGGACGAGCCCACCTCGGGCGTCGATCCGATTGCCCGCGGGGCGTTCTGGGGCCTGATCCACGACCTCTCCGAAACCGGGCATACCACATTCGTCAGCACCCATTATATGGACGAGGCCGAATACTGCCACCGGCTGGCGCTGATGTATCGCGGCAAGGTCATCGCGCTCGGCACTCCCGCGGAATTAAAGCGGGGGCTTACCCAGCACAGCCTGATGCAACTCGACAGCACCGATCCGCTCGAGACCATGCGCGCCCTGGAAGGCGTGGAGGGCGTGCGGGATGTCGCGGTCTTCGGAGGCGGCCTCCATGTGACCGTGGACGACGTGGCGGGTACCAGCGCGAGAATGCGCCAGGCCCTGGCGGCGAAGAGAATAGATATCCACCGCCTCGAACAGATCGAGCCCTCCATGGAAGACGTCTTCGTGGCCATGGTGGAGGGCGAGGAGAGGAAGGCGGCATGAGCTACCGAAGGCTGCGCGCGATCTTCATCAAGGAACTCCACCACATTACGCGCGATGCGCGCAGTTTGGGCATGGCGCTGGCGGTGCCGGTGATGTTTCTCGTGTTGTTCGGGTTCGCGCTAAGCCTGGATGTGGATCGCATCCCCACCCTGGTGTACGACCAGGATGGCACTTCCTCCAGCCGTGATTTGATCCGGCAGTTCGAAGGATCGCGCTTCTTCGATATCCGCGGCCTGGCGGCCGATTACGGCGAAATCGAGCGCGCCATTGATCGGAGCCGCATCCTGATGGCGGTGGTGATTCCGCGAGACTATTCCCGGAATGTGGGCTCCGGCCGTGAGGCCGATGTGCAGATCGTGCTCGATGGCAGCGATTCCAACACCGCCTCGATTGCGCTGGGTTATGCCGAAAGCGTGGTGCGCAACGACTCGCTGGTGCTGCGCTCCACGGTCATGAACCGGCGTGGCGGCGAACGCGTGACGGCCCCGGTGGATGCGCGGCTGCGCGTCTGGTACAACAGCTCGCTCGAGTCCAAGAATTACGTGGTGCCCGGCCTGATCGCAGTGATCCTGCAAATCATCGCGGCGTTGCTGACCTCACTCACCATCGCGCGGGAGTGGGAGATGGGCACCATGGAGCAGATCCTCTCCACGCCTCTGCGGCCTGCGGAGATGGTGCTGGGGAAGATGCTGGCGTACTTCGTGGTGGGGGTGATGGACGCCGCCATTGCGGTCCTGGTGGGCGTGTTTGTGTTCGACGTGCCCTTCCGTGGCAGTTTTCCGCTGATGGTGGTCTCCACGTGTGTGTTCCTGTTCGGCGCCCTGTTCTGGGGGATCTTCGTTTCGGCCGCGGCAAAGACCCAGTTGCAGGCATACCAGATGGGCATTCTCAGCTCGTTTCTTCCGGCGTTTCTGCTTTCTGGGTTCGTGTATTCCATCGAGAGCATGCCCACCGTGATCCAGGTCATCACGCATCTGGTGCCGGCGCGCTACGTGGTGACCATCCTGAAGGGTATCTTCCTGAAAGGAGTCGGCATCCGGGTGCTGTGGGGAGAACTGGGGTTCCTGGCGCTGTACGCGGTGCTGGTATTTGTCTTGGCCACCCGCAAACTGAATCAGAAACTGGCGTGAACTATGTGGGAACGGATTCGAGTCATTCTCCGCAAGGAATTCATTCAGGCGCTGCGCGAGCCGCGCATGCGGGTTCTGCTGTTCGTGCCGCCGATTTTGCAGTCGGTCATCTTCGGCTTCGCCGTGAACCTGGATGTGGACCGCGCGCGCATCGCGTGGATGGACATGGACCGCACGCCCGCCAGCCGCGATCTTCGCGATCGTTTCGAGGGCTCGGGGCACTTCGAGGTGGTGGCGATCCCGCGCAACGAGGATGATGTCCAGCGGGCCCTCGACGGCGGCGAGGCGCAAGCGGTGGTGCGCGTGTTGCCGGGGTTCGAGCGCGACTTGAAGCGCGGCCGTCCCACCGAGGTCCAGGTGCTGGTGGATGGCACCAATTCGAACACCGCGTCGCTGGTATCGAATTACGCCGGGCAGATTATCTCGAGCTTCTCCCTGGATGCCATGGCTCAGCAACAGAATACACGCGTGCTCACACGAAGTCCGAACGCCGCGGCGAATGCCGGTGTCCCGCAGATCGTGGCGCGCAGCCGGGTGTGGTTCAACCCCGATCTTTACAGCCGCAACTACTTCGTGCCCGGCGTGATCGCCAACATCATCATGATGGTGACCCTGATGCTGACGGCGCTTGCGATCGTACGTGAGAAGGAGATCGGCACCATGGAGCAGTTGATGGTGACGCCGGTGCGGCCCATCGAGCTGATGCTGGGCAAGACGCTGCCGTTTGCGATCGTCGGCCTGCTGGACGTGGCCGCAGTGACCACCGTCGCGCTCCTGTTGTTCCGCGTTCCGTTCCGAGGAAGCTTTCTGCTGCTGTTTGCGTGCGCGCTGCTGTTTCTGATGACCTCCCTGGGGGCGGGCCTGTTCCTCTCCACCGTCTCGCAGACGCAGCAGCAGGCCATGATGATGTCGTTCTTCTTCTCCACCCCGGCCTTCATGCTGAGCGGGTTCGCGTTCCCCATCCGAAACATGCCGATCGGCGTGCAATACCTGACGTATTTGAACCCGTTGCGATACTTCGTCGAAATCGTGCGCGGGCTATTTCTGAAAGGCGTTGGCGTTTCGGTCCTGTGGCCGCAGATGCTGTGCCTGGCCGTATACGGCGTGGCGGTGCTGGGACTGAGCGCGTTCCGATTCCACAAAACGCTGGATTAGCTTTGGATTAGCTTCCCCCGAATTCCCGCATTAGCGCGAGCAGGCTGTCTGTTGTGGTCGCCAGCGTCGCATAGACGATGAGGCCGTCCCTCCGGATCGCGATGGACTTAAGGGCGGCTTCCACCTCGGGGCGGCGTTCACCGGCTGCCGCGGCGAACGTCAGGATGGCGCGCAGGCTTTCCTCCAACTGCCGGCCGGCGGCATCATTGCGGCCCACGGCGGCCGCCTCTGCCCGTATCTGCGAGCCGATCTGAACTCCTAACGTCACATACTGGGTGAGCCTCAGAATGCGGTTCAAGTTCTCGGCATTGCCGGAAAGCGGCAGAGACACCCCACCTTGTGCGACCATCCATACCGGCGGGGACCCGGCGATACCGCCGGCCAGTTCCAGCAGGCGGCCCGCCCCGCTGACCCCGCTCTGATGCTGGGCGATTACGGCACGAACGGATTCCGGAGACCCGGACACCACCAGATTCCGCGCAACCAAAGTCGCCCCCGCGGGCGCATCCGGGTATTTCCCACGTCCCAGGAAAGTCGCCTCCCTTCCGTTGTACGCGACGATCAGGTAAGACGTGTCTCGGAGTGACTGAAACTCGGCGAGTAGCGTTTGGTACAGCGGCGTGGCCCGGATCTGGTCGAGATTTATCCCGGCCACGACCAAGGTACCTGTGGGCACGCAGGAGGCCAGTTCCGCATCGATTGTCGGTGGCTTGGCCGGACGGCCGCAGCCGGTAAGTGTGACCAGGGCCGCCGTAACGGCCAATAGCGCGGGGATGCGAGAACGGGCCAAAGGTTATCATCGCAGAGGCGGCAAATCGAAGGAACCTGGGAACCGGTTTGGCCGTCTGGGACATCAGAAGGCCGTCCTACGGAACGGCCAAGGAGGGGTTATGAAAGCTGCGGCTCGCGCCGTTCGCAGCTTCTTCTCCGCGTTACGGGAGGGGCCGCGCGCCAATCGTAAACCGGGCAAGCCGGAGGCGCCACCGCGAATCGGGCTGGCCCTCGGAGGCGGCTTTGCCCGCGGGATTGCCCATGCGGGCGTCCTGGACGTTTTCGAGCGCTACCAGATTCCGATCCATTGCATTGCTGGAGTCAGCGCCGGTTCGATCGCCGCGGCGGCCTATGCCAGCGGTGCGTCGCCCGCCGAAATCGCGAGCGCCGGGTGTTCTATGCGACTGGGCGACGTTGCGCGCTGGAGCCTCGGCCGCATGGGTTTCGTGGTCACGGAACGAATGCAGCGCTTCCTGCAGAAACTGCTGAAAGGTTACCGGTTCGAGGACATGAAGATTCCTCTGGGCGTACTGGCTACCGACGTCTGCACCGGCGAATCGGTCGGATTTCGGGACTCCGGAGATGTCTTTCTGCCCATCCGCGCGAGTTGTGCCTATCCGGGCCTCTTCCAGCCTGTGCGTCACGACGGCCGGCTGCTGGTCGATGGAGCCATGAGCATGGAGATTCCCGCGATGATGGCGCGATTGCTCGGCGCGACCCATGTCATCGCGGTACACCTGCCCGCCCATCACGGCGCCGCGCAACCGCCTCACAATGTCTTCCAGGTGGTGAATCGCTGCTTCCAGATTATGCAGAGCCGCACCGAGCATAGTTGGCGCGCGGATGCCGACCTGGTGATTTCGCCCAATGTCCGCGGCATCGAGTGGGATGGATTCCGATGTGGGCCCCAGATGTTGAAGGCGGGGGAGGCCGCCGCCCTGGCCGCACTCCCCGCGATTCAGGACTGGCTGTCGAGGCCGCAAAAGGCCGCCGGTCCGCTGGTGGAATTGCCGGGTACCCTTCCGGCGTAAGCCTCCTTTCCAGGAGTAGTCTGAAAGGGCCAACCGGTCAAGCTCAAGTGTACCCCGTTATTGCTGTTACACTTGCTTGCATGGGTATGCGGGTTTCCTTATTCGTCACCTGCATCGTCGACCAGCTTTTTCCCAAGGTCGGGATGGCCATGGCCAAAGTCATCGAGAGACTCGGCTACCAGGTGGATTTTCCCGAAAACCAGACATGCTGCGGACAGCCGGCCTTTAACAGCGGTTATCGCGGGGAGGCGCGCGTCGTGGCACGCTATTTCCTGGATACGTTTGCTTCCAGCGAGTGCGTCGTCGTGCCTTCGGGGTCCTGCACATCCATGATCGTCCACCATTACGCCGAGTTGTTCCGCAAGGACCCGGCGGCGCTGGCGCGGGTGCACGATCTGGAAAAGCGCATCTGGGAGTTCTCTACCTTCCTCACCCAGGTTGCCGGTGTTGAGGACGTGGGCGCCCATCTGGAAGACGTCGTGACGTTCCACGATGGGTGTCACGCGCTGCGCGAGCTTGGTGTGAAGGACGCGCCCCGGCGCCTGCTGGCCAACGTTCGCGGTCTGGAACTGCGGGAGATGCAGCCCGCCGAGGAGTGCTGCGGCTTTGGAGGCACCTTCGCCGTGAAATTCGCCGAACTTTCCGGCGCCATGGCCAACACCAAGATTCAGGCCATCCTCGGTACCGGCGCCCGCACAGTAGTTTCGCTCGACCCGAGTTGTCTGATGCAGATTCAGGGTGCGCTCTCCCGCGCCGGATCGGACATCCGCACCATGCATCTGGCCGAGGTCCTGGCAAGCCGATAGAACACATGTCCGCGGAATTCGATCAGAAGATTCATAACACCCTGGCTGATGCCAATCTCCAATTGGCGATCTACACCGCCACCGCCAGGCTGAAAGAGAAACGCATCGAGAACGTGGCCGCCAGCGTTCTGCCCGACTACCAGGAGCTGCGTACCCAGGCCAATGCCATCAAACAGCACGCCGTCGAGAACCTGGACCATTACCTCGAAGAGTTCGAACGCAACGTGCAAGCGCACGGCGGCAGGGTGGTCTATTGCAAGGATGGCACGGAGGTGTCCGACTTCGTCCTGGGTTTGGCCAGGGAACGCGGCGCGCACCTGATCGTCAAGTCGAAATCCATGACCACCGAGGAAATCGATCTCAACGAACGGCTCGAGCACCACGGGCTGGAATCGGTGGAGACCGACCTCGGCGAGTACATCCTGCAACTGGCGCACGAGCGGCCTTACCACATCGTGGCGCCGGCGCTGCACAAGACGCGCTACGACGTGGCGCAGATCTTCACCGAACACCTGAAGGTTCCGAACGAGACGGTGATCGAGAAGCAGACAGCCATCGCCCGTGGAGTACTTCGCGAGAAGTTCCTGGCGGCCGACATCGGCATCAGCGGAGCGAACTTCCTGGTGGCCGATTCCGGCGCGGTGGTGATCGTGGAGAACGAAGGCAACGCCCGCCTGACCACGTCGGCACCCCGCGTCCATATTGCCGTCGCAGGGATCGAGAAGGTGATCCCGCGCGCGCAAGACCTCGTAACGTTCCTCAAATTGCTCGCGCGCAGCGCTACCGGCCAGGCGCTGTCGGTCTACACATCGTTCCTGAGCGGCCCGCGGCGCGAAGGCGAGATCGATGGCCCCGATGAATTTCACGTGGTGCTGCTGGATAACGGCCGCACCAAGCTGCTGCCCGACCGCTCCAAACGCCAGTCGCTTTACTGCATCCGTTGCGGAGCGTGTCTCAACACCTGCCCGGTGTATCGGAAGATCGGCGGCCACAGCTTTCCCTGGGTCTACTCCGGGCCGATCGGGGCGATCATCACGCCGCAGTTCATGGGCACGGGACACGAGCCGGGATTGCCCTTCGCCTCCAGCCTCTGCGGAGCGTGCGGCGAGGTCTGCCCGGTGAAGATCGATATCCCGAAGGTGCTGCTGGAGCTGCGTTCCGACGTCAAGAAAACCGAAACCCGCGAAAAACAGAATCGCCTGGAGAAGCTGGCGTTCCGCGCGTTCGCCTGGCTCATGACGCATCCCCGGCTGTACGAGATGGCGGGACGTATGGCCGCCGCGATTGCGCCTTCCGATGGAGGCGGCTGGATCCGCAGTGTTCCGCCGCCGCTGAACATCGGCCCGGTGCGGGCGTGGCTGAGCCAACGGAATCTTCCTCCACCCCCGGCCAAAAGCTTTCGGCAGATGTGGAGGCAGCGCTGATGTCCCGCGATCACATTCTGCACCGTGTCCGAACGGCCATCGGGCGCAGTGCCGGCCAGCCCGCCGCGGAAGTGCCGCCGGTGCGCCTCCACATTCCGGTAGTAGATCTGGAGGCGCGGATCTCGAGCATGCTGGCGCGGGTGGAGGCTCTTGCGGGAAAAGCCTGCCGCAGCGCGGACCCCCGCGCCTACGTCGCGGAGGCTATCGCGGGTAAGACTGCCGTAGCGTCCAATTCGCCCTATTTGGCCGAGTGCGGCATCACCAGCCTGCCTGGGGTGCGGTCAGGCGTTACCGATCGCGCCGAACTGCGCGCATTGTGCGCCACTTCGGATGTGGGAATTAGCAGCGCCGATTACGCGCTGGCCGACACCGGCACGCTCGTGATGATTTCGAGCCCGCAAGAAGCCCGGATGATCTCGCTGCTGCCTCCCGCACACATCGCCGTGGTGCCGCGCGAGCGAATTCTGACCGGACTGGACGAACTGTTCTCGATCCTGCCAGACCCTGCGGCGCAGACCAGTTCGATGGTGCTGATTACGGGACCAAGCCGCACCGCCGATATCGAGCAGATCCTGGTGCGTGGCGTGCATGGGCCGGGACAGATTACAGTGGTAGTGGTGTAACGTGCTTCGCTTTGTTCCCGCACTTGCCACCGCTGTGACGGACCTGATCGTGGCGGTGGTCGTGATGCCGCTGTTGGCGCGGCACCAGCCGCCTGGTGAGAAGTATCCGATCCAGGTTGTGATCTATCAGATCGCGATGTTGGGGCTGGCGTTACTGCTCGCCACGCCGCTGCGCTGGACGTGGCTGCCGACCTTCCTGCTCCTGATTGCGGGCGTGATTCTGGCTGAATTCTCGATCGGAATTCTGTACGTTCCGACCGCTGCGCTAGGGGGATGGGTAATGGTGCGGAGGATCGAGGAGACGCCCCCCGGAGCGCCTTCTGGTTCAACCTGATTCCAACCTGGCACGAATGTCCCGAAGTGTCACTACCGGCGTCTTGATGAGACGATTTCGAGAGCGATTGCTCCAGACGCGATTGCGTATAGCCAATAACGTGCTGGTCTTCACACACAACATAGGTCTTGGTTGCTCCGCTGGCCTGGTTCGCCCAGGCACGACGTTTCAGCCATTCATCGAGAACCGGGGCGCCCAAATTGAATCCTGGACGCTGTGATCGGAACTCAGTGGTCCGCGTGCTGAGAGTGCCACCCTTCATCCCAGGGCGCGGGTGTCTGCATGGTTTCATCAGGCGGACACTCGGTCGCGGAGGAGCATCAAGACGCCGCAGGAACTCGCGATACGCTTTCGAACTCACTGTGAAGACGGTACGATCCAAGCAGTGTCGCTTCAGCAGCGCGTCGCCCTCCGGATATGACAGGCATCACCTCTCACCATGCCGCGTTTCCTCGAATGCCCCGCGAAACCTGCGAATCCCGAAAATGGCAGGGCAGATCAACCTCAATCCTTGCCACGAGCAAGCGCGCTCCCGTTTGTTTGACCGGCGAAGCTCTTCGAGCAGCCAGTATGCTAGCATCAAGCCAGAATGGCCATCGGTGAATTAACCAAGCAGATCGCGCAGCAGGCAATCCTGTCGGCAACCACAAAGGAGCCCGTGCCGCCTCCCCAGCCGGAGAACTTGGCCGCGACCTTCCTGGGACAGATCGCCGCCATGCAGAAGGCCCTCAAGGAAGACGAGGAACTCCTGGTGTTCTACTCGAACGGCCCCGAGCGTGTTCGCGTGATGGAAATCTTCGCCCCTTCGCGCGAAGTGGCCGTCCTCAGCGGGGTGGACGCCGACCGCAACCGCACCCGCGTGATCTGTGCGTTGGCGGCCCTGCAGTTGACGTGCAAAGTCACCCGGGTTCCGGCGGGGGCCAAGCCCGTTCGCATCGGGCTGATCAATCAGAAACCGAAAGATTCCAACGGGTAATCACGCGTGTCACTCGCTCATAGCCCAAGTTGCTGACCGACGCCGTTGTAAGGGCCAGGAAACGGCCGGTTTGCGGCGCAAGCCCGACCCAGCACGCCCCCATCACCCGCAGGATGTGCCCGTGTGCGAAGAGCGCGACATCCCCCTCCACCTCGAGCGCTCTCGCGATGACCGCCTGCGCGCGGGCCGCCACCTGGCTGATGGTTTCGCCGTTCGGCACCCCGGCCACCCACAGCGACCAATCCGGTATCTCCTTGCGAATGTCGAGCGTGGTGCGTCCTTCGTAATCTCCGTAGTTCCACTCGCAAAGGTTGGAGTCCACCTGGGCCGCATCGCCGTAGCCGGCCAGCCGGCAGGTCTCCCGCGCCCGCTGCATCGGACTGGTCAGGACCAGCGAAAACTGGCGGCCCGCCAAAAGACTGCCCATCGCGGCTGCATTCTCGCGCCCCTTGTCGGTGAGGGGCAGATCGGTGCGGCCGGTGTGTTGCCCCGACTTACTCCATTCGGTTTCGCCGTGGCGAACCAGCCAGAGTTGTTTCGTCATCAGGGCTAGTTTACAAGCTTTGGGCCGCCGGCTACCACACGTGGCAGGCGTTTGCCGCGACCATTTTTTGACCGGCTGTACACGAGAATGCTTTCTGAAACTCGGGCATATTCTCCAAAACGCCGTTGACGCGAAACTTGGCCGGCGAGTGTTCGTTGGTCTGCACCTGCAGCCGGAGCGCCTCTTCGCGCTCGTTCTCGCACCAGATCTGCCCAAAGCTCAGGAAGAAGCGCTGCGCCGGCGTGAAGCCGTCAATCTTGGGCGGCATCCGATTTCCCAACGTATTCATCAGCGCCATCAGAGCCACGCGAACTCCTCCGTTGTCCGCGGTATTCTCGCCAAGCGTCAGCTTGCCATTCACGTAAACCCCGGGCGCCACGGAGAAGCTTGCGTATTCGTCAACCAGGCATGCGGTGCGTTGAGCGAACTCCTTGGCGTCTGCGGGAGTCCACCAGTCGCGCAGATTCCCTTGCGGATCGAACTGCCGGCCCTGATCGTCGAAGCCGTGGGTCAACTCGTGGCCGATCACCATGCCAATCCCGCCGAAGTTCACCGCATCATCCATTTTGTTGTCGTAAAAAGGCGGCTGCAGAATGCCCGCGGGGAAGTTGATGTTGTTCATCTGCGGATCGTAATAGGCGTTCACCGTGGGTGGCGTCATCTGCCATTCGTTGCGATCCACCGGCTTGCCGATCTTGTTCAACTGCCGCTGAAATTCGAATTGCGTGGCGCGCTGATCATTGCCCAGCGCGTCATCGGGGCGGATCATCACGCTCGAGTAGTCGCGCCAGCGGTCCGGGTACCCGATCTTGTTGGTGATGGCCTTCAGTTTGATCAGGGCCTCCTTCTTGGTGGCCGGAGTCATCCAGGAAAGCGCCTCGATATCTTCGCCGAGGGCCTTTTCGAGCGCATCCACCATTTTCAGCGTGCGCGCCTTGCCCTCCGCTCCGAAGGTCTTGTCTACGAACTTTTGCCCCAGCGCCTCGCCCAGGTCGCTATCGGTAAAATCGACGCAACGCTTCCAGCGGGGACGCAGTTCCGCGGCGCCGGTGAGCGCCTTTCCGTAGAAATTGAAATTTTCATTCACGAATGCGGCCGGCAACAGGGGGGCCGCGGAGTGCAGCGAGTGCCAGGTGAGATAGGTCTTCCAGTCATCGAGGCTGGTATTCTTCAGCTCGGCCTGCAGCGTCTTGAAGAAATCCGGCCAGGCGACGTTCACGCTCTGGAATTCCGGAGAACCGGACTGCCTGAAATATTGACTCCACGGGAATGCGGGACTCAGCGCTTCCAGTTCCTGCCTGGTCATCTTGTGATAGATCTTCTCCGGATCGCGCCGCGAGACCCGGTCGAGCGAACCCTTCGCCAGGGCGGTCTCCAGCTTCATCACGGCATCAGCATAGGCTTTGGCTTGAGCGGGCTTCTCTCCGGCCAATTCGAACATTCGCGCCACATGTGCCAGATATTTCTGCCGCAGTTCCACCGATTTCGCATCGTCCTTGAGATAGTAGTCGCGGTCCGGCAACCCCAGCCCACCCTGGTCGAGTTGGGCGATCACGGAATTGGAGTCCTTGAAATCCTGTCCGGAGCTGAATTGAAAGGCCACGTCCACGCCGTCGCGATGCAGCCGGGCGATCTCCGCGGTGATGCCCGCGGTATCTTTCAGGCTCCTGATGCGGGTGAGCTCAGGCTGCAAAGGCGTCAAACCCTTGGCATCGATCGCCTTCACGTCCATGCAGGCTGCATAGAAGTCGCCGGTCTTCTGGGTGACCGCGTCGCGCTTGGGGTCCGGCTTGGCGGCCTCTTCCAGGATGTCACGGAGCGTGTACTGGTTCCGCTCCTCCAGCTCGCTAAACCGGCCCCAACGCGACTGATCGGGCGGGATCGGGTTGTTCTTCAGCCAGTTGCCGCAAGCATATTGGTAAAAATCCGTGCAGGGATTCACCGAGCGGTCGATGTTACCGACACTGAACTCGATGGTCTTTTGCACCGGGGTGGCAGGCGTGGAGGCCGCGGTCTGTGCCAAGAGCGCGGAAGCGCATGATGAGACAAGCAGAACGAGTTTGAACAAAGTAGACTCCTGTCTCTTCAATGTAACGTGTCAGGAGCGATAGCGGCTGGGCCGGAAGTACGCGCGGATACTTTGGGGCTTGTCAGTTTGTGGGCGCGCTGCGAACGTCGTCTCCTCAGATATACTTCCATAACTGGTATGAAGATTACAGCTCTGGTATTACTGGCGGCGTCCTGCGCCTGCGGCCAAACGCCTACATTCGACTTCGAGGATAGCGGGCTTCCGGGCTGGACCCAGTCCGGCAATGCCCTGACCGGTCAGCCGCTCTGCAAGCGCCCCGCCGACGTCGAGATGTCTTCCACCGATTTCGCCGGCGTCGGCCTGGGCGGCGACTATTGGAAGGACCTGCAATATCCCCTCGGCCAGCACGGCAATTGCATCGTCACCAGCCTGTTGAAGACCGCGTCCGCCGAGCCCTGGTCACTCACGTCCCCCGAGTTCCTGCTCCCCTCCGCTGCGACCTATCTCAGCTTCCTCATCGGCGGGTCGAACAACCCCGACCACCAGCGCCTCGAACTCCAGGTGCGCCATGGATCCGCCTGGGACACCGCTTATACCGCCACGGGCCCCGGTGGCGAGCGACTCCAACAGCAAATCGTCTCGATCGCTCAGGGCGACCTCGGCCAGCCTGCCCGTATCCGCATTTACGATGACCATTCCAAGGGCCATCTCAATGTCGATTACATCCGCTTTACTTCGGAGCGCCCGCCCGACTTACCCGACGGGCCAGTTTGGGGCTATGCCGATTACCACACGCATCCCATGACATACCTGGCGTTCGGCTCCAACGACAAGAGGCGGATCATCTTTGGCAAGCCCGGTGGCAACTTCGACGACTACCACGACACCAACCTGATCACCAAGGATATCCCCCACTGTACCGGCAGCCATGGCGGCGGCTATCTCGCCCAGGCGTTCATCAATACCGCACAGCTCTTCAGCGACTCCATAGGCAGCGTGATCAAAGCCTTCCTCGTCTCCCACAAACACAACGGCGGACCGCAATTCAACAATTTCCCGAGCCACCTGATGGGCGCGCACCAGCAGATGCACATCACCATGATCCGGCGCAATTACGAGGGCGGCCTGCGCCTGATGGTCGCTTTGGTCACCGACAACTGGGGCGCCGGATTCCTCACCGGCGTGGCTGACCACGGTGTTGTGCCGCTGGTGAAGGAGCAGGACGAGGTTGCCCTCCAGATGAAAGGCTTGCGCGACCTGGTAGCCCTCAACAGCTCCTGGATGGAGATTGCCCGGAACTCCGCCGACGCGCGCCGCATCATTCTCCAGAACAAGCTCGCCATCGTCCCCGGCGTGGAGCTCGATCAGTTGGGCTCCTACGACCCCGATCCTGACAAGGAAGTTGAATTCCTGTGGAACCTTGGCGTTCGCGCCATCACCCCGATCCACGCTGTCGACAACAAAATCGGTTCGCCCGCCATCCTTAACGCGCCGTATAACTGGCTGAACGATTTCATCGGCAACGGCGCCAACCAGGTGCGCCCGAATCACCTTGCACCGGCCAGATTCTTTCAGATCGAAAAGGACGATTGCGCCGCCAACCACGAGCCTGAGGGTGAGTGTGTGCTCTTCAAACTCTCCCCTTTTCCGCAGTTGCGCCTGGTGATCGCACGCCCCATCTTTACCCTCTTCAGACGCGCTCCCGGCTTCGTCGTCGAAACCGAGGACGCCTTGAATACCGGGATGCTCGGCCAGAAAAACAGCAAAGGATTAGCGCCCGCCGGCCCAGCCTACATCCGTGCCCTGATGCGCCGGGGCATGATCATCGATACGGCGCACATGTCCGATAAGTCGGTCAACGACACGTACCAGGTCCTGGCCGAGCGCAGCGGATATCCCGCCGTGATTTCGCACGCTCACTTTCGCAAGGAAGGCCTCTACAAGGATCCGGAAAACGAGTTCCCGGACTATCTCGCTTCCGAGTACGACATCAGCGACTCCAACCTCCGGAGGGTCCGGAGCGCCGGCGGTGTGGTCGGCGTTTTCCTGCACCAGGCGCGCATCAATCCCGAGAGCATCGATGTCCACATTTCGCACATCACCGACGATTGCGGCAACTCCTCCAAGGGCTTCGCGTTCGCCTATCACTACGGGCAGGAGCAGGTGCCCGGCGGGATGGGATTGGCCACCGACATGACCTTCATCCCGGTGGTGTCGCCGCGCTTCGGCGATCATGCCTGCGAAGGCTACAAGTCCTTCCAGCACGGCCAGCGCGAATACGCCAAAGCCGAGCACAGAAGCCGCTACCAGCCGCATGCCCAAAAAGACCCGATCCTCTACGAGGGCATCGCACCGCCCATGAAGACCAACCAAAAGGAACCTCTCAAACCGTACATCGCGGGCAGCCACACGTTCGACTTCAACATCGATGGTTTGGCGCATTTCGGGCTGGTGCCCGACATGCTGCAGGACCTGCGCAACGTCGAAATGCCCAAGCGCGACCTGCAGGCGCTCTTCGGGTCCGCCGAAGCCTATCTCCAAATGTGGGAGCGTGTCGAGCGAGCGAAGTAAGCGTCTTGAGGACTCATGCTGCGAGGAGCTAACCGGGCGCCTGGAAGGGTGCAAGACGACAGCGAAAGGCACCGCGGGGCGGAATGGCGAGCGCCATTGTGCCCTCGCGCAACCTCAGCTTTACCCGGGGCGGCGGGACCGTAGCAGCGCCTCATCGACGGCTGGAATTCTGGCATATTCGGCATCCCAGAACGACTGCGACTTCATAGCATCGAGAGAAGCCTGCGAGTAACCGAAGGGTTTCCAGACATCCTCCTTGGCGCGGAAGAGGCGCTCCTTCTCCTCGCAGGAGCGCACATCCAGCACATTTCGCGATTCGCCTCCGCGGAAGATCTTCTCGAACCATTCGTCGGGCTTGATCTCGCCCATGCGCCGGGCGAGGTCCGCCATCACCGAGGGGTACCGGTCGAATCCGTCCGTGGCGATGGTCACGACGTTATCGCCGGGGCCGAGCCTTAAGAATCGGGCGAGGCGAATGGCTCCCAGGATGTTGCAGATTCCGGAGATGCCGAACATACCTTGCAGGCGGCGGAAGGGAGCCGGACGCTGCTCCAGGAGATGCAGGCCAATCACACAATCGTCGTCGTGGATCAGCATCACGTAGTCGGTGGTGAGGACGTTGTGGATGAGGGTCACCATCTTGTCGCCGATGCCTTCGATGCGGTGCGGGCCGCGGCCGTTGTGGAACAGAGTGGGGCACTCCACCGGCTCGGGCGCACAGATCAGGGCGTCGGGGAACTGCTGTTTGATGGCGTCGCCGGCGGCGAGGGTGCCGGCCGACCCCGGTGCGCTCACGAACGCCGCGATGCGGCCGTTTCCGTATTGCCTTGCGGCCTCGAGCGCGCTGCCGCCCGTGACGTGGCGATGGAAACGGTAGTTCGGAAACAGCTCGAATTGGGCGAGGATCTTGTTCTTCGGATCGCGCTTATAGTGTTCCGTACGCTCGATGACGAGGATCACATCGCTTTCGCAACCCGGCGTAAGATCGAGTTGCGCGCCGTACCGGCGGATGCGCTCGTAGCGCTCCGCGCTCATCTGGTCCGGCATGATGACCACTGCGGAGTAGCCTTTGAGGCGTCCGACGTAAGCCGTGCCGATGCCGAAATTACCGGTGGATGGGCCCACGATGGTGTGCTCGCCGGGAGCGATCTCACCGGCCAGTTCGCCTTCGAGAAGAGTCGAATAGGCGGCGCCGACCTTGTGGCTGCCGGATGGGAAGTCGCGGCCGATCAGCACCAGGATGTTCGCATCCACTCCCGTCAGTTCCTTCGGCAGTACCTCACACCGAATCGATCCGTTGGGGGCGCGCCAACTGATGTTGAAGAGGTTGGCGGGGTCCAGTTCCCTCGATCGGGCGGCCGCAGCCTGGCGATGGAACTCGGGCGGAAGCAGCCTGGGGTCGAACATCTCCTCATACGTTGGTCCGGGAATCAACTTCGACATGAGTCTTCGAATCTCCTCCAAAGGGATCGGGCCTGCCTGGCGGCCTTTTCGGCGGTGGCTTGCTCGTCCACCGTAACGCATCGCCCATCACGCAGAATATAACGCCCGTTCACCATCAGTGAGTGGACCGGGGCGTTAGCAATTCCAAATAACAGGTGGCCGAACAGGTTGTCAGGTTCGAGCGGCGTCGGCGGAAAATAGTCGATGAGGACGAGATCGGCCCGCGCACCGGTCTCGATACGGCCGACCTCCATTCCCCAGATCTTCCGGACGATTGCGCGATTGTTTCGGAACGCGGCGGCATAGGCTTCGGCATACCCCACTCGCGGATCTCGGGCTCGCAGTTTCTGCAGGTGGAAGGCGGTCTTGAATTCGTCCCAGAGGCGCGGACAATAGCCGTCGGAACCGAGCCCGACGGTGACGCCCCGCCGCATCAGTTCGGTCAGTTTCGCAGTGCCGACCGCGTTGTTGCAGTTGGATTGGGGATTGTGCACCACGTTAACGCCGTGACGGGCCAGCGTCGCGATGTCGCGAGCATCGATGTGCAGGCAGTGTGCGGCGAGAGTTCGCTCTCTCAGCACGCCGGAACGCGCGAGACGCTGAACCGCTCCGGCATCGCAGGCGTCTTCCGCGACGTGAAGGTGGAAACCGGCACCCAGCAATTGGTTGGCCTCGACGGCGGCGAGCAGAGTCTGGTCGCGCAGAGTAAATGCGGCATGCAGGCCGAAGGCGGCGCCAATCAGACTGTCCTTGCGCTTACGTTCCAGAAACCGGACATTCTCACGGATTCCCTCCTGCGCCTGGCGTGCGCCGTTGCGGTCGGACGTCTCATAGCAGAGTGCGCCGCGAAGTCCGACCTCGCGAAACGCCTGCTCGATGCGGTCCAGGCTGCCGGCGCAGGCATTCGGGCTGGAGTGGTGATCGATCAGGGTGCCGACGCCCGATTTCGCGGAATCGATCAGTCCGACCAAGGCGCTGTAATACACGTCCTCTTCGTTCAACGCGCGATCCAGGCGCCACCACAGCTTGCGGAGAATCTCGCGGAAGTTCCTGGGAGGGGCGCCAGGAAGCGGGATGCCGCGCGCCAGCGTGCTGTAGAGGTGCGTGTGGCAATTGATCAGTGCCGGCATCAGCAAGCGGCCCTGTACATCGATGACTTCGCCGCCTTGGGGCTCGGCTCCGACTGAACCGATGGCCCCGTCCGGCAGGATCTCCACGCTGGCGCAATCCAGCACGCGGTTTTCGGTGTCGAACGTGACGACGCGTGCGTTGGTGAGGATCATGCGCGGCCTCTCACGATCCAGGTCCCGGTCCGGTCTTCGAGGGCCCGCTCGACCTGCTCGGTGGATGTAATGATGCAGGCTTCGCCGCCGCGTTCGACAAACCCGATTCCGGCCTCGATTTTGGGCCCCATCGACCCGGCTGGGAATTCGCCGGCATCCAGATACGCGCGAGCCTCTTCGATGGTGATGGTGCCGAGCCACCGCTGGTCAGGCTTGCCGTAACGGATGGCCGCGCGCTCCACCGAAGTTACGATGACCAGCTTGTGCGCGTGGATCTGTGAAGCGAGGAGGCTGGAGGCCAAGTCTTTGTCAACGACTCCTTCGACGCCGACGAGGCGTCCGTCCTGCCATGTGACCGGGATTCCGCCTCCCCCGCAGGCGATGGTCACCACTCCGGACCGGACAAGGCTGACGATCGCGTCCTCTTCGATAATGGCGAGTGGGTGCGGCGAGGGAACCACACGGCGGAAGCGGCCAGGCTCGATCTCGTGGATCAGCCAGTCGGGCCGCTCCGCGCGCAGGCGGCAGGCTTGCTGGCAGGTGTAATACTCGCCGATGGGCTTACTGGGGTGGCCGAAATCGGGATCCCCGGGGTCGACGAGGACCTGTGTGATCAGCGTGGCCACGCCGCGGCGAATGCCCACGCGTCGAAACAGTTCGCAGGCCAGCCGCTGGATCATGTAGCCCATGCCGCCTTGCGAATCGGAGACGCAGGTATCGAGCGGCAGGCGCGGCACTCGCCGCTCGCTCTCTTCCACACGGATGAGGATGTTCCCGATCTGGGGGCCATTCCCGTGCGTGATCACCAGCCCGCATCCGCTGCTGAAAAGCGACGTAAGATGCCCCAGTGTTTCGGCTGTGTGTGCGAACTGCTGGGGAATCGTGCCCGGCTCGCCGGGGCGGGTGATGGCGTTGCCGCCCAGCGCGACTACCACGATTTCCATGGTTGCTCAGACCTCGTATTCGATGTCGCGGTCGGCCATGGTCAGCGCCATGATGGCTTTTGCGGTGTGGAGGCGGTTCTCCGCTTCGGCATAGACCACCGAATGGGGACCGTCGATCACCTCATCGGTGACTTCGTTGCCGCGGTCGGCGGGCAGAGGGTGCATGTAGAGGCAATCGGATGCGGCCAGCTTCATGCGGCCGGTATCGCACACCCAATTCGTGTACTGTTTGGCGATGCGCAGCGACTCTTCCGGCTTGCTGCCCATGGTATCGAGACAGCCCCAGCTTTTGGGTATCACCACATCGGCGTCACGGAAAGCCTCGTCCATGCTGTCTACTATGGAGAATCGGGCGCCCGAGCGCTCGGCGTTGGCGCGTGCGGCGGCAATCGTCTCGGGCATGAGCCCGTACTCCGGCGGATGGGCCAGCATGACGTTCAGGCCGAAGCGGGGCATCAGCATGATGAGTCCCTGTGGCACGGAGAGTGGCTTCGCGTAGCTAGGGGCATAAGCCCAGGTGACCGCGATTTTGAGGCCGCGCAGATTGTGACCGCGCAACTCCCGAATGGTCATCAGGTCGGCGAGCGTCTGGCAGGGATGATCCACGTCGCATTGCATGTTGATAACGGGCTTGTCGGCCCATCTTGCGACTTCGCGCATGTAGGCATTGCCTTGTCCGGGAATCAGGTCGTGGCGGATGGCGATCCCGTGCCCGTAGCTCGAGAGGATGATGCCCGTGTCCTTGGCGCTCTCGCCGTGGGAGACTTGCATGACGTCGGCCGTGAGGAAATGTGCGTGTCCTCCGAGTTGCGTCATGCCCGCCTCGAACGAGTTCCGCGTGCGCGTGGACTTGTCGAAGAACATCAGGAAGATGGTCTGGTCGGAGAGGTAGCGGTGCGGAACGCGTGCTTTGAATTTCCGCTTCAAGTCCCCAGCGACATCGAGCATGGTGGTCAGTTCGGAGTTGGTCCACTCCTCGGTGGTGATCCAGTCGCGGAGGGCAAAGAGCGCTCTTTTGGTTTCAGTTGGCGATGCCGTAATCATTGGTGTCCTCTGGAAGTCCGGCCACGTTGGCGAAATGGACGCGGCGCGGATCGCCGATGGAGCCGGCAAGTAATTTGAGCTTCAGATAGGGCAGCATGTCGAGTGTGCGGGCGTCGCGACAGCCGCCAAGCGGAGCCCAATTCAGCGCCTGGCAGTCGCTCAAACGGATCTCGACTTGCTCGGACTCGGTTTCGAACCAGGCGCGATCGGCCTGCGGGTCGAGTCCCAGCACGTAGTGCTTTCCCGCGATGGCGCCGTAGATCCGGTGGGCGTCCCAATCGTTAAAGAATCCGTTGCCCTCCGCGTGTTTGCGATAGGTCTCGAGGCTGCTAAAGAATCGCGGCTTCGCGTGCTGCGGTCCGCCGTCTTCGGGGCAGAACACGTCGCAGTTTCCGCATTCGTTGCACGCATCGGCGTAGTTTGCGAGCTGGTGCTGCTTCACCACACGGAGCACTCCGCCGGGAAGGCGTCGAATGCCCTCAGGCAGCAACTCGAAATTGTCGTACTCGATGACCGCGGCAGGCGCCTCGTAGACGAAGTTGGCATCGTTCGGGCAGACCGGTACGCACTTGTCGCAGCTGATGCAGTCGTAAAACCATAGATGGGAACCGATTTTGCGTGGCACACCGTGATTCCGCTCCCAGCGATAGCGTGGATCCGCTTCGGCCTCCGTGGCGAGAATCGGCGTATTCAGCCGCCCGGCGAGGGTTACGTCCCCGCCAGCCGTTTCCGCCTGACCGCGATAACGGAGAACAAGCTCGCAGATGTTGCCGGCGCCGACCTCGCGCATGCGTTGGCCCAGGTTTTCGAGGTAGCGGACGAGCCGCGCGTAGCCGCCGGGACGCAGGAGGTCCGTGCAAGTAGTCACCGGCACCAGGTTCATGGCGACTGTGTTGGCCACGTTGTGCGCGTCGAGGCCTCCCGAGAACGAAATGGAAATCGGAGCCGGTACAGACTCGCGGAATTTCTTTACCAGCCTCATCGCCAGGACATGAAGCGGCGGCCCCGACATGTACATCAACTCGTCGCGAAAGACCCCCTTGTGATTGCGAACCACGAGAGTGTTCGAGAATTTGACGGAGAGGCTCTTGCCGAGGCGCTCGGCGCGGCGCCACAAGCGCGGAATCAGGTCGGTCGCTTCGTCCCACTGGAGGTCGTTGGCGAAGGCCGGCGGATGGAGCTGGATCTCGCGATAGCCGAGGACGTCGTGCAGGAGATGCGCGGTTTCCGCTTGTCCAAGAAGCGTGGGGTTGAGCTTGATGCAGACGTGGCAGTCCAGCTCGGACAGCAGGAAGTCGGCGATATCTTCGATTCCGCCGGCGGGGCATCCGTGGAAAGTGGAGAGGCTCAACGTGTCGCTGACGCAAGTGGGAAATGGCAGATCGCGGTAGCGGGCGAATTCGCCTGTGAGCTCGGGGCGCAGTTCGTCGATGACCGGTGCCGCATTCTTCATGGAAGTGATCCAGGCGCGCACGCGCGGAGAACCGATGCCCTCGAGGTTGTAGCCCGCGCTCATGTCGAAAACGGTGTCGCCCGGGATGTCGTCGCCGATGAGCTTGGACGCTTTCAGGATCTCGAGGAACATCGACGCGCCGACATATTCGCGGAGGGACTGCTCGAGCGTCAGTTCCTGCGACCACTCCACGTTGTAGCCGACATTGGCGGCATCGATGCACGGCCGGGGGATCCTGAGCCTGTCCAGGATCTGGATCGTCTTGAGCTCGATGATGCGTGCGCCCCCGAGCCAGGAGAGCGCAATGTTCTGCGCCAGTTGGCCATGTGGCCCGGCGGCAGGACCGAGCGGCGTCGCGGCGCGGTGACCGTGGAACGATACCGACAAATCGAGCCCGGGCAGGCCCCGGAAGAATCTGGTTTGCGGCAGGTCGAAGATTTTGCCTTCCCGCCGGTATTCGAGAAACGCGCGCCGCAGCAGCAGAGGCAACGCGATGGGAACCAGCTCAGCCATCGCTCTTCTTCAGCGTTTCCATGTAGGTCAGCGGGAAGGCGGCGTAAAACTGGGCCGCCTCCACCAGGTGGCGGATGGGCATACGCTCTCCGACGCTGTGGGCCAGTTCCTCCTCGCCTGGCCCAAAGCCGATGGTGGGCACGCCCATCAGTCCCATGGTGGCCACACCGTTGGTGCTGAACGTCCACTTATCGACCACCGCCGGACGGTCCCACAACTTGCGGAACGTGCCAATGGCTGCCTGCGCCAACGGGTGTGATTCCTCCAGAACCCAGGTGGGGTAATATTTCTGCATCGCGTACCGGAGCCCGGTGTAGCTCGGCGTGTCGTAGTCGAGGATTTCGATTTCGGCGTCCTCGGCGCCGGGCAGAGCTTTCACTTCGGCGACCGCGCTCTCCCGGGTTTCACCCGCGGTGAGGCGGCGGTCGAGATGGACGGAGCAAGCTCCCGGCACGGCGCACAGCGACGGCGACAGGGAACGAATCTGGGTAACCGCGATAGTACCCTTACCGAGGAAAGGATCGGCATGCAGCCGCTCGTTGAGCTTCTCGACCTCCGCCACGAGGCGCGCCATCTTGTAGACGGGGTTGTCGCCGCGCGTGGGGTCGGCTGCGTGGCACGACTTGCCGCGCAGGTGGACTTCGATCTCCATCCGGCCGCGATGGCCGCGATAGATGCCCAATTTGCTCGGCTCGGTGATGACCACGCAATCGGGTCGGATGCCGTCCTCATTCAGGATGTAGAGCCAGGGCAGCCCGTCGCAATCCTCCTCCTGGACGGAGCCGACGACATAGAGCGTGTAATCGCCATGGAGGCCGAGTTCCTGGATCAACAGACCGGCGTAGACCAGGCTGGCCATACCGCCCCGCTGGTCGCAGGCGCCGCGGCCGTAGATGCAGCCGCCATCGATGGTGCCGCCGTAGGGATCGCGCGCCCATTCTTTCGGATCGCCGACGCCGACTGTGTCGGTGTGGGAGTCCATCATGATGACCGTCTGGCCGGAACCAATACGACCCAGGATATTGCCCATGCCGTCGATGCGGACTTCGTCGAACCCCACCTTCTCCATTTCCTGGCGGATGCGGGCGATCACGGGCCGCTCCTGACAGCTCTCCGCGGGGATGGCGATCAGCTCCTGCAGGAAGCGAACCATGGCGGGCTCGTAGAACTGCGCCCGCCCGGCGAGGCGCTCGCGATTCAGGATTTCGGTTGTGGTCATCATTGCGTTACCAGGACCTCCTCGGCTTCGTCCGCTCCGGACACATCGGGCGCTTCGTGCAACGCGCGGAGGACGTCTTCGGGGCGGATCGGCAGCCTGCGGATGCGGACGCCGATAGCGTGAAAGATAGCGTTAGCAATTGCCGGCGCAGGACCATTAATGGGCACTTCGGACACGGACTTCGCTCCGTATGGGCCGAGCGGCTCGTCGGTGGTGACCAGGATGGTGGTCAGCTTCGGCATGTCTTTAGCGCTGAAAATCTTGTAGTCGAGGAAATTGGCGTTGCGCGGGCGCCCGGCTTCGTCGAGCATCAGTTCCTCGGTCAGGGCGAAGCCCATGCCCTGTGTGACGGCGCCTTCCACCTGCCCCTCCGCCTGCATCGGATTGATGGCGACGCCGGGATCGACGGCCGTCGCGAGGTGCAGCACGTGAACCTGCCCCGTTTCGGTATCGACTTCCACCTCGGCGAACGTCGCGCAGAACGGCGGCGGGCTGTCGGTATTGAAGTGCGAGGCGCCGTCCATGATCTGCGTCTTCTCTTTATAGAGCGCCTGGAGCGCCACGTCGCCAATGGGGACCGAGCGTCGCGGTTCTGTGGTGGTGAACACTTCGTTGCCGGCGCAGTCCAAGTCCGCCGCGGGCGTATCGAGCATTTTCGAAGCGATGGCCAGCACCTGCCCACGCACCTTTTCGGCGGCCTTCTTGACTGCGCCGCCCGAGATGATGGTGGTGCTGGATGCGTACGCTCCCACGTCGAATGGCGTGGTGTCGGTGTCACCAGTAGTAATGATGATGCGGTCCAAGGTCACGCCCAGCGTTTCGGCCGCGATCTGCGAGAGCACCGTATCGGCGCCCGCACCCACGTCCGACGCGCCCGCCTGCAGGCAAAAGGACCCGTCGTCGTTCATCTTCAAAAAGGCGGAGGCCCAGTCGATGCCGGCGATTCCGCTGCCCTGCATGGTGCACGCCATGCCGACGCCGCGTTTGCGCGGCCCTTTGAGCTTCGGCAGAAGTTCGCGCTTCTCCTTCCAGCCGATAGCCACCGCGCCCTTTTCCAGGCACTCGGGCAGGCCGCAACTGCGAATCACGCGCGGCAGACCTTCCCGCCCTTCGCCGAGTTGGGCGCTGAGGAGATCGGTGTCCCCCAGGCGGATCGCGTTCTTGCGCCGGAATTCGACGGGATCCATGCCTAGCGTCTGGCAGATCTCGTCCACCAGCGATTCCTGCGCGAAGAATCCTTGCGGGCAGCCATAGCCTCGAAAGGCGCCGGCGACTGGCGCGTTCGTATAGACCACGTCGCATTCGAAGCGCATGTGGGCAGCGCGGTAGAGCGGCAGCACCTTGCTGCCGGTATTGCCCTGCACGGTGTTGGCGTGGCTGCCGTAAGCACCGGTGGTAGCCAGCACGCGCATGTGGCTGGCGACGATCTCGCCATCGCGCGCAACCCCCATCTTCATGCGGAGGATCTGCGGATGGCGGCTGCGCGCCATGTAAAACTCCTCCTCGCGCGTGTATTCCATCTTCACCGGGCGGCGCGTCGCGAGCGCCAGCGCTCCGCAGATATCCTCGAGCAGCATCTCCTGCTTGCCGCCGAACCCGCCGCCGATGCGCGGCTTGATGACGTGGATGCGCCCCACCGGGATTTGCAGGATCTGCGCCACCTGGCGCCGGCAGTGATAGGGCACCTGCGTGCTGGTGCGAATCACCAGGCGATTATCGGCGTCCAGCCAGCAGATGCTGATGTGCGGCTCCAGCATCACGTGCTGCTGGCGCTGCGTACGGAATTCGCGCTCGAAGATGCAATCCGATTGGCGGAAGCCCTCGTCCACGTTGCCGATCTCGCGCAGGATGTGGCCGGCGATGTTGCGCGAGGCGTCATATATCTTGGTGGCGTCGGGCTCGTCGTGGATCACCGCGGCCCCCGGCGCCATGGCCTGCTCCATGTCCAGCACCGCAGGCAGAACCTCGTAGTCCACTTCGATGAGCCGGAGCGCCTGTTCGGCAATCGCGCGGCTCTCGGCTGCTACTGCCGCGACGCGGTCGCCCACAAAGCGGACTTTGGAATCCAGCAGGAAGGTGTCGTAGGGCGAAGGTTCGGGCCATGCCTGTCCGGCGGTGGTATGAGGAACGCGCGGCACATCCTGATGGGTAAGCACGGCGTGTACCCCGGGCAGGGCCGTCGCCCGGCGCGTATCGATGCGGCGGATGCGGGCGTGAGCGTGCGGGCTGGGCAGGATCTTGCCGAAGAGCATGCCGGGGAGGTGGATATCGTCGGTAAAGGCGGAACGACCCGTCACCAGTTTGACACCATCGACTTTGCGCACGTCCTGGCCGACGATTTTCGGCCCGTTGCTCTTCGGCTTGCCTTCCTTTCGGGACCGGCCCAGAGCGGCCTCCACCGGTTTTCGGTAACCCGTACATCGGCAAAGGTGACCGGCTAAGGCTTCGCGAACCTCACCTTCATTCGGGTGAGGCGTGCATTCGAGGAGCGCCTTGGCGCCCAGGATCATGCCGCTGGTGCAGAATCCGCATTGCACCGCGCCGTGATCGAGAAAAGACTCCTGGAGAGGATCGAGAGTGTCGCCGTCCGCCAGGCTCTCGACAGTCAGGATTTCGCGTCCCTCGGCTTGAGCGGCGAACATCAAGCAGGAGTTGACCGCTTTGCCATCGAGCAGTATCGTGCAGGCGCCGCACTCGCCGGTCTCGCACCCCCGCTTCACGCTGAAGTAGCCCTCGCGCCGGAGGACATCGAGCAGGATGTCGCCGGGGGCGATCCGCCACTCTTTGGCCCCCTGGTTGACGGTGACATGCAATTCCATGGGTTTCATAGCGCGCGCTCCGCATGCAGGCCGCATTCTTCCAGTGCCCTCAGGGTCAGGACCCGGCTCATTTCGCGGCGGTAGTCGGCCGTCGCCCGAACGTCCGTGATGGGATTGACTGAGCGCTCCACCGAGGCTGTCGCCTCCGCGAGGAGTATGTGGTCGAGTGTCCGACCGGCCAGCAGCGCTTCGGCTTCCGGCATGCGGAGAGCCTCGGGGGCTGCCGCGCCCAAGGCGATGCGCGCCCATTTTACGCGGCCTCGCCCGTCCAGTTGGAGGCCCGCCGCCACGTTGACCAGCGAAATGTCCAAGGCGGTCCGCCCAAGCCTTTGGAACGACCAACCGGAATACGGCCCGCGCGGAGGATCCGGAAACGAGACCTCGACCAGGATCGAATTCCTGGTGTGCCCGGCGGTCACGCACGGCAGGTACTTGGAGAGCGGCAGTTTGCGCCGCCCGCGGTCACTGGCCAACGTCACATCCGCATTCAGCGCCAGCAACGGCGCGGCGAGATCCGCGGCTGCGGACCCGTTTGCCATGTTGCCGCCGATGGTCGCCATGTTGCGGATTTCGATCGAGCCGCAGGCCGCGGCGGCGTGTGCCAGAATCCCTCCGGCAACGCCGTGCAATTCCGGGGAAGCCTCGATCTCCGACATGGTGGTGGTTGCGCCAATCGCCCAGCGGGCACCGCGCTTCCGGATGTAGGTCAAGCCGGCCCTCGTGATGTCGATCAGAAACCGGACCGGGCGGTCGCGTTCCAGCATGACATCGGTACAACCGGCGACGATTCGCGCGCTGCCATGTCCTTTGTGAAGCAGCTTCAATGCATCGCGGACAGTGGCAGGACGATAGAAAGCTTCCACACTCTCGAACATATCGTGCCTGATCGGATAATATCAGTCTTACAGGTCTGAAACAACCAAATTCGCCGCGGCGCGCTTGTGGCGGGTGACGAGGCGATCGACGGAGAGAGTCCTCAACTCGCCGTTCTCGACCACGATGCAGCCGTCAATGATCAGTGTTTCCGCTGTGGCGGGAGCGCAGAGCAGCAACGCGGAAACCGGATCGCCCGCGCCGCTGTAGCCCAGGCCGCGCAGATCGAACATGGCGATATCCGCGCGCTTGCCCGGCTCCAGAGTGCCGATGTCGTCGCGGCCAAGGCAGCGCGCGCCTTCGATCGTCGCCATTCGCAGTGCATCGCGCACACCGAATGCACGGGCGCCATGAACCAGACGTTGGAGCAGCAATGCCTGGCGGGCTTCCGCCAACATGTGGGAGCTGTCATTGGAGGCGCTACCGTCCACTCCCAGTCCGACCGGGCATCCGGCGCGGCGGAATGCGGGCACCGGCGCGCAGCCCGACCCCAGCCGCATGTTCGACGTGGGGCAATGCGCGATGCCTACCCCCGCGCTGCCCAGACGCGCGATCTCGGACCGTCGGAAATAGATGCCATGCGCCAGCCACGTGTCGTTCGCGAGCCAGCCTACATCTTCGAGCAGATCGAGCGGGCGTTTGCCGAAGCGTTCGATACAGTAGTCTTCCTCGGCGCGCGTCTCGGCCAGGTGCGTATGGAGGCGTACGCCGTGACGGCGCGCGAGAGTGGCTGTGTCGCGCATCAAACGAGGCGAGACAGAGAGAGGCGAGCAGGGCGCAAGTGCGATGCGCAACATCGATCCCGGCCGCGGGTCGTGGAATTTGGTGATGGCGCGCTCGCAGTCTGCCAGTATTCGGCCCTCGCTTTCCACGACGGCGTCCGGCGGCAGGGCGCCTTTCCGCCGCCCGACGCTCATGCTGCCCCGTGTGGGGTGGAAGCGGATCCCGATACGGCCTGCCGCTTCGATCTCGACATCCAGGAGTCCCGGGTGAGCACGCGGGAAGACGTAATGATGGTCGCTGGTGGTGGTACACCCGGAAAGCATCAGTTCCGCCATGCCCACGAGGGCTGCCGCCTCGACGGCCTCCTCGTCGAGCCGCGCCCACACCGGATAAAGGGCGCGCAGCCAATCAAAGAGTTCGGCATCGGCCGCCGGGCCGTAGGCGCGGGTGAGCGTCTGATAGAGATGATGGTGGGTGTTGACCAAGCCGGGGATCGCGATTGCATAGCGGCCACTGATGCTCCGATGCGCCTTGGGAAGTCTCGCGCCGGACGCCACCACCTGGCGGATCTCGCCGCCCTCTATATAGAGCGACGCACCGTGTAGGACGGTGTGCCCCTCGTCCATCGGTACCAGCGTATGGATGTCGCGGATCAGGAGCGATTGCGGTCGCATGGTTCGGTCAGGTTTCGCTCGCGCAGGAGCTCGTCGAGCCCCGCTCCATCGGGCGGGATGTCGAAGGGCTGTCCTGCGGCCGTCTTCGCCGATTGGACGTCTTTCAGTCCGTTGCCCGTGACGATGGCAACCGCGGTGGCGCGCCGTCCGATCGCCCCATCGCCCACCGCGCGGCGCAGTCCCGCGATTGCGGTGGCGGCAGCCGGTTCGGCGAAAATGGCGGCCAGCCGGCCCGTGTATCGCATGGCGTCCAGGATCTCGGAGTCGCTCACGTTGATCATTTCGCCGCCGGACTCGCTGACTGCCAGCACTGCTTTCTTCCAGTTTCGCGGCACTCCCACCGCGATGCTGTCTGCGACCGTTCGCGGCTCGACGGGTTCGAGCGGCCCTCCGCTGCGGAAGCACGCGGTCACGGGCGCGGCGCCTTCGGCCTGCACTCCGAGAATGCGCGGCGTTCGTTCGATGAGGCCGATCTGGCGCAGTTCGCGAAATGCCTTCCAGACGCCCGCGACCGTGCAGCCGTCGCCCACGGAAACGGCCACCCAATCGGGCATTTCCCAGCCGAGTTGCTCGGCGATTTCAAGGCTTACCGTCTTTTTGCCCTCCACCAAGTAGGGATTGATGCCGGAGTTGCGGTTGTACCATCCCCAGCGTTCACAGGCCGACTGGCAGAGTTGGAACGCCTGCTCGTAGCTGCCGCGGATGCGCAGAACGGTCGCGCCGAAGATCAGGAGTTGGACGATCTTCGGCTCGGGAGCGCACTCCGGTATGAAGATCACGCTGCGCAGCCCCATCGAGGCGGCCATGCCGGCGCACGACGAAGCGGCGTTGCCCGTGCTGGCGCACGCGATGATGCGGCGCCGGGCTTCCCGCGCCTTCACCACGCCGATGGAACTGGCGCGGTCCTTCAGCGATCCCGTGGCGTTGCGCCCGTCATCTTTCAGGAAGAGCCGGCGGATGCCGATATGCCGGGCGAGGGCAGGGGCAGGCGTCAGGGGCGTCCATCCGACTGTCACGTCAGGCACCGCGGTGGTGGTCCGGATGGGAAGCAACTCGCGATAACGCCAGTGAGACAGTTCCGCGCGCCTGGACAACAAGCGGCGCGTGAAGCGGCGTGCCAGTGTGGGATAGTCGTACTGCACGTCGAGGATGCCCTGAATCCCGCAGCGGGGGCAGGTGCAGTTTCGTCCTGGCAGATAAGCGGAGCGGCAAAAGACGCAGGCCAGTCCGGTCACAAATTCCACGGCTGGCTTCATCACAGCATATTTCACCGATATCCGCACCTGAATCACCCGTGATCTTGATGTATGCGTGACCTCAGACTCAGATGATAAAGAGAGATCTAAATTGTATTGCGGGGCTCGAGGGTGGCCTGCACCTTGGTAGCGGGGCTGGTCATCGCCACACCTGAGATTAGCCAGAATCGGCGCAACAGGCTTCACGAGAACTTCACTTCCATTCACCCAGGACTCCAACGGTTGCCGTTCTGGGTCCTGCACATGCGCTTCCACAAAAGTGGCCCCAAGCAGAGAGTTCTCGTACGCCCGGTAGCCTGATGCGTCGTCCAGACGACACTTCAAAGGCTGCACAGCCTCTGGCAGTGGCGAGGGAGCGACACCTCGACAGCCGCAATGTGCCTCGGGATTCTCCAGAACTCGTGCCCTGGCAAGGGGATACGGCCGAGGGGCAAACATGGCGTACCGTTTGCAAGACCCCCACTGCGACCCAAGATTGAACTCACTCTCACATGAGCATGAGTTAGGCCATTGAGGTAACCCAGCAGTATAGAAAGGGAGTGTTATGAACGAACGCAAAGTGTCCCCGACCGGCAATGGCGCGCCGGCTGCCTACAAGCCGAACGGCATTCAAGATGGAATTCCACACGCGGAGGGAGGCGGTGATGCGCTCATGCGCCTCGACGACGTGGTCATATTATTACTCGACCACCAGTCAGGGCTGTTTCAGGTGGTGAAAGACATTCCCGTCTCTGAATTGCGGGCCAACACGGTCATGCTGGCAAAGCTGGCCCACCAGTTCAAGATCCCATTGATTACCACGGCTTCCGAGCCGGGGGGGCCAAACGGTCCGCTGATGCCGGAGATTCACGAGGCCGCGCCGCACTTTATCCACGTACCTCGCAGGGGCGAGGTTAACGCGTGGGACAACGAGCTCTTCGTCAAGACGATCCGCGAAACCGGCCGCAAGACGCTGATCATGGCCGGCGTATGGACCAGCGTTTGTGTCATGTTCCCGGCGCTCGATGCGCTTGCCGCGGGCTATAAAGTCTACGCGGTGATCGATGCTTCCGGCGACCCGAGTGAAATGGCTTCGCGGACTACGCTCGCCCGTTTCACGCAGGCGGGAGTCGTCCCCACCAGCGCCAATGCCGTTCTGTGCGAGCTGCAGCGGACCTGGAACCGGCCGGACGCCGCTGAAATCGCGCAGCTTTACACGATGGTGGCTCCGAATTACCAGGCGGTGATGGAGAGCTATAACCGCGCTCAGGACGCGGCGCTGCACCCGAACAAACCACAGCCCGAACTGTCCCACGTGTAAATCAAACCTTGAAGGCACGTCATGAATCAACAGCCAGCAGACCTGATTCTTCAGAACGGCAAAATCGCGACCCAGGACGATCGCCGTTCGGTAGTTGAGGCAGCGGCGATTCGGGACGGCAAGTTCGTCGCAATCGGAACCGATCGGGAGGTAATGCCATTCCGAGACGGGACGACGAAACTGATCGATTTGAACAAGCGCACCGCGATTCCAGGGCTGAATGACTCGCACTTGCACCTGATTCGCGGCGGCCTCAACTACAATCTGGAGCTCCGGTGGGACGGCGTTCCCTCGCTCGCGGACGGGCTGCGCATGCTTCGTGAGCAGGCGCAGCGGACGCCGCCGGGGCAATGGGTGCGCGTTGTCGGAGGCTGGTCTGAATTTCAGTTCGCCGAGCGCCGGATGCCGACGCTCGACGAACTCAACCGGGCCGCGCCAGATACGCCGGTATTCGTACTTCACTTATATGACCGGGCGCTTCTGAACCGGGCCGCGCTCCGAGCCGCCGGCTATACGAGGCACTCGCCCAACCCGCCGGGCGGCGAAATCGTCCGCGATGGCGCCGGTAATCCGACGGGCATCCTCATCGCCAGGCCGAACGCCCTCATCCTGTACGCCACACTCGCGAAGGGGCCGAAGCTGCCGCCGGAATACCAGGTCAACTCGAGCCGGCACTTCATGCGTGAGCTCAACCGGCTGGGGATCACCAGCGCGATCGACGCCGGCGGCGGCTTTCAGAACTATCCGGAGGACTACCAGATTATCGAGCGGCTCCACAAGAACGGCGAGTTGACCGTCCGGATTGCCTACAATCTGTTTACGCAGAAGCCCAAAGGCGAGCTCGCCGACTTCCAGAACTGGGCCGGCATGCTCAAGCCGCGTCAGGGCGACGACTACTTCCGCCACAATGGCGCCGGGGAAATGCTGGTCTTTTCGGCGGCGGATTTCGAGGACTTTCTCGAACCGCGCCCCGACATGCCCGGCGTGATGGAGCAGGAGCTGAAGCCGGTGGTGAGCCTGCTGGCGAAGAATCGCTGGCCGTTCCGCCTCCACGCCACGTACGACGAGACCATCACGCGGACGCTCAACGTCTACGAAGAGGTGAACCGGGAGATCCCGCTTCAGGGCCTGCACTGGTTCATTGACCACGCGGAAACCATCTCGCAGCGCAGTATGGACCGGATCGCGGCGCTGGGTGGCGGGATCGCGATCCAGCACCGGATGGCATTTCAGGGCGAGTACTTCCGCGACCGATACGGGAGCGCCGAAACCAAGCGAACCCCGCCAATCCGGGGGATGCTGCGGACGGGGCTGCCGGTGGGAGCCGGGACTGACGCTACGCGCGTTGCGAGCTACAACCCGTTTGTGTCGCTTTACTGGCTCGTCACGGGGAAGACGGTCGGCGGCTTATCGATGTACGACAAGGATCACCGGTTCGACCGCATGGAAGCTTTACGCCTGTGGACGGTGGGGAGCAGTTGGCTCTCCACAGAACAGGGAACCAAAGGGTCGATTGTTCCGGGGCAATTAGCGGACGTCGCGGTGCTTTCCGCCGATTATTTTTCGGTCGCCGAGGAGGAGATCAAGAACCTCGAATCGGTGCTGACGATCGTGGGAGGTAAGCCCGTGTACGGGGCCAAGGAGTTTTCCGAACTCGCGCCGCCGCTTCCCCCGGTGCTGCCGGAATGGTCTCCGGTCGCGGCATATGGCGGCTACTTCAGACCAGCGACAGCGCCGGTTGTGGCGTGCTCGTCCCTGGAGCATGCGCATCGCAGCGAAGATCGGTTACGCGACCACCAATTTGGAGGCGGCTTCGGCTGCCTCTGTTGGGCCTTCTAGCACGGTCCGCAACCAAGAGGAGGAAGAGGAATGGTAGCCCAAACACAGCCAAGGGAAATCGAAGGAACTTCGCGTCCACGAACCGCAGGAATGAACGGTATCGTCCCGACGATGATCAACGCCGCGGCCAAAGCTAAAATCGCCACACATAGACTGCGGCGGAACATCTCGGTTCTCGAAGGTTCAGGCGGCAATATCGCGGTCCTGACCGGGAACGACGGCAAGCTTCTGGTTGATGCCGGATTCGCTGTTTCGCGGCCGGCGCTTTCCAGTGCTTTGACGGAGATCAGCGACCATCCGATCAAGCACCTGATCAACACCCACTGGCACATAGACCACACCGACGGCAACGAATGGCTGCACGCTGCTGGAGCCGCGATCACCGCGCACGAGAACACGCGGAAGCACCTCTCCGTCGCCACGCGGGTCGCCGGATGGAGTTACACATTTCCGGCCGCCCCATCCGGGTCGCTGCCCGCTACGGTGTTCAATGCGGACTCCGAAATCGACTGGAGTGACACCCACCTGCTTCTGAAGTATTACGGGCCGGCTCACACGGACAGCGACATCTCTGTCATCTTTGCGGAGGCCGATATCCTCCAGGTAGGGGATACCTGGTGGAATGGTGTTTATCCGTTTATCGACTACTCGACGGGCGGCAGCATCGACGGAGCTATCCGGGCGGCTGAGGCCAACGTTGCAGCAGTAACCGATAAGACCATCGTAATTCCCGGGCACGGACCGGTGGGCGGCAGATCCGACCTGGCCGAGTTCCGCGACATGCTGGTGGCGATCCGGGAGAATGTAGCGGCGCTGAAAAAACAAGGCAGGACATTGGAAGCAACAATCGCCGCGAAGCCGACTTCCAAATACGACGCGAAGTGGGGACAGTTCCTGATCACGCCCGCGATCTTCACCGGGCTGGTTTACCAGGGTGTTTGATTTTGTCAGGTGAAAGAGAGGAAGCCAATGCCGAGAATAACAACCAAAGATGGTACCCAGATCTACTACAAGGATTGGGGAAAAGGCCAGCCAATCGTTTTCAGTCATGGCTGGCCTTTGAGCGCCGACGCGTGGGAAGACCAGATGATTTTCCTGGCCAGCCGGGGATACCGCTGCATCGCGCACGATCGCAGAGGCCACGGGCGCTCGGATCAACCTTGGGATGGTAATGACCTGGACACCTATGCCGATGATCTAGCCGACCTGGCCGCCGCACTCGACCTTCGCGAAGCGATCCACGTCGGTCACTCCACCGGCGGCGGGGAAGTGACTCGCTACATTGGGCGTCATGGCACTAAGCGGGTCGCCAAGGCGGTATTGATCGGCGCAATCCCGCCGCTCATGCTGAAGACGCCGTCGAATCCGGGTGGCTTGCCAATCGAGGTATTCGATCAACTGCGCGCAAACGTGCTTGCCGATCGCTCGCAGTTCTTCAAGGATCTGAGCGTTCCTTTCTACGGCGCCAACCGGCCGGGAGCCCAGGTTTCGCAGGGATTGCGGGACTCCTTCTGGATGCAAGGGATGCTTTGCGGCCATAAAGCGGCCTACGACTGCATCGAGGCGTTTTCCGAAACGGACCTGACCGGGGACCTCGAGAGAATTGACGTCCCGACGCTGATTCTTCACGGTGACGACGATCAAATCGTGCCGATCGGCGCCTCGGCGCTGCTGTCCTCCAAAATCGTCAAGGGCTCCAAGCTCGTGGTCGTCCCCGGGGCTCCCCACGGAATGTGCTCGACGCTGAAAGGCCGGGTCAACGAAGAATTGCTCAGCTTCATCGGGCAGGGTAGAGCGACCGTAGCGGCATAAGCGGATCTGGCGGCGCCGCCTCCATAGGAGCATCTAGACTCTATGAAACGATTACTAACGACCGCTATTGCCTTGTTCTCGTTGGTGGCGGCGTTCGCCACACCCGGCGATTCCAACTTTGGCGTCGGTGCGCAGTACGACACGACGCACGTGTATGTGCAGCCGGAAGACTTCAACCAGTTTGTCGCGAGCCTCGTGGCGACGTTTGGCGGGACCACAACCAAGCAGGGCGTCTTCACGGTAACTCCAACTCCCAGCAAGACCATGTCGCAACTTGTGCTGACGCCCGCCGGGAGCCTCTCGGTCTTCGGATTCAAAACACCCGTGCCATACCCGTTTGGATCCGAGCGGACGGGTTATCTGGTGACCAACCTCGACGCCGCGGTTCGGGCAGCGCAAGCTGATGGCGCGGATGTTCTCGTCATTCCATTCGACGATCCGATCGGCAGGGACGCCGTAATCCAGTGGCCTGGCGGCGTGAACATGCAGCTCTACTGGCACACCACGCCGCCGTCGTACCCGGCCCTGCAGACCGTTCCGGAAAACCGGGTCTACGTTTCGGCGGAACGGGCATCTGCATTCGTCAAGAGCTTCCTTGCCTTTTCGCACGGCAAAGTTGTTTCAGACAATGCCCGTGCGCCGGGAGTCGAAATCGGCCGCGCGTCCGACAGTTACCGGCGGATCCGGATTTCGTCGGTCTTTGGCGCGATGGCAGTACTCGTCACCGACGGCCATCTTCCATATCCATATGGCCGCGAGATGACGGGATACGAGGTGGCCGATCTGGCGGCCACGCTCGAGAAAGCGAAGGCCGCGGGCGTGTCGGTCCTGGTCGGGCCGTTCTCAGCCGACGGACGGAACTCTGCGATGGCGCAGTTTCCCGGCGGATACATCGCTGAAATCCACTCCATGGCCTCGGAGAAGTAAGACTGATGCGAGCCGGTTCTGCCTGGATCGTCGCTCTGGCTGCTGCGGTAACTGCTGTGCACGCGCAAACGGACCAGCCTGCGAGTTCCGCGGTTCCGGTTCGCACGTATACTCTCCTGGGTGAAGACGAAGACTGGAGCTTTCTGAAGGACCGATCGCTGCGCCAGGACTTCTGGGATCCCCTGAAGTACATCCCCCTGGGGCCTGACGGCTGGTACCTCAGCATCGGCGGGGGGTCGCGCCAGGTACTGGAGCAGGTCGGCAACGACAATTGGGGCAAACAAAACTATACCAATCAGTTCTACCTCGAGCGGTATGTGCTGCACACGGACTGGCATCTCGGAAGGCACTTCCGCGCGTACGTGGAGTTCAAAAGCGATCTGGAGT
Source organism: Bryobacteraceae bacterium (assembly GCA_035501495.1). Lineage (GTDB taxonomy): Bacteria > Acidobacteriota > Terriglobia > Bryobacterales > Bryobacteraceae > JAIQFL01. Next base: position 11,237 of record DATJWB010000138.1, on the reverse strand, counting down.
CGTTTCGGCAAGGGGGACCGCGGCCAATCGACGAGAAGAAACTCGATTTCGAAGAAGCGTTTGTAGAACTGAGTACCGGCGAAGCCGATCGCTCCGTGGTCTTGCAAGTAGGACGGCAGGAACTGAATTACGGCTCGGGCCGGCTGGTTTCTGTTCGCGAAGGCCCGAATGTGCGGCAGAGTTTCGACGGAGCAAGACTGAAGGGAAAGGCCGGCACCTGGCGAATTGACCTATGGGCTGTTCGGCCGGACCTCGATAAGCCGGGCTTCTTCGATAACATCCCCGATCACCGCACCGCATTCTGGGGAGTGTATGCGACGCGTCCGTGGCGGCGCCGGGTGTCGTATGACAGCTACTACCTCGGGCTAGACCGAAAATCGTTTACGTACAATCGTGGAACGGCGCAGGAGACCCGGCACAACCTGGGACTACGCCTCTGGCGTTCGCCGGCCGCGAAAGAGTCGGATTGGGACTTCGATTATGAAGCCGTCTGGCAATTCGGCAGTTTCGGTGCCTGCGGCATACGGGCGTGGACGGTTGCATCCGATACCGGCTACAGCTTTCTCGCGACTCCACTGCGGCCGCGGATCAGCGTGAAAGCGGATGTATCCAGCGGAGACGATCCACGCAGCCACTCGCTCGGCACCTTCAGCCCGATATACCCGGTCGGCAACTATTTCGGAGTGCTGGCCGACACCGGTCCCGGACCAGTCAATTTCATCGATGTGCATCCCCGCCTGCAGTTGAAACTTCCCCGAGACGTCACGATTTCCGCGGATCTGGTTGTCCAATGGCGGGAAAGTCTAACAGACGGCGTGTACGCCGTTCCGGGGTTTCTGCTCGTCCCGGCCGGCGGCAGCCGCGCGCGGTTCGTCGGGTACAGGCCGGGCGTGGAGGTGCGGTGGCAAATCGACCGTCACGCCTGGCTGCAGGCCGACTATGGGGTCTTTTTCGCAGGCGAGTTTCTCAAACAGGCTTCTCCGGGCAGGAACATCAACTACACGGAGTTGTGGGCTGGTTACAAATTCTGAGGTTCTGGCATGACACGAATTTCTCGATGTGGCATCAAGGTCGCAAGCTTGATGGTCGCCGTTTTCTTACTGAACGCCACCGGCGTTATCGACCAAACGGAGGCTGCACGCGAGTTAGGTGCGCGTGGCGCACCATCGAGCCTGGTTTCGTACCGGATGCCCGTGGGACGGAGCATTGAGCTCATCGGTGGGCTGGCGCTGATGTTCATCGCACTTATCGAAGACCACTTGGTGCTCCGGTGGGGCATTCGCGGCAAGACTCGCCATGACGAGGTCTTGATCGGCACCCGGCAGGCGCAGCCATGACTACTGCAGTCGAAAAACAATCTCCCGGGCATGGTGTTACGCCGGCCATACTCTTGAGTATGACGGGGGTAACAGGAATTGTGGACGCCGTGAGCTTTCTCGCCCTCGGCCATGTGTTCACGGCCAATATGACCGGCAACGTGGTGTTCCTGGGTTTTGCCCTGGCGGGCACACCGGGCCTCTCTCTATTTCGATCGTTCCTGGCCCTGTTGTCGTTTTTAGGAGGTGCTTTTCTCGGCGGACGGATTCCGGCGGCCCAGGCTGCGCGAGCGTTTGCAATCGAGGCGATTTTATTGTTCACGGCAGCTGTGATCGCGCTTCGCGTTGTTGCTCCGTATCAGGTCATAGAGGCGGCAACCTACGGTGTCATTGCCACGACGGGCGCTGCGATGGGGCTGCGGAATGCCATGGTTCGGAAGCTCGCGATACCGGACCTGACGACCACCGTTTTGACCTTGACGATCACCGGCCTGGCGGCGGATTCCTTTTCACCTGGGGCAGACAATAGCCGTTGGCGGCGGAGATGTGCGTCCGTCGCGGTGATGCTGGCTGGCGCCGCTGCGGGCGCTCTACTACTGCGTGGCTCGGCGGCGCCCGCGCTCGGCACCGCCGCGGCCATCACAACGGCGTCTGCGCTCGTAACCCACAGCATTCATCGAAAGAGGGCACGAGAACAATGATCAGAATCGCGATTGGCTTCGTTCTGAGCTTCTTCATCGGCGCAGGGTGCCGGTATTTCGACATTCCAGCGGCCAGCCCGCCAGTCATTCCCGGTGCGCTGATCGTTCTTGCGATGACGTTGGGCTACAGTTCCATGGACCGTGTCTTGACCCGAAACGATCAGGCCGCAACCACCAAAGCCTACTGCGGCGGTCCGACTGGCCTCCCGAAAGCCGTGACTGACCCAGTCTCGGAGGTGCAAACTCCGAACCAACCGAGGTCATGAGCCCGGCTGGCGGCGCCAGCACCACGCGATCCACGCGCGATACTGGCGGAGTGGAGACTTCGACGGTTCCGGCGAGCCTCTGGCGCCCGTTACGATCACTCAACTTCCGCAACCTGCTACTCGCCAATGTTGTTTCGGACGTCGGAACGTTCATGCAGAGCGTGGGCGCAGCCTGGTTGATGGTGTCGCTGAACGCCGGCCCGATGTATGTAGCTCTGACGCAAACGGCAACCGCACTGCCCTTTTTTCTGCTCGCCTTGCCGGCCGGGGCGATCGGCGACATCGTGGATCGCCGGAAACTGATTCTATACGCCGAGATCTGGATGGTAACCGTGTCGGCCGTGCTCGCAACGGTCACCATTGGCGGCCTCAAGTCTCCACTGGTGCTTCTCGTCCTGACTTTTTTCCTGTCTTCCGGTGACGCATTCGAGTCACCTACGTGGCGCGCCGTCTTGCCCGAATTGGTAGAGAAGGAGGACTTGGCGGCGGCGTCGGCTTTGAATGGAATCGAGTTCAATTTTGCGCGCGCCATCGGACCCGCTCTGGCGGGAGCGGTAGTCACCCTTGCCGGCGTCGGGACGGCATTTCTGATCAACACCGTTTCGTTCGCGGGCGTCATCTTTGTGGTTGCTCGCTGGAAACACTCCGCAGTCAAGCGCGCAACCCCGCCAGAGACGATTGCCGGCGCAACTCGCGCGGCAATCCGTTACATCCGCCATTCGCCGGAGATTCGGACCGTGCTCGCGCGTTCCGGTATGGTGATGTTCTTTGCCAGCGGAGTGCTGGCACTGCTGCCATCCATCGCGCGGCGTATCAGCGGAAGCTCTCTGGGCTACGGACTACTGCTCGGTGCTTTCGGCGGCGGCGCAGTGCTTGGCGCGCTGGGGCTGCAGAGAGTTCGATCCCGGCTTCCGGCCAACGTGGTGATCTCGTCCGGTATCGCGCTGTTCGGGTTGGCGACGATTGCAACGGGGATCCTTCGAGCACTATGGTCGCTCGCTCCCGCCATGCTGGTGGCGGGTGCAGCTTGGGTTTCGTTTTTGTCGTTATTCAATGTTCAACTGTTGAACAGGGCGCCGGACTGGGTACGCGCGCGGGTCCTTGCTGTTTCAATGCTGGTGTTCCAGGGAGCTGTTGCCGCCGGAAGCGCCGTCTGGGGCGCCGTCGCGGGGCGTGCCGGCATGAGCCAGGCGCTCCTATGGGCCGGACTGGGCGCACTCGGAAGCGCGGCTTCTGCGCTGTTTCTGCGGGTTTCCGACGCCGGTCCGGATTTGACGCCCTGGAACCACTGGCGTCTCCCGCCTTTTCAAACTGATCTCGATGGTTCTGTACTGGTGGCTGTCGAGTATGATGTGTCTCCTGGCCACGAATCGGCTTTCCTGGAAGCCATCCGCGAATACGGACGCATCCGCCGCAGAGACGGAGCTTCGCGCTGGGGGATTTGCCGGGATGTCGAGGCTTCCAACCGCTATTTGGAGACCTTCGTTGTGCCTTCCTGGCAAGAACACGTGCGGCAGCATGACCGCCTCACGCGTGCCGACAGTGAATTGGAACAGCGCCTTCGCAGTTGCACCGGGCGGGATCCCCTCGTACGGCACCTCCTATATCTGTAACGGGAAGAGATGAGGTATAGCAAACGCCCGTTTCCGGAGCCTGCGGGTCTAGGGAGTCGCGCCATCCGGGCTCGGGCTCTCCGCCCGGCTCGAGACGATTTCGGTGGCAAGCGAAGTCATTACCTTGTTAGTATTACGCAACAAGGCCGCGTAGGAGTCCCTACCAGAGCCCTCCGTCTGGATCTGCTGGAGCGTCAGTTGCAAAAGCATTTGAGAATGATCCATCAGGTTGATCTCTCCGCGAGGCCCATTTCTATCGAATCGGTCTGCCAATTCCTCCAATAGCTGAGCTGAACTCTCATCGTATGCCCGCTGTCGGCTGCGTATGGTCTCAGGTAACTCGAAGCCGGGCAGCCCGACACGATACTTCCAGAGCGCGATCCGCATGATGAAAAGTGCGCGCAACTGCGGCTGCCAGGTCCGTATCAGCGCCCGAAGCGCGAGATCCCTTTGCCGCGATGGGCCAAACTCGAAGAGAACGCCATCGCCGAGAGACCGGACTTTGTCAAGGTGAACCTGAATTGTCTCGCGGAGACGGTAGCTCCGCTCCATCGCCGTTCGGGCATCTGCCGATACCGGCTCCCGCGCGCCTTGAGCGAGCAGGCGCAGGTTGGAAACGAACGCCCGCCTCATTTCGACACCGGCTGGGACACTCCAGAGCTGGTCGAAAAAAAGCCACATCATGAACAGACCGAGCAAAATGCCGATCACGCGATCCCGCCCCACCGTAAGCGAAGTTTGGATCGTGAATTCCTGCAGGTTGATCAGGCAAAATGCGACTGCCACCTGCACGCCGAGATAGGAAAGGCGAGGGCTCGCCGTTGCGATCCACGCCGCACCGGACGCCACGACTACGAACAACACCGTGAACCCGACGATCGAATCGATGTAGGGCAAAATGAAAACCTGCACCGTCAGGCCGACCCCCAGTCCGCCAACGAGAGCCCCGGCGAATCGCAGAACCTGCTTCTGCCGGGAGGCGCCGACGGTGGTCAGCGCCGTCAACAAACACGTGGTAACCGCCGTCGAGACTTCCGACCAAAAGAGCGCATTGTAAATGACGTAACAGGCCGTGGCGGCAAGGGCGCCTCGCAGACCGAATTTGATGTGTTCCGCGTTCGTCAGGATGTCGGAAAATAACACCGGCGGCAGGTCCTCACGCGACGACGGTGCGAACAGGGTGGTGGATGTGGAGTCCACAAACGCTTCCGGAATCAGGGAGACCGTCTTCTCCAATTCGTCGAGCATTTCCGGCCCGGGCGCCGGACTTTCGCAAAGAGGATCCCGCAATGGAATGACACTGTTCTTCAGGTTGTCGCGGATCGTTGCGATCCGCCCGGCCAGGCTGTCGATCCTCGATCGGGCCTCCTCCGAAACCGGCGTGGCCAACCGCGCGAAGTTCGCGGCGATGTCCACGAGCCTGCCGGCAAGCGCAACCACAGCTCCCATCTGTTGCGCATACTGGGGACCGTAGCCGGAGCGATGCAAGATCCGTCGCAGCCGAGAGGTTCCGAGCATCGAGAAACGCTCGAGGGCGGCTTGATTGGTGGCGCTGACGGGGCGGTCATTCGCATAAGCGCGAAGCAGCTCTTCGACGCACGCCAGCCGCTCGGTAACGGGATCCATCAGGTCGTTCTCTTTTCTTATGGCGGCGAGGCCGGCCTCCAACAGGAGCCCGATGGCAATCGCCATGGTGAGCGCTCCTACAGCCCAGAGGGTGCCCTCCACCCTCGCCTCCGCGGGAATTTGCCGGTCCCACAAGGGAATCGTGATCGCTACCAAATAGCCGAATCGCGCGGCGACGCCGTAGTTCTTGGTCGCGCTCAACAGGAAGAAGATGAGGAATAGCGAAGCTGCAACCCAAAAGAAACGCAGCATTGGGTCGCCGGCAACGAGCATCGCACCGACAATCGCATAGCCGCCGGCGAGCGCATACCCGATGGTCATCATCCGGACCGCGCTGGCCGTTTCTACCAAGCTCTCCCGCGAGAGCACGAGCGCATAAACTGCGGCATAAGCGCCGTAGGGAAGCCGAAAAGTCATGCTGAGGACCATGACCAGGGTCGATGCCCCCACCATCCGCGCGACTAAAACGTATCTGCCGGGATAGGGGGCCAGTTCCACTTTCAGCCACTGCCAGAGCCACTGGCCCCAGCCATTGGAGTTCAGCATGGGCTGGGCAAGCGCAGCCATATCAACGTCCGCGTAACACGACTACGGCCGACTCGCTCACTCGAAACAGATCGGCAGGCGGGTTCTCCACCCGTACTCGAACCGGATATCGCGACGCGAGATGCACCCAGTTCAAAGTCCTCTGGACATCCGGCAGTCCTTTGCCCAGGCGGCCAACCACATCGGCGTCCGGGGTCACACCAAAGCCAACGCTGTCAACGACGCCTGCAAAGCGCAGGTCGGGCCGGGACATGACGTACACATCGGCGTGCATCCCCGGCTCAATGTGCCGCAATTGGCCTTCGCGGAAGTTGGCCACGGCCCACCAGGTTCGCGCGTCGATCAGCGTGAACACCTGCTGGCCGATATGGGCGTACTCCCCTTCCGAGATCGTGAGATTCGTCACTCGCGCCGCAAACGGAGCCAAGATCCGGCAGTTGTTCAAGTTGTAGCGTGCGGTCTCGATCGCCGCGGCCTTTGCGCCGCGCTGGTTGATCAGGGGTTCGAGCGTGGTCACCGCATTCTTCGCCTGTTCGTGCTGGGCCACGCTCTGTGTCACGATCGCCCTGGATCGCTGCTGCTGTGCCAATGCAGACTGAAGGCCCGCCTGAGCCAGCGATAATTGAGATTCAGATTGCTTCAGCGCCTGCGCCTCGGCGACCTCTGAGGTCCTGGCCTTGTCCACCTGGTCAACGGTGACAAACTGTTTGGCCAGGAGGGGCTCTAATCGGTGCAGGTTGTTGCTCGCATAACTCCACTCGGCATTAGCGCGGCTGACACCTTGCTCGGCGTTGGCCACATCGGCCCGTGCCTGGTCCACGGCTGCCGCCCAGTGGCTTGCATCCGCCTCCGTGCCCTGGATATTCGCCGCTGAAACGGAGACCGCGCTCATCAGCGCCGCGATCTTCCTGCGCTCATCCGAGATTTGACCTTCGAGCGCGGCCTGGTCTGAGACGGCCCTCTCGAGTGCGTAGCGGTAGGGCCGGTCATCGACCTCAAAAAGAAGATCTCCCCGATTCACGAATTGGTTGTCGCGAACGTTCAGGTGCAGGATGGGCCCTTCAACCTGGGGTGCAATACCAATGAAGTTCGCGACTATTTCAGAGTCGTCCGTGCGTGGAAACTCGGCCGAACGACGGACCACGGCGAGCCCGGATACGGCCGCACCGGCAATGATCGCGGCACTGAGGCCCCACCCGATAAGCATCCTCGGACTTTTTTGGGAAGTCATCAAACCTCCGTATCTATCTAAAGAAAGCGAGCCACAGCAAAAAGGTGCACAGCGCGGCTAGACACGGGTAAGTCAACACCGGCAGTGCGACCGGAATCCTCAAGCGCAGCAGCAGCCACCGTCCCGTCACGGTGATCAGTAATCCCAAAGCCAGGCACACCATCCAGGCTGGAAAGAAGGAGCCCAGGATGTCGAAGGACGGAGCACGGCTACAACCCGGTGCGAATATCCACGCTGCCGCCAGCGCCATCAATCGATCGCTTCGTCTCATCGGTGAGGGCTCCTCCGGTTGAGTTGGATTGAATCGCCGGTACGAAATGCCAGATCGGAAAGCGCCGCCAGCACCTGCGTTCGCGCCAGTACATCCGCGGAGCGCGCTTGGGCTAAAGCTTTTTGGGCAGCCGTGACGTCGAGCAGGTTGCGTACGCCATAATTGTAAGACTCGAGCGCCGCCTGATAGGACTGAGTGGCGGCGGTGGCCAGTTGCACGGCGGCTTCCCGCTGCCGGAGAGCGGTTCTCAGATTCGAATAAGCGGTCCAAACCTGGAGTTCGACCTCATCTCGCGCGGCCGACAGTTGGGCTTCGGTATTGCGGATACGGGCCTCTGCCTGTGTCAGGCGGCTCTTGCGCGCTCCCCCATCGAAGAGCGTCCAGTTGAGACTCACCGATACGCCGCCGGTTAAATCCGTTGTGTGTGCCCAGGGAAGATTCTGCTGCAGGACAAAAAGCGACTGTGCCGCAGGTCCGGCATGAATCTTCAGGCTTGGATAGAATGCGGCGCGGGCCTCCTCGCGTTCTCCTTGCGCCGAGCGGATTGCGGACACGTGGGCCAGAAGATCCGGCCGCTGGGCCAGCGCACGGTCAATCGCCTGCTCCACAGTGTCGGGGACGGCTTCAGGCGTTGGCACCTCGCTCAAGGGTTGTACTCGAATCGTCACGGTGGCCGAGGTTCCCAGAGCGGTCGCCAGTTGACCGCGGGCGACCTCTTCGACGCCTAATACCGCCTGCAAGTCATATTGCGCCTGGGCCGTCGCGCTGCGCGCTTCCAGGACGTCCGGTAAGGTCGCGAGGCCGTTCTTGAGTCGCTCTTCCGCAGCCCCCTGTACGGCTCGCGCGTTCGACAGGCTGGCCGTTGCAGCTTCCTCTTGGCCGCCGGCATTGAGCAGCCGGTAGTAGGTCTGGGAGACTTCATAAATCAGTTGTCTGTGAACGTCGTTGAATGCGAGGTTCGCCGCCAGAAGCCCCGCGCCTTCCGCATTGATTCGGCCGCGCCGCGCGCCGAAATCGAACACCGTGTAGTTCAGTTCCAACTTCAACTGGAAGTCCGGATTGGTCTGGCGGTAGAACTGTGTGCCGAAGGGGATTTCCTCGCGATCGATACCGGCGAGTGCGATGGCGGAAAGAGTGGGGTAGAGTTCGCTCCGCGCGATTCCAAGAGCAGCGGCTTGCGCACGCGCGTTTTCCCACGCTACTCGTGTTTCGGGGTTGTGCCCTTCGGCCAGTTCAATCAATTCGGGCAATCCCAGATCTTATCCGGCGCGCCTACCAGCGTCGGGCCTCCGGCACGCCTCGCCTCCCCGGAGAGCCCAGGCTCGCCCACACCGTGCCAAGGACGATCGGGCGAGCTTGGGGGGCTCTGGCCGAACAGGCACGTAATACCCAACGCCATTGGGAGGAGGACCTTGCAGAGATCTTGCATCTCCGTTCGCACACTACGCCGCTTAGCCCGTCAACTCCGCGGCAGGCCGACGACGTTGAGAGACCGGGCTCCCTGCGCGCCATGAACCAGGGTGGCTTCGACATCGGCCGCGGCGGAAGGCCCCATGATGAAGCAACCGTGCGCTGTCAGGTAGAGCTGCACACGGCGATAAGGCTCGTGCATTTCCCGCACGACTTCTTTAGGGTCGAGCCGTACAACGAGGTGTCGCGACAGCAACGCGAGAGCGTCCACAACCGGATCTTCCTGCGTCAGCAGGACGGCACCTTGATCAATGCGCCGGGAACAAATCACCTTCGCCCGCGGATGCAGGCGGGTCAGCATGGCAGTCGCCTGGGACCTGTTTGCAACCTCGTGCGCCTGGCCTCCACCCTCCACAAGATGGCTTTTGGAGTCCGCTTTCAGAGTTGTTCCAGGTCCCTCGAACAAGGGAACAACCGAGTGGCCTACCGGATCCGGGACGTTGCCACGAATGGCTGAAAGCATCGCCGTACGACTCCGGTTATGTGTTTGCATGTTCACTCCGATTGAAGAGATACCAGTCGCGGAACGACTGTTGGGCAACAGGTGGGAACTCCTGATCGCGCCCCCAGGGATTGAGCATCCGGCTGTAGAGCAGAGAGTGGGGAGTGTATTTCATCGCGGGCCCTGCCACTTTTTCGGCCGCGTGATACTCCTCGGGTTGGCCGAATGCGTGGTCAGCGACTGAGAAGGAAACTCGCTTTGTCAGCGGCAGATAGCCGTTTGCTGTCACGACCCTTCGCCACGGGAAGATCTGATCGCTTATCTCGATCTTGACCGGGCACACCCCCAAACACGAACCGCACAGAGTCGAATGAAACGGCAGCTCGCTATACCGGGATATATCGAATGTCGAATCGAGGATGACACCGATCGGCCCGGAAAAGGTCGCACCGTAAGCGAGGCCGGTGGAAGCGGGTAAACCGTCGAACACTCGGTCAATCTGTGCCTGTGGGATGGGGTAGATATACCCGGCCCCCTGCTCCCCCAGAGGCTTGACCAGAACCATAGCTCCCGTTTGTGTTCCAGCTTCCCTCGTCGCCGAACTCATTCGCCTACCTCCGCCGCCTGCGGCAGATCTGGTCCGCTGCATTCATGCTGTTTGCCGCCGCGCGTGCGGTCTGCCGGGAAGAGCACACGATAGTCTGTCCAAAACCCTACGAGTATACCCGCTGGATTGCGGAATTCGGATTCGGGCCGGGCCGCGTCGGCGCGTATCAGAGTGAGCACGTCACCCGCGACCTCGTTCTCGAAGCGTTGCGATTCCCACGGCGCCCGGGTATACCTCTTCCACAAGGGCCGCTGAGGTCGACACGTGGTACAGGGGGTGGTGCGCGACGTCAGTATAGGCTGCGGGGGCCTTATTGTCGATGTACCCGGCTGGTTGTCCGGAGGTCTGGGGGTGTGCCTGGAGTCGATCCCAGATGCCTCTCGATGTGGTGCAACTAAGCTGGGGCACGCTGATTTGCCGTGAAACCTCTCGATCCAACTTGTCGCAATTACCGCTCCAATCTTCTTAGGCACCTGAAGCTTTAAGGGGGGACCCACGGCGAGCGTTGGAACGTATTGTTTCCCGACGGCGCGCACCGCCCCCACGCCCCACCCGGAGGCTGGATCGGGCTCCTGGACCCGGAGGCGCCCTGCCCATCGACAGACACTTTCGTCTCGACCAGAGTCGTCCCAGCGTCACGCCGGGCGCATGCGAACCACGGCACCAGGGACGTACTCCCCCATAGCGATTCTGCCCAGCCATGCAGAAGAATGGCGCTTGTCCGCGATTGACCACCTGTCGCTTCTGACGGCATCGCGTCACTTCTGTTATAGGCAAGTCTGAATTTCGGCGGCATTCCAGCGGCCCGGACCATTTGCGCGAGCGGAATCGCCCGGGAGCGACGCTGGCGGGGCCGGTCTGGCAGTCTGGTAACGATCGCAGATCTGGTAGTCGTACGGCACGGAGAGGACGGCAGCGTACCGTGCCGACCAAAAGGGAAGCTCGATGCCCTCGTCCTTTCGTGAGGTTCTCGAGAATCTGATCGTCGTGCGTGTTCATTGGCCATGTTGCGCCGCCGGCCTGTTCTGAATGCCAAGAAGCAGCCAGTTGGACTGACTGGTGCCGGCACCGGCTAGTTTTCCGGAGCGCGATAGGAACGGCGCCACGACGCTTTCAACCGTGGCAATCCGTGCGAGGTGGCCAGTTCC
>DATJWB010000137.1:0-8358 GCA_035501495.1 Bryobacteraceae bacterium | reverse complement strand
CCGAAATCTTCCGTCACGAGAATAGATGTAGGGGGGATTGTGCCCGGCATTCGCGTAATCCAGTTCACCAGTGGTGGTATTCAGCACGACATAGAGAAGCGTAACGAACATATCCGCGGCATTCCTCTCCAGGAGCATGCGATTCATGTAGCTGAAACACGCGCCGGGGTCCTTCTGAGTTTCCGCTGTGGCGCGCAGCAGGGTCCGCGCCACGGCCATGAACAGGGCGGCCGGAACTCCCTTGCCGCTCACGTCCCCGATGACGAAGCCGAGATGCTCCTCATCGAGGAGGAAAAAATCATACAGGTCGCCGCCGACTTCTTTGGCCGTGACCATCGCGGCATACAGCCCGAAGTCTTTTCGGTGAAGAAACGGCGGCATGTCGCCAGGCAGAATCGACCGCTGGATCAAAGCCGCGTGCTCGAGCTCCGCGGCCCTCAACTTCTCCGCCTGCTCGATCTCCGCGAGCCTCGCCTGCTCGATGCGGATTGCGGCGATGTTCGCAAGAACCGTCAGCACGTTCAAATCGTCTTTCGTAAACTCTCGAATGTTGACCGGAGAGTCGAGATAGATGAGGCCGATCACGTCTTTCTCGGTTTGTAATGGCACCGCCAGGATCCCGCGGACCTGATCTTGTACGATGCTCAACCGCGCGGCCAGGGCGGGGTCCATCAGGGCGTCGTGAACCAAAAGCGAACGCCGCTCTTTAACCACGACATCCCGCACATGGGAGCTGATGCGAAAACCCGCTCCCTTGGACGCGCGCACCCGAAACTCTCCAGCCTCCAGCGTGATCAATACGCCGCGCGCGGCGCCAACCGTTTCCACGGAGAGGTTCATGATCACATTGAAGAGCTCATCCAGCGAGAGGGTCCCGCAGAGTTCGCGGCCGGCCTGCACCAACGCCCGCATGTGAGGGCTGCCGTGAAACTCCTCGTCGGTGTCCAGCACTCTGTCGAGTGTGACCTCCGCGGTTGTGGTGGACGGAGAATCGCGCCTGTCTACAAAAACAAACGTGCGATTGGTGCGCAGCGGGGCGAAGGCGTCCGAGAACAGGATATTCAGTTCCCCCACCGTTACCCGGTCTCCGGAACGAAGCCGCTGCGTCCCCTGAACGCGCAGGCCGTTCAGGAAGGTTCCGTTGGTGCTCTCCAGATCGCGCACCAGCCAGGATGAATCATCGCGCTCGAAGGCGGCATGCCGGCGCGACAGGCCCTGAGCGTCGCGAAAACAGAGCGCGTTTGAATCCGCGCGCCCGAGTTCGTAACGGTCCAATTGGAGGCTTACAGTCTGTAGCAGCTTTCCTGCTTTGTGAATCGAGAGTTCCGCCGGCAAGGACTTCACGGCCTGCATCTCTATTACAATACCGTAACGAGTTTGGGCCCGCGAAGAGTTGCATGACGATACCGTGACAAGATACAAATCCATTCCGGGCGGACATATCATTCGCAGGGAATTTCATTGCTCCACTGGAACCTGCGTAGTAGACTGAGGGGCATGGATCAGTTCAAAATCGAATCGGTGCCCGGAATTCATGAAGGTATCCGCATCCTTCGGTTGAGCGGTCCATTTACACTCCGGACGCTTTTCGACTTTCAAGCCGTCGTCCGGAGCAACGAAGCTCCCGTTACCCTGATCGATGTAACCGATGTGCCCTACATGGACTCGGCTTCGCTGGGAGCGATTATGACCGTGCACACCTCTTCGCAACGGCATAAGCGACAGTATGCGCTGGTGGGTGTGTCGGAGCGGCTTCTGACCCTGTTTCAAGTCGCCGGAGTTGACGGGATTCTCGTCACCGTTCCGACGCTCGAGGAAGCGCAGCGGAAGTTCGCAAATGCGGCCGTTTCAAATTGAAGCTCACCAACGAATCGGTGAGCGGTTCCTGCAGCTATTCCTGGCCGTAATTCGGTTCCGGACGACGGCCCCTCTCGAATAGAGTAAGTACCATTTCATAAATACCGCTGCGAACTCCATAGAGCCGCAAGAAACCGCTCACGGTCGCGGCTGGTATGCAGCCTCGTTCGGAGCCGCGACCGTTAGGGAGGTCCGGGAATACGTTGGCGAACTTCTGAAACCGTGTACTAAGCTGAAGACTTATGCTCAAAGTGCTGGGAGTGGTTTTCGCCGCAGCCGCAACAGTGGCCGCGGCCGACAAAATTGTTGGCGGTCCGATGGTGGTGAATGCGACTCCGCGCTCCGCGACGGTGGTGTGGATCGTCCAAAGCGACGAGGTGACGCTCCAGCCCCCGTCCGGTCCGCCGCGCAAATCGCCATCGTTTCGCGTGGAGCAGACCACCCTCACCGGGCTGCAGCCCAATACGCCATACGAATACAACGCGTCGGGGCAGGAGGCCGGAAAGGGCTCGTTCAAGACCCCGCCGACTGGAAGCGAGCCATACCGCTTCGTGGTGTACGGCGACAACCGCACCCGGCACGATGTGCATCGCCACGTGGTGGAAACTCTGCTGAAGAACGGGATTCCCGATTTCGTGGTGCAGACCGGCGATATGGTTGAGAACGGCGTTGACAATTCCCTGTGGCCCATCTTTTTCGATATCGAGAAGGAGCTGCTGCGGCATACCGTGTTCTTCCCCGCCTTGGGAAATCACGAGCGGAACACTCACGACTTCTACGAATTCTTCCAGACGCCCGGGCCGTATTATTCGTTCAACTGGGGCAACGGCCATTTCATCGTTTTGAACAGCGACATTGGCAACGCGGCTCTGACGGCGCGGCAGCGCGACGCCTTCTGGGCGGAGCAGACCCGCTGGCTGGAGGACGATCTCGAGCACAGCCAGAGTGCCGGCTACCGGTTCGTCTTTGCACATCACCCGCCGTTTACCGCGGTTGCCAGCCGGCAGGGCAGCAATCCTCACATGACGGCGCTGGTGCCCATGTTCGAAAAGTATCGGGTATCGGCGGCCTTCTTCGGCCATGACCACAACTATCAGCACTACTTGAAGAACGGCATCCACTACCTGGTGGCGGGCGGCGGAGGGGCGCCGCTTTATGACGTAGACAAGCCGCCGGCCGGCATCACCCAAAAGGTCGCCAAGATCGAAAATTTTCTATCGGTCAGCGTGCAGGGACAAACCGCCAGGATCGAAGCGATTGCGATCGACGGGAAGAAACTCGACGAGATGGAGATACAGGGGAAGTAAGGCCTTCTAGGCCGTTCTCAGTTCCCTCTCCACCGTCTCGCTGAAGGTATCGATCTCCCTCAGCGTCGTGTAGACATTGGGGGTAATGCGAAGGCCGGTGTACTCCTCGTGCCCCATCATCGCCGTCAGGATGTTGTACTTCGTCCATAGGGTGTTCTGAATCCTGGCCGTGTCCACGCCCTTGAATGCCAGGAAGCCGATTCCGCAGGACTGCGCCGGGTCCGCGCTGTGCAGGATGCTGCATTTCGGGTTCTGCGCCAGGCGGTTCGCCCACCGGTCACGCAGATATCGCAGGCGTGCGGCTTTCCGATCCACTCCCAGGCTTTCGTTGAAGAGCAGCGCTTCGCTGATGGCGTCGTGGTTGGCCGCCGGATGGGTGCCGATCTCCTCGAATTTGCGGATGTCGCCGGCCTGTTTGGTGCCCGAGGCCATCAGCGACCACGTGCTGGCAATCCGCGATTTCCGCACATACAGGAAGCCGGTTCCGACCGGGGCGTAGGTCCACTTGTGCAGGCTCGTGCCGTAATAGTCGCAATCCAGGTCGGAGATCCGGAACGGGAAGTGGCTGAAGGCATGGGCGCCGTCCACGATCACCGGGATGTTGCGCGCGTGGGCCATCTGGCAGATCCGTTTGATGGGGAAGATCTGGCCGGTGCGGTTGGTGATGTGGCAGACCAGGATCAGCTTCGTCTTAGTCGTGACCGCCTTCTCGAAGCGCTGGTAGAGGTCGTCCATGCTGGGCGGCGGCACCGGGAAGGAGATCGTCTTCAGCACGATGCCCTCGCGCCGCTCGCGCTGCTGGAAGGTGGTGAGCATGCGCGGGTAGTCCTGGTTGGTAGTCAGGACTTCGTCGCCGCGCTGCAGGTCGACGCCATACTGCGCGTTCTCCAGCGACTCGCTGGCATTGCGGGTGATGGCCATCTCTTCGGGATCGCACCCGGCGGCGGCGGCGAGTTGCCGCCGTACCTGCTCCACCTGCTTCTCCAGCACGTTGACCATGGTGTGCCAGGGGCCCATGTCGCTGTATTCCAGGTAGCGGCGCATGGCGTCCTGCACGGTGCGGGGGGACGGGCTGCAGTAGCCGTTGTTGAGGTTGATGATGTTGCGGTCCACGCTGAACGCGGTGCGGACTTCCGACCAGAAGTCCTCATCGCCCGCGACGTCTTCCGGTGTCCGGCCCTTGACGGACGCGGCCGCAGCCGAAACGCGCGGGATAGCGTAGTCCTGGAGCGCGGCGACAGCGGTGCCTGCCGCCAGTTGGAACAAGTTTCTGCGGTTCATCGAAGACGGTCCTCCTTCGGTATTGGTGCTCGAATGCTACAGCATACCGGAGATCGAGGTCAAGGGAGCTTCGCGGATCCGGATCGCCGGCGCCTGGATCTTTCGAGTGTAGCGGATCCTGGGCCGGGCGGCGTCGCTACTCAGTCTCAGGAGCGGTTTCGGCGGTGGGCACCGAAACCCCAATGCGGTTACGCACCCGGTGCAGGCGGCAGGTGTTCCTTGCCGTCCGCGGACAGCCCGCGAAGCGCCTCCGCGTATTTCGCCAGACGGTCGGCGACCCCGCGGTGGAGACTATCGGCGGGGTAGACGCCGGAGTTGTCGGGTTCGCCCGCCGGCAATCCCGTCAACAACTCCAGCGCGTCATCGACTTTTTCCGCCACCCAGATATGGAACTGGCCTTTGGACACGGCCTCGACCACCTCGTCGCTCAGCATGAGGTGGAGGCGATTGGAACCGGGAATCAGAACGCCTTGAGAGCCGGTGAATCCCCTGGCGCGGCAGAGGGCGAAGAAGCCTTCGATTTTCTGCGTCACACCGCCCACCGCCTGGACTTGCCCGTGCTGATTGACCGAGCCCGTCACCGCAATATCCTGGCGCAGCGGCACCTCGGACGTCGCCGACAGCAGGACGCAGAGTTCGGCCAGCGAGGCGCTATCGCCATCCACCAGGCCGTATGACTGCTCGAACACCACACTGGCGGAAAGCGTGAGCGGTCCCGCCTGGCCGTACTTGCGCAGCAGATATCCGTTCAGGATGAGCACGCCCTTGCCGTGGATGGGGCCGCTCAATTCCACTTCCCGCTCGATGCTCGCAACGCCGCGGCGTCCGGGCGCGACGGTCGCGGAGATCCGCACCGGATGACCGAATGCATAGTCCCCGATGCCCAATACAGACAATCCGTTGATGCGGCCCGCCGCCTTGCCCTCGGTCTCGATCAGCACGATGTTCTTGGTCAGAGATTCCTGCAGGTGCTCCTCGATCAGGTTCTGGCGGTAACGGCGCGCCTCTTCGGCGGCACGGACATCGGCGGCGTTGACTGCCGTGTGGGTGTTCCGGCGCGCGTGGTAGTTGGCCTCCCGCACGAGGTCTGCGATATCGCCGAACCGCGTGGAGAGCTTTTCCTGGTCCTCCACCGCGCGGGAACCGTACTCGATGATGCGCGCCACCGCGGTGCTGTCGAACGGCAGGGTCTTGTCGAGCAGCGCAATGGTGTTGATGAACAGCCCATAAGCGCGTTCCGACTCTGCATCGCGAGGCATGCGGGTAGTAAAGTCGGCTTTAACCTTGAACAGCTTCTGAAAATCCTCGTCGGCGCCGTAGAGGAGGTAGTAGAGCGCCGGGCTGCCAATCAGGACGACCTTGACATTGAGGGGGACCGGCTCAGGATCCAGGGAGACCGTGCTGATGGGCATGAGTTGAGCGCCCAACTCCTCAACGCGAATGGCGCCATCCTTGAGGGCGCGCTTGAGCCCCTCCCAGGCGAACGGATTGAGCAGGCACTCGCGCGCGGGCAGGATCAGGTAGCCTCCGTTGGCGCGGTGCAGCGCGCCGGCTTTGATCATGGTGTGGTCGGAGAACACGCCGCCAAAAGTGGTTTGGTGCTCGATCCGTCCGATGAGATTGTGATAGGTCGGATTGGTTTCCACCACGATTGGAGCGCCCTTCAGATCGGCATTGGAGACCACCACGTTGACCTGGTAGCGTACCGGGGGCCGGTCCTGGTCAGGCAACAGCGCAGCCAATTGAGAGGGAACTGCCTCGGGGGCCTCTTTTCCTTTCCGAAATTCGTCGGCGCGCGCGGTCACGTCGTTCTGCACCGCGTCGAGGTACGCGAGAACCTCGGGCTGTTGGCGATAGCGCGCGCGCAGGTCCTCAATAATATGCCGGATGGCGTATGCCGCCGTATCCGCATCGAGCGAACGCATGGCATCACGGGCGCCCTTCTCCATTTCGCGGACGTCTCGGAGTTTGGCCTCGATCTCATGCTGCAACTGCTTGCGGACTGCCTCCAGAGCCTGGCGATGCTGCGGCGGCAGTTGTGCCATCTCCTCGTCGCCCAGCGGCTTGCCGTCGATCACCGGCACCAGGACGAGTCCGCTGGGCCCTTTGAGGAGTTGGAACCCGGCCTGGGCGACCCGCTGTTCCATGAGAACGATCACGTTGCGGCGCTGATTCTCCAGGTCCTGGAGTACCTTGTCCCGGTGACTCGTGTACTCCTCTGTCTCGAACGCCTTGGGAATTGCGGCCTTCAGCTCATCCACGAAAGCGTCGATATCCTGCTTGAACCGGAGGCCTGTGGCGGGAGGCAACCGCAAGGGAAGCGGCCGCCGCGGCTCGCTGAAGTTGTAAACGTAACAGAGATCGGGAGGCGTCTCTTGCGTTTCGGCCCGATGCGCGAGGTAGTCCCGAATCAAGGTGGTCCTGCCGGATCCCGGCAATCCCAAAGCGAACAAATTATATCCCTGGCTCGCGATGTCGGTTCCAAATGCCAGGGCGGAGACGGCTCGCGGCTGCCCCAGCACCTCGTTCAGTGGTGGAAGAGATGCGGTCGTCTCGAAACCAAGGCTCGACGGGTCACAAACCCGGCGCAGTTGCGGAGCGGACAACTCGACCGGTTTGCTCATTGGACAGCTCCGATGGTTCCCAGGGAGCGAGGTGAGGGCGGGCGGCGGCGCGAGGCTGGTGACAGGTTCATGAGAAAGCCACCTCTTGTTCGTATTATAAAAACTGCGGCTCAGCGGACCCGAAGATTTAAAATAGCACCTGTTTCTCTGAAAATATAGTACCGGATCCCCGCCCAAAAACAAACGCGCGATCCCGACTGCTCAGGATCGCGCGTGGACGCCGATGAACATGAGTGATCTCAGTGCTTCTTCAGGTGGCGAGGGGCAAACTCCTTGACGACGTTCCAGCCGGCATAAGCTGCCATGGTAATGCCGAAATTCACTGCCGCATCGCCCGAGGTATCCTCGCTGCGGGGCTGCCAGATCCGGGAGATGAAGGAAGCGCCCGCGGCGGCGCCGATCCGTGTGTAGGCGAACTGTTCGGCACCCGCCTCGTTCCGTACTAAGAAGGCCGAGACGACGGCATGCTTGGTGCGCTTGAAAAATCCGGAATCGGTGGAGCGGAAATAGCGCGTATCCTGATGCAACGCCGCCGAACTCCCGGCTTCCAGGGTTTTGCGAATGATATGTTCGGCGAACGCGGTCCCAAAGCGCTCACCGTAAGCCTCGCCCCCACCGCCCCACTCCTTGGGGTTATCTTTCCACTGCGAGATCCCGCCGACGGCGGCTGCGCGCGCGATGGCGCCCGGGCCGAACGCGCTCAGGATGTAGTAGCGCCACCGTTCACTCGACGTCATTGGAGTGTATTCAGGAGCCGTTGTGGCGGCGGCCGAACCTACTACGCCGGTTCGCCTGGCGTCCGAATCGGCGCTTTCTGTGGCAGACGGCGTATCAAGATTGTTGATCTGGGCTGGTGCGACGTTGTGCAACAGCAAACCAAGTGCAATTACCCCTAAAGTGCGCATTTGAATGTCCTCTCCTTTTCTGGTTGACCGGTCACGCAGGATTCGGGCTCCACACAACCACCCACAGGCATGGCGTACCATCGGATTGACACGCCCGCACCGATAACGGCCTGTTGGCGAGCCCGGGGCGTCGCACCCAGACAGCGTGCAGCGTGTAACTCATTTCGAGATCTGCGCTTTGTGCGCGACCAATCATGATTGAATTATGCGCGGGCGCCTCATCGTGTCGAGACCCCAAATCGGTCGTATCGCGGTTCCCCCTTTCTGGGGATCTTCGGTTACCCCGCACCCGGTCGCCCCCCAAAAAAAAAAAAAGCGCTCCATGACGGAGCGCAATTAATTAATTAATTAATTAAATTAAGGATCTCGCCACACGATTCGCTT
>DATJWB010000136.1:0-23020 GCA_035501495.1 Bryobacteraceae bacterium | reverse complement strand
GCCGGACCATTCCGCTATTCGCGCGTTTTTCGGCCCTGTGGCGATACTACATGCCGCAAGCCGAATAGTGGGAACATCGGTTTTGCGTCCAGCCGGTGTGCCTTCAAACGCTTGTGATCACGGTAGCGCGCTGCGACTCATAACCTGTGCACGCAGTTCCACGCGGCGGGCGTCGTTCAGATTTAAAACGTGGACGGTTGTGCGACCGACGGCTGTCAAACCATTGATGCACGCGTCTTCGAAGGCGAAATGGTCCGACCATCGATCTCGCCGGGGATGAAATAGCTGCGCGATCTGTCCCGTTTGAGGATCGATTCCGCTGAGGTTTGGACCTTTATGGAGATTGCAGCGGTGGCACGAGAGGGCCAGATTCTCCACGTCATCGGATCCGCCATGTTGTTTGGCGATGATGTGCTCGACGTGATGCGTCAACTCGCTATGCTCTTGCCGCAGGCGGCAGTATTCGCAGCGCCCGTCCGCGCGACGACGCACAAGGTCGCGTGTTGCCGCGTCCATCCGGTTATTGGATCATCGAATCAAGGTGTTGCCGCACCTTGAGTTTGAGGATCGAGATGAAGTCCGCGGCGTTGATCAGCGCCTCATATTCGGACCGTTCGCCATCAGTCAAAATCCCTTCGTTGGCCCGCTCTGCGAGTTCGTCAATCCGATCCTGTACGGGGGCGTCAATGTGCAAAGCGGCGACGCGACGCGCAGACTCGGCATCGAGGCACCGGCTTAACGGCTCGAACAGACTGTCCAGGCCGACCGGAGCGCTCATGAGATTAGCTTACAACATGCCCGAAGTGATGGCGAGGAAACGTGCCGAGTTGGTGGAGAGGTCCATCGCAGAGGCAGTCACCAGGCAGAGTGCAAGCTATCAAAAGCAGACATCAAGAGCAGCTAGGCCGTCGGGCTCGGCCTAGCTTCTAGCAGCTTTCGATGCGTGGCGGGCGATCCGCACGCAGGATATAGCTCAGCACTATTTGCTGCGTTGTTCCTGCCGAAGTATCCAAGCCATATTCCCCCCTACGCCAACATCTTCGGCACTACATTGCCTGCCACGTCGGTGAGGCGGAAGTCGCGGCCCATGTGATGGTAGGTCAGGCGTGTATGTTCGAGCCCCAGGCAGTGGAGGATTGTCGCCTGCAGATCGTGTACGTGGACCTTGTCCTCCGTAATGTTCATACACAGATCGTCTGTCTTGCCGATGACCTGGCCGCCTTTGATGCCGCCGCCGGCCAGGAACAGGCTGAACGCCAGGGGGTGATGATCGCGGCCGGCGTTGTTGACATCGCGAGGGTCGCGGATTTCCACCATCGGGGTGCGGCCGAACTCCCCGCCCCAGACCACCAGCGTGTTGTCCAACATGCCGCGCTGTTTCAGGTCCTGGATGAGCGCAGCTGTAGGCTTGTCGGCGATTTCGCAGTGGCTCTTCAGTTTGCGGTTGAGGTCGGTGTGGTCGTCCCAACTCGCGTGGGTCAGCATCACGAAGCGAACTCCGCGCTCGACCATGCGGCGGGCCAGCAGGCAGTTGGTGGCGAACTGCTTTCCCGGGCCGTCCTCGACGCCGTACATCGCCAGCGTTTCGGGCGACTCCTTGGAAAAATCGAGCAGCTCCGGACCGGCCATTTGCATGCGGAAGGCGAGTTCGTAGGAGGAGATGCGCGAAGCAATCTCCAGGTCGCCGGTCTGCGCCAGGTGCTCTTCGTTCAGGTCCTTCAGCAGGTCGAGACCGGAGCGCTGCATCTCGCGCGTCACGCCGGGAGGGTTCGAGAGGTACAGCACCGGGTCGCCCGAACTCCGCAACACCACGCCCTGATAGGTGGAGGGCAGAAAGCCGCTCGACCAGTTGGATGTCCCGCCGCTGGTGCCGACGCCCGAATTCAAAACCACGAAGCCCGGCAGGTTCTGCGATTCGCTGCCGAGGCCGTAAAGGACCCACGCGCCCATGGTGGGACGGCCCACTTGAATGCTGCCGCCAAACAGCAGCAGTTGTCCGGGGTGGTGGTTGAAGGCGTCGGTGAACATGGAGCGCACCAGGCAGATGTCATCGGCGCAGGCCCCAATGTGCGGGATGAAATCGGAGAACTCGGTGCCACTCCGGCCGAAGGGCTTGAAGGTCCGCGGACTCGCCAGAACCGCGGCATTCGGCTTGGTGAATGCCAGACGCAAGTCCTTGGTCATGGACTCCGGAAGCGGCTTGCCGCTCCACTTCTGCAATTCCGGCTTAGGGTCGAAGAGGTCGATCTGGCTGGGCCCGCCCTCCATGAACATGAAGATGACGTTCCTGGCCTTGGCAGGGAAGTGCGGCTTGCGAGGGGCCAGGGGATTGACTTCGGGGACTGCGCCGCGGCCTTCGCGCTCCATCAGTTGCGCCAGGGCCATGATGCCGATGCCGCCCGCACACTCCTGGAAGAAGCGCCGGCGCGACTGGATTTTGCGGAACTGTTCGCGATCCATGATCTATTCCCTCGTGATGAACTCGTCCAGGTTGAGGAGCACGCGGCTCAACTCCACCCACGCCGCCGCCTCGGTCTGCGGCACGCCTTCGATGCGGTTGGGAAACAGCGCGCTGACCGTTTGCGGATCGGCGTGCAGGTTGCGGAGCGTCTCATCGTAATAGGCGCCCATGCGCTCGGCCTCATGCGCGCCCGGCTGGCGCCCCAACGTCACGAGGTAGGCATAATTCAGTTTGTCGCGAAAACCGCCGGATCCGGATGACGGCGACTCCCGCATGACGCGAAACGCCAGCCCTTGCGCCGCTTCGAAAAAGACCGGGTCGTTCATGAGGTTGAGCGCCTGCAGCGGCGTGTCTGTGTGCTCGCGCCGCGTGCACGACAGGTTGGAGTTGGGAGCATCGAAGTTCATGAGCTGCGGATAGGGCGTGGTCCGCTGGAAGTGGATGTAGAGGCCGCGGCGGTAGCGGTCGGCGCCACCCGACTCTTCCCATTTGACCGAGCCGGCATAGGAGAGCTCGGCCACCCCTTTGGGCTGCGGAGGTTTGACGCTCCTGCCGCCGATCCGCAAATCGAGCAGCCCCGCTGCGTAGAGCGTCTCGTCGCGAATCAGTTCAGCGGGGAGGCGCGGCCGCGACTGCCGTGCCAGCAGTGTGTTATCCGGATCGTCGGCGGTGAGTTCGGGTCGAGCATTCGATGACTGGCGGTAAGTCGCGGAGGTGACCATCAACCGCACCATGTGCTTCATGCTCCAAGGGGCGGAGGAGGCATTGCGCGTCCCGCCGGTGCCCCGGAATTCGCCGGCGAGCCAATCCAGCAACTCGGGATGGGTGGGACGGTCGCCTTGCGTGCCGAAATCCTCGGAGGTATTGACGATGCCGCGCCCGAACAGCTCCTGCCAGATGCGATTGACGGCCACACGCGCGGTGAGCGGATTCTCCGGCGATACCAGCCATCGCGCCAGCACGAGGCGGGTAGGCGTCTGGCCCGCGGGCAGCGGAGGCAGAACCGCGAGCGTACCGGGATGGACTTCATCGCCATGCTCGCGCCAGTCGCCCTTCACGTGGATGTACGTTTTGGGCGGCGTGTCGTTCTCCAGCAGCACGGGCGCGTAACTGTAAGGCGGCAGCCTGGCATTCAGCGCATTGAGCCTGGTGCGGAGTTCACCCAGCTTGAGATCGGTGCAATACTGCTTGGGGTAAAGGCTGCCACAGGAGCTGATGAAGTAATCGATCATCTGGTTCTCCTGGACCTCGCTGCGCGCGGCGGGATCTTTGTACAGCACCTTCCTGGCGTTGTCCACGTTGTGCGTGAACTCGCCGTAGGCGAAGATCCAGTCATCATGCTCGGTGGGGTGCTGCTGAGCGTAGCGGAGCTTGTCTTCCCAGTCCGCTTCCACCTGCGGGATCTTGTATTCCTCCAGGAGTTCCTTCCGTTGCCTGTCGTACTCGGGCCGCGCCGCCAGGTACGGTCCAATTTCCCCGGGCAAGGGCGCCGGGATGTTCACTTCCTCCTGGGTGTTGAAGAACGCGGTGAGCTGGTAGAACTCCTTCTGGCTGATGGGGTCGTACTTGTGGTTGTGGCATTGCGCGCAACCGACGGTCAGCCCCAGCCAGACGGTGCCCAGGGTGGCGGCGCGGTCGAGCACCTGTTCGTCGCGAAACTGCTCGGGATCGGTGCCGCCCTCACGGTTGGTCAGGGTATTGCGATTGAAGCCGGTGGCCACCAGGGTATCGAGGTTGCGATCGGGCAGGAGGTCGCCGGCAAGCTGCTGGATGGTGAACTGGTCGAACGGCAGGTCGCGATTGAGCGCCTCGATGACCCATTGGCGATATCGCCAGGCCCATGGCCGCGAGCGGTCTTTCTCGTAGCCGTCGCTATCGGCGTAGCGCGCCAGGTCCAGCCAATAGCGCGCCCACTTCTCGCCGTATTGGGGCGATTCGAGCAGGCGGTCCACGAGCCGCTCGTAGGCATCGGGACGCTGGTCATTGAGGAACGCCTCCACCTCAGCGGGTGTTGGTGGCAAACCCGTGAGGTCGAGGCTCACACGCCGGATCAGGGTGGTCTTCGACGCCTCAGGTGAGGGCCTGATGGATTTCGATTCCAGCTTCGCCAGGATGAAGTTGTCGATCGGATTGCGCGTCCAAGCGGTATTGCGAACGGCAGGCGGTTTGGGGTTGGCGATCTTCTGGAAGGCCCAGTGAGTGGATGCCTTGTTGGCGGTCAATTGAGCGGGCCACACCGCGCCTTGATCGATCCAGTTGCGGAGCAGTTCGATCTCGGCGGGAGTGAGGCGGGCGCCTACGGGCGGCATCACCTTGGCTTCCTGTCCGGAGACCAGGCGGATGAGACGGCTGCCCGCGCTATTGCCGGGCAGGATGTCTTTGCCGGAAACGCCGCCTTTGAGCGCGGCTTCTTTCTGGTCGAGCCGCAGGCCGCTCATCTGCTGTTGAGGGCCGTGACATAGTTGGCAGCGTTTGGCGAAGAGCGGCTCGATATCGCGTGCGAAATCGACTTTGACGGCGGGCGCTCCCTGGCCGAACAGTGCGCCAGCAGACACAAGTATTCCCCAGGACAGCCACTCCGCTCTCATGGATAACATTATATTCCGCGTATACTGCACCTATGCCAATACTCGTCCCCTTGCTGCTCTTCGCGGCAGCCGCGAGCCCGTACGACCTGGTGATCCGCAACGGGCACATCGTAGACGGCACGGGGTCGCCGTGGTACGCGGCGGACCTGGCGATTCGTGACGGAAAGATAGCCGCCATCGGCAACCTGGCGGGGGCTCCGGCGCGGCGGACCATCGACGCCCGCGGGATGGTGGTGGCGCCGGGATTCATCGACATGCTGGGGCAGTCGGAGCTGACGATCCTGGTGAATCCGCACCTGCCCTCGAAGATCTTCCAGGGCATCACCACCGAGGTCACGGGTGAAGGCGGCTCGATCGCCCCGCTGAATGAGGCGGTCTTGAAGGCCGACCATGTCACGTACGAGCACTACGGCATCCAACCCAACTGGCGTACGTTCGGGGAATACTTCGCGCGTTTGCAGAAGCAGGGGATGGGGATCAACCTGGCGAGTTATGTAGGCGCGACGCAGGTCCGCCGCGTGGTATTGGGCGACGACAACCGCGGGCCGAACGCCGCGGAACTGGAGCGGATGAAGTCGCTGGTGCGCGAGGCGATGAGCGACGGCGCGGTGGGCCTTTCGAGTTCCCTGCAATATGCGCCGGCGCCGTATGCCACCACCGAGGAACTGATCGCGCTGGCGGGAGAAGCGGCGAAGGCCGGCGGCATCTACGCATCGCACATCCGCGACGAGGGGAACTCGATCGGGGCCGCGCTGGACGAAGCGTTCCGCATCGGGCGGGAGGCGAAGATTCCGGTCGAGATCTGGCATCTGAAGGCCGCCGGCAAAGCGAACTGGGGCCGCATGCCCGAGATCGTCGCGCGCATCGATGCGGCGCGCAAATCGGGCGTGGATGTCGCGGCAGATACGTATGCGTACACCGCGGGCTTCAATACGTTTTCGGCGATCATCCCGCCATGGGCGCACGATGGCGGGGATCAGAAACTGATCGAGCGCCTGAAAGACCCGGCGCAGCGGGCGCGCATCCGCAAGGAGATGGAGACGCCATCGAACGAGTGGAACAACGAGTGGCAGCAGGTGGCGGGGCCGGAGTCGATCATCGTGGGCGCGGTGCAGAATCCGAAGCTGATGCCGATTCAGGGCAAGACCATCGCGGAAATTGCCAGGCTTTGGAACAAGGACCCGATCGACACGGTGTTCGACATCCTCATCGAGGACGAAGCGTTCACGGAAGTGGCGCTGTTCATCATGTCGGAGCCGGACGTAGCGCTGGCGCTCCAGCAGCCGTGGGTCTCCGTCTGCAACGATTCGCAGGGAGCGGCTCCCGATGGGCTGCTCGGCAAGGAGCACCCGCACCCTCGAGCTTACGGCGCGTTTCCGCACATTCTGCGCCAGTATGTGCGGGAGGAGAAGAAGATCACCCTGGAGGATGCGATCCGCAAGTTCAGCTCGCTGCCCGCCGGAAGGATGCGATTTATCGACCGCGGAGTGCTGAAAGCCGGGATGTGGGCGGACGTTGTAGTGTTCGACCCCGACACGATTCGCGACCGGGCCACATTCGAGAATCCCAACCAGCTTTCCGAAGGCATGCGCTTCGTGCTGGTGAACGGAGTGGCGGTGGTAGACGAAGGAAAGGCGACAAACGCGCTGCCCGGGAAGGTCGTGAGGCACCAATAACCGGCTACCACGTCAATTCCTGGGAAGGAGATCCCATGCGTTACATCGCGTTCCTGATGGTTCCGCTCGCGCTGGCGGGGCAATCGGCCCAGCCGGATTCCCGGGTTACCGAGGCGTTGGTCAAGGAGATGCAGCAATTGCGTGTGGCGATCGAGCGATCGACGCTTCTGGGGACGCGCATGCAACTGGCGATCAGCGAATTGCAGATTCAGGACGCGGCCGCGGCCCGGCTGAGTCAGCAATACAACGAGGTGCACTCCAGCGGCGCGACCACCAACGTCCGGAAAAACAAAGTTGCGGAGCAGGTGAAGGCTCTGGAGCAGAGACTCAACGACACGACGAATCCACAACAGCGCAACGAGGTCCAGGATGTGCTCACGCAGATGAAGTACGATCTCGAAGAGGCCGCGGCTATCGAGACGGCGCGCCTGGCGCGCGAAGGGGAACTGGCCGTGCAACTCCAGGCGGCACAGGCGGCGATCGGGGATTCGCGGAATCGCATCGCGGAAATGGAGCGCGCGCTGGACGCGGCGATTCAGCAGTTGTTGAAGGAGAAATAGGCGGGTTGACGGCCGATTGCCGCTGCATCAGTTGGCGTGCCAAAAGCGGAATACGTTGGCGGCCGCCGGGGCGAGATGGCCAGACGTGGCGCGGACACTCTTGTCTCGAGCGCCCCGACTCATCGGGCGCGGCAGTCTCGAAAACCCCTGCGCCACGTCGCCAATGTTTTCAAACGCTCGCGCACCGGTGGCAGGCCGAACAATCCCAGAAGATTCGTCTGGATGCGCCAGAATGCTTCCGACGCCGCGATGAACCTGAGGGCGACGCGCCGCTCCGCCGATCGAGTGACGAGCAGAGAGTAGGCCGGGATCTTCTCGGTGAGTGTGTCCTTGGCTACTGGCGCGCTGGCTTGGTACAGGGTCCCCTGGTGCAGGACTCGACTGAACAATTCCTCCCAGGCGTCCCCGCCCGCGGAGATCTGCGCCAGGATCTCGCCCGACTCCCCGGCGTTGCCATAGGCATCCCGCAGTCGATGCCAGTCGATGTCGGAACCACGCCGGCCTGCCACAGACACACCCCAGGACCGTTCCCTATATTTGCTCGTTCGTGAACCTGGCGAGAGCCTCTACCTTCGCCCGTGCCGCGCCGCTATCGATCGAAACCACGGCAACCGCAACGCCCTCCAGGAATGTGTCTACCTTGCCGGCCGCCAGCAGGGCAGCCGCAGAGTTGGCCAGGACGATATCGCGGGCCGGGCCGCGGCCGCCGGCCAGAACGGCGTTGGCGATTTCCAGATTGCGGGGCTTATCACCGCCCTCCAGATCCGCAGGCTTGGCGACTCGAACGCCGAAATCGGAGGGCTCCAACTCGCGCTCCTCCACCTTGCCGTCGCGGATTTCATACGCCAGGGTCGGTCCCGTGGTGGTGATTTCGTCCAGCCCGTCGGAGCCGTGGACCACGAAGCCACGGTGGAGGCCCAAGGTGGCGAGCGCGCCGGCCATCAGGTGCGCAGCCTTTGGGGAGGGGGCACCGACCAGTTGCGAGGTCGCGCCCGCGGGGTTGGTCAACGGGCCCAGCAGGTTGAAAACCGTCCTCATCTTGAGGTCGCGGCGCACCGGAGCGGCATGCCGCATGGCCGTATGAACCGCAGGCGCGAACAGGAAGCCGATGCCGACTTCGCGAATGGCCCGCGCCACGTGAGAAGCCTCGAACCCGATGTCGATGCCCCAAAGCTCCAGCAGGTCGGCACTCCCGCAGGGCGTCGAATTCGACCGGTTGCCGTGCTTCGCGACGCGCACGCCGGCGCCGGCCACTACGAACGCCACCAGGGTCGAAATGTTAAAGGTGGGCGGCCCTCCGCCGCCGGTACCGCACGTATCGAGCACCGTCTCGCTCTTGAGCCCGTGTTCCACCGGGGTGGCCATCTCGCGCATGGCGCGCGCAAAGCCCACCAGTTCGTCGGTGGTTTCACCCTTCATTCGCAGCGCCGTCAGGAAGGCGGCGATCTGGGGCGCCGTCGCCCCGCCCTGGAGGATGGTGAGCATGGCGGACCGGGCGTCCGCCGAAGTTAAATCTTCCCTCTCAACGACCCGCGCCAGGTAGGGCAAAAAGGACATGATATATTGAGATTTTGAGCTGTCTCGCCATACTAGCACAAGCGGAATTCCATGAAAATACACGAGTATCAGGCAAAAGCCATACTGGGCGAGTACCACGTCCCGGTGCCGCGCGGTGAAGTCGCCTTCACCGCCGAGGAAGCCGAGGCCGCGGCCGGGCGGATCGGCGGCAGCGTAGTGGTGAAAGCGCAGATCCACGCCGGGGGACGCGGCAAGGGCGGCGGCGTGAAGATCGCGAAAGATGCCGCCGAAGCCACGGAAATGGCCCGCAAGATGTTGGGGATGAAACTGGTGACTCACCAGACAGGGCCGGAGGGCCGGATCGTGCAGCGGCTGCTGATTGAGGAGACGCTGCCCATCGAGCGCGAGTTGTATTTGGGAATCGTGCTCGACCGGGTACAGGGAAAGCCGGTGTTCATGGCGTCGGCGGCCGGCGGGATGGAGATCGAAGAGGTCGCCGCCACGACGCCCGAGTTGATCCTCAAGGAGACGCTCGAACCGGGAATGGGGTTGGCCGCCTATCAGGCTCGCAAGCTGGCTTTCGGGATCGGGATTCCGCCGGCAAGCGTGAATGGCGCGGCCGCGGCCATGTCGGCTTTGGCCAAGGGCTACGCGGCCAAGGACATGTCGCTCGCCGAGATCAATCCCTTCATCCTCACGCGCGACGGGAAGGTATACGCGCTCGACGCCAAGATCAATTTCGACGACAACGCGCTCTACCGGCACAAGGAATTGATGGAACTGCGCGACCTCAATGAAGAAGATCCCCTCGAGGTCGAGGCATCCAAGTTCGGTTTGAACTACATCAAGCTGGATGGCACGGTGGGCTGCATGGTGAACGGCGCGGGCCTGGCGATGTCTACGATGGACATTATCAAGTATGCCGGCGGCAGCCCCGCGAACTTCCTCGATGTGGGCGGCGGCGCGAGCGCCGAGCAGGTCAAAAACGCGTTCCGTATCCTGCTCTCGGACAAGAATGTGAAGGCGGTCCTGATCAATATTTTCGGCGGCATTCTGCGCTGCGACACGCTGGCCAACGGCGTGGTTGGCGCGGCCCGCGATCTCAACATTCAGGTACCCATTGTGGTGCGCATGGAGGGCACCAACGTGGAGTTGGGGCGGCAGATTCTGATGGAATCGGGCCTGAACTTCACGGTCGGAGCCGACATGCGCGACGCGGCTGAAAAGGTGGTCAAACTGGCTGCGTAACCGGGCAGGCGGCCGGCCCGCCTTTGAGGCAAAGATGAGCGTACTCGTAGATCAAAATACCCGACTGATTGTTCAAGGATTCACGGGCAGAGAAGGAACCTTCCACGCGCAGCAGGCCATCGCGTACGGAACCAACGTGGTGGGCGGCGTGGTTCCGGGCAAGGGCGGCACGAAACACCTCGATCTTCCGGTGTTCGATACGGTAGCCGAGGCGGCCAAAGAAACCGGCGCCAATGCCAGCGTGATTTTCGTTCCGCCGCCGTTTGCGGCCGATGCCATCATGGAAGCAGCCGACGCCGGTCTGGCGCTGGTGGTATGCATCACCGAGGGCATTCCGACGCTCGACATGGTGAAGGCCTGGCAGTTCCTGCAGGAGAAGCCGACCCGCCTGATCGGCCCCAACTGTCCGGGCATTATTTCGCCGGGCAAGTGCAAGATCGGCATCATGCCGGGCCACATCCACAAGCAGGGGAACGTTGGGGTAGTTTCGCGCTCGGGGACCCTCACGTATGAGGCGGTCGGCCAGTTGACCAGGCTGGGGATCGGTCAATCGACGTGCATCGGCATCGGAGGCGATCCCATCATTGGGACCAACTTCCTCGACGCGCTGAAGCTGTTCAACGAGGATGGGGATACAGAGGCCATCGTGATGATCGGCGAGATCGGCGGTAATGCGGAAGAGACAGCCGCGCGATTCGTGAAGGCGGAAGTGAAGAAGCCCGTGATCGGTTTCGTGGCTGGTCAGACCGCGCCGCCCGGGCGGCGCATGGGCCACGCGGGCGCGATCATCGCGGGCGGGTCGGGAAAGGCTTCCGACAAGATCAAGGCCATGCAGGACGCGGGAATCACCGTCTGTTCATCGCCCGCTGAAATAGGAGAGAAAGTTCAAAGCCGATTATGAGTGTCGAACGCACGTTTTCGATCATCAAGCCGGATGCAGTAGCGGCTGGGCAGTCCGGCGAAATCCTGAGCATGATCCAGCAGGCCGGCTTCAAGATCCTGGGGCTGCGCATGACTCGCCTCTCGGAGACACAGGCCCGCGGGTTCTACGCGGTGCACAGCCAGAGGCCGTTCTTCGCGGGGCTGGTGAAGTTCATGACCGAAGGGCCGATCATCGTGATGGCCCTGGAACGCGAGGATGCAATCAAGGGACTGCGGGACGTCATGGGTGCGACGAATCCGGCCAACGCGGCGGAAGGCACGATACGCAAGCGGTTCGCGACGAATATCGAGCGCAACTGCATTCACGGCTCGGACGCGCCGGAAACGGCCGAGGTCGAGCTTCGGTTCTTTTTCAGCACAGCGGAGTTGATTTAGATGACGACGCGGCGCAGGTGTTCGGCGACCATCAGCACCGGGCCAGCCTGGCGGGCCAAAAGCGCCCCGACGAATCGGGGCGCGGCAGCCTCGAAAGCCCCTGCGCCACTGTGCACGACCAAAAAGCGTCCCGATGAGCCGGGACGCGGCAGGCAGGAGTGCCTGCGCCAGATCGCCGGTGCAAGGGTGTTCATGGGTTTCAGTGGGCCGGCGGGGCCCGTGGGTACAGGCAGGAGTGCCTGCGCCACTTCTGGTTACAAAACGTGGGAATCCCAGTAGGTATTGTCTCGGAATCGGCGCCGGGCGAGCGGCGCGTGGCGATGGTGCCGGGCGCAGTCCCGGTGCTCGCCAAATCGGGAGTCGAATTCCTCATGGAGTCGGGCGCGGGCAGGAATGCCGGCTATCCCGACGCGGAATACGTGGAGAAGGGCGTACGGGTTGCCAGCCGACAGGATGTGATGGGCGCGGCCGAGGTCATTCTGCAAGTCCGCAGTCCGGGAGCCAACCCGGAAACCGGCCGTCAGGATGTGGCTCAGTTCCGGCGCGGGCAGACGGTCATCGGCTTCGGTGAGCCGTTGACTGCGATTGACGCCGCGGCGGCGCTGGCCGAGCGGGGCGTCAACTTCCTGGCGATGGAGTTGATGCCGAGAATCACGCGCGCCCAGAGCATGGACGCGCTGTCTTCCATGGCGACCATCAGCGGATATAAGGCGGTGGTGTTGGCCGCCGACTCGCTGCCGCGCATGTTCCCGATGCTCATGACCGCGGCGGGGACCGTGGCGCCGGCGCGCGTCCTGGTGATCGGCGCGGGGGTTGCGGGGCTTCAGGCGATTGCGACGGCACGACGGCTGGGCGCGCTGGTCAGCGGCTACGATATCCGTCCGGCGGTAAAGGAACAAATCGAGAGCCTGGGGGCGCGCTTCGTGGTGCTTGATATCGAAAACGCAGCGGCTGAGGACAAGGGCGGATATGCCAAGGCGATGGGCGAAGACTTCTACCGCCGCCAGCGCGAGCTGCTGGCAGCCGTACTGGCGGAGCAGCATGTGGTCATCACCACCGCGGCAGTCCCGGGGAAGAAAGCGCCCATCCTGATTACCCGCGAAATGGTGAGCCGCATGGCGGAAGGATCGCTGATCGTGGATATCGCGGCGGAACGCGGCGGCAATTGCGAGCTGACGGAGCCGGGGAGTGTCGTGGAGGTGGACGGCGTCCGCATCCTGGGACCAGTCAATCTGCCTTCGACCATACCGTATCACGCCAGCCAGATGTACGCGAAGAACATCGCGACGTTCGTGAAGCACCTGATTCAGAACGGGCGGATTACGTTGAACCGCGAAGACGAGATTGTCCGCGAAACGCTGGTGACGGAAGGCGGCGAAGTGGTGCATCCACGGGTGCGGGAGTTGATGGGATTGCCCACGTTGCAGACGGTTTGAGAAAAGGGAGCGCGGATGCCCACGAGTTTAGAAATCGGACTCTATGTTTTCATGCTGGCGACCTTTGTGGGGCTGGAGGTCATCCGCAAGGTCTCACCGCTTTTGCACACGCCGCTGATGTCGCTGACCAACGCGATTTCCGCGATCTCGGTAGTGGGAGCGATCGTGATTATCAGCGCCGATGGAGCCACCGCCCTGAGTAAGGTGCTCGGGTTCATCGCCATCACGGCCGCGGTCACCAACATCGTGAGCGGGTTTCTGATTACCGACCGAATGCTCAAGATGTTCAAACGGGCGCCCGGGCAGGGAAAGAAATGACCGTCTCGCTCGTCAACTACATCTATATTTTCTCGGGCGCGCTGTTCATTCTGTCGCTGAAGTGGATGAACACGCCGGCCACGTCGCGGCGCGGGGTTTTCGCCGGCGAACTGGGAATGCTGCTGGCGATCGGCGGAACGCTGGTCGGTCATCATCATAACTGGGAGTGGATTCTGGCGGCGTTCCTGATCGGGACGGCGGCGGGAGTGCCCATCGCGTACATCATGCCGATGACCGCAGTCCCGCAGCGGACCGCGATGTCGCACGCCTGCGGCGCGCTGGCGGCCGCGCTGGTGGGAACGGCGGAATTCTATCAGAGGCAGCCGAACGCCGCCAGCGAACTGCACGGCTTCGTGATGGTCGCCCTGATCGTCGAGACCCTGCTCGGGTTTCTGACTTTCACGGGCAGCCTGATGGCCATGGGCAAACTGCAGGAGGTGCTGCCCAGCCGTCCGATCACGTACCGCAACCAGAACTTCATCAACGGACTGCTGTTCGCGGTTGCGGCAGGGCTCGGAGTGCGCCTGATTCTGGTCCCGACCGACACATACCTGTATCCATTCTTCGCCGGCCTGGCACTGTTGTTCGGCGTACTCCTGATCATTCCGATTGGCGGCGCGGACATGCCGACCGTGATCGCTCTGCTGAATTCCTATGCCGGGCTTTCGGCGTGCGCGATGGGTTTTGCGCTCAACAGCCAGTTGCTCGTGATCGCAGGCGCCCTGGACGGGTCTTCGGGCCTGATCCTCTCGATCATCATGTGCAAGGCGATGAACCGCTCGTTCACCAACGTGCTGTTCGGCGCCTTCGGGCAGATCCAGACCGGGCCTGTGAAGGCCGAGCAGCGTACCGTGCGCAGCGCGAGTCCGGAGGAGGCCGCGTCCATTCTCGAGGCCGCCGGCAGCGTGATCATCATCCCGGGATATGGGCTCGCGGTGGCGCAGGCGCAGCACAAAATCCGCGAGCTGTTCGATGCCCTGACGCGCCGCGGTGTGGATGTGAAGTTCGCGATCCACCCGGTAGCCGGCCGTATGCCTGGTCACATGAACGTGCTTCTGGCGGAGGCCGACATTCCATACGACCGCCTGTGGGAAATGGACGACATCAACTCCGAGTTCCCCCAGTGCGACGTCGCTCTGGTGATTGGCGCGAACGATGTCACCAACCCGGCGGCGCGCTACAACAAGTCCAGCCCGATTTACGGGATGCCCATTCTGGATGTCGATAAGGCGCGCACCGTGATGGTGATCAAACGCTCCATGAGTCCAGGCTTCGCCGGCATCGACAACGAGCTGTACTACATGGATCGGACGCTGATGTTGTTCGGCGATGCCAAGTCGTTCGTTTCCGAGATCCTGAAGGAGTTGCCGGCCAGAGTCGCGGCATGATTCGCGGCATGATCAGACTATGCTGAAGCGTCAGACTTCGGAGTCGTTTTCGCTCGCCATTGCGTATTACCGGGAGGACGATGGCCGGTGGCTGGCTGATATCTCCGCCCTGCCAGGCGTGACCGCATACGGCCGAACTAAGAATCAGGCTGCCGCTGCTGTGCAGTCCCTCGCCTTACGCTTGATCGCAGGCTTGATCGCCGATCGGCTGGAGCACGGAGAGGCGGTGCCGGGGCCCATGAGTGTGTCCTTGGCTGCAGCGTGAGCGCCTCTCAAAAGTGGCAGTCCGCAAAGGCGCCAAAGGTGCTCGCCGCCCTGCTACGGATCGGCTGGGCGATCAAGTGTCAGAGCGCACATCTCACCGGGTACTCGCAGAACAGGGCTGGCCCGACTTCCTGTTTGCCTATCAGCACCGTGTCACGCCTGGCCCGGCCGCGATGAAGATCCTGGCCTCGAAGACAGGTCTACGTCCCGAGGATCTGTAGCGGCCTTAGATCAAGCCCAGTTGCCAGTCTCACGGTTTCCCAGGCAATCTAAGATCATGCCCCAGCAGGCCGCGGCGCTACTCGAAAGCTGTACCAACCTGTCCAAGAGTTTCGGCTCGCGCGTTCTCTTCGAGAACATCTCGCTGGGCATTTCGGAAGGGGAGCGGCTCGGGCTGATCGGCGCCAACGGTTCCGGAAAATCCACGCTGCTCAAGATTCTCTCCGGCCGCCTGGAGCCCGACTCGGGCGGCATCTCGATGCGGCGCAACGTCCGCATTGGGTACGTGCCGCAGGAAGTGGATTTCGCCCCCGGCCAGCAGGCCGCTGAAGTCATCGGCGGCGCCATCGAGGCGGAACACCTCGACGACCTGGAACGAGCCGCGCGCATCAACCTCACTTTGGGGCGCGCCGGCTTCAGCGACGGGTCGGTGCTCACCGAGTCGCTCTCCGGCGGGTGGAAGCGGCGCCTCGCCATCGCCCGAGAACTCGCCTTCCAGCCCGATCTTCTGTTTCTCGACGAGCCCACCAATCACCTCGATCTCGAAGGCATCCTCTGGCTCGAGAAACTGCTCGCGAACTCGCCATTCGCCAGTGTAGTGGTGAGCCACGACCGTTATTTTCTCGAGAACGTGGTGAACGATACGGCCGAGATCGACCGCGCGTTTCCCGAAGGCATCTTCCGCGTCGAAGGCAACTACACCGAATTCCTGGAGCGGAAGGAGCAGTACCTGCTGGCGCAAACCAGCCGCCAGGAAGCGCTGGCCAACAAGGTCCGCCGCGAGGTGGAGTGGCTGCGGCGCGGTCCTAAAGCGCGCACGGGCAAATCGCGTGCTCGCAGCGACGAGGCCGGCCGGCTGATCCGCGAACTCGCGGATATGGAGTCGCGCAGCGTGAAAGGCGTGGCGCAAATCGATTTCACGGCCACTGACCGCCGCACCAAGCGCCTGCTTTCCGCCGAAGGGATCTCGAAGGAAGTGGGCGGACGCACACTGTTCCGCGATCTCGGCTTCACCTTGTCGCCGGGGACGCGGCTCGGCCTGGTGGGACTGAACGGCACCGGTAAGACTACGCTGCTCCGCATCCTCGCCGGCGAAATCCAGCCGGATGCCGGGCGCGTCGAGCTGGCGGCGGGCCTGCGGGTGGTCTACTTCGACCAGGCGCGCGAGCACCTCGACCCCAGCCAGACGCTCGCCGAAGGACTGGGCGCGCACGGCGATTTCGTGATTTTCCGCGGGCGGCCGATCCACGTCGCGGGTTGGGCCAAGCGGTTCCTGTTCGGCTCGGGCCAGCTCGACCGGCCGATCTCCAGCCTTTCCGGAGGGGAGCAGGCGCGCGTGCTGATGGCGCGCCTCATGCTGCAACCCGCCGACCTGCTGCTGCTCGACGAGCCGACCAACGATCTCGACATCCCTACCCTCGAAGTGCTGGAGGAGAGCATCCTGGAGTTCAGCGGCGCGCTGGTCCTGGTAACTCACGACCGTTATCTGCTGGATCGCGTCTCGACCGCGGTCCTCGGGCTGGACGGGCAGGGAGGCGCGCAGGTGTATGCGGACTACTGGCAATGGGAGGCGGCGCAATCCGCCCGGGTGGCGCCGGTGCAGAAGACCGCGGCGCCGCCGCCTCCCCGATCGGCCCCACTCAAGAAGAAGCTCTCGTACCTGGAGGCTCGCGAGTGGGAGCAGATGGAAGGGCGGATCCTCGAGGCCGAGGAGGCGGCCCAGGCGATCCGCGCGGAGATGCAGTCGGCGGACGTCGTTTCGGACGGGCTGCGGCTGCAAGCCTGCTATCAGAGGCTTCAGGAGGCGGAGCGAGACGTGGAGCAGCTCTACGGGCGGTGGGCGGAACTCGAGGCCAAACAACAGTGACCGCGAGCCTTTCCGAAGTAATTAGCGATAAAGTAGCGAAACCTTCAAGCTTTCGAAGGACCCGTTGTTCATCGACAAGGTCCGCGATATTGTGGGGCTCTACCTGAATCCGCCGGATCGGGCGATGGTTCTGTGCGTGGACGAGAAGTCTCAAATTCAAGCGCTGGATCGGACCCAGCCGATGCTCCCGATGCGCCCGGGCCAGGCGGAACGTCGCACCAACGACTACAAACGTCACGGAACTACATCGCTATTTGCCGCCCTCGATGTCAAAACTGGAACCATAATCGGAGAGGTCCACCGACGACATCGCTGATGTGTCGTAATGCGAACGTGACCTTTCGAGAGAAGCCGCTGTTGCCTATCTCAATGTAAGATCGGTCGAGCCGGGGGGAATCACCGGTGCCGGCGTCAATCGGTACAGCGTTCTTCCATCACCCAACTGGCCAGATAAGTCACTGCCCCACGCCCGGACCGTCCCATCTCTCTTCAGTGCCAAGCTGTGCGAGTACCCCGCCACGATGGCGATGACGTCGTTGAGCCCACATACCTGTACCGAGGCCTGCCGGTCCGTGGTAGTGCCGTCGCCCAATTGGCCGGATTCGTTGTGCCCCCAGGCCCAAACCGTCCCATCGCCTTTCAACGCCAGATAGTGAGAGCCGCCTGCTGAGATCGACGTGACCCCGGAGAGCCCGCTCACCTGGACCGGCATGGCTCCGATCGGAGGTATGGTGTAAGCGGCCCACGTCCAGACCGTTCCGTCGTTCTTCAGTGCCAGACTGCCGGACACACCTGCTGATATCGCCGTGACCCCGGAGAGCCCGCTCACCTGCATGGGTGTCAACTGTTTTGTCCATCTCCTGTCGGCGTCCCAAGTGCCTCCCCACTCCCAAACCGTTCCATCGCTTTTGAGCGCCAGACTAAACGCGTATCAATCGAAATCAGCAGCGCACGCCGCGGCGACCGCCGTGACCCCGCCGATGCCGTTCACCTGCACAGGTGTGACACGGTTTTGAGTGGTCCCGGCAGCGGCAATCCCATCCAGTTGACCCACTCCGCCGATCCGGTTGAAAGCGGCGGGTTCTTTCCAGATGGCAGGCGGATCCTGTACGTGACGCATCCAGACGATTCCGACTCTCGGCGGGGAGCCGCAGGTCTTGGCGAGTGGGGAAAACTTGTATTCCCTCAATTTATCTCCGGATGGCCGCTCGGTCCTATATATTTCGGTTCCCGATCCGCTTACGTCTTTTCCGCCGCTATTTGTGATCCCGGCCAACGGCGGAACACCGCGCGAATTGACGAACTGGCAACGAATCAATGACAAGAGTGCGTCCGCTTTCAGTGATCCTCTCGCCTGGACGTCCGATAGCCGGTGGCTGATCGCGGCGAGTATCTTTCCGCCCGGCGCCAAAACGTCCGCGGAATGGCCGGTGGACGGAGGCGATCCGATCGCCACCGGAGCGGGAGCCGCGTTGCGCGCGGCCGGCTTGGAATCGGCTACCCCCACGGCGGTGAGGGGCAACCGCGTTCTGTTCTCGGGCAAGAAAGGCGAACAGGTAAACGTTTGGGAGATCGATCTAACCCCCGGCTCGTGGCGCGTGGCAGGCGCTCCGCGGCAACTCACGTTCGGGACCGAACAGACCTTGGCCGAGCCCGTCAGCGCAATCGGCACCACAGCGGTGGAAGTCTCCAAGCTTTCCGGGAACTTCTACCTGCTGCCGCTCGACCCGAAGACCGGGCAGGCCAGCGGCACGGCGCGCCGGCTGACGCAAGATGGACGCGCTAAGTATCTGTACCCAGCGTCCGGAGAGCCGGGCAGCGTCTACGTTAGGACCGCTGTCGCCACAAGGCAAGACTACTATGCGCTCAACCTGGAAACCGGCAAACAGACCCTCGTGAGCCCGGGTGATCAGCTCCCCCCCGCGGTTTCGAGCGACGGCCGCCAGGTCGCCTTCAACGTGCAGGACGGTGACGGCTGCAGTATTCGAGTGGGCGCTCCCGGCGCCGGCGCGGCCACCGCACGCGAACTTTGCAAGCGCTGCGGATTCGCCGCGGCATTCTCCCCCGACGGCCGCTTCGTCCTTAACTTAAGTAACCTCAGCTTCAAGTCCGGCAGTCCCGGGCGGAAAATGACCGTGCGGCTGCTGGAAGTGGCATCGGGGAAGGACAGGCCTTGGCTGGAGCACCCGACGGACTCGGTGAAGCCCGATGCCTTTGGGGGGAATGGAGAGTGGGTCGCGATCGGAGTCAAGCCGCTGGGATCGAGCACTCTTAAGTATTACCTGGTCCCGTGGAGAGAGGAGCCGGTCCCGGTTTCCGAGTGGATCGCCGTCCCGCCGCTCGGCGACTATGGGCATTACGCGCCGGCCACCAACTTCCTTTACTTCCGCCGGGACTCCAAGATCGTGGGAGTGCGCTTCGACCCCAAGACGCGGAGTTTTGGCCAACCCTTCGATGTGAAGTTCCCGCCAGGGTCGGCGGCCGAGTGGAAGTCGGGCGGCGGGGGGTGGGAGATTGCGGGCCCTGGCCTGGTGTTCATAAAGGGGGAGAACCACAGCGGGGTGTGGCTGATGAAGCTACCGGAGTGAGCTGGCAGGATCTCACCGGCTCACCGGCGCCCGCTTCCGCAGATCGTCGAACCAGTTCGTGGTGAAGATGAGCGTCGCGCCGGCGATCGCCTCTTTTTCCGGTCGCAGTACCAGAAAATGCTTCGAATCCGGCGAGACGTCGAAAATCACACGATACATCCCAGAGATCGATGGATCAGGCATCTTGAACATCGCCTCGGGCTGCCCGGCGTGAAAGGCAGGCCCCGTCTGGGTCTCCACCGCCATCATCTGCGTGGTGTCCGGATCGACATAATAAAGCTCCCGTCCGTCGCGGGCCCACCCCGCGATCCAGCCGCCATGAGTGGAAACCTGGAGCTTGGCGCCGGGTCCCGGGAAGGGCTCGACGACTACCTCGTACTTGCCGGATTCGTCGGAAGAGTACGCGATCCACTTCCCATCCGGCGACAGGGCCGGCCTGGTTTCATTAAACGACGATCGCGAGAACAGCCGCGGCTTGGTTTCCGAGCCGCTCCCCGGCGCGGGCAAGATCCAGATGCTAGCCTTACCGGCGCCAGCCTGCTGATAAACCAGCGTCCGGCCATCCGGCGTCCACGAACGGGGCGCAATAGCACCCTTATCGGACGCAAGCAGCAACTCCGGCGGCCCGCTCTTGTCCGCCGGCACCCGGTAAATGGCGCCTTTTGTTGGATCCGGATCGTGAGCCGGATCCTGAAAGGCGTACGTCACCCACCGGCCGTCGGGAGTCCACACCGGCGATGAGCTACGTCCCTCGGACGTCAGGCGGGTTAGCGTGCGCCGCTCCAGGTCGTAGAGCCAGATGTCGCAACGGGCTGGCCGGCTATCGTAGTCCCAGATCGAGCCTGCCACCAGCTTCCCGTTGGGAGAGATCGCAGTCGCTGCCCAACGCAGCGGAGCTTCGGTCACCGGCTGGCTTTTCCCCTGCCGATCGATCCACTCGAGTTTCGACGGGCTGAAGCCGCCGACGACGGACGTCCTCCGTCGAATGAAAACCATCAGTGAAGAATCGGAGAGGGCATATCCTCCAACACCCTCAGCCACGGGAACCTCAGGACCGGTAACCGCCAACCGCTTGAGGTCGAAGGGGGCGGCGATGAGCGTAAAGCCGCGCTGATAGACCAGGTGCCCGCTCGGCGCATACTGCGCCGCATTCGCCGAGTTGATGAGCACGCGATGAGTGCGGGTCTTCAGATCCAGAATGGCGACGCGCGCCGAGTCCGGCGAGAGGCCCGTGTCAATTGTGAATAGAACGGACTTGCCGTCCGGAAGCAACTGCGGGAAGCTAAAGCGCTCGCCGTTTTTGCTGTCGGCTGCGAGCAGTGGCTGGGGTGTGCCTCCCGCCGCCGGCACTCTCATCATGCCCGGGGAATCCGCGAAGATAATGGTGTCGTCAGGGGCCCAGGTTGCGCCGCCACCGCTTTGAAGATCGCAGATGGTAACGGACGTTCCACCGGTCAACGGGATTTTCTTGAGCTTGAATGGGGCGGGAGTGGACATGTAAACGATCCACTGGCCGTCGGGAGAGAATCCCATCGCGAGACCGTCTTCGCTGCCCGGAATGGGGTTCGCCTCCAGTTGATCCATCATTCGCAATCGGATCGGGATCGCGCTGCCGCCGTCTGAGTAAGCCAGGCGGGTTCCGTCGCGCGACAGGATCGGGAAAACTGCGCCGGCCGGGACGCTTATGGCTTGGCGGGTGACGGTGCGCGGCTCAGGCGCGGCGCGCCACGGGGCCCAGACCGCGGCAGCAGCGAACAGGGTCATCGCGGCTGCGATCCCCGGCCACAACATCGCAGGGAACCGCGACCGCGAGAGAGCGGATGCGGCTGGGGCTCGTGCGCCGTCCAGCAGCAGATCCCAATCGCCAATCGCCTGCAGCCGCCGCCGCGGTTCCTTCTGCAGGCACTTCGCGATCAGCCTCCGGACCGCCGCGGGCGCCAGCGCCAGATCCGGCTCCTTGTGGATCACGGCGCCCATCAGCTCAGCCGCGCTGTCGCCTTGGAACGCGCGCTCGCCGGTAACCATCTCATACACCACCACGCCGAACGCCCAGATGTCGGCGCGGTGGTCAACCGCCTTGCCGCGAGCCTGTTCCGGGCTCATGTACGCCGCGGTCCCGAGGATCATGCCCGCCTGAGTGAGCGACATCGTCACCGTGGGAGAGTTTTCGACGCCGGAAGCGGCGGCCTGGCCCTCGGTTGATTTCGCGAGGCCGAAATCCAGCACCTTGACCGTGCCATCCTCCTTCACCCGGATATTGGCTGGCTTGAGGTCCCGATGGACGATGCCTCGCTCGTGTGCCGCACCGAGCGCGTCGGCAATTTGCCCGGCGTAGTGAAGCGCCGTATCGAGCGGCAACGGCCCCTTGAGCGCGTCGCCCTCGATCAACTCCATGACCAGGTAGTTGGGTCCAACGTCGTAGAGCTGGCAGATGTTCGGATGATTCAGCGCGGCGATGGCGCGTGCCTCCATCTCGAACCGGCCGCTGAACCGCTCCGCCGAAACCTTGATGGCGACATCGCGTCCCACGCGACCGTCCCGCGCACGGTACACCTCGCCCATCCCGCCCGCGCCTATCTGCGCCACGATTTCGTAAGGGCCGAGTTCGTCGCCCGCCGAGAGGAGCATGGGGATGGTGCGATTTTACCCCAAGTTGGCGATAGGATAGTACGACCATGGATGCTGGCGGATTCGGCCACTTCGATCTGTTGCAGAAGATCGGTGAGGGTGGCATGGGTGTCGTGTACAAGGCGCGCGACTCGCGCCTGGAACGTGTCGTCGCCATCAAACTGCTGCCCGAAAGCCGCGCCGCCGATGCCGAACGCCGCGCGCGCTTCATCCACGAGGCCAAGGCCGCGTCGGCGCTGAACCATCCGAACATCGTGACCATCCACGAGGCCGGCGAGCAGGATGGGCGCACCTTCATGGTGATGGAGTTCGTCGATGGCAAACCGCTCGGCGATCTGATTCCGAACAAGGGAATGCGGCTCACCGAAGCGCTGCGCATCGCCGTGCAAGTGGCCGACGCGCTGACGGCCGCGCATGCCGCCGGCATCGTGCAT
The DNA here is from genome assembly GCA_035501495.1 of Bryobacteraceae bacterium. GTDB lineage: Bacteria > Acidobacteriota > Terriglobia > Bryobacterales > Bryobacteraceae > JAIQFL01. The sequence goes on along the minus strand of DATJWB010000136.1, from coordinate 510 downwards.
CGCGATCTGAAGCCGGCGAACATCCTGGTGGACGGGCACGGGCGCGTGAAGGTTCTGGACTTCGGGCTGGCGAAACAGGTCGCAAGAGCGGTCGCGGCCGAAGATGAGACACGCACCGTGGACGTCGCGCTCACCGAGGAAGGAACGATCCTCGGCAGCGTTCCCTACATGTCGCCGGAGCAGGCCGAGGGCAAGCCCGTCGACTCGCGCAGCGACATTTTTTCCTTCGGCACGGTGTTGTACGAGATGATCACGGGACAGCGCGCCTTCCGCGGGGAGACGCGCATCTCGACTCTGGCCGCCGTGGTGGAAAAGGAGCCGCAGGCGCCCAGCCAGACCGGCGCCAACGCGCCGCCCGAGGTGGAGCGGCTCATCGCGCGCTGCATGCGCAAGGACGTTAATCGGCGCAGCCAGCATATGGCGGATGTGAAACTGGCGCTGGAAGAACTGCGCGACGAATCGGAATCGGGCAAGCTGGTGCGGCCCTCGGCCCCTCTCCCGGCGACAGCC